>JAYOSV010000009.1:44437-94817 GCA_038139415.1 Verrucomicrobiales bacterium | reverse complement strand
CCCGTATCTTCATCCAAAAATGGTATCTTCATTGATGCGATTGACACATTGTTCGTTAAATCTGGAATTGGGTTTCGGATAATGATGTTCAAAAAATCCTCTTCCCCAAACACGGACATGGCCCCACCATCCTCCTCAGACCGATAAAATTTTGATGGAACGGCGATTTTGTGCTCCATCCGAGCTTTCAAGCGATAGGCATTATTCATTACGGGGCCGTGCTCGATCATCCCCTCAACTTCTCCAGGAACTGCCAACACATGGATGTCATACCGGTTATCAGTTGAATAGCTGAGTTTGGGGTCCTCAAACTTAAATTGTAAATGAAGGTCCGCCTCTTCATCCAAATCATACCCCAAGGGCTTTTTGAACCGGAATAGAAAACCCGTTTCCGGCTTCATCACTTGAGCATATATTCTATGTATTAAACGCGCCCTGTTTTTGAGCAGCTCCTCATCTTTCAAACTTACCACGAGATCTTGCTCTTCAACCGTTCCGCCACTTTGTTCAATGGTCTCGACCCGTTGCACAATGAATTCCTCTCGCATTTGCTTCAGCAGCCCCTCCATCTCATCCGTATATTTTTCATCCAATGGACGATTTACCTCAGGAGACAATGAATACAGAACATCTTCCAACGCGAAGTTGGCACGCCCTACCAAAACACGAGTTCTTAGTGCATCCTCCTCATTGGAAGCCACTTCTTCACGAACTTCTTGAATATCCCGCAGCAACGGCGTTTGACCATCGTAATCTTGACGATACCGGGCGAGGAGGTTGGGTAGATTATTGCCTAGCCCAATCTCGGATTGAGCCAATTCTGAAAGCAACGGCTGATCTTTTTTGGTTGGCTGAACCCCAACAATTCTTCCATCTTCCCCTTCTTCCATGACAAAAATCTGCCGGCCTGTCTCCAGAGCCATTTGGGCGATTTCCAAATCTGACCGAGGTTCCAATTCTTCCAGCCGATCCCAAGTCAATTTATTGGCTCGATATTCCACCAGCCCATAAACAACCGCTCCCCCGACAGCTAGAAGCAATAAATTCAAACTCATAACCCCAACCCATTTACCCAAAATAATTTGCCATCGAGCAATCGGTTTAACCGCAATCATTTGAATGTGGGATTCCCCGATATCCCGGGCGAGCGTCCCAACAGATAACCACAGGACCCCAGTCGCCAATACTGCGGTGATCATTGTCAGTGTGTAGGTCACCAACACCTGAGTCAGCCCTTCGGCCGTTCCATCACCTTTTACGATCAATGGAATCACTCCGACGCTCACCACCAACAACACCGCCATCACCCAGAAAACGCGGAATCGGAATGCAGCTTTCCATGCCACTTTGACCACCGCCCGAATCCTTGGGTTCACCAATGCATATACGCAGCCGCCGACGGTGGCGATTAACCCAACCGTTCCAATAATTGAAAAAATCAGTTTTAAAAGGCTATCCATGATTCAGGAGCACGATAGTCGCGAATCAACCGCCGCCCAGCAGGTCATCCAATTTTTTTTCGGCCTTATCCAAATCAGCCTTCTGTGACTCTTTCTCGGAAGGTTCAGCTTTTGGCTCTGACTGGGCATTCTGTTCTGCTGTTGTCAGCCTATCCAGTTGTGCCTCTGTTTTTTCCGTTACCAAATCCGCTTCTACGGCAGGCGTCTCACTTTCCTCTCCTGATGAGTCCGTAGCCTCCTCCTATTCCGTACTAGCAAGACGATCAAGCATTCGATCGGCCTGAGACTGAATCGGCCCTTCGCTCCTTAAGAACTCGGCCACTTCGTGGCCAGAAGTTGCCCCGGATGTGGTTGCATCCTTGGAAACAGCATTTTCCACTACCTTGAGGAAAAAACTTTCCAAATTTTGGGTAGGGTTATCAACTCGAAGATCCTCTTCTTTCACATGCTTTTTGAGCACATCCATCACCTCTTCTTTGGCCGAACCCGTTAGCGATGGGAATGTAACGCGCATGGAATCACGCTCAGTCAGCAGTTCATCCAGAGTTCCATATTGTTGGATTTTCCCGCCGTAATAAATCACCGCCCGATCACAAACATCCTCCACATCAGCCAGTAAATGACTCGAAAGAATGATCGTCTTACCGCGGGCTTTCAGATTCAGAATGAGATCTTTAATCTCACGACAACCCACTGGGTCCAAACCACTGGTTGGCTCATCCAAAATCACCAAATCCGGATCATTAATCAACGCCTGCGCTAGGCCTATCCGGCGCTGCATTCCCTTTGAGAACTCACCCACCGCTCTGAACTGATTAGCAGTCAGACCCACCATTTCTAATAATTGTTCCTCGCGCTTTGCTTTTTCCTTGGGGTCGAGCGCAAATAAGCCTCCAAAGAAATCCAAAGTCTCTTTCGAGTTTAAATAGCGGTACAGGTAAGATTCTTCCGGCAAATAACCAATACGTTCCTTGGTCTTCACGTCATTCGGACTCTGGTCAAAAATCTTTATGAAGCCTTTGCTGGGCCGCAACAACCCCAACAACATTTTGATAGTTGTGGATTTCCCGGATCCATTTGGTCCCAACAATCCGAACACCTCGCCGGACCGCACTTCGAATTCCACGCCATTTACGGCCTTTGCCTTGGGACGCCCCCAGAAATCCCTGAAGATTTTTTCTAATCCCTGCACTTGCACGACCACTTCATCAGTGGACTCGAGCTCGTTTCTTTTCTCTAAATTTGCAATCTCCATCGTGACGGGCTTTTAAATTTGGGGTGCAGCTTTTCTCTCCAATCATCAGGCAAATTTAGGGGCTGGCTCATCTGCTTCGGACGACGACTCCGGCTTACTTTCCGTTGCCCCTTCCTCTTCATCGAAGATTTCAAATTCCTCCCCTTCCCTAACAAGGCGTGCACTGTTAAATACAACAAACAACGATCCCACCACGTTGAGAACCGCTGCCACAACCGGCGTGATAAATTTCATGGAGGCCAATACAAGTCCCACAATCACAAACAATATGCCGAAGACAAAATTCTGATTAATCACAGTGCGGGTCATCCGAGATAAGTGCACCAGAAACGGCAGACGCTTTAGGTCATTATTCATCAATGCAATCGTTGCCGAATTAACCGCGACATCACTTCCAGCCGCACCCATTGCGATACCAATGTCGCCAGCTTTCAACGCGGGGGCGTCATTCACGCCATCACCCACAAACGCTACCTTGTACCCCTTCTGTCGAATGGCCTCCACATACTCCACCTTGTGCTTAGGGAAACAGTCCGCCTTGACTTCTTCACAGCCCACTTCGGCCGCCACTCGCTCGGCTACCGGCGCGCGGTCACCGGAGACAATTGCCAAGCGACGAACGCCCTCCAACCTGAGCTCTTCCAGTGCACCACTGGCTTCCGGACGAATTTCATCGGTCATCCCTATCCACCCCATGAACTTCCCATTCTTTGCGATGTAAACCAAACTATACCCTTGAGTCTCATCCAAATCCACCGCCTGATCATCAATGCCGCCGATTTCGTTTTCTTTCAACCACACTTCACGACCGACCAAGACCTCGTCTCCATCGATTTTGGCATTAACACCTTTGCCGGCCGTTTCATTGAATTGCTCTGGTTCATTCAAAGTTAGTTCAGCCTCCTTGGCCAATGCCATAATCGCTTTTGCTGTGGGGTGATTACTGAACTGCTCTGCCGTAGCTGCAGTCATCAGTAATTCAGCTGGCTTCACCCCGTCTACCGGAGACAATCGACTCACTTTCAGGGTGCCCGTTGTTATCGTCCCTGTTTTATCGAAAATGAATGCATTGATCCGGGCTGCCAGCTCAATATCACTCACTTGCTTAATCAAGATCCCCAGACGCGACGCAGTGGCCACTGCCGCCACCATGGCAGTAGGCGTTGCCAAAATGAACGCCACGGGACTCGAGACAATAAATACCGAAATCACCCGCTGCAAATCCTGCGTAAACGCCCAAACCAACGCCCCTATCACCAAAACCAAAGGCGTATAAAAACCCATGTATTGATCGACAATTTTTTCAAAACGAGTCTTCGATTGGGCTGCCTGAATGATCAGCTCTCGGACCCGGCCGAATTCAGTTTCCACACCCACCTTCGTGATTTTCACTTCCAACAAACCATCGTTGTTGGTTGTACCTTGAAAGACTGGATCCCCAGGGCCTTTCTCCACGGGCAATGATTCGCCTGTGATATTTGCCTGATTTAACGAACCTGTTCCTGAAATAATCTCACCATCGGCCGGCACGTTATCTCCCGGCCGAATCCGGATTCGATCGCCCACGCTCAATTCATTGGCTGAAATTTCTTCTTCTCCTTTCGCAGTAAGCCGATGGGCCTTGCTGGGCGTCATTTTCATCAAACGCTGAATAGCCTCCTTCGCGCCTGAAGCCGTGCGGGACTCAATCAATTCAGCCAACAGCATGAAAAACGCCACGAGACCTGCCGCATGATATTCGCCGGAAGAAAACGTGGCCAATACTGCAATCGCCACGAGTTCGTTGGTGGTCAGCAACCCTTCCTTTAGATCTCGGACCGTAGTTCGAAACACCCGAAACCCTAAAATAAGTGCCCCCACCATGGCACTGAAATCGCCTACATTCGATTCATCCCCCAAAATCCACTCTGCAAAAAACCCATTAATAACGAAAACAATTCCGGCAAAAAGGAATTTCACCGTCGTTGCCGCCTCATTGTTCTCTGGGGCCACCGAATCTTGTTGTTCTTCCGCTACCATTTGTTTCCCAGTTTATTTCTTCTCTTCTTCCGGCTCAGGAGGTGGCTGATTGATCAGCAAACGCAACTTGCGTTTGCTTCCTCCATCACCTTTTGAAACCAGATAAATCTTCACATCCTTGTTCTGCGCAATCTTCATAATGGTTCGCAAATACAATTCTTCCATGTATTGGACGCGTTCCTGGCGCTCAGGATAATTGGTTCTGATCGTTTGCAACCGTTCTGCAAGATCAGTGACCGATTGTTGCAATCTCGACGCATCGCCTTCGGCCTTGCTGCGGATCGATGATAACTCGCCTGATTCAGATGCAATGGATGCCCGTATGGCTTTCGCCTCATTTTCTGCATCCTGAATTGTCGCTTGAGCCTTCGCCTTCGCTGAAGACAACGAGGCATCGGATTTTTGCACAAAATGTGGCAGCTCAATATCTCCCAGAGGAGCCAACGTCACTCCCGTCACATCGACTCCGAGGCCATATTGCTCGACCAATTCCCGCGCCCTTACTTCAACTAATTCAGGGAATGTCTTTTCATTGTTAATTGCCGGCTGCCTGATTTCCGCCAAGGTTTTCTGTGCCGCAGCACTGGTGATGGCGTTGTCCAAAATCATCTTCAAAACATCAGGCGCATTGTGAAACTCAAACGCATAGCGTATGGGATCTTGAATTCGGTACTGCATCTCAGCTTTCACATGAACTACTTTTTCATCCGCAGTTAACACATAGCCATCCTGAATCGCATCCGGCTTGGGAGCTTCCTCATCAGGACCAACCTCCATTCGCCCCCCAGGCGCATACCATGCTTTGCGAGTTTTCACGGGCTGCGCTCGTTTAATCTCGACTTTTTCCTCAATGGGATATGGCAAAGCATACCGAAACCCAGGATTCCAAACCGTGTCCATTTCAGTCGTGGTCACCTCCCCAAAACGCAGCACAATTGCGCCTTCGGAATTTTCCTCAACCACAAAAGCATTTGAGAACAGGAGGTACACCACCAGCACACCAATCACTCCTTTAAGGATAACAAAACTGCTGCGCAAAGCCGCATCCATTGCCTTTGCACCCGCTTCATTTCCAAGCTCCGCACTCGCATCCTCAGCGTGAATTTCTTTATCGGCCTTCATTGGTGATCAGAGAAATTGTCGACAACCCTTTATTCTTCCTCTTTCAAATAAGGCTTCAAACCTCGCAGAATCGGGAACGGCCCCATAGAATCATCCAACAGGAGGGTTGTATTCTTTTGAACCGAATTCTCCAAGGCTTCCAACTGCATCAAGAACGCCGCCAATTCAGGGTCTGTTTGCAGTACTTTAAAATCCTTAGTGGCCTTGTCTTGAGCTTCAGCAATTTGCTTATCCGCATTATTGCGTGCCTCTTGGATCTTTCGTTCCTTCTCCTCTTGGGCGGTTTGACGGATGGCATCGGCCTTGGCTTGAGCTTCAGCTTCAATTGTTCCCGCCTCTGTAGACCATTGCTTCACCATGGAATCCAATACGACATCCAAGTTTTCCTTGGCCACTCCCACACGACGAATGCCAATAAACTGGATTTCTACGCCGTAATTTTCTAGGGCAGTCGGCTTTGCTTTGGCGAGCATCTCATTTTCAAGCAGTTCGAAGTCCAGCCCTGAGACAGCTTCAGATTCGTTCCCAGACTTGAAGATGAATTTGCCGATGCTGTCGGCCTTGGCTCCGATCACTTCTTCCTTGGCCCCTCCCACAATTCCCATCAATTTTTCTTGGGCATGTTCCATTAATTTTTCGGAGGAATCACCCTCCAACGAATCCATAAACTTCCGGGCTTGGCCATCCTTAATCTTCCACCCAAAGTACACTTGGGTCACCAAGCTCCCTCCATCCTTGGTAGCACCTTGCCCATAGGGCGTGGTAACCACGTGAATTCGCTTGTCGAAACGATACACCTTCCCAAACGGCCATGGCAGTTTGAATTTAAGACCGGGCTTGTTGATGGGTTCACCCGTTTGACCGTTCGTTTCAACAAATGCCACTTCGTCCTGACGGACTTGAAAGGTGACCATAAACGAACCAAATATCAACAGGAGCAAAGCAAACACAACGATGTTGACTGTCTTTTTCATTTTCTTTCTCTACTTGTTACCCGCCTTGGGAACTTTCACATTAAAGAGGTCGCGTCGGACTGATTCCTGCAGGTCCAAATCGATCTCCAACTCATGGCCATCCACGGCCACCACAAATTTACGAGCACTTTCCGTGGCCTTGCGGAAAGTATCCAGATACATCCAAAGCCGGTACATCTCAGGAGCCTCCTTGTATGGCCCCACTTGACTTTCCAAACGATGCTTCCTCGCTTCAGCCGATTGGCGGGCCAATTCCGATTTCCATTCCGCCGAGCCTGAAATGACTCCCACTAGAGTGCCAGACTCCGCGGCTAATCTTTCCTTGATGGCTTCAGCCTCGTACTCCTTCATTTGAGCATTCAACCGGGTCGAAACCTCTTTCTCCACGGCAGCTGCCACCGGCATATTGCTTAAATCCCCTCCCATATCAGCTTCTTCAGATCCTCCTCCATCAGCTTTGACTGATCGCGGAGATTCCGCTGGCGGGCGCAAACCCGACAATCCAACAAAAACAATTTCAACCCCAAGGCCTTTCTGATCGACTGCTTCCTGAATTGATTTTTGAACCTCGGCCGCAGCGCCCACCCGGGCTTCCCTCAACAAATCCGGCAGATTGTGCCGGAGAAAAAAACGAACCACCTCCCTATAGGCAATGCCATGCAAAACCTCGGCCGGATTCGAGAACTGCATCCACCCTTTCTCCAAATCCTTGATACGGTAATGAACTGGAATACTGGCCACCAATAAATTGGCATCCACCTGTTCTGCTCCACTATCTGAAACGAAAAACAACTCGCCAGTTTTTTTCAATGATTCATAATCTTTACCCTGCGGAAAAAGCCACAATTCCGGAGCATCCGGTGGCATTTCTTCATCCGGTTCGAGCCCAACCATAAAGCTGTGAATTTGATTGGGGCTAAAACGATCCACGCGGGCAAATGGCCAGGGCAATTTGCCATGAAAACCCGGTTCCAACCATTGAGTGCTAACATCGCCCGAACTCATGTTGGTTAGCAACCCTCGCTCATTCGGCTGAATGGTTATCACTGAAGTCGATAACCAAAGAAGGATCACCTGAATACCGATCAGCGTCCCGAGCCGCTCCCGGAGAAACTGGTACCCCCACGTTTCGGAAACGCGAAAGCCAAATTGGTAATCCAGAATTTTCCCGGCAGTCGTAAATAAATTCTCGGGCTTGGCAATGAGCTCCACCAATCGACTTTGATACAAGAGTCGCCCCTTCCGTCCCGCCATACGGGGCCGATAGATTTCGAATATCATGCTGATCAGATTTTCAATCGCCAGCAACCCCATCAGCACTGTCAAGCCCACCCCCACGTATGCATCGGCTCGGCTATCCTTGAAACTAACCGCCACCACCGCCGCCAGCAGGAAATTCAGATACGCCCCAAACAACAGAAAATCGGAAGCTGGTTGAAGCAAACGTTGCTTTTCACTCCGGGACAAATGAGAGGCGAATTGCCCTCTCATGAATAAAACCAACCCCAACATGGCAGTGATGAATAGTCCCACATACTTCGCCAGAACCAATTCGGTGTCAGAATTCTCCCTTAGTTGCTCAAAAACATTAGGCAATGAAACATAGCCAACTTGATAGAGAGCCCAAGCCTGCACACCCAAGGCCAAAACGGCCACGCTCGGCACTACCCATTTTTCGTATTGCTCCCGAGAACGGCGGGCTGGCAGTACATCCCCTGTCTCAAAAAGTGCGTCACTAGCACTGGAGGATTTAATTTCCTCCAATTCGAGTTGCTCAAATTGCTCCCGGGAGACCAGGTGCATATGCACGTAACTGGTGAGTGCCACCAACACCGCCAACCCGGCGAAAAAGACCAACGCCAGAGCCGCCGTCGACTGAGTAACTACCGCCAGTACGACGGCTCCCAACATGAAAAACAAACTGATTAGAAGGTTCCAAAGACCTCCTGTTTTGTGGACTTTTTCCATATCAACTTAGCTCTCGATTCTCAAACAACCAAATAGCTCCGGCCAGCATTACCAGTATGTAAAAACCGGCATACAAAGAGGCACTCCCCACGTATTTCCATGGGACATGGCCTTCCCTGTAACTCATGGATGCCCTGAGTTCAGCCAGTTCTTCTGCTTCCGGAGTTACAGAGTCGGACAACCAGAAAAGCTGCCAGTTAGGAATCAACACGTAAAGGATTTTTGCCCAGCTATGCCCTTCGTGCAATGGCACATGTTTTTCCTGTCGTTCATCCCATTTCATCAGTTTCCCGTCGCCCGGAAACACCCAGAAAGCCAAGTTCCCAGGGGTGGTCTTCAATTTGGCTTGGCTGGCCAAATACTGAAAATTCTCCCACCGGCCTTTAGTCGCCGGATCCCGCTCCAAATCCGTTTGTTTTTCTTCCAAAGCCACCATCATCCGATCCAACAGCAGGAATCGTTTCTCTCGGTATTGGGTGGACGTCTTCGAAAAGCTACCCTCCCATGGTTCAACCGGAAATTCGCCAGGCATCAACTGCCGCCCCACCAGAAGCATTGTCTCATAAATTGGATTATTCCAGTTTGTTTTCAGGTCAATTTCGACCTTTTCCCTCAAATTCTCATAGGTTAACCGAACTGTATTCGTTATCCCATGGTCCACAGTTAAAACTCCATTATCCAATGTTTCGCCTTGATAGGGCGAAACGAAATTACCGGTGGCTTTTTCCACCTGCGTGAGATTTAACCTCACTGAATAATTGAGCTCTGAAATCCGCCGAATCCCTCTTGGCTCCATGTAAAAAGCGTCTTCCACCGCAGGCTCTTTCGAGGATGGCTCCCACAATAAATATTCTCCTGACCGTAAAACACCCCCACCGGTAGCCGCCTTGCCGACCATATAATCGGACATTAACCCCAGAATAAATACACCAGAGCAAATCATGAGCGAAGGCATCCAGGACAACCGTGTTGAACAACAAAGGGCAATAGCCGACAAAATCCATAGCCCTAACAGTAATAAGGCCGACAGCTGTAACAACCCTAGATCCACCTCAGCAAAAAACAATCTATCCTGATCCCTCTTGGCCCATATTTCCCCATCCTTCAATCCAGTGTTCTCGGTAAATTTCCAAATATCCCAGAAAGAAGCCTCGATCCCCGCGCCGCTATCCACATAATACCAAGCAGTCGTTTTTTCCTGCATGCAAATCACCAAAAACCCTATCGTCATTCCGATAGCCATGAAAGTGACCGCCGTAGGCACAAACGGTTTTTGCATGAAATAATTGGCAGCCGCAGCCAGCAGATACGCCAAGCCAATGAATATAAAAAAAGTAATAATCCCAATCAAATCAGGATTTCCGTAAGCGTCGTATGCCTGTCGGCTCGCCAATAAAGTGCCAATTAAATTGAAGTAGGCCCCCAAAGTAATGGCTCCCACGATTCCAAAATATTTTCCCAAGATAAAATGCAACCTCGAAACCGGCTTTGACAATACCGCCAACGCCGTTCCTGAACTGATCTCATTGGCCAGCGAGGACGAAGCACATAATACGGCCGCGAGCAATCCAGAGAGAAAAGTGACGGTCAATGCCCCATCTTTGACCATCTTGACATCAAAGTTCACCGCACCGGTTGTCGTCCCTCCGAACCCAAAGTAAGGCACGGCCGCCATCACGATCATGATTAACGGAGCCAGCGTAAACAACAACAGGAACACCGGCTGACGCACGAGTTCCATGAAAGCGTTTAGGGCAATGGTTGGGATTTGCCGCATGGGGTGCTAAATGGGGATGCGGAGCATACTCAGATTCAATTTCAAATCAATGCCAAACCCATCCCCTTCCCGCTCGACATTCCACTGTTTTCCCGCTAGGTTGATTTTCCCGCGTGGTGGGCACGACGCGGCAAGGAGGCTCCCATGGCGACGCCAGTCGTTCAGTTGACCGCATGCAGCGGCGGCCAAACTTTGGCTACTTTTGACCTGATTCCGGGCGATTTCCCCATCGGCCGTGATCCTGCGTGCTCCATCCACCTTGCCAGCCCCGACGTTTCCCGCAAACACGCCCAGCTCACCGTGACCCCGGAAGGCTGCGCCATTGAGGATATCGGTGGCCGTTACGGCACACTTATCGACAACCGCCAAATCGCCGGAAAAGTCCGCGTGCAACCCGGCCAAACCATTACTCTGGGCCGCACCACGCTCGAACTCACTCCTCTGGAAAACAACGATACAACCGAGCCCTCCACCGAACAGCCCACTCAACGCTATGAGATTGCCCGGCAACTCGCCAAGGGCGGCATGGGCGAAGTGTACCTGGCCCTAGATCACCAACTCCAACGGCACGTGGCCCTCAAGGTGATGACGCCTGAGATTGCCGCCAACCCCGATCTCTCCAGCCGCTTCACCCAGGAAGCTCTCGTCCTAGGCCGACTGGATCATCCGCACATCGTGCCCATTCACGATCTCGGCGTGGATGCCCAAGGTCGGAATTATTACGCCATGAAATTTGTGCGCGGCACTACCCTCAAGGAAGTGCTGCACAGTTTACGCCAAGGTCAATCGGCTACTGTCGACCGTTATCCGCTCGCGCGCCTGCTCGATATCTTTGGCAAAACCTGTGATGCGGTGGCCTATGCCCATTCCAAAGGCATCATTCATCGCGACCTCAAGCCGGCCAACATCATGATCGGAGAATTCGGTGAAGTGCTGGTCATGGATTGGGGCATTGCCAAAATCCTGAATCAACCCGAAATCGCGCCGGATACCGATCACCTCACCGGCACCACCGATGGCACACGCTACGGCACGGTCATGGGCACCCCCAGCTTTATGGCGCCCGAGCAAGCCGAAGGCCGGCTGGACGCCATCAACGAACGCACGGACATTTATTCACTTGGATCCATCTTATATAACATCCTCGCCTTGCGCCCGCCCATCACCGGCAGCAGCGCGGATGCCGAGGTCATGGAACGCATCAAGACCGGCCGCATCACGCCGCCGTCCCAACGCGCCCTGGACCCTCGCGACACCACCGTGCTGTTGCATTGTCCTGATCATCAGGTGCCCGAAGCTCTCTCTGCTGTCGCCATGCAGGCCTTGGCCTTGGAGCCGGCCAAGCGATATCCTGATGTCCATTCCCTCCAACGCGATGTCGCCGCCTACACCGCGGGCTACGCGCCGGTAGCTGAACACGCCGGGTTTTTCCGCCAGATGCGCCTTTCGCTACGACGCCACGCCACGCTGGCAGCAGCCTGGAGCGTGATCATCCTGTTGGTGCTTGGATTCGCCATCCACACCCATCATGCCCGTAAAACACAGGAACACACTTTGGCCCAATATAAATCGGCCGCACCCGGCAGCCACGCGTTGGCCGGTAAATTGATGGCACGCGGCCTGTTCCCCGATGCCCTTGGCCCGGCACAATTGGCCACGGAATTGGACCCCCAACAGCCCAAGCACTGGCAACGCCTCGCCCGCGTGCAACTGGCGCTCCATCGACCGGCCGCAGCCTCCGAGGCCATTCGGCAGGCGGAGAAATTGAATGACTCCAATAAGTTCACCACCCAAGCTGCCCCGTTCTGCGGTCAATTGGCCCAAATCTACGGCACCGGTTCCTTGCCGTTGCATGCCTTAGGCTCGGTGTATCACTGGCAACACCGCCGCGGCATGTCCCTGGATGCGCGCTACACGCTCAGCCGAATTGCCACCGAGAAAACCAATTCCTGGAACAGTGCCCAAGCCGCCCTGCGGCAGCTCGGTCTCCCCGGCCGCGCCAGCCGCGATGAACATGGCTACCTCAAGATCAACCTCGGCAGTTCGAAGGTAAAGGATCTCACCCCGTTCACTCGGTTGCCGGTGTACTCCATGAACCTTTGGCAAACCCAGGTAAAGGATTTGAAGGCCCTGCGCATGATGCCGCTCCGGCAATTGTCTCTGGCATACACTGAAGTCACCGATCTCAACCCGCTACAGGGCCGACCACTGCAATCGCTCACCGTCGCGTATTCGCCGATAGAAAATCTTGCGCCGCTAACAGGCGCGCCGCTGGTACATTTGCATTTGAGTGGTACGCGCGCACATGACTTGGCGCCCCTGCAAAAGATGCCGCTGCAAACCCTGCATTTGGACAGCACGCCCGTGCGCGATCTGTCTGCTCTCGCCGGTTTACCCCTGAAGGAATTGCGGCTGGATGGCTGCACGGAGTTGCGCGATCTCACGCCGTTGGCCAAATGCACGGACTTGGAAGTGCTCACCCTGCCGCGCGATCATGGTGAAATTGATTTCTTAAGGAATTTACCGAAACTAAAGAAGCTCTCTTACCGGTACGATACTGACCCTTCAAAACTGGAGCCGGCCTCGCAATTCTGGCGAACACGCAGCTTGGCCCGGCGGCGCTAATTATTTCAAAGGCTTGAACGCCTTCACTGCGGCCTGCACCTGATTCGTTTGCTGCTTGGAAAGTGTCCCCGCCAATTCCTTAGCAGCAACCGAAGCGCCCTTTGCCTTGGCTGCAGCAGCCAGCTCCAGCCACTTCAAGGCTTCCCCTGGCCGGGTCCCGCTTAGGGATTTTCCAAGCTCCAACTGCGCGGACGCATCGCCAAAATGCGCCTTCACCCAGCGCAATTTTGCTTTCTCATCAGTCGGTGCCTTCCATGCCCGGGACCGCGTGAGCCCACTAAGAATTTCCTCAGGCTCCAGCCCGCTGGTAATCACCCCCTGCAAAGCTCGCAGATTGCGCTCCTGCTCCTCGGAGGTATTGCTGCGCCGGGCAATCAAGGCCCAGTAATAGGCTTCGGGCATATTCTTCTCCAGCCCATCGCCCTTGGCGCAGGCCACCGCATAATCCACCTGTGCCCCGCCATAGCCAAGCTCTGCCGCCAGCTTCCAATAGCCCGCGGCCACCGCCGGCTCTTTTTCCCCAACCCGGCCCAGCATCAGTATGCCGCCCAGTCTATGCGCAGCTGCTGCCGAGCCTTGCACGGTGGCGGCTTTCAACCATTGACGAACAGAGGCCATATTCACTGACACACCAGCCCCGATTTCGTGACGTTGCGCCAGCTCAAGCTGAGCCTTGAGCTCACCTTTCTTAGCGCGCATGCGCAGGGCTTTCATGTCTGGGCCCGGTTTGGGCGGGGATTCCTTCAAACGATTCAACAAACTCTTTGCTTGTATGGAAAACTCCGGATTGCGATGTACCGTCGCCTTGCCCAGCCATTCCATGCCCTGCGCAATATCCTGCTCGCGGCCGGTGCCTTGGATGCACAACATGCCGAGCTGCACCTGCGCTTGGCCATGCCCTGCCTCTGCGGCTTTAGCAAACCATTCGCCAGCTGTGGTGGCGTTGCGTCTCACACCATTCCCAAGCAAATAGGCGCCGGCCAAATCGACCTGCGCCTTAACCACCCCAGCCTCAGCGGCCTGAGTAAACAATTTAGCGGCACGTTCAGCATCCTTCTCCACGCCAATTCCCCGGGCACAGAGAATGCCCAGCTTGGCTCTCGCATCGACATCACCTTCTTTCGCGAGTTTCTCTAGACCTTCAGCCGATTTACGGAAGAGCTGTAAGGCCTCGGGTTGGCGTGCCTCCCCGGTGACGCCAAGAAATAAAATAGATGCCATTCGATATTGAGCCTTCGCATTGCCTTGATCGGCGGCTTGGCGGGCCCACTTGAGAGCTGCCTGATAATCCTGATCCACGCCATCGGCCTCTGCGTAGCGTTCGGCGAGCTGGTATTGGCTGGCGGCTTCCCCAGCCTCAGCCTTCTTGAGCGTGGCCTTGAGATCCGCCGCCCATGACGGACCGGCAGCCAAGAGGATTCCAATGACTAACCCGGCGAGCTTCATCACTTGTTGGGTTTGAAAGCGCGCACGAGTTTTTTGGCGGCGATGATGTCATCCAATCCCATACCGTGGGCCTTGATTAGCTTGGATCGTTCGGTGAGGGCTTCCTCGAGCCCTTGGTTGAAGGCGAGCGTGAACCATTTGTAGGCTTCAACGGGACTCTGCTCCACACCATCGCCCTCGGCGTACAAGCGGGCGAGGTCCAGTTGGGCCTGTGCCTGACCAGCGGCGGCATTTTTCAAAATGGTTTTAAGATCGGTTTGTGTCGCAGTCTGGCCAGTGCTGTTGGGATCATACAACACCATGGGAACAAACTGGCGAGCCTCAGCTAGGGCGTTGTTGATATCACTGGCCTGCAGTTCCTTGCTCAACAAATTCAGTGCCGGATCGAGCCCTTGCAAGCCGCCGCGTTTGGATAGCGTGAGCCATTTATAGGCGAGGCGCTTGTGATCCAGTCGCTTGGGCAGTTTGGCTTCCAATACACCTTTGCCTTCGAGATACAGAAATCCCAAGGTTCGTTGCGCAAGCGCATCGCCCTGCATGGCTCCGCGCCGGGCCCATTTAGCGGACTCCTTGTAATTCGGCTTATCGCCCAATAGCCCTTGGGCATGCATGGTCGCCAACGAAGCTTCGGCAAAGGCATAGCGTTGATCGGCCGCTTTCCCCATCCACATCATGCCGTTTTTCAAATCCTGTTTGACGACGCCTCCTTCCCAGAGCAATCCCCCTAGGCGGGTTTGGGCCTCAGCATATCCTTTCTCGGCCGCAGACCGAAACCACCGGACGGCTCCAGCGGGTTTGGTGCCGGGTAATTTTCCAGCCAAGGCGAGGCTTCCCAGTCGGGTTTGCGCCGGCAGACTTCCCTGACTGGCCGCTTGTTTGAGCCATTTGGCGCCCTCCTCAAAATCCGGTTCACCGAAACTGCCGCTGATGTATTCCTCGCCCAGAGCCTCGATGGCTTCGCCGTGTTTTTTCCCTGCCGCTTTCTTGAGCCATTCGAGGGCCGGTTGTGGCTGGCGTTGGTCGAGGTGGAACATTCCGAGGCTAAACATGGCATCCGGATCGTCGCCTTCGGCCGCGAAGGTCAGGTTGTCCAACCGCAGCGATTGACTGATCGCCAGGCTGGCATTTTCCAAACCCAAGGTGGTGTTGAAAGTCGTCAGGCTGAGCTTGGGCTTAAACTCGCCAATACGCGTGAGTTGATCGAGTTGATCCAGCGGGTCCAACTCTTTCTTCACAGACACCAATCGATCAGAAGCATTCTTAGCCGTCTTGGCGTCCTCGGCCCGACTGGCCAAAGTTAGCCAATAAAAGGCTTCCTTAAGATCCAGGTTGAGCCCTGCTTCCTTGCCGCCGGCTGCATATAGCAGGCCCAGTAAAAATTGCGCACGGGCTTGGCCTTGATAGGCGGCCTTGCGCACCCACGGCAGCGCAGCTTTTTGATCCGGCTTCAACCCCAGTCGGCCCTCGCCAACGGTGTTGCCGTAGAGATATTCCGCTTCGCGCAAACCGGCTTCGGCCGCTTGTTTCAAGTAAACCAAGGCGTTTGTTTCAGAGACCACTTCGCCGCCAGCCGAATAATGCAAATCAAACAATTGAAACGCCGCGGCGACGGAACCGGCCGCCGCGGAGGTCTTCAAGAGTTCACGGGCCTGCACCACATCCTTTTCCGTACCCAACCCCAGCCGGAACATTTGGCCGGCTAAAAAAGCGGCCTTGGCATGGCCTTGAGCAGCGGCGGCGCGGAAACTTTCCAGCGCCCGCTGATCATCCGGGTTGAAGTTATTAGAATTGATCAAGCCGAGTTGATAGAGCTTGCCTAGCTTGAAATGGGCATCCGCATTGTTTTGCTCCGCGAGCTTTTGCAGGCCGGGAACGGAGGCGTGCAGCTGCTCGAACCCCGCCTTGACGTCCTGCTCCACGCCTTGACCGAGCAGTTGCTGGATGGCGTAGCGATACTGGGCGAGTGGATTCTTTTTCAGGGCACCCACCAAGGCGAAGTCGCCCGCCTGCGCAAGGTCATGTTTCCCGCTGCGGCCCCAGTACAGGGCTTCGGCCCATTCGTAGACGGCCTCGGGATCGCCTTGTTCGGCTTTTTTGCGAACGGCCTCCAGATCCGCCTCCGCAACAAGGCTCAACGGCAAAACCAGAATGAGGGCGAGATGCCGGTGAATGCTCATGAACGGACGGGTTAGTTTTGAATCATCAATGTGCCACGCGGATAATAGACATGAATCTCACGGCGCAACCGATTGAGTTTGCGTTCCATTTGGTGTTCGAAAATCTCCTGCCCCAATCGCGTCTCGATCAGCTTATGCACTTGATCGATCGGAATCTGATATTTATCCCATTGCTGAGCCACGTGTAGGAGGTAGTAGGCCTGATCGTCAAAGGCGAGCGCCGTTTCCTTTTCTTCCATCAGAAAAACTTCCGCGGCAATTTCGTCGCTGAACTCGCGTTGATCATCCTTGTGCACCAACCCGCGATGCCCCCCACGCGGCACGCTGCGTTCGGCGGCAAGTTTCTTGAAATCACCCAGCGACTGAATGCCGCTCTTCAATTCCTGCGCCTTGGCAATCGTCATGCCGTCCTCAATGCGCGGAATGCGAATGGCATAGAGGTCCACCGTGAGGCCTTTGTTGTTCAGGTCCGGATGTCCGGCATAATATTGCTTGATGGCCGCCGGCGACACCTGCACGGCCTGGCGCACGGTGCGTTCGGCCTGGCGTAAAATCCAGTCATCGACCAGCTCCGACTCGCGTTGCTGGACAGTTTTACCCTGAACGCGCAAGTCGGCGATCATTTGGTTGCGACTGTTGTCGTAGCGGCTCTTGATTTCATTGCGCAGCAGCAATTCACCCAGACCGGCCGGTTCAACGTAATTTTTTTGGCTCTTGATATTCATCACTAAGAGCGCGTCCTGCTCCAGTTTCTTTTGCGCCAAGGCCGGGTCAAGACGCGTCAGTCGGGCTTCCCGATTGACGTCCCATTGAGTGATGATGATCTGGCCACCCACCACGGCTTTGATGGCGTTGGCGGTGGCTGGCTGCGCCCATAATACCGGCGCCAACAGCAGGCTTCCCAACATGAACAAAGTCCCTCTCATACGCGGCGAATCTAGTGGGGGTGAGACGGATGTCAAGGGTGGCTCATTCACCAGTGGCAGTGTTGGCGGTGAGCCATTCGAGGTAGCGCGCGCTGCCAGTGGCGAGGGGCCAGGCGACAAATTCTGGGGTGTCATACGGATGGGCTTCCAGCACATGAGTTTCCAACTCGGCCAAGCGCGCCTCGGTGGTTTTGAGGATCATCAGGATCTCGACTTCCTGACAAAGTTTGCCTTCCCACCAGTAATGAGATTCCACGCCAGGCACGAGGTTGGCGCAGGCGGCCAGACGACGTTCGAGTATGCCGGCGGCCAGTTGGCGGGCCACGTCCAAGCTCGGTGCGGTAACGAAGACGATGTGGTGCATGAGGCAATCTTCAATGCCTCATGGCCAATGTCCAAGCAATTTAGGTATTGGACCTTGGACAATTGCCCCTTCCCCCTTTACCCTCCAGCCCATGAATCAGATTGATCTTTCGGGGCGGAATGCTGTGGTGACCGGTGGCGCGCGCGGGATTGGCTATGCGATTGCCCAGCGGCTATTGCACTCCGGCGCCAGCGTGAGTGTGTGGGATGTGGATCCCGAGGCCGCCGCCGAGGCCAAGGCCGGCTTGTCCGAGCACGGCACGGTGGATACGCAGACGGTCGAGCTCACCGATGCCGACGCCGTGGCCGCCGCGACCGAAGGCACCATCAGTGCCCTCGGGCACATTGATATTCTCTGCAACAACGCCGGAATTGCGGGTGGTAATTATAAGACGTGGGAATATCCGGTGGAGGAATTTCGACGGGTGATTGATGTGGACCTAAACGCGGTGTTCATCTGCTGCCGCACCGTGGTGCCGCACATGCGCGAGCGCGGGTACGGCCGCATTATTAATACCGCCTCGATCGCCGGCAAGGAGGGCAACCCGAACGCCAGCGCCTACAGCGCCGCCAAGGCCGGCGTGATCGGCCTCACCAAGAGCCTCGGCAAAGAGCTGGCGCCGGATGGAATTTGCGTAAACTGCTTCACGCCCGCGGTAATCCAGACCGATATCCTCAAGCAGATCACCCAGCAGCATATTGATTATATGCTCAGTAAAATTCCCATGGGCCGCTTTGGCGAAGTGGAAGAAGCCGGCGCGCTGGTCGCGTGGTTGGCCAGTGAGGATTGCTCTTTTACCACCGGCGGCGTGTTCGATCTTTCCGGCGGCCGAGCCACATATTAGAATCATCCCATGGACCGCGCCGAAGCCAGCGAGAAGATCAAAACCCACTGCAAGGCCATTGCACTGGAGATGATGGACCTCAATCCAACCATCACCTATCTCGACGATCAGGAAACGCAGGAAGCCCTGTTTGAAGCCAGCTACGAACTAACCAAGCAGCTGGAGGTCATCAAGAAACGTGTGATCAAGCTCGAACGCCGCGGCGATGCCGGCGCCGATACCTCCACGGAGTTGTGATATGACCTCAGCCGATTTTGCTGACCAAGTAGTGCGCGGCACGGCTTGATTGGCGATGGCCTGTTATTTCCTCGGCTCCCTTCTCCTACTCCAATCCCACGGGTCGCGACCGGGCTTTCACCGGCCATTCTGCGCCCTATGGTATTTGGTTTAACCACGCATTTCTGGCCGCGTGGATCATCGATGCCGCCTGGCTTTGGAGTGATGAAGAAAGTTATCTACGCCGCCGCCGCGACCTCAACTGGGGACTGCACGGTTTTCTACTTTTGATGGTGATCAATGGCGCGATCGTCTTTGCGCCTGATTATGTGCGCTGGCCGAGCATCGTC
This sequence comes from Verrucomicrobiales bacterium, assembly GCA_038139415.1. GTDB lineage: Bacteria > Verrucomicrobiota > Verrucomicrobiia > Limisphaerales > UBA1100 > UBA1100. Next base: position 75,294 of record JAYOSV010000009.1, on the reverse strand, counting down.
GCTCTGGCCGTACTGGTTTGGGTGTGGTTTACCAGCCCAGCACGTGGGCGAACATGAGTGGAGCAACGATGGTAGCGTCGCTTTCAATGACAAACTTTGGAGTGTCAATCTCCAGCTTCCCCCAAGTGATTTTCTCATTGGGCACCGCGCCGGAATAGCTGCCGTAACTGGTGGTGGAATCGCTAATCTGGCAGAAGTACGCCCAGCAAGGGCATTCCAAGCTGAGATCTTGATGGAGCATCGGCACCACGCAAACCGGAAAATCGCCCGCGATACCGCCGCCGATTTGAAAGAACCCCACGGTGCTTCCCTGCGCCGCGCAAGGGCCGCCCTTGGCGGGCAGGGTTTCGGTATCGACCAGCGATTCGGCGCACTCGCGCACGGACTGGCCCATGGTGGTTTGCAAATACCAATCGGCCAGTGCCCCCATGTACTCCGTGCCGGATCGAACGACATTAAAATTCAGGTCGCCAACCAAACAATGCCCTACGAACATGTTGCCCAGCGTGGAGTCTTCCCAGCCGGGCACAAATAGCGGCAGATTCTTCTCCGCCGCAGCGACCAACCAGGAATCCTTTGGATCAATCTGATAATGCGCCTTCACACGCTCCTCGTTAAGCAGGCGGTACAAATACTCGTGCGGGAAATGCCGCTCACCCTGCGTCTGCGCCTCCTGCCAGAGTGCCAGCACGGCGTGTTCAATGCGACGCATAGCTTCCTCTTCGGGAATGCAGGTGTCGGTAACCCGATTGAGATGACGGTCAAGCAACGCCTGTTCGTCGGCCGGCGTGAGGTCGCGATAATGCGGCACGCGCTCGTAGTGATCGTGCGCCACTAGGTTGAAAACATCCTCTTCAAGATTCGCGCCCGTGCAGGTAATCGCGTGGATTTTATCCTGCCGAATCATCTCGGCCAGTGACAGCCCCAGCTCGGCCGTGCTCATCGCGCCTGCGAGCGTCACAAACATTTTTCCGCCCCCAGCCAACTGGGCATTGTAGGCCTCCGCCGCCTCCACCAGGGTGGCGGCATTAAAGTGACGATAATGTCTCTCGATGAACTGGCTGATGGGCCCGCTCATGGGCGTCAGGTTCCGGTCGGGAAAAAGGAGTCGTGCAATTGCTGCGTGGCGGCCTCGCCTTTCTCGGCCTCCACCACGACGGAGATTTTAATCTCGCTGGTGGAAATCATCTCGATGTTGATGCCGCCCTGTCCGAGCGTCTCAAACACCCGCGCCGCAATACCGGAATGAGTGCGCATACCCACGCCTACCACGGACACCTTGGCGATGTCTTCATCGGCAATCACTTCGCCAAATTCAATTTCCTTCTGCAGTTCCCCGATCACGTTCAGTGCCTTGGCCAGATCAGGCTTGTCGGTGGTGAACGACACATCGGTCGCCGGCGTGGCGGAGCCATGGCTGATGTTTTGCACGATCATGTCCACGTTAATCGCGCCGGCTGCCAGCGCGCTGAAAATACGCGAGGCCGTGCCTGGCTGATCCGGCACGCCCACGAGCGTGACCTTCGCCTGATTCTTGTCCAGCGATACGCCGCGCACTACGACGTCCTCCATGCTTGCAGTTTCTTCCTTCACAATCGTTCCGGGGTTGGTATTCAGGCTCGAGCGCACTTCAAATTTGACGTTAAACTTTTTGGCAAACTCCACCGAACGGCTTTGCATCACCTTCGCGCCGAGGCTCGCGAGCTCCAGCATTTCATCGTACGAAATCTCTTCCAGCTTGCGCGCGCTGGCCACCACCCGCGGGTCGGTGGTGTACACGCCGTCGACATCCGTGTAAATCTGGCACAAATCCGCCTCCAACGCTGAAGCCAACGCGATGGCCGTGAGATCGGAACCGCCTCGGCCCAATGTGGTAATGCGCCCATCGGGTGTCATGCCCTGAAATCCGGCTACAATCACTACGTTGCCCTCATCGAGCATCGCATGGACCTGCTGGGGCGAAATGTTTTTGATCTTCGCCTTGGTATGCACGCCATCGGTCATGATGCCCGCCTGCGCGCCGGTCAGGCTCACCGCCTCGAGATCCAGTGAATGCAGCGCCATGGCCAGCAGCGCAATGGTCGTTTGCTCGCCGGTGGCCAGCAACATGTCCATCTCGCGTTCGCTGGGCAATTGATTGATCTCGCTGGCCAGGCGAATAAGATTATCGGTCACACCACCCATGGCCGACACCACCACCACGACCTGGTCGCCCTGACGCCGATACTCCGCTACGCGATTGGCAACGTTCTTGATACGGTCCGTGTCCTTGACTGACGAGCCACCATATTTCTGGACGATCAACGCCATGCTTACAGTCCGATTGCCGCCTTCACGGCGTCGGTGTTTGGTTCCACCGAGGTTGCTTCCGCATTCGCATTGCTCACGGCGGTATCCGGATCTTTCAAACCATGTCCAGTCATTGTCGCTGTGACAATGCTTCCTGAATCGATGCGACCCGCTTTAACCATCTTCACAATTCCCGCTAAACTCGCCGCACAAGCCGGCTCTACAAAAATACCTTCCGATGACGCCAGCAATTTGTAGGTCGATAAGATTTCTTCATCCGTCACGCTGTCAATCAGACCTCCGGAAAATTGGGCAGCCGCTTTTGCTCCTTTCCAACTGGCCGGATTACCGATGCGTATCGCGCTGGCAACAGTCTCAGGAAATTCCACCACTGCATCATTTACAATCGGCGCAGCCCCTGCAGCCTGAAATCCCATCATATGGGGTAAAGTGTCACTGAGACCAGCCTCGTGGTATTGCTGAAAGCCTTTCCAGTAAGCTGTGATATTACCGGCATTACCAACGGGTAAAAAATGAAAATCAGGCGCGTCACCCAGCGCATCACAAATCTCAAAAGCAGCCGTCTTTTGGCCTTCAATACGAACAGGATTAATGCTGTTCACCACCTCTACCGCACCGGTCTGACCAAGTTCACGGACGATCTCCAGCGCCTGGTCAAAGTTACCTTGAATTTGAAGTGTCTGTGCCCCGTACATCAATGCTTGGGCCAACTTACCCAAGGCGATATTTCCCTCTGGAATCAGCACCACACACTTCATGCCTGCGCGCGCCGCATAAGCAGCTGCTGCTGCTGAGGTATTGCCTGTGCTTGCACAAACCACCACTTGAGCTCCGCGCTCGGCGGCCTTAGATACAGCCATCGTCATGCCCCGATCCTTAAAGGAACAGGTCGGATTCAGACCTTCGTACTTAAGATAAAGATCAAACTCGCCGTTTATTTCCCGAACAAAATTAGGCACACGGATCAGTGGCGTGTTTCCTTCCAACAGAGTTACAACAGGCGTTGTATCGGTTACGGGTAGTTGATGGCGGTAAGTATCAATGACCCCACGCCAACCAGCGGTATTTTGAATGCCCATGCTCATGCGAAATTCTCCACACGGATCATCACCGGCTTCGCCTTCACGGCGCTTAGTTTACTGATTTCTTTCAAGGCCTTTTGCATCGCGGCGTTTTTGGCGTAGTGCAGCATCAAGATCAGCGGCACACTGCTGCCCTCGTGACCTTCCGGCTGGATAACCGAGGAAATCCCGATTTTATTTTTCGCCAAGACCGCCGACACTTTCGCCAAAACCCCCGGACGATCCAAGACGGACAGCCGCAAGTAATAGCAGGAGGTAGTTTCCTCAATCGGCCGAACTGCGCCATTGGATTCATGCGGGATAAACGCTTTCAGGCGATCAGTGGAGCCGTGCTTTAAATCCAGCACGGCATCGCCAATATCGCTTAACACCGCGCTGGCAGTCGCGTCCCGGCCAGCCCCTTGGCCGTAATGTAACGTATCACCCACCACATCGCCGCGCACGAGAATGCCGTTGTACACATCGCTTACATTGGCCAGCACATGATCATCGGGAATCAACGCCGGATACATGCTCACCTGCACCGGACCCGATTTTGAGGTCTTCACAATCCCCAAAAGTTTGATGGCGTATCCCAGTGAATCGGCGAATTCCAAATCCAACGGAGCCACGTGGTCGATGCCCTCGGTGTATACCTGCTTTGGCTTCACCCAAAATCCATGTGCCAGCGAGGCGAGAATGCCGACCTTGTGCGCCGCATCATGCCCCCCCACATCCAGCGTGGGATCCGCCTCGGCATACCCCTGCTGCTGAGCCAGCTTCACCGCCGCATCAAACTCCATCCCCTCATTCATCTTGGTGAGGATGAAATTACAGGTACCATTGAGAATTCCGTAGAGGTGGGTCACCCGGTTGCCCACAAGCGCTTCGCGGATCACTTTGATGATCGGCACGCCGCCGGCCACACTGGCTTCGTAATATAAATTCGCGCCGGACTTCTCGGCGGCGGTAAACAGTTTCTCCCCATGAAACGCCAGCAACGCCTTGTTGGCTGTCACCACCGGCTTGCCTGCGCGCAGGGCGGTCAGGACCACGTCCTTGGCGGTGGTGGTGCCGCCGATCAGTTCCACCACCAGATCCACCTTAGGATCATCCACCACCGCACGCCAATCGGTTGTGAGGGCGCTTAGAGGCACTTTGAAATCGCGTTTCTTCCGGAGGCTGCGCACCGCCACGCGCGTCACCCGCAGGCGCACACCTAGGCGCGAGGCCATCAAAGCCCCGTTGCGTTTCAATGCCTGCACCACGCCGCTGCCCACTGTGCCGGCACCAATCAGGCCGATATTTACCGTTCGCGTCATCAAAAAGGGGCGGGACTATGCCGAGAAAACGGCCTCTACACAAGATTTTTGCCCTTTTTTGACGGCACTCCCGCCCTCATACTGCCGTCCGCATGGCGTGGTACAAGCAGCTGCATTGGCAAATCCTTCTCGGCATGGCGCTGGGCGCTCTCTTCGGCGTGGCGGCCGCCCAAAACGGCTGGGGGCAATTCACGACGGACTGGGTCGCCCCGTTTGGAACAATCTTCCTAAACCTCCTCAAACTCATTGCCATGCCGCTGGTAATTACTTCGCTGATCTGCGGGGTGGCCTCGTTGTCGGATTTCAAGAAGCTTTCCCGCATGGGCGGCAAGACCATTGGGCTGTACCTTGCCACCACTGCGGTAGCGGTGACGATCGGCCTGCTCGTGGTCAATGCCATCAAGCCCGGCGACCGGTTGCCCAATGAGCCCAAGGCGCAGTTGGAAGCCAAGTATCAGGCCGACGCAACGAAACGGCAGGAAACCACCGCCACCGTGAAAGAACGCGGCCCGTTGCAGCCGTTAATCGACATGGTGCCGGACAATTTTTTCGGCTCCGCCAGCAGCAACCGGAACATGCTGCAAATCGTGTTCTTCAGTCTGCTAGCCGGCATCGCGCTGGTGCAGGTGCGCGAAGAGAAACGACGGCCGGTCATTGAGGTCATCAGTGGTCTGCAGGAAATGGTCATCCGCATCACATTTCTCATCATGCTCTTCGCGCCCGTCGGCGTATTCGCGCTGATCGCCAGCACCATCACCAACATGGCCGGAGAAGATCCCAGCCAAGTCATCTCCCTCCTGGGCTCGCTTGCCTGGTATTGCCTGGCCGTAATCATCGGACTTCTGATCCACGGCAGCATTGTGTATCTCGGCCTCTTGAAAATATTCACATCACTTTCGATCCCGCATTTTTTCCGGAGCATCGGTCAGGCGCAGTTGCTGGCGTTTTCCACCAGCAGCAGCGGCGCCACCCTGCCGGTCACCATGAAGTGCGTGGAGGAAAAACTGGGGGCCTCCAAAGAAGTCAGTTCATTCGTGCTCCCTCTGGGCGCCACCATCAACATGGACGGCACGGCCCTGTATCAAGCCGTCGCCGCGGTGTTTATCGCGCAAGCCAGCGGAATTGATCTCACCACCGGCGCGCAGATCACAATTGTCCTCACTGCCGTGCTAGCTTCAGTAGGTACCGCGGCTGTGCCAGGCGCGGGTATCGTGATGCTGATCATAATCTTAGAGGCGATCAATGTGCCCGCAGCGGGTATTGCCCTGATCCTTGGTGTCGACCGGATTCTTGACATGTGCCGCACTGCGGTGAACGTTACGGGAGATGCTGCGGTGACGGCCGTCATTGCAGCCTCGGAGAAACAACTGGATCCCCCTCCAGCTCCGAATGCCTGATTCCCATCAGGCCCCAACTGAATGACCGCCCTGCAATCCATCACCGGCGGAGTCGGAAGCTCGCATAGCTTCCAGATGATGTCCTTTCGCACCTTGCGCTTTCCCGGCAGCAGGAGTGCGCAGGCCTTGCCCTCCTCCATGGATCAGCGTTACGGATATTATCATGTCAACATGGCCAAACCCCAGCCCAGCACGCACAACGCCATCCTCGGTCTGCGGCCGTTTGTGGATCGAGGCAATCCGATATTGGTCTATGCTCAACAGCACGTAAAACCCGGTGTAGGGCCGTTTAAGCCCGGGCTGAATGTCTACATCTAGGCCCTCCCGCCTTGACTGCGCGGGCTTCCTGCCTATTATCGCGGCCCCTTTTACCTGATTATGACCACAATCATCGACATCCAAGCACGTGAAATTCTAGACTCCCGCGGTAACCCCACCGTGGAGGCAGACGTCATCCTCGAAAGCGGCGCAATGGGCCGTGCCGCTGTGCCCAGCGGCGCCAGCACCGGCGTTAACGAGGCCGTGGAATTGCGCGACGGCGTGAAGAAACGTTACCTCGGCAAGGGCGTGCAAAAGGCGGTCAAAAACATCGAGACCAAGATTCTTCCCGAACTACTCGGACGCGATGCCACCGATCAGGTGGGCGTAGACTCCGCCATGCTCGCACTCGATGGTACCGCCACCAAGGCAAAACTAGGTGCCAATGCCGTGCTCGCCGTGTCCCTCGCCACCGCCAAGGCTGGGGCCAATGCACTGGGCCAGCCACTCTACAAATACATCGGCGGCCCAAACGCCAAGGTACTGCCCGTGCCCATGGCCAACGTCATCAACGGCGGCGCCCACAGTGATGCGCCAATTGATTTTCAGGAGTTCATGATCATGCCTAAGGGCCTGCCGACCTTCAGCGAGGGCCTGCGCGCGATCACCGAGATTTTCCACGCGCTCAAGGGCGTACTCAAGAAGCGCGGTCTTTCCACCGCCGTCGGCGATGAAGGTGGGTTCGCGCCGCAACTCGACAGTACCGAGGACGCCATCGAATGCATTCTCGCCGCCATCAAGGCCGCAGGCTACAAGGCCGGCAAACAAATCCACCTCGCGCTCGACGTAGCCAGCAGTGAGTTTTACGACAGCAAAAAGAAGCGCTATATCTTCAAGAAAAGCGACGGCTCCAAGATGAGTGCGGATCAGATCGTGGCCTTTTACGATGAACTCACCAGCAAATACCCGATCATCAGCATCGAGGACGGCTGTGATGAGAACGACTGGGCCGGCTGGAAAAAGCTTACCGACAAAATCGGCGACCGCGTGCAACTCGTGGGCGACGACTTGTTCGTGACCAACACGAAGTTCCTGCAAAAGGGCATCGACACCGCCACGGCCAATTCCATTCTCGTGAAGGTGAACCAGATCGGTTCATTGACCGAGACGCTCGACGCTGTGGAGCTGGCGCACATCAACAACTACACCGCCGTGTTGAGCCATCGCTCCGGTGAGACCGAAGATGCCACCATCGCCGACCTCGCTGTGGCCACCAACTGCGGCCAGATCAAAACCGGCTCCCTCAGCCGCAGCGACCGAACCGCGAAATACAATCAACTTCTACGTATCGAGCAGGAACTCGGCGACAGCGCCGTGTACGGCGGCCGGATCTAGGGGCTAAACAATCACAGAAGCGGCAAGCCATCGCTTGCCGTTTTTTTTATGCGCACCGCACACAAAGAAACACATCCGGAGCCAGCTCCAAACGCTCCTCCGCAATGGGTTTTCGGCAGCGACCGCACTGGCCATAAGTGCCATTGCTGATGCGCTTGAGGGCGTTGGTGATGCGTTGGATTTGCTGCTCCTGCCGACGGCGTAGCTCGAGGGCCATTTGCTGATCCTGCAAGGCGTCCATCCGGGAGAGCCGCCCAATGGCTGTGTCCAGTTCCACTACATTCGAAGCAGATTTACTGGCATTGAGATCGCCTTCGATATCCGCCTGCAGTCCCAACAGTTTGCTGCGGAAATAGGCCTGACGTTCCGTGTTCATGGAGCGGAACTATTCAGTCAGCTTTTCAAAAAACACCACGTGCTGCCACGGGAGTTTCTTGTAGGTCTCCACATGCTTAAGCGGAAAGAGCGAGGCTTCTTTTTTAACCTGAGCCTCGCTCATTTTGTGCAGACGCTTGATCGGAACTTTGGGATCTTCCGCACGATACTCGACAAAAGCCACGCGGCCGCCTGGCTTGAGGGCTTTCACGATGCCGGCCATCATTTCGTACGGGTGAGAAAACTCGTGATAGACATCCACCATAATCACAAAGTCCAGTGTGTTCGGTTTGAGCTTGGGATCCGAGATCGTTCCCCGCACGCCTTTCACGTTGGTGAGCCCGAGCTTTTTCATGTTCCTCTCGAGCAGCTCCAGCATCTCCGGCTGGATATCCACACCGTGCACGGTGCCTTGCGGGCCGATCACTTTGGCGATTCGACGCGCGATATAACCAGTGCCCACGCCGATGTCGGCCACCTGATCGCCGGCCTTAAGCTTTAGGCAGCGAATGAGTTCCGTGGTGTTTTCCTCACGCTCACGTTCAGGCCGCTCTAGCCAAGTGGCACCCTGATGCCCCATCACGTGGGAGATCTGGCGCCCCATGTAGAACTTGCCTATGCCCTCGACGTTGGACCGTAGCAATTGCTGGTACAACGCCTCGGTGTTAGGCAATTGGACCGGGCCGAATGCTGGCACCTCTTGTGCACGAACACCGCTGGTGAACGCTAAACACGCGATTGCGGTTTTATAAATCGTCGTCATGAAACTCACCCAGTTGGCGGGTGAACGTGTAGTGATACGGGAACAGCACCAACGTGCGCTTGGCAGCCTCCTTGCCCTTGGCGGGCACGGTGAATGGCAGGGTGAGCACATACAAGGCACTGCCGCCGGTAAGCGCCATCAGCCCCAGCGGGCGGCAGATGAATACATCGGCTATAATTGCTGGAGCGTCCTTGCCGGAACCGGCTGGGTTTGCGTTTAATTCGCCGGCAAACAGAAAGGTGAACGCCAGCACCACCACGAGTTTCTTTCTTAATTGATCCATCCCTACCTCCTGCCCACTACCAGACCGTTGCCGCCTGATTCCGTCAACCTCCACTTACCCACAGTTGACTTGGCTCCATACGCCAGCCTACCCTGCGCCGTGGCTGAACAAGATCGGGCATGGGAAACAGGCTGTCATTTGGCCCCATTGGCGTTGCTGGTAAAAATCCCCGTGGCCAATGTCTTCGGCCCGTTAATTGTCTGGTTAATCCGAAAAAACAGTTCCGCCTCAACCGATCAACACGGCCGGGCCGTGCTAAATTTCCAACTCGCCATGACGCTCTACTTTGTCGTGCTCTTTTTGCTCGGCAAAGTGGATGCCCTAGCTACACCGGTCGCCCTGCTACTGCGTCTTTGGGCGTACCTGAATATTTTCTTCATCCTGCGCGGGGCCTACGAATCCGCCCAAGGCAGACTGTATGCTTACCCGCTTTCCATCCGCTTTTTGCCTCAACAAAAGAAATCCGTATGACCCTGCGCATCGGCATTATTGGCGGCGGCCTGATGGGACGGGAGGCGGCAGCGTGTTTTGGGCGCTGGTTCGCGTTGGAGAATTTCCCTGTGCGCGCGGAACTGGTTGCCGCTTGCGATTTGCGTCAAGAGTTGCTCGACTGGTTCGCCCAAGTGCCCACCGTGCAACTACGCACGCAGGATCATCACGCGTTACTCGCGCGAGATGATTTGGATGCGGTCTATGTCGCCGTCCCGCATCATTTGCATGAGGCGCTGTACTGCGATGTGCTGGCAGCGGGGAAAGATCTGCTGGCCGAGAAACCTTTTGGAATCGACCTAGCCGCGGCGCGGCGGATTCATGAAGCCGCCGAAGCCAGTGGGCGGTTTGTGCGGTGCAGTTCGGAATTCCCTTTTGCCCCCGGCGCACAGCGCGCGTTTCAGTATGTGCAATCCGGCGCACTGGGCCGCGTACTCGAGGTGCGGGCCGGCTTCCTCCACAGCAGCGATCTCAATCCCACCAAGGCCGCCAACTGGAAACGCCAATCCACCACCTGCGGCGAGATCGGCGTGATGGGCGATCTCGGCTTGCATACCGTCCACATCCCCTTTCGGCTCGGCTGGAAACCGCAGCGCGTGTTTGCGCAGTTGCAAAAGGGTTATCCCGAACGTCCCGACGGAAAGGGCGGCCAATCCACTTGCGATACATGGGACAATGCCACCTTAAATTGCGATGTGGAAATCGATGGTGACCTTGTGCCGTTGCGGCTGGAACAGAAGCGCATGGCGCCGGGCCAAACCAACTCGTGGTATTTCGAGGCACTTGGCACCGAAGGAGGTGTGCGATTTAACACGGCGTACGCCAACTCGATTTTCCTGTTCAACCGCCAAAACGGCCAGAGCTGGAATCGCCTAGATCTCGGCCACGCCATGACGTTCCCGGTGATCACTGGCGACATCTTCGAGGCGGGTTTTCCGGATTATAATCTGCAGATGTGGGCGGCCTTTGCCGCTGAACGCGCCGGATCCTTGGGCGACCGTTTTGGTTGCGCCACCGTGGAGGAAGCGATCGCCAGCCACGAACTTTGGCAAGCCGCGCTGCAATCAAACGCCGAACGCAGCGTCATCTCTCTTTAGGCGAGAATCATTCGGATAATCACTTGGCAGCCACCAACCTAGCCCGTGCGATTAGCTACGGTCAGTCTTTTGCTTCAGGGTTAGCAAAGTGATTTCCGATTCTACGCCGATCCGCATGGGCGGTCCCCAATAGCCTGTACCGGGGTTCACATACACCCACCCTTTTTGCCAGGCGTTTAGGCCGCGATAGAAGGGATGAAATCGGCCTACAACAAAATTCCACGGGAAAAACTGACCACCATGTGTGTGGCCTGAAAGTTGAAGATCGAATTGCTGTTCACGGGCATCCAGGCAGGAACCGGGTTGATGCGCCAACAACACGCGGACATCGCACTCCGGTGCACCGGCGACCGCAGCCGCCGGATCGGATCGGTGCGCCGGCAGAATTTTGTGCGCTCGATAATCATTCACGCCCGCCACCATCAGCTTAGCGGCGCCGCGGCGAACGATGGAATGGGCATTGTTCAGGACATTCAATCCAAGTTCGGACAGCGTGCGGCACCACGGTTCCGCGCCGGAATAATACTCGTGATTACCGGTCACAAAAAACGTGCCGTCCGCACTGGATAAATCCCTGAGCGGCTCCACGTGTTCGGCCAAATGTTCTGTGGAGCCATCCACTAAATCTCCCGTTACGGCCACCATGTCCGGTTTCAAGCCGTTCACAGATTGCACCACGCGGCGCATGAACGCGCCCGACAACGTCGGCCCCAGGTGCAGATCGGAAATTTGCGCGATGCGATACCCCTCCAGCTCGGCCGGCAAATTTTCAATGGGCACCTCCACGGTCACCACTGAAGGATGCCGGCGTGCGCGCCATACGCCGAACGCTCCGGCCACGGCAGCCACGCCCAAGACACCAAGGTTGGCGGTTTGATTGAAAAACCGTCGGCGTTCCGGATCCTCCGGCACGCGCTTTGTTTCCTGCCCCCGCTCGGTCACGCGCACACCCAACATGCCCAGTTCCATTGCCACCATGCCGGTAAAGATCAGCGAGAACAGTCCCATACCGCCGTAGGCCACCCAATACAAGGGACCGGCCCAACCGCCCGGGCCAAGACTGCGCAGGATGGCGAAGCTGACAAAGACGGAAACGAAATGCCCAGCCAACAACCCGACCATCACCCAACGCCAACCGGAGCCGTCCTCCAGCGGCCGGATCAATCGCCAACCTACCCACGTGTAGGTGATCAGTAATACAGATGCAAAAACTAGGAAGAACATTGTTTTACTCGGATTTACTGTCGTCGTAAAGATTCCGATCTCACTTCAAATAATCGAGTTAAAACAAGAAAAAAAACGCCGCCCAACCGGGCGGTGTTGAATTGTTTGCGTGTTATAATCTGATTAGCGCTGGCTGGGGCGGGCCACCAGAATAGCCAATCCTTCTGAGATTGCCATGCCTTCGGATTGCATTTTTGCCGCTTCGGCCAATTGCGCATTGAAGTCAGAGGCGGTTCCCTGCTTCGCCGAGCCACCGCTGGTGACCCAGTTGGCCTCATCAGATTGGAAGCCAGTCATGCTGTATTCCTTGACTCCCGGGCCGTAGAAGCCAGTGGTGCCCAGATTGGTACCGTCAGTGTCATAGGTAGCGTGGTTCCACCAGTTGGCATCCGTGCTGAAACCCGCGTTGCGAGAAGCAAACTTCCATTGACCTTTATTATTCATGCCTCCCTTGGCCTGATAGTAGTTTTCCCGGTCCTCACCAGTGGTTTCACTCTTAATATTGCGGGTCGAAGCAATCACCGTGGCATCAACGGCTGAGTCGCCACCCATGTGGATAGCATAGCTTTGACGCTTGCGGTTGAACTGATTGCCTTTTAGGCCACCGTTCCATTGGGCAAAGTTTGTCTCGTTCCATTTCCGCTGCTCGGCAATAGCCTTAGGATCAAGTGGAGATGCCAGCACGGAAAATGTCACGAGCGTATCACGCAGCTCAAATCCATGCATCCAGCCGACAGCCTGGTGAAATCGGTGATTATGACGATATCCCTTATATTGGGCCGCTTTATGGTCGTCTCTCTCATCTGACATTTCAGGATCCATATGGGGATTAAAACCCCCATTAGCGGAGCTAAATGACTGATACGCCTTGGCGATGGAGCCCAAGTTGCCTGAGCACTTGAGACGGTTGGCTTTGGTCTTGGCCTTTGCCAGGGTGGGCAGCAACATGCTGGCCAGAATGCCAATAATGGCAATCACAACCAACAGTTCGATTAGGGTGAATCCTTTGGTGTTTTTCTTCATTATATTATTTTTTAATGGGTTACGCTTTCTGTTGCGGTAGAAGGGCTTTCAAAACCCCCTCTGCTTGGCAATGTATGACATTTGTCAGATCGCAATTACTGCATATTTTATGCCAACCCCCCCCTTCGCTTTTTTTTGATATTTTACCCAAGAACACAGATTAAACGATTTTCAATGATGAATTTCCACGCATTAATGCGTAATTTTTAAACAATGGGTTTATTTAGAAAAACCAAGCTGGGTAAAAATCAAATAGCACTCACCCAAGTGTAGGTGATACTGGGGATGAGAAAGACATGCTGCGGTGGCTATTCATTGAGGAACACGACGCTATCCGACTCGAGACGGAGCGCCTTAGGCAAAGCCTTGGCATCCAGTCGTAAGACCATGCGATGTTTACCAGCAACGACCTCGGCTGTAAACGCATTCGCGCGTCCGAGCGGTTTGCCGTCAATCCAAGCATCGGCCTTCACGCCAGTGGGCAACTTAAAGGTCACATTACCGGCCTTTTGTTTCTCGAAATAGGTGCCGGCAAATACGTGCACGAGACCGACATGCCGGCCCACGGCGGTAAGTTCAGTAATATCCTCTGCCGGTAGATCGCCATTCACGCGGGCGGGCAGCAGCTTCCAACCGGCGTTGTTGCCGGCGCCGAGCACGTGGTTCGACCACTTTTTCTCGAAGCCTTCCTGCACAATTTTCTCAATGCCATACTGCTCCACGCGATGGGTGCCGGGCAACAGCCGCCAGGTACGCGCCACGCCGGTCTTCGTCGCATCAAACGGTCCGGCCTTGCCGAGTTCGGCGAGGAAGCGGTACAGATCGAGCTGCTCCTGCTCGGTCAGGCTCAGGATCAAGGCGGGCGGCATCAACGATTGCCCGTTGATCTTGCGCTTCACCTGATTGCGCGGAATCGACACCAGTTTATCCGCCGCATCGCGCAGCACAATTTCCGATCCGGTTTCACTGACCTGCACGCCCACCAGCGATCGGTCGTCCTTGGTTTCCACCACCACCGAATGATAGCCCTCCTTAATCTTGCGATTGGGGTAGAGGATCGATTCGATCAGGTAATCCGGCTGCGCGCTGGCGCCAATGGAGGTGAAGTCCGGCCCCACCTTGCCGCCCGCGCCGCCGATGGCGTGGCATACTGTGCAGGCCAAGGCCTGTCGGCGGTACACCTTCTCGCCAGAAAACGGATCGCCTTCCTTCATCGCTCGAGCCGCCAAAGCCTTGAGCTGTTCGGCGTTCATTTGCTGGGTCAGCAGAGAAATGTTTTGAGAACGCGCGAGTGCCTCCACGAGAACTTTCTCATTGCGCCCACCTTCGCGTGCGGCTCGCAGACCGGCATTGGCCACGGGTTTGGGCAATTGCGCCCCAGCCACGCCGGCAGCCAGCACGCCCCCGGCGCCCCGGGTATTGAGCAAACTTCGCCATAGCTCGAGGGCGGCATTATCATCCTTGCTGTCACGTAGCACGGCAAAGATTTCATTCAACGATCCTTTCAGGTTCATGCGCCCGAGCGCGCGCGCTGCCGCCTGACGGGTGCCCACCGGTTTATCGGCCGCAGCCAGCGCCTTGAGTCCCTGAAATGTTTGTGGGCCGCGAATTTGAATCAGGCTGTCAAAGGCTGTTGATTCGCCTTCGGCGGCGATGGCCAGCAGAGGCGCAACCAACTCAGATCGTTTCCATTCGCCCACCAACTGAATTGCTGCCGTGCGAATGGCTTCATCGTTTGATTTCAAATAATCGCCCAGGCCGGAAAGATCACCAGCCGGACGGGCATTGCGAAGATACGCTGCACGCGATAAAGCCATGAGCACGCGGGCATGAACTTGCGTTTCAAATCCATCAGCGCGCAGTTGCTTGAACAGAGTGCTCAACTCACCTGGACCACCGGCTTCGCCAATCAACTCAATCAACGGGCTGTCTCCATTGGCGGGCAGCTTGCGTTGTTGCACCAGTTGACCAATCAACTGGCTGGCCCGAGCCGGTTCCAGTGAGCGTAGCGCGAACGCGGCCTGAGCCGGTTTACCTTTAAAATTCAGCGCGCCGTTTTGCATGCCGCGGACAAAGGGTTCGGCGAGATCGTTCATGGTCAACCACAGGCCGTAATCGAGGAACTTATCCATCGGCTGATCCAGTGCCTGCAGGGCAAACTGCGCGTTTTGATGGGCGGTGGTGGATTCCTTCATCTCGGCATAAACGCGCATGGCCTCGAGACGCACCCGCGGATGCTTGTCGCGAATGCCGGCGGCCGCGTGCAATTGCGTGGTGGTCAGTCGATCATGCCAGTGGGCCAACACGCGCATGGCCGCGGCGCGCACGCGGGCGTCGTTGGCTTCCAGTGTGAGCATCAACAGCGAGGCGTTCACCACATTCACCGCTTCATGTAGCCACAGGGCCTCCATCTGGGCGGTTTCGTTTTCACTATGGCGCGCGAGCCATTTTTTGAGATCCGGCAGGATGCCCTGTCCGCGTTCGTGCAGGACGCGTCGCGACTGGGCCTGGTCGTAGGCGTCTCGAGTTAACAGGATGTCCATCAGGGCCGTGTTGTTTTGCTCGGTCAAATCGCGCGCCTTCTTCTTGGGCTGGTCCTTGAAGGTCACGCGCCAAATGCGCCCGTGCACCTTGTCGCGGCGCGGATCACGGAAGTCGACTTCCCCATGTTGAATAATGGGGTTCGACCAATCGGCAATGTAGAGCGCACCGTCCGGGCCCTGTTTCACATCGATCGGCCGGAAGCTCGCGCTGCTGCTGCGAATGAAATCGCCCAAATGATCCGCGGCATAGCCGGCGCCGTTTTCAGAAAGATTAAAGCGGACAATCCGGTGGGCGCGGAAATCGCAGGTGATGGCCTGTCCCTGATATTCCTTAGGAAATTGCGGGCCATCGACGATTTCCAGTCCGGCGAATTTCGGGAAATTCCCCGGGCTCGCGCTCTCCATAATGCGGCGACCGCCAGCATAGGTGAAATACATCGCCCCGGGAATGGCGTAGCTGATGCCCTGATATCCGGCGCCATCGGTGACGAAGGATTGGCCGTGGCGATTGAAGTGGTGTCCCCACGGATTGCACCAACCGCGGTACTGGATGCCGGCCTCCTGCGTATCGGGCCGAAGCCACATGATACCACCACTCTTGAGGCGCACGACGCCGTGCGGTGTTTCCAAGTGGCTGCGAATGTAAATGGATTGGTTAAAGTAAAGCCGCCCATCGTGCCCCCAGCGCAGGGTGTGCAAAGTGTGGTGGGTGTCTTCGGTGCCGAAGCCGGACAGCACAATGCGCTTTTCATCGGCCTTACCGTCGCCGTTGGTGTCCTTGAAATGCAGCAGCTCCGTGCTTTGGCCGACATAACATCCGCCATTGCCTGGCTCAATGGCGGTTGGGATAAACAGGCCTTCGGCAAAGATCTCCGTCTTGTCCGCGCGCCCATCGCCGGTGGTGTCCTGCAACACCACGATCTTGTCATTGGCCACTTGGCCGGGCTTCACCTGCGGATAAACCTCCGAGGTCGCTACCCAAAGGCGGCCTTGCGGATCGAAATTCATCTGGATCGGCTTGGCCAGCGAAGGGTTCTCGGCGAAGAGGGAAATCTCCACACCTTCAGCGGTATCGAATTTCGGCAACGGTTGCGGGTTGCGGATGGGTTTCTCCGGCAAAGGCGCATTGGGGGCGGGCTTGAGTTTGAGATTACGGCGCGCGGCGATTTCCTTTTCCTGAGCAATCACCAACGGATCAAAGCGCGGAATCTCGACGGCATTGTTGCCCTGTTCGTGTTTCCGGAAGCCGAATATATAGGCCATGTTTTGCGGCCGCGAGCGATCAAAGAAGAGCTGGTTCTTCCGTGCCATGACCGTGCGCAACTGGGCGGCCGCCGGCGAATTCAATTGAGGATGCGACGGCACGCCGAGTTGCTCACAGATCTCCGCCGCCACGCGGGCGTAGCCGCTGGCCACTGGGTGGATGCCGTTTTCGGTCAAGGCCGGTTTGGCGTTCACCAACGGATCAGCATTAAACAGGGACACGAAGAGATCTCCCTCCGCCGCCGCCATCGTTTGAAGTTCCTTGGTATAGGCAGCGAGCTGGCGATTGTGCACGGAAGGATCCGGCAGACCTCCGCCCAAATGCTCATGGCGCAAGGGTGACAACACCACAAAACGAATCGGACCGCCGGCCGCTTTCCGGACCGCGGCCTTGAGCGCGCGCATGTCCTGGCCGAATTGTTCCGGCTTATTTTCAAACGAACTGGCCATACCATACCCCAGAAAGACCACGGTCGGTTTCACCAGCGTGATTTGTTTCTGTAACTGTTTCCAGCCTTCATCAGCCGGCTCACGACCGGCCTGTTGCAGGCTGAGCCCGGCGCGGGACACGCCGCGTGGGGTATCGCCGCTCCAGCCCAAATTCCGAAAGGTAATATTGCGATCCGGCCAAGCGGTGGTGAGCCGCAGTTCCAGATGATTGTGGACCTGCATGCGTTCCATAAAGGTGTCGCCCAGAAAAACCACCCGATCGCCGTTCTTGAGTTCGAACGCCCGTTCGCGGGCCGTGCCCGTGATGCCGGTGAGGAGAATGAGAAGAGTCAGTAATGCGCGCATGAGAGGTTAGTGTTTTTTCTTAAGAACAGTGTGAATGGTCTGGGCCATCAGCTTGGCGCCGGCGGCGTTAGGATGAATCTTGTCCGGAAACAGTGCCGGCTTGCCGGACAACGCTTGATATAAATCAATCACCGTCAGGCCTTCATCCTTGGCCACCTTGCGAATGACCGGAATCACGCCTTCCTTAACGGTCTTTTCATTGATGCCCCAACGCGTCTGATAGACGGGTGCCGGCAGGCATAAATAGATCGTCGGCTTGGTGGGCAGGCTCTTAAAATGAGCCACCATCGCGCGCAGGTCCGCCTCATATTCCTTGCCAGCCTTGCCCCAGTTTTGAGGTTTGGTGTCATTGGTGCCGAGCTTGAGGATTACCACGTTCGGTCCGAAATCCGTAGACTGCTTGAAGGCGCCTAACTTCCAGTACGGCCGATCGCCATTCTTGAGCAGGGTGGCACCATTCACACCGTAATTGCGCACCGTGTACCCTTTGCCGAGCAGATTGCCCAGCACCCTGGGATAACAGTGATTGGCGCGGTCGCGAATCGCAGCACCGTAGGTAATGCTGTCACCCACACAGGCAATTCGTGTCACGGAATCCGCCCGGCCCGAAAGCACGCTGGCGGCGAAGAAAATGCAAAAAATGGCCTGTTTCATGGAAAAAAACGTGCGCTGATCAAACCCCGATTACCCCGGGTATGCAAGCTGTTTGGCGCGGCCATGAAGCATTCTCATGCCGTTTAGGATTGAACAATCCGGCTTTTATTGTATGGTTCCCGCGTGACCACTTTCCCCCACGCCCCACTGGGCGTCCTAGGCGCATTGTCGCCGGACCCCAGCCAAAGCACAGTTGATTGGGTGGCCGTTTTGATGCTCGGTTTATTTCTGGGCATCCTGTTGGTTTCGGGTGGATTTTACCTGATGACCCGCAAACAAATCCTCACCATCAAGCACGAGAAAGCTATGAGCCGGCCGCCGCTGGAGGAGCTGATTCCCAGCAGCCTCGATCTGCCCGAGCAATGGCTCGCTATTCGCAGCGGTAACGTGGCCGCCGTGCAGGAAACCCTCGGCCTCTCCAATCCCCGTCGCTGCACCTGGAAAGATGGCTTTGCCATCTCAGGAGTGGAGCGCCTTTTCATTTCCCCCCCAGTCAATGGCTGGATCCTAGTCGTCGGCCCCGCCCTGCCCGCGCCGGAAGAGGATGTGGATTTCTGTTTCCACTTCCTCAGCCACATCAGCAAACGCCTTGGGCACGTGCAGTTCTTCAGCCTGAACAGTGCCCTGAGCCACCACTGCTGGGTGCGCGCCCACACCGGCCGCATTGAGCGGGCCTACGCTTGGTGCGGTGAAACACTTTGGAACCAAGGCAAAGCCACCCCCGAGGAATCAGTGCTCGGCATGAAATGCCATGACTATGGCACCACCGTTGAAGAACTGGATTTTCAACAGGTCAACCACCTGAACGAAAACACCGCCAACATCTCCCAATTGGCCGCGCGCTGGAGCCTGAATCCCGCCGCACTCAAGTCGGATGTGTTTGCCAAAAGTGCAGGCATCACGGGCGAATTATTCCCCGCTGCCTCTGAAACCGAAACCGAGTAACCGGCGTCCCCAGCGCCCAACCAGAATTTTAATATGTCATTTGAACTGGCACTCAAGGAGATTGAACCCACTTTTACCACCGACGACGGCATCGAGGTGCAAATCCGGCCGCTGGAAGCCGGCGACGAAAAGGCCCTGCTCGGTTTTTTCAAAAACCTACCCGAACCGGAGGTCATGTTTTTCAAACGCCGCGTGCGCGATCCCGAAGTGATCAAGCAATGGTGTGAGAACATCGACCTTTATGCGCGACTACCGCTGCTGGCCCTGCACGAAGGCAAGGTCATCGCCGTCGCCTCCCTCCTCCAAAATAACGGCGGCTGGAAACGCCACATCGGCCGTATCAGCCAGAGCATTCTGCCCAAGTACCGCCAGAAAGGCATTGCCGGCAAGCTCGTGCAGGAGCTCGTCGATGTCGCCCGCATGGCCGGCCTGCAAAAGGTCGAGGCCGAGTTCATCGACAAACAGGAAGGCGGCCAAAAACTATTTGCTCTGCTCGGCTTCACACACCTCATGCGCCTCGAGGATTATGTGCAGGACATGCAGGCCATCCAGCACGACTACGTGTTGATGGGCATGAACCTGAAGACCGACGAGGAATACGCGGGCATGGGTTAATGCCGGCCGAACCGCCCGATATCTGCGCCCACTGCGGCGCCGACATCCACCCCAACGCCCGCGCCTGTCCTCAATGCGGTGCCGATGAATCCACCGGCTGGGAGGAAGAGTACGCGCCCGACCTGGGGCTGGATGAGGACGAATTTGATTACGACGAATTTGTCGAACGCGAATTCGGCACCGGCCGCACACCCAAAAAAGTCGTCCCTCACGGCCTCCATTGGTTTTGGTGGCTAGTCGGCCTTGGCTTGATCGCCGCCCTGCTCTTCATGTGGATTTAATTCCCATTTCCAATTCGCGCGCCACGCGGTATCCTTCGGCATGCGAATTCTGCCTTTGCTATTGGCGATTGCGTTCCCGTTAAGCGCCGAGGATTGGCCGCAATTTCTCGGCCCACGCCGCGATGGGTCCTATCAGGGCAAAGCACTGCCCGCCTGGCCTGCTGCCGGCCCGCATCAGCTTTGGCAAACCCCAGTCGGCGCCGGGTTTGCCGGCCCGGCGGTAGCCGACGGCAAACTCATCCAGTTTCACCGAATCGACAACGAAGAAATCGTCGATTGCCTCAACGCCGTCAACGGTCAGCCCATTTGGCGTGTGCGATATGACGCCGATTACGTGGATGATTTCCGATTCGACAACGGCCCGCGAGCCGTGCCCGCCATTGCCGGCGGCCGCGTCTTCACCCATGGAGCCCACGGCATGGTGCACGCGTGGGATTTGAAAACCGGCAAGGCTCTGTGGAAACTGGACGCCCGCACCCAGTTCGAAGCTCCCAAGGGATTCTTCGGATTCGCCTGCTCGCCGCTGGTCGTGGGCAACACCGTGCTGCTTAACATCGGCGGCGCCCAAGCCGGCATCATCGGACTGGATGTCGCCAGCGGCAAGGTGCGCTGGCGTGCCACGGAGGAACCGGCCAGTTACGCCTCGCCCGTGCTCGCCACCATCAATGAAACGCAGCAGGCCGTTTTCTTCACCCGCGAAGGCCTCGTCTCCGTGGATCCAGCCACCGGCAAAGTGCGCTTTAGTCATCATTGGCGGCCAGCCATGCGCGCCAGCGTGAATGCCTGCACGCCGGTGATACTGGGCGACCTTGTGTTTGCCTCCACCAGCTACGGCAAGGGCGCCACCCTTTTGGCCGTCAACGGCGCGGAATTAAAAACCGTGTGGGCCAACGACACCTCCATGAGCTGTCATTACTCCAGTTGCGTGATGAACAACGGCCTGCTGTTCGGCTTTCATGGCCGACAGGAAGCTGGCGCGGATTTGCGCTGTGTGGATTTCAAAACCGGCCGCGTGCACTGGAGCCAACCGGGGCTGCGTTCCGGCACAGTCACCCGCGCCGGGGACGATCTACT
The DNA here is from genome assembly GCA_038139415.1 of Verrucomicrobiales bacterium. Lineage (GTDB taxonomy): Bacteria > Verrucomicrobiota > Verrucomicrobiia > Limisphaerales > UBA1100 > UBA1100. Next base: position 54,127 of record JAYOSV010000009.1, on the reverse strand, counting down.
CGTGCTCACTGAACGTGGAGAGCTGATCCGCGCCGCCGCATTGGCCAATGAATTTCAGGTCAAGCAACGCGCCCGCATCACCCGCGGCGAAGTCCGCGCCTACCCGGCCCTAGCTCAAGGGCGCTTCTATTTCCGTGACGGGGAAACCCTGCGTTGCCTGCAGCTCAAAAAGCCGTGACTTTGGCTTGCGCGCCATGGACACCACAGTATCGTCGCCTTTCGCATGATAGCCCGTTCCTCCATTTTTTGGATTCCCACCCTCACGCTCCTTCTCGGCTGTGAAACGCCGCCACCGCCCGGCCCGCCCATGCCCACGCTGCCCACCGGCAATCTCACCACGCCCGCTCACCCTAGCTTGGGAGAAATCGAGCGTCTCGATCCCGCCTTGGATCAATTGATCGCGCGCGAGGCCGTAATCGAGCAGCTCGCCGACGGCTTTGACTGGGCCGAAGGCCCCGTGTGGGTTCAATCCGCTCAAGGCGAAGGTTTTGTGTTGTTTTCGGATATCCCACCCAACAAGATTTATAAGTGGAGCGAGGCCAATGGTCTGGAGGATTACCTGCAACCCAGCGGTTACACTGGCACCACGCTACGCGCCGGCGAGCCCGGCTCCAACGGGCTGCTGCTCGATGCTCAAGGGCGACTCGTGCTGTGCCAACACGGCGACCGTCGGATCGCCCGATTGACCACTCCGTTGAATGCTCCACAGCCGATCTACCAGACGGTGATCGGCGCTTACCAGGGTAAACGGTTCAACAGCCCCAACGACGGCTGCTTCGATCGCCAAGGGAATTTGTATTTCACCGATCCCCCATACGGCTTGGAGAAGCGCCTATCCGATCCGACCAAGGAACTGAGCTTCCAAGGCGTGTACCTTTTCACTCAGGGCGGTGAGCTCAAGCTGTTAACGGACAAGATCGAGTTTCCCAACGGCATTGCGTTGTCGCCAGATGAACAGACGTTGTACGTGGCGGAGAGTGGTCCGAACACCAAGATTCATGCCTTCAAGGTCCAGAACAATGACACCATTGATGAGGGTCGTGTGTTCTTTGATCCCACCCCGCTCAAGGCCGCCGGCAAGAAAGGTGGCTGTGATGGGCTGAAGATCGACACTCAAGGTAACCTCTTCGCCACTGGCCCCGGCGGCGTGTTGGTATTGTCACCCGAGGGCAAACATCTGGGCACACTGTCCACCGGTACGCGCATCGCCAATGTCGGCTGGGGCGAGGATGGCCGCACGTTGTACCTGACCGCTGACATGTATCTATGCCGAATCCGCACACTCACCAAGGGCGACGGTTTTTAATCATGAACAAACTCTGCCTTCTCCTTATAGGACTGAGCCTCCCGGCTATGGCGGCGGATTGGCCTCAATTTCTTGGCCCCACCGCCGACGGTGTTTCCACGGAAACCGGCCTGATTGATGCCTTCCCCAAAGGCGGCCCCAAGCCGCTGTTTGCCAAGCGCATTGGCACCGGCTACGCGGCGCCATCCATTCGCGATGGCAAAGCAGTGGTGTTCCATCGGGCCAGCAAATTGTACAAAGTGGAGGAAGGCGATAATTTTGAGACGGTGGTCAAGTATGTGAACGCCGAGCTGGCCGCCCTTAAGGCCAAGGAACGGCTCACCGTCGAGGGCCTGCAGAAATCCCTCAAGGACACAACGCGCCGCGTGCCGCGCGGCTACATTCCCTTGCCCGAAGCCGTGGCCAAACACTTGGATGTGGAGGTGATCGATTGTCTGGAAGCCAAGACCGGCAACCTGATCTGGCGCCATGCGTACCCTACCGGTTATGAGGATCCGTACGGCTACAACAACGGTCCTCGTTGCGCGCCTTTGATTACCAAAGACCGTATCTACACCTACGGCGCCGAGGGCGTGCTCTTGTGCCTGGACTTCGCCACCGGCAAACAACTCTGGCGACGCGATACCCACAAGGATTTCACGGTCATCCCCAATTTCTTTGGGGTCGGCAGCACGCCCGTGCTCGAGGACGGCCTACTGCTCACCATGGTGGGCGGCCAACCCAACAGCGGCATGGTAGCCTTTGATGCCAAGACCGGCAAAACCGTCTGGACCAGCACCGGCAAGCAGACTTGGGATGGCACAGCCAAAATCGGTTGGCCCGGCGAACCGCGAATGATTTGGCGCGGTCAGGAAAAAATGGCCAGCTACGCCTCGCCCGTCCTCGCCACCGTCCACGGCAAACGCGTGGCTTTCTGCCTTATGCGACAAGGCCTCGTGGCGCTCGATCCAAAGACCGGCAAGGAATACTTCAAGCGCTGGTTCCGTGCGCGCGTCAATGAATCGGTGAACGCCTCCAACCCCGTCGTCATCGGTGATCAGGTCTTCTGCTCCAGCGCCTATTCCGGAGATGGATCGTTTGTGCTGAAGATCAAAGAGGATCTCAGCGGCTACATCGAAGTCTGGAGTGATTACCAACGCCGCGTTCAGACCGATAACCCGCGCTTGGATGAAGTACTGGGTCTACACTGGATGACCCCCATCGTACACGAAGGCAATCTCTACGCCTTCAGCGGTCGAAACGAACCCGACGCCAGCTTTCGCTGTGTGGAGTTTGCCACTGGAAAACTCCTCTGGAATCAAGACGAGGCCTGGCAAAAATATGGGCCGCCTTCCAACAAATACGGCCGAGGATCATTCATTCAAGCCGACGGCAAACTCATCGTACTCGGCGAAACCGGCAAGCTCGGCCTCTTTGCCCTGAACGCCAAGAAACCGGAGGAACTCGCCGCCTATCAGGTGCCGCAGTTGCGTTATCCCTGCTGGGCCGCACCCGCAATGGCCGACAAACGCGTCTATCTCCGCAGCGAAGCCTACCTCGTTTGCTACGATTTCGCCAAAGAGCGATAACCGCCCGCGCGGTCAGCAACCCAATTCAGGCTTTCTTTTTCGGGCAAAAACCCGTTCACTCTCGCCTGTCTTATGAGCGAGACGAATGATTCCCTGGCCAAGGAGAAGGAAACCCTTAAGAGCGTTGAGAACGCCCCTACCTCCGAGAAACTTCTGACCTACACCAAGCTATCCGGCCCAGGTTGGCTCCAAGGCGCCATCACTCTCGGCGGCGGCTCCCTGGCGGGCAGCCTGTACCTCGGCGTGATCGGCGGCACCCAGCTACTTTGGTTGCAGCCGATCATGATGATCCTTGGCGTGCTAATGCTCTCGGTGATCGGCTACGTTACCCTGTCCACCGGCAAGAAGCCCTTTCAGGCCATTAACGAACACATCAATCCCGTGCTCGGATGGGGCTGGCTGATTGCCGCCATGCTCGCCAACCTTGTCTGGGCCATGCCGCAATTCTCGTTGGGCACCGCAGCCCTGCAGCAGAATCTGGGAGTATTCACTGGCGAAGGCGGAGACAAACTTTGTGCCGTTTTGCTTTTCATCATCGGCACGGTGGTGGTCCTGCTCTACGACAGCAAGGCGGTTAAATATTTTGACCTCATCCTAAAAGTAATGGTTGGCGTGGTGGTCCTCAGCTTCTTTGGCGTGGTGGCGGTTATGGCCGGCAACCTCGATTGGGGCGCCATCTTCTCAGGCTTTATCCCAGATTTTTCACTGCTCTCGCAACCGGCCGATAAGTTTAAGGAGGTCATCGCTAATTCCAGCGATCCCACTTATTGGAATGAAACCATTCTCGGCTCTCAACGAGACCGCATGGTGACCGCCGCGGCCACGGCTGTGGGCATTAACATGACCTTCCTCCTCCCCTACTCCATGCTCCGAAAGGGCTGGGGACGCGAACATCGCGGCTTGGCCAGCTTCGATCTGGGCATCGGCTTGTTTGTGCCGTTCTTCCTCGCCACCACCTGCGTAATGATCGCTTCGGCCAGCCAATTCCACGGCAAATTTGATGAAGGCCTGATCGATTCCAGTAAGGCCACTCCATTGACCGAAAAACTTCAGGGAGGCTACAACAAAAATCTGGGAGCGTTCCAAACTCACATCGGCGAAGGTAAGGAACCCAATGAAACCGACCAGCAACTTGCTGCCATGCTGGTGAGCCGTGATGCCTTCCAACTGGCCGGTTCTCTGGAAAAACTCACCGGCAACAAAGCCGTTTCCCAAACCATTTTCGGCATCGGCGTAGTCGGCATGGCCATTTCCACAATCATCATTCTCATGTTGATCAACGGCTTCTGTCTTACCGAAGCGCTCGGAGCAGAAATGGGCGGCCCCATTCACAAGGTAGGCTCCGTGCTACCGGGCATCACCGGCGCACTCGGCTTTCTGTTCCTGTGGGGCAACGCGGATGCCAAGTTCCTGCTCGCTGTACCCACCAGTGTGTTCGGCATGGTGCTGCTGCCCATCGCTTATTTCACGTTCTTCTGCATGATCAACAGCAAGGAACTGCTGGGAGACGCCTTGCCCAAGGGTGGCAAGCGCGTGGCATTGAACCTCGCCATCGGCCTCGCCCTGCTCGCCTCCACCATCGGCGCCGCGTGGTCCATCTGGAGCAAGGTGAAGTGGACGGGCGTGTACGCCGTGGGCATCTTCCTGCTACTGGCTCTGGGCGGTCATTGCTACCGCAAGTTGAACCAAAAGCTCGATCGGATTTTAACCAAACTGGAAGAGTAACGCAGCTACCCCTTTACGGCGGGCCATGATTGGCCCGCCTTTTTTATGTCCCGATCCGGGCCACCCATAGGACCACGCCGATGATTGCGAAACAGATCACAAAGCACCCCACGAATCCCCAGAAATCCATCTTGGTCGGCCGCTCAAATTCCCAGTTGGAACCCGGGAACAGTTTCCGGTCATTGAAACGGTCCGGTCGCGCATAGCTCACGTCGATCTCGCGCGCGTCCCCTTCCGCGTCCGGATCCACCGGTGTTTTCATTTTCACATACAACCGATCCAGCGCCTTCTTGCTATTGGGCTGCGTCAGTAAACTGGCAATGATCATCACCAAAAACGGTGCAATGATCTTGAAGGGAAACTCCAGTGTCTTGAGCGCGGCCTTGCGGTATTGGGTCAGATCCAGCCCAAGCAGTTTGTCATAGATCACCATGTCGAACCGGAACGAGCCCTGCCCAATCTTTTCGCCTCCCTCTTCTTCGTTTTCCTTCACCCCACCGGTCCAGTAAATCGATTGGCCGCCCGCTGCTCCTTCCGGACTGTTTACAGCCAGGTAAGCTTCGTTCGTGCGTAACTCCGGAGCCACCGCCGGAATTGCACGAGGCAACACGAAGAAACACAGCAGACAAAACACAATCGTGATCCAGCCCGCCTTGGTGGTGGCGCGGCGCCAGTACATGCCCAACCAGAACAGAGCCGCAAAGGTCATGGGCACAATCCAAGTCAGCTCCAGTTGCTTGAACATGTCGAGCATGGTCACAGAAACCATCACGGCACCCAGCACAACGATGGCGCCCGTGATTCGACCGAGCCGCAGACATTCCTGCTCGGTGGCGTTCGGGTTACCGTAAGGCACATAAATGTTGCGTACCACCAGCGCCGAACAGACGAGCATATAACAATCCACACTGCTCATCAGCGCAGCAAGCAAGCAGGCCAGCATCAGGCCCACCAACCCGATCCCCAAGGGCCCGAGCAGTTCCCGGGTTGCCACACCCCAAGCCATGTCCGCATCGCCGATCAGGGCCTGATTATCGCCGTACAGAGTCAGCACAATCAAAGCGGTGATCACCCAGCCGATGGTGCAAAAGCGTTTGATGAAATTGCCGGTCACCAGGCCAACGCGGGCATCGTGTTCACTCTTGGCCGAGCCACCGCCAGTGACGATGAAGTGGGGCGTAAGCACAATGCCGATCATATTCATGATGACAATGGTGATGATAGCATACAGCGGAAATTCACTAGCGGCACTGCCGCCCACAATCTCAAAGGTGGAGGCCGGTAACTGCTCGTGCATCACGCGGAAACCATCCGTCCAGGAATCGCCCGGAGCGCCGAAGCGTTTAACCACCTCGTTGAGACCGAAGGGAATCAACAGGATTGACAGCAGAATGATGCAAATACCTTGGATCAGATCGGTCCAGTACGCCGCAGTAATACCGCCCAGTACGCCGTACATCATCACAATCACCGCCACCAACGGCACGAGCACATACTCCGTTTTGGTGCCCATCAATTCCTCGCCCAACAAGGGCACGCCCACTTTGCCGATGGCCGTGAAGAGCATGGCGCCGTAAACGATGTAATAAAAACAGCCAAAGATCGCATAGGCGACGCCCATTGGTTTGGATTCGTAGCGTTCGGTAAACCAATCGCCTAACGTCAAGCAACGCATCCGACGGTACCACACAGCGCTGATCCAATAGATGGGCGTGACAAAGAGCCAATACATCACGCCCCACATGCCGCTCATGCCGTTGGCAAAGGTACCGCGCGCGGTATTAACCGGATCGGCCGAGCCGGTGCCCGCCCCGAAAGCGGCAAAGGTTTGAAAGAGCTTGCCGAATTTCCGGCCGCCCATGAAATAATCCTCCTGAGCTTTGACCTGGCGCATGGCCCAGATTCCGATGGCGGCCATGCCGGAGAAGTAGATAAAGAGAACGAGGTAATCAGCAAAGTTCATAGGGCACGGGTAAGTTCGAAAAAGGATACCGATCCATTGAGTTTCCCCAATAAAAAAACCCGCCCCAAAGGGCGGGTTGCAATTCTCTGGAGAAGCAGCTTATTCGGACTTCTTGTCCTCGTCTTCCGCCTTGGGCTCCTCTTCGGCAGCCTCTTCAGTGGCTTCGGCTTCTTCCTCTACAGCCTCAGCGTCGTCATCCTCTGCGGATTCATCCGTCGTTTCCGGAGTTTCCTCGGTTTCTTCCACTTCAGCAGCCGGTTCTTCGACTGGCGCAGCGGCTTCTGCCTTTGACTCTTCCTTGGCCGCGGGGTCTTCTTCGACCGCAGCGTTTTCAGCGTCGGTCACCCATTCCAAAATCGCCATTTCGGCGGCATCACCCTGACGGCGACCGAGCTTGATGACTCTGGTGTATCCGCCATTGCGGTTTTCAAAGCCTGGCGCAATATCCTCGAAGAGAATGCGGACGACGTCCTCATTTTCGCGCCAATAAGCACGCTGCTCGCGGCCGGTCACGCCGTTTTTCTTTGGGAAAAAGGTGCGTGTGTTTTGCTGCAACCGCGAAGCAATGAGGCGGCGGTATTGCACGTCCGCTCCGTCGGCCTGGCCTTTTTTACCAAGCGTCACCATCTTGTCAGCCACCACACGGGCGGCCTTAGCCTTTGCGAGGGTGGTCTTGACCTTGCGGTGCTTGATGAGGCTGCACACGAGGTTGTTGAGCATACGGGTACGATGCTCTGTGGTACGGCCCAGTTTGGCTTTGCGAATACGGTGGCGCATGGTGCTTGGTTCAGGTAATTAGTCTAGCAGCGAAGACCCCGTGCCAATCGGCTCGCCGTCGTCTTCAAACAAAATGCTCGGGGATCCGCCGGAGCTGTTCGGCTTGCTGATGAGATCCGCAGGATCGAGCACACTCTCGTCGAACGTCATGCCCAGTCCCAATCCCAACTCCACGAGCTTGTCCTTAATCTCGTTCAGGGACTTCTTACCGAAGTTACGGTACTTAAGCATGTCGGCTTCGGACTTGGTGGCCAGTTGGCCGACGCTAGTAATATTGGCATTGTTGAGGCAGTTCGCCGCGCGCACGCTCAACTCGATTTCGTTCACGCTCATGGCAAGCAGACGCTTGATTTCGGATTGCTCCTCGGTCTGGCTCTCCTTCTCCTCTTCAAACTCAATGGCGTCTTTGTCGTAATTTACAAACACCTCGAGCTGATGCATGAACACTTGGCTGGCCTGGTTCACAGCATCATCCGGCGAGATGCGGCCATCGGTCCAAATCTCCAAAGCCAAGCTGTCGTAATCGGTACGCTGTCCGACTCGGGCGTTGCCTACATCGTAGCGCACGCGGGTCACGGGCGAAAAGATTGAGTCGATGGCGATCACGCCGATCGGTTGGTTAGTGGTCTTGTTGTCGTCGCCCGTCAGGAAACCACGGCCCACTTGGACGGTGAGTTCCATGAGAAATCTCTGTTTCTTGTCGAGGGTGCAGATGTGCTGGTCCGGATTCACGAGTTCCACATTGTGGTTCAACTCGATGTCGCCCGCCGTCACCGCCCCGTTCTTGTTCACGGAAAGCAACAACACTTGTGCGTCGCGGGTTTCGTGAATCTTGAACTTCACCTGCTTGAGGTTGAGGATAATCTCCGCCATGTCTTCCACCACGCCTTCGACGGTGGCAAATTCATGCTGGGCTCCATCCACCTTAAGGGAAGTAATGGCCGCCCCTTCCAGGGAGGACAGTAGAATGCGGCGCATGCTATTTCCAATGGTGTGGGCATAGCCGATTTCAAACGGTTCCGCGACAAACTTGGCGTAGGTCTCGGTTGCCGTTTCCTCTTGCTTCTTCAGCCGATTCGGCCGTTCAAACGCTCCTAAACGTGTAGGCATTTTTTCTTACTTTTGTTGCAATTTCAATCTGACCTCAAACTTCATTCCCGCATAGGTGAGGTCCGTATAATTGCTGATTCCTGGACCCACCCGGGCCCAAGGATTAACGGGAATAAAACTCAACAATGGTCTGCTCGTTCGCTACGGGCTCGATATCCTCGCGCGTGGGCTTTCTCTTGACGGAGCCGGTGTAGGCAGCCTTATCCACCTCCAGCCATTCAGGCACGGTACGGCTGGTGGAATACTCGAGGTTTTTGTCCGCCAAGTGACGGCTCTTCTCGGTGTGTTTGATCTCCACCTTGTCACCTTCATTCATCGCAATGGAGGGAGTCCGAGCACGCTTGCCGTTCACCAGCACGTGGCCATGAGTCACCATTTGGCGGGCTTGGGCGCGGGTATAACCAAAACCAAGGCTGTACACCACGCTATCCAGTCGCGTCTCCAAAATCTGCAGCATGATCTCGCCGGTCACACCGCGACGGCGGATGGCTTTCTCATAGATGCCGCGAAACTGCTTCTCCATCAACCCGTAGTAGTAGCGCATCTTTTGCTTCTCGGCCAGGGCGAGGGCGTAATCGGTCGCCTTGCGGCGGCGTTTCTGTCCGTGCACACCCGGCGGGTACGGCTTCCGCTCGAGATATTTCGAGGAGCCAAACAACGGAGTGTTAAAGCGGCGGCTTAAGCGAACGCGAGGACCAGTATATCGTGCCATGGTATCGTAAATCTTCCTTCGGGTGAATTAATTAGACGCGACGGCGCTTGGGCGGACGACAGCCGTTATGCGGCACCGGTGTCACATCCTTAATTGTGGTGACATCCAGACCAGCCGCCTGTAGACCGCGGATGGCCGATTCGCGACCGGAGCCCGGCCCCTTGATACGCACTTCCACTTCCTTGAGGCCGTGCGCTTGTGCATCGCGCGCCGCACGCTGGGCCACTTGGGTCGCGGCGTAGGAGGTGCTCTTGCGGGACCCCTTGAACCCGGCGCGGCCAGCACTGAACCAGCTGATCGGGTTGCCCTGCATATCGGTGATCGTCACCAAAGTGTTGTTAAACGTGGCGCGAATGTGCGCGATACCGTGCGTCACATTCTTCGACTTTTTGGCCTTAATGATCTTGGCATCGCCGAAATCATCCGCCAGCAGTTCTGCCGCGGTAGGTGCGGAGGACTTGTTCTCCTCTTCCTCAGCAGCAGGCTTTTCCTCAGCAGCAGGCTTTTCAGCAGCAGCAGGCTTTTCAGC
>JAYOSV010000009.1:0-44337 GCA_038139415.1 Verrucomicrobiales bacterium | reverse complement strand
CAGCAGCAGGCTTTTCAGCAGCAGCAGGCTTTTCAGCGGCCGGCGCAGCGTCGGCTTGAGGCTGCTCGGTTGCGGGATCTTGTTTTTCTTCAGCCATGATGGTCGTTCAGGTAAAGGATTAGGCTTTTTTGCTCTGGGCGCCCACGGTCTTCTTTGGCCCCTTGCGGGTGCGGGCATTGGTTTGGGTGCGTTGCCCGCGCACGGGCAGGCCGCGCATGTGCCGTAGGCCTCGGTAAGTTTTAATGTTTTTGTGGCGCTTGAGGTCTTCGGTCACCTTCCGGCGCAAATCGCCTTCCACAAGAATCACACAGTTGTCCGTACGTGTTTGCTCAGGGCGCATCTCCGTGGTTTGGATAGCCTTGGCGATGGTGGCCAGTTCATCCTCGCTCAGGGTATGAGCGCGGGTGGCCGGATCAATCTTGGCGTTTTCCAACACCTTGGCGGAGGTGGCCGGGCCGACCCCATAGAGGGAGCGGAGCGCGATATCGATGCGCTTGTTGGCTGGGATGTCGATTCCTAAAATGCGGGGCATGGCTTAACCTTGACGCTGTTTGTGGCGCTTATTTTTGCAAATGACGCGGACGACGCCCTTCCGCCGAATGACTCGGCAGTTTTCACACAACCGCTTTACTGAGGCGCGTACTTTCATTGTTCGTTCTCGTTCTCTAGTTTTCGTTCCATGACCCTTCCTTTGGAAAGGTCAAAGGTGCTTACTTCGAGCACCACCGTTTCGCCCAGTTGCGCATCCACCAGCACGTCGCTGGAGGCTCGCGTGCTATGTGCCATCAAGCGGTGACCGTTGCTCAGTTCGGCGCGCACCAGGCGGTGCGACAGAACCTCGACTATTCGGCCCTCAACTCGGATGGGCTCGGCCCCGGGCATGTCATAATTTCCGGTTCGCCTTCAGTCACCGCAATGGTGTGTTCCCAATGCGCTGAAGGCCGGCCATCCCGTGTTACCACAGACCAGCCGTCTGGCAGAAACTTCACCTTCGGCGTCCCTGCATTAACCATCGGCTCAATCGCCAAGGTCATGCCGGGCCGCAACTCCGGAGAGTCTCCGCCGGTCACGTAATTGGGGATTTGCGGTTCCTCGTGAACCACCTCTCCCACACCGTGTCCAACAAACTCACGCACGATCGAAAACCCGTTGGCTTCCACTCGATTCTGCACTGCAGCCGAGATATCAACCACCCGGTTTCCGGGTAACGCGCGAGAAATTCCATCATACAGGGCTTCCTGAGTCACTTCAATCAATTTTTGAGTTTCTTCAGGACACTCACCGACGATCACCGTTCGCGCGTTATCGCCAATGAACCCTTCCACGCAAACACCGACATCGATGCTTACTATGTCACCGTCCACGATTTTCCGTTTCCCGGCCAAACCGTGCACCACTTCCTCGTTCATCGAGATGCACACATTGCAGGGGTACTTCCTGCCCTGCACCTCGTATCCGAGAAAGGCACTCTTGCATCCGTAATGCCGGATGCGGCTGGCGGCATATTCATCCAACTCGCGGGTCGTGATTCCCGCTTTCACCCATTCACAAGCATCCCGCAACACGTTCGCTGCGATGCGGCCCGCTTCACGCATAGCCGCTAGTTGATGCTCGTCCTTGATTGGGATCATCCGGCGCGTCCCCGCACCTTTTTGCCGCCCTTCAAAAATCCATCATAATGATGCTGGGCCAAATGACTTTCCATTTGTCGCATCGTATCCAGCATCACGCCCACCATGATCAGCAGACTCGTGCCGCCAAAGAACTGGGCCACCGCGAAGGGAATTTCCAAATTGATGCCCAACACCGTCGGGATCACCGCGATAATGACCAGGAACATTGCTCCCGCCAAAGTCAACCGGCTCATCGCGTGATGCAGGAAGTCGCGTGTCGCGTTCCCCGGGCGGACGCCTGGAATGTAGCCACCGGCCTTTTTCAAATCATCAGCGATCTGCGTTTCATTAAACTGCGTCGCCACCCAGAAGTAGGAGAAGAACAGGATCATCAGCGACTGCATGGCCAGATTCCAAAACGAACCGTAAGCCAGCGCATCGCCCAGACCGATGAAGAAATCACCCATGTTACCTTCCCCAAATTGCCGACCCACCGTTCCAAAAATCTGGGCCGGAAACATTAAAATAGCTTGGGCAAAAATTATCGGCATCACACCCGCGTAATTCACGCGGAGCGGGAAATAGGTGGAGCCACCCTGCATCATTTTCCGGCCCACCTGCCGTTGGGCGTACTGCACCGGAATTTTCCGCATGGCCTGCGTCACCGCGATGACCACACCCACCACCGCCAGCAGCAAAACGAGTAGGAGCACGCCATTGAACGGGTGAGCCCCTTCGCCGCTCCCCGGGAAGAACATATCTCGAATCCCTAGGAAAGCCTGATCCACCCGGGCAATAATACCCACCGTGATCACCAGTGAAATACCATTACCAATTCCGCGTTCGGTAATCTGTTCGCCTAACCACATCAAAATGACCGTCCCCGTGGTGAGCAACATCATCGTGCGAATGCGATACCACAACCCCGGATCGGCCACCAATTCACCTTCAAACCCACCGAAGCCAGGAATGTTTCGAGGATTTTCCCAGCCCACAGACATGACAAAACCCTGACCCAAACAAAGCAACACTGTGAGATACCGGCCGTACTTGATGACTTGGGTTCGGCCGCCTTCTTCCCGAGCCAACTTGCTCAACGAAGGCACCACAGCGGTCATCAATTGGATGATAATCGTCGCACTGATGTAAGGCATGATGCCCAAAGAACCCACCGCACAACGCTCCAACGCACCACCGGTAAACATGCTATACATGCCCAACAGACCGGCACCACCCTCGGTGCCGGACCCCTGGGTTTCACGCAATTGATCAAAGAAACTCAGCAGTAATTGACCATCCAGACCCGGGATCGGCGTCATCGCCACCACCCGACACACCACCAGCAGCATTAAGGTAAAGAAGATCCGGCTTTGGAGCTCCTTAACCTTCAGGCAGTTCTGGAGAGTCTGGAAATACTGGCTGAACATGGATCGTCTTATTCAGCCGCAGGGGCTTCGACCTCAGGCGCCGGCTTCGGCACATTCAATGCCTGACAGGTTCCGCCGGCCGCTTCAATCGCCTTTTGGGCCGCGCCACTGAATTTATGCGCGGTCACCGTCAGTTTCTTAGTAAGCTTGCCGTTGCCTAAAATTTTCACGAGTACTTTACCGCCGCCATTGGCGAGACCGGCCGTCTTGAGAGTGCACACATCCACCGTAGCACCATCCTCAAAATGGTTCTCCAGATCGGATAAATTCACCGGCACATACTCGGTGCGGAACCGGGCATTGTTAAAGCCGCGCTTAGGCAGACGACGAATGTAAGGCATCTGTCCACCCTCAAAGGTCGCCCGCGTACTACTGCCCGCGCGAGAGCCCTGACCCTTATGGCCGCGCGTGCTCGTCTTGCCTCGACTGCTGCCGTGACCACGACCAACGCGTTTGCGGCGATGCTTCGCGCCCGGGTTCGGTTTCAAATCATGTAAACGCATTGCTTGTTCCTCAGGTAAAATAGGTTACTTGTCGCGACCGGCCATCACGTCCTCGCGGCGGCGCATTTGTTGCAAGGCCTGCAGCGCGGCCTTGGCCACGTTGGCGGGGTTCTTAGAGCCGAGCGATTTGCTCAACACATCGCGCACGCCCGCACTCTCGAGTACGGCCCGCACGGTTTTGCCGGCAATGATGCCGGTCCCGGGTGATGCCGGGCGCAACAGCACACGGGCCCCACCATAAATAGAGTACACTTCATGCGGCACAGTGGGGCCATTCAAGGACACGCTCACCATGTTACGACGGGCGACTTCGGTGGCCTTGTTGATGCAAGAAATCACCTCTTTCGCCTTGCCGATACCCAAACCCACTTTGCCTACCTTATCGCCCACCACAACGAGGGCGCTAAAACCAAATCGACGACCACCTTTCACCACTTTGCTGGAGCGGTTGATGTTGATCACCTTTTCCGCGATGCCATCGTCTTCCTTTTGCTGACGCGGCCCGCGTTGGTTGCGGCCGCGCGGGCCACCGCCACGACGATCACCACCACCACGACGATCCCCACCGCGTTGCTCGCCACCGGGTTGCTCGGCGGATGCCGTTTTTTCCGGAGCCGCTTCGGCGGTCGGAGCCGCGGCGGTCTCAGTGGCTGCCTCTACGGGTGCGGCGGCCTGGGTATCCTGCTTTTCTTCGTCTGCCACGTTGTTCGTCTTTCTAATTGCGGTTAAAATTTCAGTCCTTCAGCACGCGCGGCACTGGCCAGCGCATCCACTTTACCGCCCTTGACATAGCGGGATCCGCTGCGATCAAAAATCACCTCGGTAATACCGACGCCCTTGGCGGCTTCGGCGGCTACTTTGCCGATTTGCTCAGCCGAAACCTTGTTGGCGACAAGCTTGTCGCGATCGGCCTGTTCCTTGTGGCGGGTGGAAGCGGACGCCAGTGTCTTGCCTTCCACATCGTCAATAAACTGCACGTATATGTTGCGCTCAGTGAAGCGCACGCTCATGCGGGGACGGTCAGCGGTGCCCTTGACCTTGTTCCGAATCCGGAAACGGCGCTTTTGCTCAATCCTGCGTTTTACTTCGGCTCTCATCGTTTCTTTAGCGGTTCAAAATTAAGTAACCTGTTTACCCTGCTTACGCACCACTTGTTCGTCGGAATAGCGCACGCCCTTGCCCTTGTAGGGCTCCACCGGGTAGTAGGAGCGCACTTCGGCGGCTACCTTTCCCACCACGGCCTTATCGGCCCCTTCGATCGTAACGCTCGTGTTGTTCTCCACAGTCACGGTAATGCCGGCGGGAATCTCGTGGTTGATCTCGTGCGAATACCCAAGGTTTAGGTTGATGACATTACCTTTAACAGCCGCCTTGAAACCCACGCCGTTGATCTCGAGCTTCTTCACGAAACCCTTTTCCACGCCGACCACCATGTTGTTGATCAGGGAACGGGCAAGACCGTGCATGGCTTTGGCGCGTTTCTCATCATTCTCGCGGGTCACCACCAATTGGCCGTCTCCCAGAGAGACCTCGGTGTGATCCGGTAGATCCAGCTGCAGTTTGCCCTTGGGGCCCTCCACAGACACCGTCCGACCATCGATCGCCACCTTCACGGCGTCCGGCACGGGCACGGGTTTTTTTCCAATACGCGACATCGTTTGTTCCTTTCTACTCAGCTCCAGCTTACCATACGTGGGCAATCACTTCGCCTCCCAGGTTTTGATCCCGAGCCTCTTGACCGGTCAACACACCCTTCGGCGTGCTCAAAATTGCCACACCCAATCCGCCCAACACGCGTGGAATTTCATCCACCGCCACATACTGACGCAGGCCCGGCTTGCTGATGCGTTTAATGCCGGCGATGACGCCTTTGCGGGCCTTAAATTTCAAATCAATCTGAAGCTCCTTTTTCGCGTCGCCGCTCACGGAGTAACCGCTCACGTATCCTTCCTGCTTGAGGATGCGGGCAATGTTTTCCTTCAGGTTGGAGTGGCGCACCACTACATTCGGCTTCAACGCCTGATTGGCGTTGCGCACGTGGGTCAGCATATCGGCTACAGTATCCATCGTTCTTACCAGCTGGCTTTTGTGACTCCGGGGATCAGACCACTCACCGCCGCCTCACGAAAGGCAATGCGGCTCAGGCCAAACTTACGAATAAAACCGTGACGGCGACCGGTGAGTTCACAACGGTTCACCACCCGCACGGGGCTGGCGTTTCGGGGCAACTGGCTTAGTGCCTCGTAATCGCCGGCGGCCTTCAGCTCCGCCCGCTTGGCGGCATGCTTGGTTACGGCGCGGGCCTTCTTTTTATTCCGGGCTATCCAACTCTTTTTCGCCATATCAAATTTTCCTTATTTCTTTGCAAACGGCATACCCAACTTGGTGAGCAGGTCCTTGGCCTCGTCATTAGTTTTGGCCGTGGTCACAAATGTTATGTCCATGCCCTGGGTGCGCTTCACTTTATCCAGCTCAATCTCCGGGAAGATGGACTGGTCGCTCACGCCCATGGAATAGTTGCCGTGACCATCAAAGCCACGCGGGCTAATGCCGCGAAAGTCGCGGATACGGGGCAGCGCAGCCGTCGTTAGGCGATCCATGAATTCCCACATCACCTCGCGACGGAGGGTCACGTGGCAACCGATGGCCTGTCCTTCGCGCAGTTTAAAGTTAGAAACCGCCTTGCGGGACTTGTCGATCACAGGCTTCCGGCCGGTGATGGCGGTCATGTCCTTAACCGCGTCATCGAGCGCGGATTTTTCGAGGGTGGCGTCCACGCCCATGCGCACGACGATTTTATCCAGACCAGGAATCTGGTGCAGATTGGAGTAACCCCGCTCAG
The DNA here is from genome assembly GCA_038139415.1 of Verrucomicrobiales bacterium. Taxonomy (GTDB): domain Bacteria; phylum Verrucomicrobiota; class Verrucomicrobiia; order Limisphaerales; family UBA1100; genus UBA1100. Next base: position 37,952 of record JAYOSV010000009.1, on the reverse strand, counting down.
TCTGCAGAGTCGGCTTCACCTCTTCCTTATACTTTTTGTACAGTCGTGATTCCATCTTGCTTCAAATTAGTTGGCCCGGTTTGGGCGCGCGTCCCAACGGGTTTTTTTCATCACATTCGACACGTGTACGGTCGGGTTCAAAAACAGGCGGGATCCGTTCGGAAATTCCTGACTGCGGCGCTGGTGTTTGATCACCTTGTCCTCGTCTTCCAATCCGTCCACTTCCAGCTCCACACGGTCATTGTCGTTCACGAAGCGTACGACCTTCGCAGTGCGTTCGCGGTGTTCCCCGGCGAGGATCACCACCTCGTCGCCTGTCATCACTTTATATTCAGCTTTTGCGCTCATTACAGGACCTCCGGGGCGAGGGAGATGATCTTCATAAATTTCTTCTGCTCGCGGAGCTCGCGGGCCACCGGGCCAAAGATACGCGTACCACGCGGGGCGCCTTCCTTGTCGATGATCACCACAGCGTTGTTATCGAAGCGCAAGTAGGAACCATCAGCACGCCGGATGGCGCGACGCGTGCGCACCACCACGGCGTCGACCACTTCGCTTTTTTTCACGCTGCCATCGGGGGCGGCTTCCTTGATGTGCGCCTTCACCACGTCGCCAACCTCGCCGTAGCGTTTGGCTTCACCGAGCACGTGGATAATCGCCGCGCGCTTGGCTCCGGTGTTATCGGCCACATCACAAACTGAACGTAACTGCAACATCTCTTCAGATCTCCTGTGTTAGCCGCCCACGACTTCGAGTAGTTCCCAACGCTTGAGCTTGGATTTCGGCGGGCATTCCTGAATGCGCACCTGATCTCCAGCCTTCGCTTTGTTGTCCTCGTCGTGAGCGTAAAATTTCTTAAAACGGGTCACTACTTTCTTGTACAGCGGGTGACGCACGCGGCGTTTCACCTTCACCACGATAGTTTTGTCGGCGGCGGCCGAAACCACTTCGCCTTGGCGCTGTTTGCGATTTTTTTCTGTCGCTTCACTCATGAGTCAAATTCCCTAGGCCGAAACGACCTCTTTCTTTTTGGCGCTCAGCGCGGTCTCCACGCGGGCAATATCCTTGCGCAGTTCACCGATTCGATGCGGCTTCTCAAGCGTGCCGATGGATTTCTGCAGATTCAGATTAAATAACTCCGCCCGAAGTTCGCGGCATTTAGCCTGCAACTCCACGGGGGGCATTTCCTTGATTTCGTTCATGTTCATGGCTAACGCTTGATCATGCGGGTTTTGATCGGCAACTTGGCAGCTGCCAAAGACAGGGCCTCTTTGGCCAAGCTCTCGCTGACACCAGAAATTTCAAATAACATGTTGGCCGGCCGCACCACAGCCACCCAACCTTCCACCGCGGCCTTACCTTTACCCATCCGAACTTCCAACGGCTTCTTGGTATAGGATTTGTGCGGGAAGATGCGGATCCACACCTTGCCGCGGCGTTTCATTTTACGGGTGATCGTCTGGCGGCAGGCTTCAATTTGGCGGGTGGTGATCCACGCCCGATCCAATGCCTGCAAACCGTACTCCCCAAAAGACACATCAGAGCCCTTCCACGCGATGCCGGCACGGCTGCCACGGTGCATCTTGCGGTACTTAACGCGGGCTGGAATTTGCTTGGCCATGGTACTTGTTTTTCTTCTGCTTACTTACTCTCGGCCGCGCCGGTCTCAATAACATCAGCGCCTTTGTTCGTGGGCTTATCCTCACCGGTGCAAATCCAGCATTTAATGCCTAGCACACCGGCTTTGGTTTTGGCCTCAGTAAATCCGTAATCAATATTGGCACGCAGGGTGTGCAACGGCACACGGCCTTCGAGGTATTGTTCCACACGGGCGATTTCCGAAGCGCCCAATCGGCCGGCACAACGGATACGAATGCCTTCAGCACCAAAATCCATCGCCATCTGAACGGCTCGTTTCATGGCACGGCGAAACATGATGCGGCGCTCCAACTGTTGAGCCACGTTTTCAGCCACGAGTTGGGCATCGATCTCCGGCTTGCGGATTTCCTGGATGTCCACGTAGACCTCTTTGCCGGTCATGCGGGCGAGTTGTTCCTTGATATTGTCGATCTCAGCACCGCGCCGACCGATCACCACGCCGGGGCGGGCGGTCAAAATCTTGATGCGCACGCGCTTGGTGGCGCGCTCGATGAAAATCTTGGTCACGGCGGCGCCGTTCAACTTACCAAACAACAGCTTGCGGATCGCCCTGTCCTCGGCGAGGTAACTGGCAAAGGTCTTCTTGTCCGCATACCACTTGGAGGCCCAGTCCTTGTTGACTGCCAAGCGCAGGCCTATTGGATTGCTCTTTTGTCCCATGGTGTTAAATCCTATTTATCGTCGGAGAGTGTGATCCGTATGTGGCTGGTACGCTTGATGATGGTGGAGCCACCTCCTCGCGCTCGGGTGCGCCAACGACGTAACGGCGTGGCTGCGCCCGCCATCGCTTCACTGATCACAAGTGTGTCTGCCGCCAGCTTATTTTCCGAGTCGAGGAAGGCCTCGTACTTGGCCAGTTCCGCCTTGAGGTGGCGGTACTTGCGGGCCAGCGAGCCCTTCTCCGTGGTTTTGTTTTGAATCGTTTCCTTAATCTCAGCCACCTTGTTCTGGATCTCGCCCTCATTCCATTCCGTGCTGATGTGTTCGGCGTTGGCCACCGCAGACTTCAGAGTCTCGGCAATGAGCCGGGCGGATTTTCGCGGGATATTAGCCAACACCGCTTGAGCCTTGGCCACCGGCAGACCGGCGATCTGGCGCGTCACTTCACGCATCTTTTTCGGTGACATGCGCACGTTGCGCGTTGTGGCAGTAATATTCATCTTAACGGACCTCCCGTTTCACGTGGGCGGTGTGGCTCTTGAATTGGCGGGTCGGGGAAAATTCACCGAGCTTGTGGCCCACCATATTTTCACTCACGTATACCGGCAGAAATTGTTTGCCGTTGTGAACATTGAACGTCAGCCCCACGAAGTCGGGCATGATAGTGGAACGACGTGACCAAGTCTTGATCGGCTTGGTCGAGCCGGACTCCTTTGCCTTCATCGCCTTGCCTAGGAGCTTGGCGTCGGTGTAATAACCTTTCTTGATTGAACGTGCCATGGATGCTTACTTCCGTTTCATCGGCCGACCATCGCGGCGTACGAGGATAAATTTGTTAGAGTACTTCTTCTTGGAGCGGGTCTTGTAACCCTTGGTGATTACACCCCACGGAGTGACCGGATGCCCGCCACCGGAGGTCTTGGCCTCACCACCACCCATCGGGTGATCGTGCGGGTTCTTCGCCACTGCGCGAGTGATGCCGCGGCGGCCACGATGACGGGTGTTACCCGCCTTGCCGATCACCTGCTTTTCGTGATCAGCATTGCCCACCACACCCACGGTGGCCCAGCAATCTGATTTCACACGACGAATTTCGCCGGAGGGCAGCTTGATCTGCGCATAATCCTTATCACTCGCCATCACGGCGGCCGAAGAGCCAGCCGCGCGGACGATTTGGCCGCCCTTGCCCTGAGTCAGCTCGATGTTATGAATCGCGGTGCCCGCAGGGATTTTGGCTAGAGGCAGGGCGTTACCGGATTCCGGCTCGGCGTCTGGGCCGCTATAAATCTTGTGACCCACTTCCATGCCTTTGGCGGCAATGATGTAACGCTTCTCGTTGTCCTTATATTCCACAAGTGCAATGCGGGAGGAGCGCATGGGATCGTACTCAATGGCGATCACGGTGCCTTCCACCGTAGCGTTGGCGCCGTATTTGTCGCGGGCGAAACGCCGGCGGAAATCCACGTTGCGAATCTTCTGCTTCGCGCCACCACCGAGGCCTCGCATGGTGATGTGGCCATCACTGTTGCGACCGCCGGTCTTCTTCTTGATCTTAACCAGCGCCTTCTCTGGCTTGGTCTTGGTGATCTCCTCGAACGTAGTGCGCTTAATGTAGCGCTGCGAGGGGGTCACGGGTTTATAGGAACGGATGGGCATCTCTCAATCTCCTTACAACAGTTCGATCTCGCCTTCTTTCAGCGTAATGACGGCTTTCTTCCAGTCGGAAGTCCGGCCTGCCACTCGGGTGCGGGCGCGCTTGGTTTTGCCATTGACGCGGGAAGTGTTTACCGAGGCAACTTTCACCTTGGGAAACAGTTCCTCCACGGCCTGGCGGATCTGGTGTTTATTGGCTCGCACATCGACTCGCAGCGTGTACTGACGGGCAACCTCCTCCTTCATGCCCTTGGTGCGGCGGAAAGTGTAGAGATCCTTCAGGTGCTGTGTTTTCTCCGAGTCGTGCAGACCCTTGATGACGGTAAATGAATGCATTAGCTCTCTTTCGTGTTCAGCCGAGAGGCCACTTTTTCCAGAGCGTCCTTCGAGATGATCACCGTGTCCGGGCGAAGCACTTCGTAGGTGTTTAAAGATTCGGCTTCCACCAGTTCCACCAGCGGAATGTTGCGGGCGGCCAACGCCAAGTTGCCATCGGCCTCGCCATTGACCAGCAACACGGTGCCTTCGGCCGCCAACGATTCAATTTGTTCGGCTAACGCCTTGGTCTTATGCGACTCAAGCTTCAGGGAATCCACCACAATCACCTCGCCGGCATTAATGCGCTCGGTCAACGCCTTCCGTAAGGCCAGACGACGGGTTTTGGTGTTCACCTTCTTCGAATAATCACGCTGCTTCGGACCATGGGCCACACCGCCACCTGTAAAGATGGGAGTTCGGCGCGAACCCGTCCGGGCGCGGCCGGTGCCTTTTTGACGCCACGGCTTTTTACCGGTGCCACTCACTTCACCACGGGTCTTGGCCTTGGCGGTGCCCATGCGCTGGGCAGCCATGTAGGCGACCACGGTGTCGTGGACGGCCTGGTTGCCCTTCTCGGCGTCCACCAGATCGAAGCCCACGGGCACCTTGCCCGATTCGCTGCCTGAAAGTGTCTTTACATCAAGTTCCATCGTCGTGCCTCGTTATGCTTTGGCTGCCTTGGCGCGCTTTTTGGCACCCCGGATGACCACGTAATCACCCTTGGAACCGGGAATGGCGCCTTTGATTAGGAGTACGCCGTCCTCTTCACGAACCTGAATGACTTCAAGGTTCTGCACGGTACGGCTTTCTTGGCCCATGTGGCCGGGCATTTTCTTGCCGGGCACCACCCAACCGGGGGTGGCACAGGCTCCGATACCACCGGGGCGACGAAACCAGCCCTTTTGACCATGGCTCGCGGGGCCACCGCCAAAGTTCCAGCGCTTCACAACGCCCTGAAATCCGCGCCCCTTGGTGTCTCCAATGGCGTCAACGTAATCGCCGGCCTCAAAGATCGTCACGGGCACTTCGTCGCCGGTGTTAACTTCCAGCGAGTAATCACGGAATTCCTTCACCAATTTCACGTGTTTGCCACCCTGTTTTTCGAAATGACCGCGCAATGGCTTGGACTGGCGTTCGGGCTTGGATTGATCATCATAACCAAGTTGCACAGCATTGTAGCCATCCGACTCCTCGGCACTCTTTACCTGCAGCACGCGATTTGGGCCGGCGTGCACCACGGTAACACATACGGCGTTACCGTTTGCATCGTACACGCGGGTTTGCCCCAGTTTTTTGCCAATCAGACCAATCATCTCGTTAGAAAATTTTAATGTTAATGTCCACACCAGCCGGCAGGTTAAGCTTCTTGAGCTCATCCACGGTCGCCGGGGTTGGCTGCAAAATATCAATCAAACGCTTGTGGGTGCGTTGCTCGAAAGTTTCTTGGCTCTTCTTGTTCACGTGTGGCGAACGGGTCATGGTGAAGCGCTCGCGGCGGGTGGGCAGCGGAATCGGGCCCGCCACGCGGCTGCCGGTACGCTTCACGGTCTCCACAATCTCGGTGGAAGACTTGTCCAAAACGCGATGGTCGAAGCCCTTGAGTCGAATACGAATTTGTTGTCCTGCAGCCATGCTGTTTCCTTATTTCTTGGCCTTGTCCAAAATTTCCTCAGAGATGCTGGCGGGCACCTGCTCGAATGTGTCCGGCTCCATAGAGTAGGAGGCGCGGCCGCTTGAGAGTGAGCGGATGTCCGTGGCGTAACCAAACATTTGCGCCAACGGAATCTTCGCAGTAATTACCGTGCCCGATGGCTTGGAATCAATTCCCTGCACTTCCCCTCGGCGTCGGTTCATGTCGCCAATAAGGTCACCCTGATATTCATCAGGGGTAGTGGCTTCCACCTTCATCATCGGCTCCAGTAGCACGGCCTTTGCCTTGGCCACGGCTTCTTTCATGGCCAAAATGCCCGCCATTTTGAAAGCCAGCTCGTTTGAGTCGACGTCGTGGTAGCTGCCATCAACGATCGAAATTTTCATATCGATCATTTCGAAACCAGCCAACACGCCGCTCTGAATGGTTTCCAGAATCCCTTTCTCAACCGCGGGGATGTATTCACGGGGAATCACGCCACCCACAATCTTGCTTTCCACCTCCACACCGCTGCCCCGCTCGGTGGGCTCGATGGTGATCGTGGCGTCGCCGTACTGACCGCGACCACCGGATTGCTTCTTGAAAAGGCCACGACCTTCGGCGGCGGCGGTGATGGTCTCGCGATAGGCGATCTGGGGAGCGCCGGATTGCGCCTGCACTTTGAACTCACGCTTCAGGCGGTCCCGAATAATTTCGAGGTGCAGCTCACCCATGCCGGCCACGAGTGTCTGGCCAGTTTCCTCATCGGTGTAGCATTTGAAAGTGGGATCTTCCTCAGCCAATGCCTGTAAGCCAACCGCCATTTTTTCTTGGTCAGCCTTAGAATCGGGCTCGATGGCCATGGAAATCACGGGCTCCGGGAAGGTGGGCGGCTCGAGGCAGACATCAATGTCTGGCGTACACAGGGTATCACCAGTCGTGATGTTGCGAATGCCCACCAAGGCTGCGATATCACCAGCGTACACGGTTTCGACATTCTCCTGTTTGTCGGCCTGGATCATCATGATCCGGTTCACACGTTCCTTTTTACGGGTCCGTGGGTTGTACATCGTATCGCCCTTACTGATCTGTCCACTATAAACGCGGAAGAAAACTAGCTTACCGGCGAAGGGGTCGGTCCACAGCTTGAAGGCCAAGGAACAGAACGGCGCATTATCGTCGGCGGGAAATTCAGTGATCTTGGTTTCGTCATCCGGATCAGCACCGGATTGCACATCCACGTCCAGCGGTGAAGGCAGATAATCGATCACAGCATCCACCATCGGCTGCACGCCCTTGTTCTTGAAGGCGGAGCCACCCAGAACCGGTACGATTTCACCGGCAACGGTCAGGCGACGAATGGCCTGTTTCAGCTGCGTGGCGTCGGGCGTCTTGTCCTCGAGGAGCATTCCCATGACTTCCTCATCGCGGTCACCCACTGCTTCAAGTAATTCCTGATAGGCCGTCTCGGCCGTTTCTTTGAGGTCGCCCTCGAGTTCCTCGACGTCAATCTTGGAACCAAAATCATCGGAAGGATCGTGGATTAGCGCCTTTTGGTTCACCACATCGATCATGCCCGTGAGGTTCTCCTCGGAGCCAATCGGAATGCCAACCGGATAAGCGGGCGCTCCGAGACGTTCGCGCATCTCGCTCACTACATTGGCGAAATTCGCGCCTGTTCGGTCCATCTTGTTGACGAATGCAATTCGCGGTACATTGTACTTAGTAGCCTGCCGCCAAACTGTCTCAGACTGTGGCTGTACACCGGCCACTCCGCAGAACACAGCGACGGCACCGTCCAGCACGCGCATGGAACGCTCCACTTCTGCAGTAAAGTCCACGTGGCCCGGGGTATCAATAATGTTCACGCGGTGCCCCACGTCGGTCCACAGCTTGGTGGTTCCGTCATCGGCCTGCTTCCAGAAACAGGTGGTGGCGGCGGAGGTAATGGTAATACCGCGCTCACGCTCCTGCTCCATCCAGTCGGTCACGGTGTTGCCATCGTGCACTTCACCGATCTTGTGGCTCAGACCTGTGTAAAACAGGATGCGCTCGGTAGTGGTCGTTTTGCCGGCGTCAATATGCGCGGCAATACCGATGTTCCGGGTGCGCTCCAGCGTGTACTCGCGGTTCGGCGAGTTCAACGTGCTGGTGTCTTTTTCTGCTGCTGTTTCCATCTTCTCTATTCGACTAAAAAACGCTCCGGGGAAAACGTCGCCCGGAGCGAATTCATCTACAAATTGTCCTACCAACGGAAGTGGGCGAATGCCTTATTCGCCTGCGCCATTCGGTGCACTTCATCGCGCCGCCGAATGGAGCTTCCTTCACCCTCATAGGCTTCCATAATCTCCTTCGCCAAGGCGTTTCCCATCGGGGTGCCTTTGCGGGACTTGGCAAATTGTACGATCCAACGGAGCGCTAAGGCTTCGGAACGTGCGCCGGTGACTTCCATGGGGACCTGGTAAGTGGCACCACCTACGCGGCGGCTCTTGACTTCGAGGCGGGGCTTGGCGTTTTCCACCGCGCGCTCCAGCACCTCCAAGGCCGTGGTGCCTTCCTGTTTTTCCACGATCTGGTCAAAGGCGCCGTAGACAATCCGCTGGGCAACGCTGCGTTTGCCGCGTTCCATGATGGTGTTGACCAAACGGCCGACCAGCCGGCTGCCGAATTGTACATCCGGATAAATCTCTCTCTTAACTGCTCTACGTCGTCGTGACATCGTCTGTTAATTTTTTACTTCTTGTCCGCCTTCGGGCGTTTCACGCCGTACTTGGAGCGACTGACACGGCGTTTCTCCACGCCTTGTGCATCGCGTTGACCTCGCACCACATGGTAGCGCACGCCCGGCAAATCCTTCACCCGACCGCCGCGCACCAGCACAATGCTGTGCTCCTGCAAGTTATGACCTTCATCCGGAATGTAGGCGATGATCTCATGACCGTTGGTCAGGCGCACCTTGGCCACTTTCCGCATGGCGGAGTTTGGTTTCTTCGGTGTACGGGTATACACCTGCAGGCATACTCCCTGACGGAAGGGACAATTCTGCAAAGCCGGAGAAGTGCTCTTCTCCTTAATCTTCTTCCGCCCTTTGCGGATCAACTGGTTAATGGTTGGCATTTTATCTTAAATACCTTGCAAAAAAGCGCGTTACCACGCTGTTTTTGGCTAACGGGGGCGGGATATTACCAAAGGTTATTCCCAGTGCAACAAGTTTTCTTACTTTTTTTGCAAAAAGTTTCTCATTTCACTTTTTTAGTCTCCTGTTCGGGGGAGACTAGCCCACTAACGGGTTCGGTTCCTCGGATTCCGGCGCCAACAACAGGTTGGATTCCTCATCCATTTCCACCGGATCCACCAGCGGTTTAAGATTCAACTTACGGTGCCCATCAAATCCGGTGCCGGCAGGAATAATGTGACCCATGATCACATTCTCCTTAAAGCCGTGAAGGGTGTCTTTCTTGCCAAGGGTGGCCGCTTCGGTCAGCACGCGGGTGGTTTCCTGGAAGGACGCCGCAGACAAGAAACTCTCGGTTTCTACCGAGGCCTTGGTGATGCCCAGCAACACCGGGCTCGCCTCAGCAGGTTGACCACCCATCTCCTCGATGCGTTCGTTTTCAATTTCAAACGTTACCTTGTCGACCTGCTCGCCCCAAAGGAACGTGGTGTCGCCAGCCTCGGTAATGCGTACCTTGCGGAGCATTTGGCGCACGATCATTTCGATGTGCTTGTCGTTAATCGTCACACCCTGTAGGCGATACACTTCTTGCACCTCGTTCACGAGGAAGGCCTGCAAGGCGTGCACACCTAAGATATCCAGAATATCATGTGGCAAGATCGGGCCTTCAGTAAGCTGCTGGCCCTTCTTCACAAAGTCACCCTTAAACACAATACAGTGTTTACCGATCGGTACGAGGTGCTCTTCTTCCTCACCCGCTTCTTCGTTGGTAAGAATGAGGGATCGTTTGCCTCGCACGATGGGACCGAAGTCCACCACGCCATCAATCTTGGCGATCTCAGCGGCATCCTTCGGCTGGCGAGCTTCAAACAACTCGGACACACGCGGCAGACCACCGGTAATATCCTTAGTCTTGGAGGTTTTCCGCGGGGTCTTGGCTAGCAAGGTGCCGGGAGCAATCTTGTCGCCTTCATCTACCGTCACGTGAGCGCCTGCCGGAATTGGGTAATCCGCCACGGCGTGACCCTTGGTATCTTCCACAATCACTTGCGGATGGAGATCTTCCTTGTGCTCAATGATCACCATGGATTCCTGCCCAGTGGCCGCATCCAATTCGTGATCCATCGTCACGCCCTCGATAATATCGTGGAACACGATCTTACCGCCCTTTTCAGAGAGAATCGGCACATTGTACGGATCCCACTGCACAAAGGTTTTGCCTTTCTTAACGGGTTCGCCGTCAGCCACGGACAACACGGCGCCGATCGGAATATCATAATCCTCGACCTCCGCGCCGGTCTTGGGATCAAGAATTCTAACCCGACCGTTCTTGTTCAACACAATGTGGCTACCATCTTCAAGGTCCACAATTCGGAGGCCTTCGTATTTCATCACACCACCTTCGCGGGCGACGATTTCCGGCTGCTTAAAGACGGCGGACGCCGTACCACCAATGTGGAAGGTCCGCATGGTCAACTGCGTGCCCGGCTCACCAATCGACTGGGCGGCAATGATGCCGACGGCTTGACCGTGCTCGGCAGTATTGCCAGTGGCCAAGTTGCGACCGTAGCAATGGGCACACACTCCTTGGCGCACTTCGCAGGTGAGCACCGAACGCACCTTCACCTTTTCGATGTTGGCGTCTTCGATGGCGGCGGCTTTCTTCTCGTCAATCTCTTCACCGGCGCGCACGAAGAATTCATCCGGGTTAAACGGATTGATCACATCTTCGCAGGAGTGGCGACCCACGAGACGGTCGGCCAGATGCACGACCTCTTCTTCGCCTTCATAAATGGCTTCGAGCCAAATACCGTTGTTCGTCCCACAATCAGTCTCCTTAATGATTACGTCCTGCGCAACATCGACCAGCTTACGGGTCATATAACCGGAGTCGGCCGTCTTGAGTGCGGTATCCGCCAAGCCTTTACGCGCGCCGTGCGTGGAGATGAAGTACTCCAACACAGTGAGGCCTTCGCGGAAGTTTGAGAGAATCGGCTTCTCAATAATGTCACCGCTCGGCTTGGCCATCAGGCCTCGCACACCGGCGAGTTGACGCACCTGCTGGCGGTTACCCCGCGCCCCGGAATCCACCATGAGCGCGACGGGGTTGTACTCGTCCTTGCCCTGGTTGGCCTCGAGTGTCTCCAACATCACGTTAGAAATCTTGTCGGTCGCGTGCGTCCAGATATCGATGATCTTGTTGTAGCGCTCGCCTGGGGTAATGACACCCTTGCGGTACTGCTTCTCCACATCATCAATTTCCTTCTGGGCGGACTTGATCTGCTGCCCCTTCTCGGCCGGAATGATCATGTCATCGACACCGATTGAAGCGCCCGCTTTCGTGGCTTCCTTGAAGCCCAGCTCCTTGAGCTTGTCCAGAGCCACTACGGTCCTCTTTTGGCCGGCAAATTTGTACGAGTTTCCGATCAATTCACCAAGCTTCCCCTTGGCCACCTCAAAGTTCGGGAAACCAATTTCCTCGGGCCAAATTTCACTGAACACCACGCGACCGGCGGTGGTGGTGATTACCGCGGATTCCTTGTCGCCGTACACGGTGTCTTTGCCGCGATCCGGATTGGCCAAGTGAATGCGTGAGTGATGATCAATGTCCTTCTCATCCAGCGCAAAGAACACTTCGTCCGTATTCGAAAACAATGGAATGCGCTGCTCTTTCTTACCTTTCCGGCTGGGCAACTTGCGCGGCTCCACGGTGAGGTAATAGGATCCCAGCGTGATGTCCTGCGTCGGCGTCATGATCGGCTTACCACTGGACGGGCTGAAAATGTTGTTTGGCGCCAGCATCAGCAGGCGAGTCTCCATTTGCGCTTCCACGGAGAGCGGCACGTGCACCGCCATTTGGTCGCCGTCAAAGTCCGCGTTGTACGCGGTGCAGACCAGCGGATGAACGCGGATGGCCGAACCCTCGATGAGCACCGGCTCAAACGCCTGCACGGACAGACGGTGCAGGGTGGGCGCACGGTTCAACATCACCGGGTGGCCCTTCGTCACCTCTTCCAGCACGTCCCACACCTCGGGGGTTTGGCGCTCGATGAGTTTTTTGGCCGAACGCACGGTATGCACGTAACCCAATTCCTTAAGACGGCGAATGATGAAAGGCTCGAACAACACGAGCGCCATCTTCTTGGGCAGACCGCATTGGTTGAGCTTCAGTTCCGGTCCGATGACGATCACCGAACGACCGGAGTAATCCACGCGTTTGCCGAGCAAGTTTTGACGGAAACGACCGCCCTTACCCTTAAGCATGTCGGACAGTGATTTGAGTGCCCGGTTACCCGCGCCGGTCACAGCCCGGCCGTGGCGTCCATTATCGAACAACGCATCTACAGCCTCCTGCAGCATCCGTTTCTCGTTGCGGATGATGACCTCGGGGGTCTTCAACTGCATGAGATTTTTCAAACGGTTGTTCCGGTTGATCACGCGGCGGTATAGGTCGTTCAAGTCCGACGTCGCAAAGCGGCCACCTTCCAGCGGCACGAGCGGACGCAGGTCCGGCGGGATCACCGGCAGCACACTGAGGATCATCCATTCCGGGCGCGTGGCCGATTCCTTGAAGCCGTTGAAGAGCTTGATACGCTTGGCGAGTTTCTTACGAATCTGCTTGCTGCGCGTCTTGGTCATGGCCTCGTGCAATTCGTCGATACCCTGATCCAGATCAATTTGTTCGAGCGCCTTGTACACCGCCTCGGCACCCATCTTGGCAACGAAGGCACCGCCTTCATCAATGCTGTCGTTCGGCCCGTAGGTTTCCACGGCCTCGCGCATCTCCGCCTCGGTGAGGAGTTGATTGCGCTCCAGCGGCGTGTCGCCCGGATCGATCACGAGATAATCCTCGTAGTAAATCACGCGCTCAAGATGACGGCCGGTCATGTCCAACATCAGGCCGAGACGCGACGGCATGCATTTAAAGAACCAAATATGGCTACAAGGCACAGCTAGCTCAATGTGGCCCATGCGCTCGCGGCGCACGCGGGCGAGGGTAACCTCCACACCGCAACGGTCACACACCACGCCTTTGTACTTGATGCGCTTGTATTTGCCGCAGGAACATTCCCAGTCCTTAACGGGACCGAAGATACGTTCACAAAAGAGGCCGCCCTTCTCGGGTTTGAAGGTTCGGTAGTTTATGGTCTCGGGGTTCTTGACTTCACCCTTGGACCAACGCCGGATGGTTTCCGGGGAGGCCACAGAGACCTGCACATAATCCACGAGGTTAACGCGCTCGAGTCCGAGTAATTCGCGGGCTGAATCGGTGCTACTCATTATTTAAATATCCTTTTCAGTTTCAGGTCGGTTAGCTAGCGAGGGCGGCAAGGGTGTCATCGGCTTCGGAGCTGTCCCCCGTGGGATTGGTGTAGCCCACCTTCACTTCCAAGCCTAGGGATTCCATTTCCTTCACGAGCACGTTAAACGACTCGGGAATACCGGCGTCCAACGTGTTATCGCCCTTCACGATGTTCTCGTAAATACGGGTACGGCCCTGCACATCATCCGACTTCACGGTCAGCAATTCCTGCAGGGTATAAGCGGCGCCATAGGCTTCCATGGCCCACACCTCCATTTCTCCGAAGCGCTGACCGCCGTACTGCGCCTTCCCGCCCAACGGTTGCTGGGTCACGAGGCTGTACGGGCCCACCGCGCGGGCGTGAATCTTATCGGCCACTAAGTGACCCAGTTTCAGCATGTAAATGTAGCCGACCACGATCTCCTGATCGAAGCGTTCTCCGGTTTGGCCGTCATAGAGATAGGCCTTGCCGTTTTCGCCCACCAACGGATCGCCCACCTGTTCCTGGTTTTGGTCCATTGCTTGTTGGAGATATTCGCGAACGCTCTTTTCACTGATACCATCAAAGATCGGAGTCGCGTAATGCAAGCCGAGCATTTTCGAAGCCCAGCCCAAGTGAGTTTCCAGTAACTGCCCGACGTTCATCCGGCTGGGCACGCCCAGCGGATTGAGGCAGATGTCCACCGGCGTGCCGTCTTTCAGGAACGGCATGTCTTCCTCCGGCACGATCTTGGCGACCACACCCTTGTTACCGTGGCGGCCGGCCATCTTATCACCCACCGAAAGCTTGCGCTTCGAAGCGACATAGATTTTGACGTTCTTTACCACGCCAGTCTCGCCTTCGTCGCCCGCTTCCACACGCTGCAGCTCATCTTCATGTGCCATCTGCAGATCTTCGAAACGTTTACGGAAGGTATCGAGGATCTCGTTGATCTTGTTCCGGATTGGAGAAGGATCAATCTCGATCTTGTCGTAGCTCACTGCGAGTTTGCGCAGGAGGGTTTTGGTAATCTTACGGTTGGACGGGATGATGATCTCGCCGGTTTCGCTATTCACCACATCCAGCGGAATCTTTTCGCCGAGGAGAATGTTTGCCAGTGCTTCGGTAAGTTGCTCGTGCAATTCGGCGAGCTTCTTCTTGAACTCATCCTGCACCTGCTTTTCACCCTTGTTGGAGGTGGTGGTGGGCTTGGCTGACTTCTCTTCCTTGGCCGACACCTTCACGTCCATCACAATGCCAGTGGTGCCGCTGGGCACACGCAGGGACGTGTCTTTCACGTCCGCCGCCTTCTCACCAAAGATGGCTCGCAGCAGGCGCTCTTCGGGGGCCAGCTCGGTTTCGCTCTTGGGCGTGATTTTACCCACGAGAATATCGCCGGGCTTCACTTCAGCTCCCACACACACGACGCCATCCGGCCCGAGATCAGCCAAGGCTTCCTCGCCCACATTCGGAATATCACGGGTGATTTCCTCGGGACCCAGCTTGGTGTCCCGCGCCGCCACTTCGTATTCGGAGATGTGCACCGAAGTGAACACATCATCCTTCACGATGCGCCGCGAAATGGTGATCGCGTCCTCAAAGTTGTAGCCGTTCCACGGCATGAACGCGACGAGCACATTTTTACCGAGCGCCAGTTCGCCTTGATCAGTGGAAGGTCCATCGGCAATGACCTGGCCTTCCTTCACAATATCGCCGCGGCTGATGAGCGGCTTTTGGTTAATACATGTAGAAGCATTGGAGCGCTGGAACTTGCGCATTTCGTACACCCACATGCCCGCTTCCGGATCGTGCTTGAACTTGCGTTTCCCCTCGGGCATTTCGCCGTCCTTGGTGATCACAATGCGATCGCCCGTCACCGAGGCGACCTTGCCGCCCACCTCGGTTTTCACGACGGCGCAAGAATCCTGAGCGATGCGGCCTTCCATCCCAGTCGCCACAAACGGCGCTTCAGCTTCCAGTAACGGAACTGCCTGGCGTTGCATGTTTGAACCCATGAGTGCGCGGTTCGCATCGTCATGCTCTAGGAACGGAATAATGGCCGCCGCAACGGACACGAGCTGTTTCGGGCTCACGTCCATATAATTCACCTCAGCCGGGGGCACGTCGATAAAGTCGCCCTTGCGACGGCAGGTCACGCGCTCAGTCTGGAACACGCCCTTATCATTGATCGGCGCGTTGGCCTGGGCCACGATGTATTTCTCTTCGGCGTCTGCGGTCAGATAATCAATCTTCTCGGACACCTTACCCTTCACCACCTTGCGGTAGGGGGTTTCGATAAACCCGAAATCATTTACGCGGGCAAACGTAGCCAACGACGCGATCAAGCCGATGTTCGGTCCTTCCGGCGTTTCAATCGGGCAAATACGGCCGTAGTGCGAGGGGTGCACGTCGCGCACCTCAAAGCCGGCCCGGTCACGGGAGAGTCCGCCTGGGCCCAACGCGGACAAGCGGCGCTTATGAGTGGTTTCAGCCAATGGATTGATTTGATCCATGAACTGACTGAGCTGGCTGCGGCCGAAGAAATCGCGAATTACCGCGCTCAAGGCCTTCGGGTTCACCAGCTTGGTCGGCGTCATCGTGTCCGTTTCCTGATCGAACAACGTCATGCGCTCTTTCACGAGGCGCTCCGTGCGGGCCAAGCCCACGCGGCATTGGTTGGCGACCAACTCACCCACCGTCCGCACACGCCGCGAACCGAGGTGATCAATATCATCCAACACACCTTCGCCCATCTTGAGCTTGAGCAAATAACGCGTGGCTTCAGCCAAGTCATCCTTGGTCAGCGTGCGAGACTCCTCTGGATCATTGAAGTCCAGTTTCTGGAATATCTTGTAACGACCTACCCGACCCAAATCATAACGTTTGGGATCGAAGAACAGGCGTTTGAGCAGGGCGCGGCTATTGGCCACCGTAGGCGGATCGCCCGGGCGCAATCGGCCATAAATCTCCTTGAGCGCTTCCTCTTCATTGTGCGCAGGATCCTTCTTCATGCACTTGATGATGAGGCCCTCGTCACGGGAGATGTTCACCACACTCACCTTGGTGGTGCCGGTGGTGGAAATTTGCTTGAGCACGGCGCGCGACAGCGGCTCAAAGGCGCGGGCCACAATCACGTTTTTCTCCTCGTCCTCAATATCCTGCGTCAGCACCAAATCCGCGAGATTCTCATGCTTCTCGACCTTCTTGAGGCTCATCTCCTCGATGTCGTAGAACATCTCGAGAACCTCACGGTCTGTGCCCTTGGAACCATCGTCCTTCAAGAAACACAGCGCGCGGAAGAAAGTGGTGATCAGAAACTTACGGCGCCGCTTCTTGCGGTCCAGATATACGTACAACAGATCGTTGGTATCAAATTGCGCTTCAAACCACGAACCGCGGTCCGGGATGATCCGGAACGAATACAGTGTCTTGCCGTTGGCATGCGTGGAGGTCTCGAAGGCCAGCCCCGGCGAACGGTGCAACTGGCTCACAATCACGCGCTCCGCGCCATTGATTACGAAGCTGCCTGATGGGGTCATCAGGGGTATCTCGCCCATGAAGACTTCCTCTTCCTTGACCTGCTTACCTTCTTTGAGATGGAAGGTGACGTACAGCGCGGCCCCATAGGTGCCACCATCGTCTAGCGACTCAAGCCACGTTTGCTTGGGCGGACGAATCTCGTAGCTATGAAAATCTAAAGTGATGCTACCGTCGTAACTCTCGATCGGGAACACTTCCTTAAAAACGGCTTCCAAACCGTCCTCAACGCGCTTGGTTTTGTCCACTCCCAGCTGGAGGAACTCCGCGTACGATTTCTTCTGGATTTCGATCAGGTTCGGAAAGTCGATGACTTCCTTGATCTTACTGAAGTTAATGCGTTCCCGTTGTGTCGCTGCCATATCGCCAATCTTTATATTGCCGGCCCTTACCGGCGGGGTTTCCCCGTTTCCCGAATCGTGACTCGGAAAAATGTTTTGCCCTGTGTTCAAGACGGTCCGCAGACCGCGTGTTGTTTGCCCCGTTCATATAAAACGGGGCTGTCGGGGGCGACCGTAGCCGCCACCGATGCCCGTGAATTCGGTTACTTGACCTCGACCTTCGCGCCGGCTTCTTCGAGCTTCTTCTTGGCCTCTTCGGCCTCGTCTTTGCTCACGCCTTCGAGAAGGGCTTTTGGTGCGCTCTCTACGAACTCCTTGGCTTCCTTCAAGCCCAAGTCGCTCTTGATGCCGCGCACGGCCTTAATGGCTTGCACTTTATTGCCACCATCTCCGAGGAGAACAACGTCGAAGGAATCCTTCTCCTCCGCCGCACCAGCGTCGCCGCCAGCAGGAGCTGCCACGGCCACGGCCGCGGCCGGCGCTGCTGCGCTCACGTCCCATTTTTCCTCGAGTTGTTTCACCAAGTCAGCCGCCTCAATTACGGTCAGGCTGCTCAGTTCTTCTACAATCTTGTCCAGATCTGCCATTGTCTTTTCCTTTGTTATTGGTCGTCTCGTCGCCCTCCCAGCGGGGAGGATTTCAGTGCGCCGCCTGCGTCCCGACGATTTACTGTTGTCTCACTCACCTCCGCCACCCGGCGGGGATGAAATTCTTTTCATTTATTCGCCCTTGTCCACGCGAGCCTGAATGGCCCGGGCCACCATGCTGGCCGGGGTGTTGACCACGCGGGCCAACTGGGTGGCCGGCGCCTGCAGCACGCCCAGCAACTGGGAGCGCAACACCTCGATGGAGGGAAGATCCGCGATGCGAATAACAGCATCTGCCTCAAGGCGTTCCTCGCCTACGAAGCCAAAACGAATCTTCGGTTTCTTGGCACTCTCGGCAAATTCCTTCACCACTTTGGCGGCGGCGGAAATATCCGCTTCCCCGGTGATGATCGCCAGCTGGCCGCTCAAGGCACCCTTGAGTTCGCCCACACCAGCCTCGGCGGCTGCGGCGACGAATACGGAGTTTTTCACCACGTGAATCTCCGCATTCACTCCGCGGAGTTTGCCACGCAGATCCTCGAACTCGGCTACGGTGATGCCTTTGTACTCGGTGGCGATAAAGAACGGCGATTCGTTTAGCCGCTCTACGTATTCGTCAGTCAGAAATTGTTTTTCAGCACGCATGATATTGTTCCCCGGTTAGCCGAGATTAGCGATCTCCTTGAGATCCAGCTTCAGACTGGGACCCATGGTGGTGGAAATGGCTGCGGACAACAGGTAGTTGCCCTTGGTGGAATCGGGCTTGGCCTTCATCACGGCGGTCAACGCGGCTTCGGCGTTTTCCAATAGTTTCGCAGCATCGAAGCTGATCTTCCCAACGGGAAAGGCAAGATTGGCGCTCTTGTCCACCTTGAACTCCACGCGGCCGGCTTTCACTTCGCCCACTGCTTTGGCGAGGTCTTCGGTCACGGTGCCGGCCTTGGGGGTCGGCATCAGGTTGCGTGGGCCGAGCACACGGCCAAGTTTGGCCACACCCGCTTTCATGGCTTCAGGAGACGCAACAGCTACATCAAAATCCGTCCAGCCGCCCTCGACCTTTGTAATGAGTTCCTTCAATCCCACGTGATCGGCCCCAGCTTCCTTAGCAGCATCGGCTGCGGGGCCTTCGGGCGCGAAGACCGCCACGCGCACAGTCTTGCCGCTACCATTCGGCAACGCTACGGTGCCGCGCACCATTTGATCGGAATGTTTCGGATCCACGCCCAGACGCAGCGACAGGTCGACCGATTCGTCGAACTTGGCGCGAGGGAATTTCCCGAGGGCGTCAACGGCGTCCTTCAGGGAAACGGTTTCCCCACCGTTCCGGGCCTCGAGGGCTTGTTTGTATCGTTTGCTAGGCATTTTAGGGGTGCGGTGCAGACGGGCTCACGCCCTCCCGCGGTTTGGTTTAAATTTTAGTCGACTACGTCGATGCCCATGCTTCGGGCGGTGCCGGCAATAATGCGCGCGGCTTTTTCCTCATCAAATGCGTTGAGGTCATTCTTCTTTTTCTCCGCGATTTCGGCGATCTGCGCTTGAGTCACTTTGCCTACCTTTTCCTTGTTCGGCACTCCAGAGCCAGAAGCGATGCCGGCGGCTTTCTTGAGGAGATCCGAAGCCGGCGGGGATTTTAGGACGAAGTCAAAGGACTTGTCTTGGTACACGGTGATCACCACCGGCACGATACTGCCTGCCATGTCCTGAGTTTTGGCGTTGAACTCCTTACAGAACGGCATGATCGGCACACCGAGCTGCCCCAGAGCCGGGCCCACGGGCGGTGCCGGCTTGGCGTCGCCGCCGGGAATCTGAAGTTTGATTTGTCCAATTTCTTTTTTCGCCATGGTAAATTAATCCTGTTGTGGGTTTATTGTTTTTCCACCTGCCAATACTCAAGCTCCACCGGGGTGCTACGGCCGAAAATATCGATGGTCACCTTTAGTTTGCCGGCTTCGGCATCAATTTCCTCCACCGCTCCGGTGTAGTTCTGGAACGGGCCATCGTTGATCTTTACCACTTCGCCGATCTCGAAATTCACCCTCGGCTTTTCACTCTCTTCAGCCTCAGTGATCTGGGTCTTGATCGCCTCAATTTCTTCGGTAGGTGTCGCAATCGGGCGTTCGCCGCCCAAAAAGCCAATGATGCCCTGTGTGTTCCGCACAAAATCCCATGGTGTAGGCAGTAACCGCTTCTCTTCATCGTACAGTTTCATCTGGATGAAGATGTAGCCGGGGTACAGTTTGCGTTGGGACACCTTTTTGGTGCCACCGCGTACTTCCACCACTTTTTCCATCGGCAGGAGAATCTCGTCGATAAACTCGCCCATCTCCTCCTCGATGATGCGTTTGCGCAGGCTTTTCTCGGCCTTCATTTCCTGGCCGGACAAAGTCTGAATGGTGTACCACTCGTTAGGCATCGCTCGTAATTCCTTTCGCGTTACTTGGTCGTATCAAACAACACAGTATCGCCGTTTAGTAGTGCGCCCCAGATGATCTCGCGCACCACAAAATCCGCTGCCACAGTAAACGCCGCCAGTAGGGCCGAAGAGAGGAGCACCACAACAATATGTTGCTTCAACTCATCCCGGGTCGGCCAGGTGGCTTTGCGCAATTGATCGCGCGTTTCGTTAATGTATTTCTTGATGGCCTCCACCTTGCCGGTGCGCCACAGAATAAGGAACACCGCCACAATGAGAGCCGGCCAAAACACCGACCAAAACTCCACACCACCGGAACCGCTACCGTCATTCGATTCCTCCGCCGCCATTTGCTTGGCCGCATCGGGTTTCGTTTCGGTAACAGTCACCGGCGAGGCATTGCTCGTGGCGCCGACACCGGTTACCGGTGCGGCGTTCGTCTGCGTTGTATTTGCGTCTGCCATCTAAATTCGTTTATCTCACTACAATCCCGTTTTGGCGGAGGGGGAGGGATTCGAACCCCCGTTGGCTTGCGCCAAAGCGGTTTTCAAGACCGCCGCATTCGACCACTCTGCCACCCCTCCGTCACTATCCGGTACTGGCACGGCGAGAGGGAGTCGAACCCCCAACCTGCGGTTTTGGAGACCGCTGCTCTACCAATTGAGCTATCGCCGTCCAATAAACCCGGAGAGCGGGGGCCGTCGCGAGGGTTTCCCCCGCGACGGCGCAAAGTTTCCCGTGATTAGTCCTCAATGGCTGTCACACGACCCGAGCCAATGGTCCGGCCGCCTTCGCGAATCGCGAACGTCAAGCCCTCCTCCATCGCTACGGTCTGGTGCAACTCTACCGCGATCGACACGTTGTCGCCCGGCATCGCCATCTCGACATCGTTCTTGTCGTCGCTATCCCGCAGCGCATGGATGCTGCCGGTGATGTCCGAGGTGCGGAAGAAGAACTGCGGACGGTAGCCCTTAAAGAACGGCTTATGGCGTCCACCCTCTTCCTTGTTCAGCACATAGATCTGCGCCTTGAATTTCTTGTGCGGAGCGATACTGCCCGGCTTGGCCAATACCTGACCACGGAGCACATCTCCCTTCTTCTGGCCGCGGAGCAACGCACCCACGTTTTCACCCGCACGGGCTTCGTCCAGAAGTTTGCGGAACATTTCGATGTCGGTCACGGTGGTGGTCACCGTATCTTTGAGACCCACGATCTCAATTTCCTCCATCTTCTTGATCACACCGCGTTCCACACGGCCGGTGGCCACCAGACCACGACCTTCAATAATGAAGGTATCCTCAATGCACATGAGGAAGGGCTTGTCTTCGTCGCGGGCTGGCTCAGGGATGTGGCTATCCAGCGCCACAAGTAGATCCTTGATGGCCTTAACCCACTTCTCCTCACCTTCCATGGCGCCGGTGGCGCTACCGCGGATGATCGGCACATTGTCGCCGTCGAAATCATATTTGCTGAGTAGCTCGCGAACCTCCATCTCGACGAGCTCGAACATTTCGTCGTCGTCGATCAGGTCGCACTTGTTCAGGTACACCACGATCTTCGGCACACCCACCTGCTTGGCGAGCAGCACGTGCTCGTTGGTTTGGGGCATCGGACCGTTAGAAGCATCCACCACGAGGATCGCGCCGTCCATCTGGGCGGCACCGGTGATCATGTTCTTCACATAATCAGCGTGACCTGGGCAGTCCACGTGGGCGTAGTGACGCTGCTCGCTCTCATATTCCACGTGCGACACAGCGATGGTTACGGTCTTGGAATCATCACGCACGGTGCCACCTTTGGTGATATCCGCGTATGATATTGGGGTTGCCATACCATCTTTGGCCTGCACTTCCACAATTGCCGCGGTGGTGGTGGACTTACCATGGTCCACGTGACCAATCGTACCGACGTTCACGTGGGGTTTGCCTCGTACGAACTCTTCTTTAGCCATGTCGCTCTCTTATCGTTTAGTGTTTCTTGTTATTATGGTTGTTCAAACTGGAGCCCTTGACCGGGGTTGAACCGGTGACCTCGTCCTTACCAAGGACGCGCTCTACCTACTGAGCTACAAGGGCAAACCAACTTAAAATGTCTTTTTCCCGCCGAAAAAACGATAAAATCCCCGCGCCACTTTTCCTCTTCTTTGAGCAAAAGTGGCTGAGGTTCTGCCGTATTTTCGGCCAAAAACACCCTTTCAGGCGTAATTGGCGGGAGCGGGAAAATACAGCCTAATCCCTTGTGGTCAATATTTTTTTACTTTTTTTTCCACAAATCCCCCGATCTGGGCGATTCCGGCTCGCCCAAGGCCCGGGCCGCATTGCGGAAATGAAGCTTGGAAATTTGACCCAAAACAGCGGATCCCTGCGTTTCCACTAGTTTTTTAGCCGCCACATCCACCGGTTTTCCACCCCCTTTCGGCAGTAAAACACCCATTTTATCGCTTAATTCGGCCATTTTCTGCACAAAAACGTCTCGAGCAAGAATCGAAGCACCGGCCACCGCCAAGTCTTCTTCGGCTTTATGCCGCTGAATAAGCTCCAATTCCCGGCCCAATTCCATCAACGCATCGGCCACCGTACTCTTGCTCCGGGCAAATTGGTCGCTGATCGCCCGTTCCGGCGGCGGTTTCATTTCGGAACCGCGTTCCAAGAGATTTTCGATCACGCGCGCGTGTCCCCAAGCCAGCATCTTGTTAACCGTCCGCATTTTATTGTGCATCCGGTTATAGGTCTCCGGCCCAATCGGCACCACTGTCCACAGGCAACCGGGGGTTTCCCGAATAATCTTAGCCAGCTCCGCCACGCGTTTGTCGCTGGTCACCCGTTTGGAATCCTTGATGCCCTGCTCCTGCCAATGGCGCACCACCGCTTCATTCACGTACACGCCCGCGATCACCAGGGGCCCGAAGAAATCGCCCTTGCCCGATTCATCCACTCCCAGTCGCGGACGAATGAAGTCCGGATCAATCTCCGTCTCATACCCCAGCCGGGCTTCTTTGAGGATCTCCGGCTCCAGCACAAACTCCACAAAGTCGCGTGTGCCCTTGCCCTGCACCAGCAGCTTACCGCTGGTGTAAAAATTTACGTTTAATTTCTCACGATGTCCCGCAAAGCGCGTGTGCGGCACCGTGCGCATTTCGTAATTATGCGAAAGTAGATGCGCCTCCAGCTGGGCCGCTTGGTCCTCGGTTAATTTACAGGTGTAGGAATTGAGCGCCCGTTCCGCCATTACTTTTTGCCCAACACCTTGATCTCCACCTTGCGAAACTCCACCGGATGACTCTCGGACTGCAGCGAGATGTAGCCCTCGCCTAGCGACAACTGTTTTCCTTTGATGAGCTTTTTTGCATCGCCATCGGCTGGATCATATTGCGGCTGGGTGTAGCGCATCACGCGTTCGCCGTTCACGAAATGCTCAATGACCTCAGCTCCGCGTACTTCCACTTCCACCGTCACCCATTGATCACCTGGAAAGGTCTTGGACGCGCTACTGAAGCAATGGCGTGTTTGCAGTTTA
Source organism: Verrucomicrobiales bacterium (assembly GCA_038139415.1). Taxonomy (GTDB): domain Bacteria; phylum Verrucomicrobiota; class Verrucomicrobiia; order Limisphaerales; family UBA1100; genus UBA1100. The sequence goes on along the minus strand of JAYOSV010000009.1, from coordinate 14,180 downwards.
CCGTCCATCACCACGTTCGTGCCCGGAGTACAGAGATTGGCCGTAGTGCGTTTTCCTGTTTCCTTGCCGCCCAGCAACTGTACTTCAATGGACACCGGAAAGTCCTGATCCACCGCCATGCTTTTGGGATCCTGACAATGCAGCATAATGCCGCTATTCCGCCAGGCCCAGCCGGGACCGCCCTTCAACTGCTCTTCCACAAACCGGTACTCCAGTCGGATCCGATAATGAGAATATTTCTTCTCATAAAAGATGTGCCCGAACTGTTCATCGAATTGCTCGTACCCCTTGTAGCCCACTTTCATCAATCCATCTTCCACTCGAAAAGTGTTGTGCAGGTTCTTGCCCGCGGGCTGCCCTTTGATCTTAGGCGTCCAGCCATCCAGATTTTTGCCGTTGAAGATCGAAACCCATTCCGCCGTCCAGCCTGTGTTGGAACCGGCACACATCAGAGCCACTAAAAGAATTAAGCGCATGCCCCTGTCTACACCAGCCAACCGCTCGTGCAACGGAAAACATTTTGACAACCCACTCCCCGTACCCCAACGCTCAGCCGTGCCTCAGCCCCCTGCACAACGCAAAGCCCGCCGATTGGTGCCGCGACTACTTTCGTGGTACGGCGAGCATGCCCGCGATCTGCCCTGGCGGCGCACGCGCAATCCATACGCCATCTGGATCTCTGAGATCATGCTCCAGCAAACGCAGGTAGCCACCGTGATCCCGTATTGGGAACGCTGGATGCGCGCCCTGCCGACCGTGAACCATCTCGCCCGAGCCAAGCCTGAGCGCGTACTGAAACTCTGGGAAGGACTCGGCTACTATTCCCGTGCCCGTAACCTACAGGCAGCCGCGCATCAAATCCTCAAGAATCATCAGGGCCAATTTCCCAACACCCCAGAGGCCATTCGAGCGCTGCCTGGCATTGGCCGTTACACCGCCGGTGCCATCAGCAGTATCGCTTTCAACCTCCCCGAGCCGATTGTAGATGGCAACGTGATCCGCATCCTAACCCGTCTGTTTGGCCGACGCGAAGATCCCAAGGCCAAGGTTCTGCAAAATGAACTTTGGTCATTGGCCGAAACCCTCGTGCGTAGCACCGAAGATTGCGCCGCGCTCAACCAAGCTCTGATGGAACTCGGCGCCACCGTGTGCCATCCGCGCTCACCGAACTGCACGGACTGCCCCGTGAAACGCAGCTGTACGGCTCGCAAGGACAACGCCACCCACCTCATACCCACTGCACCGCCCCGCGCTCGCACAGAAGCCCGGAGCATCGAGGTTTATTGGATCGCTCGGGGAAACCAAATCCTGCTGCAAAAACGGCCGAAAGGATTTCACAATGCCGGGTTTTGGGAACTTCCCAACAACGAAACCGGCCCCGGCATTCCGCTGCCGCCCCAATCTGACCCTCTCACCACCGTACGGCACACGATTACCAAGTACCGCATCCAACTCATGGCTTACGCCGTTACCAAGCCCCGCGCCCTCAAGGGCCGCTGGTGCCGTCGAGACGAATTGGAGTCTCTTCCCATTACCGCCGCGCACCGAAAACTTTTGCGGCAATTGCCTGCGCCTAACGAGGCAGCACAAACAACTGCGTAAAATAAAAGCGGCCGCTGGGGCTCTTGGCGACCGCGAGACCGGTATGGGTGAAGTGGGGATCCTCCATGGCCTGCCGATGTTTGGGGCTGTTTAACCACGAGTTAAACGCCCGCGCCGCCGGATCGGCGTTGCCGTGATTGTACGCCAAATTTTCCGCCACCGTCCGGTAAGGCATGAAACGGCCAATGGCCGTGGCGCGTTGTTTGAACCCCTGATGACTGAACGCCCCGCCTTGGGCCATGCGCGCACTATGTCGCCGGGCCACGCGGGAAATACGAGCGTCCAATCTCAGCTGAGTCACTCCCAGCGAAGCTCGATGCGCGTTGACTCGATCGTGCGCTTGCCGAACAAGCTGTTCCAATTCAGCAGCATCTTCATGCGGTTGCAGCACGGGATCGGCCATCCGCAACCCACCACCAACCGGCCCTGCACAACCGTCGGCCCACAAGAGCAGACTGCAGAGCAAACTAACGCTGATGGATTTCAATGTCATTGATGTTGAAATAATCCACGCGCTTATCCTTGCGCACGCCATCGACATCCACCTGAATCACGCAATGATCCCCCTCCGTTTTTGCGACGCGATAAAGGGCATACTCTTCACCGGTCCGCACTCGCATAAAAAGCTGCTCGGTTTGCCCCTCCGGATTGAGTTTGAGAAAGCGCGCCAGCTCGGTTTGGAAAAATTTTTTATTAAACTTGATGGTCGCATTGCTGTAGCTGGCGAGCACCACTGGCCCCGCCGGGGCAGCCGAAGGCGGTGGAGGTGGGGGAGGCGTGTCAGTTGTGCCACCGCCAATCATGCCTGGCACCTGCACCACCGGCATCCAATTTGCGCAGCCTTCATACCAAGCCTGATCGGTAGGCAGGATTTGGCCGCGCTTCAAATACTCGCGCGCTTCCTCAAGGGGATACGGCCCGAAAGCTTGCCCATCCCGATTGAAATGCAGCAACATGCTGCGATTCTGCGGCGGGAACGTGGGGATGGCAAATGGAAACAGCCGGCCAACACGCTGCCCGCGAATCAATTGAGCATCGACAGCCCGAGGCTTTTTTGATAAATAATCACCCATGAAGTCCCATGCTTTTTCCATGACAGTGGTGGCGTGTCTACTCATAGCAACGCCGAGTGAAGCCCGTGAACGGCTGAAGGATGGATCCACCGAGGCGATGATGGCAGAGGCCGTCGTCCGCCCTTTGAGTCTCGCAGGCACTGTTTTGGGCGGCGCGATGTACGTCATTACCTGGCCGTTTGCCAAGCTGGGTAAGGCGGATACCGCCGAAGCCAAAAGGCATTTACTGAACAAACCTTACGAAGCAACCTTCAAGCGGCCGCTCGGCGATTTCAAGCGCTTGAAGGAAATCAAAGAGGAACGTTAAACGGTGGTTATGCCTGAACCATCCCGCATGGAAGAGAAACCCCACGTGGATCGCAGCGAAGAGCCGGCCGCGTTGGAATCCAACCAACCCATCGCACCCAGTGAGTCGCCCCGGACCAGTGTGCTGGCAATCCTGTGTGTGTTCTGCGCCGCATTAGGCTTTTTCCTGCTGCCAGCGATTGCAGCCGTGCCGTTAGGCATCGGAGCCTTGCGCACTATTGACGCCAGCGAAGGCCGTTTGCGCGGTCGGCATCTGGCAGTGGTGGGATTGTGCGTGTCGGTGGTTGCCTTATCCCTATGGTTCCTGTTCTTCGCAGTGACTTGGGCAGGAGTAAACCTAGTGAGCGGTTTGGTCGAAATGCTGATGGCACCCTTTGGGTAAGGCTATTTGCGCCTGCCGTTACCCGGCGCTTTGTCGGCCGGAACCTCGGCAGTGGCATCCTGATAGGCGTTCAACGGGAAATTCTCCTTACCAATCCGGGCATTGCCCAGAACGCGTAAATTACGAACCGCTTGCCGGCTTCGGTTGAGAGCGCTTTGGGCTTCCTGTTTAACCATCGTCTTCTTGGCCTTTTCAGCCACCTCCGGGTTGCGACTGGTAAGAGGCTTAGGCAGAGTGACTCGACGGGGTGGCACCCCGGTAATCGGAACGGACTGCAATCCCACTTCAGCGGCATTGTCCCGTTTTTGTGGCCACGCCTGACCGGTGAGTTGATGATCCAGAGTCGCCTCAATCACCACCACCTGCCGCAGGGTGTTGTTCGTGCCGCGTGCACGGAAATAAAACTGACCGACCGGCAGGGCCGCAGCTAAGGCCTTGGCGGGTTGGCTTGGTTGATCCAATTGATTATTAAGGCCTTTGGCCGGCACCGCATTTAGGTCAATCGACGCATTGGGTGCGGGCGGTGCTCCCGAAGCCACGCCACCACCGTCCGACGCAGAATCCCCTGCAGCATACGATTCCTCATTGATCACCTGACCGGAGTAGACCGAGCCATCTTGATCCAGAATACGCACTTCCTGCCCTTGCCGTTCGATTTGAAAATTCGCCAACACAGCCGTGGGCAAATTCCGCTTCTGCTTGCGGGCGGCCGCCTCGTCTGGGCGCTGCTGAAAGTTTTGCCGCAGCTCAGCGAGATTCTTGTAAAACGTGGGATTCACTTGGCGCACCTGGGCCGTAAAAGCGCCGCCAGGCGCGGTACGCATGGATGCTTCGCCTAGTGCGACAGGCGGGCGCGGCACTACGGGCGAAGTGGCCTCGGGCGGAGGCGGAGACGGTATAGTTTCCGCGCGTAAATTCATGCTTTGACCTTGGGCTTTGGCCTCGAGCGGGGCAGAAAACGCGGCTTGATCAGCTTCCATGGAAGCCGCTGCCTCGGCCCGAGATTCTTCGGGCTCCTCATCGTCCACGGAAGCCGCGGCCATATCCGTGGTGCTTTCCGGACGGGAATTACCAAGGTCCAGTGAGGCCACGACGGCCACGGCACCCACAGCGCCAGCGAGTGTCCACGTCCACCATGCGGACCAGCCGCCTTCAGCGGCCACTTCTGACACGCCGTTTTTCTGTGGGTACACACGGTTCACTTCCCCCTGCAACAGCGTGCGGGTGGCTTCGTCCAACTCGATCGGCTTATCCAGTTCCTGACGGCGTTTTTCGGCGTAGGCCTCCAGCCAGGGCTCGATTGGATCGGGCTTTGGGTTGTTCGGTTTTTCCGACATTCCTTATCCTTTAGACGGCAAAACGCCATTTTCCTCCCGAGAAAAAAATCGGCGCAGCACGGTTTCGAGTTTGCCCCGGCATTTGCTGAGGCGAGAACTCACGGTTTTTTCATTCAAATCCATCTCGGCACTGATCTCCTGATAATTCAAATCACCAAAATATCTCAGCTCCAAAATTTCCTGACAGGGCCCACCCAGCTCATGCAAAGCCTTCCCCACCAGTCGCCATTTTTCATCACGCATCATCTCGCCATCGGGCGTAGGCAGGGTGCTGATCGGATCAATCAGTCGGTTGCCTTCCTCATCCTCAGCTTGCAGCGACAACGGCACTTGGCCACCACCGCGTTTGGCCGCGACTTGTTTGGCGCGGTAATCTCTCGCCTTATTGGCCGCAATACGAAACAGCCAGGTTTGCAACCGGCTCTTGCCGCCAAAGCGATCGAGATTTTTGACCACAGAGAGAAACACCTCCTGACACACCTCGTCGCAATCCTCACGCGTAAAGGTACTGGAGAGTTGGAACACATAACGCCCCACTGCCGCATAATGCTCGGCAAAGAGCTCATCCCACGCATCGGGCTCACCGGCCTGACAGCGCTGGATCAACTCGCGTTCCACGGCCACATCCATCAACGCCAATTTAAACTGTGATAGTTGAACAATCCAGCATGTAAAAAAGGGAGGATGTCATAAGGGAATCCCGTCCATTTAACATGCCTTTAGAACAACCAATGATTTTGACTGGCCTAGAAACTTGGTCTTGCCATAATAACTTGCGTTCACCCCTGCGTGTCATGAAAAAGACTCTTGCCCTATTGTTCTGTGTCGTTACCCCAATTCTTGCCCAGGAAGGCACACCGCCCAAGCTCGGACCAGTGGAAGTGCACGCCGTGCACTACGACGCCAAGCTCTCCAACGAAGCCGCGCAATTCACGGCAAAACTAACGCTCGAATGCACCAACCGCGTAGCCACCCCGTTGCCGTTGTTCGAAGGGGAGTTGGCAGTCGTGAATCCCAATCTGCCCGAGGGCCTGCGACTGGCGCGCCTGGCCAAAGGCTACCAGATCATCGTCGAAAAAGCCGGCCGCTATGAATTTCAGCTCGAGCTGCTCGCACGCATCACCGAAACCGCCCCGTGGCATTCGGTCACCTTCAGCGGCCCCGCCGCCACCATCGGCAAGATTACCGCCCAAGCCGAAGGCGACGGCACCGAACTGGAACTCCTCAGCGGTACGCCCTTGCCCCGCACGGGCAACGATCGCTCCACCGTGCGCGGAGCCTTGGGCAAGGATCGCTCCGTGAATCTCCGCTGGCAAAGCCGCGTGACTCGACAGGAACGCCGCGCCCTGTTGATCGCCAATACCACCAGCACCATTCACATCAACCCCACCGAGGCGCGGTACCACACCACGCTGGCTTATGATATCCTTCAAGGCTCCCCCACCAACCTCACCGTGCGTCTGCCCAAGGAGCAATCTATCACCAAGATCGAGGGACAAAACATTCGCGACTGGCGCGTCACCACAGTCGAGGAAGATCAAACGCTAACCATTGATTTCGTTCAATCTCAGCCTAAAGCCTACACTCTGGTCATCCATTCCGAACAGGCGATAACACAAACGGCCAACCTGTTTCCGCCCGAGCCCCAGGGAGTGGAGCGCGAAGGCGGACGCGTGGTAATCACCGCCGAAGATGTCACCGTGGAAACGGGTACGGTACAAGGCTTGCGCCAGGCCAATGTAGCTCAAGGCCAAGTGGGCGCATGGCAGTATTTCGGCCGCAAGCCGTTTGTCCTACCCATCACCACCCAACGGATCAAACCGCGGGTAAACCTCACCAGCACCGTTTCTGCGAATCAGGGCGAAACCCGCCTTTTGGCCACCCATCAGCTCACGTTACAGGTCGAGAAAGCCGGTATTTACAGTCTGACCCTGAATTCCTCACAACTCACTGGCGACGATGCCTTTACCGTGAGCAATGTCGCCAGTAACGGGCTAATGGATTGGAAACTGGATCCGGACAGTGGCCAAATCACCCTGCTTTACACCAGCCGCGTTCTCGGGGCTCAACCGGTGCAAGTGGTGCTCGAGAAACCGGCCGGCGAATTTCCCGGCACCTTTACTCTGCAACCACTACGTCTGGGGGCCACCGAAAAAGAGCCCTTCGATCTCGGCCGAGAATCGGCCACCGTGAATGCCCGCGGCGCACGTGGCTTACAACTCAAGGCCACCGAGAGCCAACAGACTCGTGAGATCGCCGGCGGTCAAGCCGTGCTCGCCTTTGCCTCCACCCAGGCCGATTGGAGCGTCACCTTTGGCGTGGAGAAACTCGACGCACAGATAATCGCGGAGGTGTTCAACCTCGTCACTGTAGGCGATGGCCTTCTCGGTGGCAGCGCAACAATCCGATTTGGCATTCTGAATCAAGGCGTCCAGGAATTTCAGGTACGCATACCCTCTACGAACCAATGGAAAAACGTCCTTTTCGTCGGCTCAAATATCCGCAAGACCGAGTCCACCTTCAACGCCGAAGCCAAGGCGATGGATTGGACCATTCGGTTGCAGGAAAAAGTCTGGAACGGTTATACCCTCGTGGTGAGCTACGACAACCAGTTTGAACACGATCAGGCAACACTCCAACTCGGTGGCGCGCATCCCTTGGGCGTCAAACGCGAGACCGGCTTCCTCGCTCTCACCGGTGCCGCTAATCTCAAGCTCAATCCACAATACGCACAAACCCAGCTAAACCGCATTGATCCCTCCGACCTCAGCGAAGCCGACCGCGGACTGGTGAACCGGCCGATCCTCTATGCTTTTAAGTACGAAGGCGACGAATTCGAGCTGCCCGTGGAACTGCAGTTGTACCAGGAGGAAAATGGCCTGAGTGCCGTAGCCGATCGTACGCAAATTTCCACGCAAATAACCCCCGAAGGCGAGCTGACCACCACCGCCACTTACATGCTGAAAAACAACGGCAAACAACACCTGCTGTTTACCCTGCCCGATGGCTTTGCCAATGTGGCCACCAGCATCAACGACATCTCCGTGAAGCCCCAGAAATCCGGTGAACAACTGCGTCTGCCTATTCCCGGCGGTCTCGATCGCAATCGCGCCATGCGCGTGAAGATCAGTTATTCCCAAAAAACCGATCCCCTCCGCAAAGATACCTATTTGGCCGGCCTCCAACCGGTGCCTCTCAAGCTCACCGCGCCCGTTTCCGATGTGCCCAACACTTATAATGAATGGACTGTTCACGTCGGTGACGAGGTCTTTGAGCTATATGACTTCGATGGCAACATGGTAATCAGCGATCAAAACCACTACCGCTGGGCCGACGGTTGGCAGGCCTTTTGCCGCATCTTGAATCGCACTAACTGGGTGGCCTGCATAGCACTCTTTGGCCTGTTCGGAACCCTTTTCGCCATTCTACAACTCATTCTGCGACGGGGTAAACGGGCCTGGCCCTGGCTCACCGGAATTGGAGTATTGGCCCTGATCATAAGCGTTGTGATCGCCGGCAGTGTTCAATCCAAAGACGGTAGCATCCGAGTTTTGCAACCCGCCGACTGGAACGAAGACACCGCTATGGCCGCTCTGGAGGAAGCTGAATACTACGAAGGAGCCGATGAAAAATCCGCAAGAGAGGACGGCGGCGACATTCCATCACCGGAGCCAACAGCAGCGCCTGTCGTGCCCAATGAGTCCCTCAAACCCAAGAAAGCTCCCGCCCAAAATTCCGGAATCACTCGGCCGACGCAGTCCGGCCAGAATTCAACCACCGATCAGACACTCGGAGGCATTAAACCCGCTGGCGGCGGCGCATCCGTGAGTGGTGGCATACCAGGTGGTTTTGGGTCGGACAATAATTTCCCCGGCCGCTCGAACAGTGCTGAAGCCATTGGCGTGCGTCCCGTGCAGCTCTCCGAAGCTCGCCAAGGGCGCTCCTTTACTTTCACCAAGGTGCTCAGCCGCGAAGAGGATACGCTGAGCATTGAAGCTTTGGCCATGAACCGCGAGCAACGCATGGTGCGCAAAGGCTTCTTCACTCTCTTGCTCGGCCTCGGCGGCCTGTGGCTGCTTTGGACCCAGTACCGCGCCAGGGAACGCAACACCGCCGCCATCACCCTTGGAATGGCCGTGGTTTACAGCGCGCTCATTCTCTTCAGCTTCGATCAACAAGCCCTGCATCAATTGTGGATCGGCACGCTTTGGGCACTCATTTTGGCAATCACCAGTTGGATTGTCTGGTTCTTCTGGCCACCCCGTCGCCCGGTATCCGCCCCCCCTGCAGACACTACCGAAGAATCTGCTGATCATGAAACTGGCCCTGACACCGGAAACGGGTCCGGCGCGGCGACCGCCGCCCTGTTACTCGGGCTCTTCCTCAGCCTTGAAACTCATGCCCAACCGGCCGCCAGTGCCACACTGACGCCCGATCAAATCCGCCAAACACTAATCCAACTGCTCAACCCCCAAACCGACGCCCCCCGCACGATTTCAGAAGCCGCCCTGCAGGATCGCAACGGCATCCGGTACGAGGTCAACCAAGCCGAGCCATTCACCGGCGTGGTCACCGGCCAATACGCCAATAAACAACGCCGGATCGAAAGCCATTACAACCAAGGCAAACTGCACGGCACACAGACCGTTTGGTTTGATAACGGCCAGAAACAATCCCTCACCCCCTACCAAAACGGTCAACCGCACGGCAACCAAACCGTGTGGCATCGCAATGGCAAAACTCAGTCCGTGACGCCTTACCAAAACGGCAAACGACACGGCACCCACAAGGAATGGGATGACAAAGGCAAACTGCGCACCGAGACTCCCTACCAGAACGGCGAACTCCACGGCCTCGCCCGTGCCTGGCATGCCAATGGCAAACTCGCCCGGGCCGTCCGTTGGGAAGCTGGTCGGCAATTATCCTTCGATACGTGGGATGATAAAGGCGTACCCGGCGATGATCCGCTGGGCCGCATCACGATTGTTTCGGCAGACTACAATCTCACACTGCACACGCAGGTGGCCGTGGTGAAGGCCACCTACCAATTGGCCAGTCTGGAGCCCAAACAACAAATCACACTCTTCACCGAGCAGTTGCCCATTGATCAATTCACCTGCTCGCAGGAAGGCGCTCAGTTGCGGCGCGAAGGCCCCGCGTTAGTGCTTCATCTGCCCGCTGCAGGCAAAGCCGAAGTACAAGTGAGTTTTCTTATCCCGCTCAAGGGCAATGCCACCGCTCGGTCGCTGACCTTTGGTATTCCCGCTGCACTCACCAGCAAAGTGAAGGCCACACTTGCCGAAGCCAATGCGGAGATTGGCGTCACCGGTGCCGTCACTACCGAGACCGAAGCCAACGCCAACCAAACCGCCATCACCGCCCTACTGGGCACAGCCGCACAATTGGCCCTGCAATGGAAACCGCGGGTGAAAAAGGCTGAGGAAATTACCGCCACCGTCTTTGCCCGTAGCACCAGCCTCGTGACCTTCCAGCGCGGTCTGATGCGCACACGGACACAAGTGGATTACCAGATCACCCAAGGCGAGCTCCGCACCGCCCGCATTGCCCTGCCCGCAGGACACAAGCTCATGCGTGTACAGGCCGAGGGAGTGTGGACCTTGGAGGATACTGACGGCCAATCCATCCTGAATATCGCCCTCACCAAACCGGCCGGCCAGGCGTTTCAAGCCGTGGTGGAATTGGAGCGAACCCTGCCCGCGCCGCCGGTTGCCCAAGCGGTGACCCTGCCACGCGTATTGGAGGTAAAACGCGAGCAAGGCCTCGTGGCACTGCAATCGGGAGATGACCTCAGCGTGACGGCCGCACAAATGACCGGTCTAACCAAGCGTAATCTCGATGAGTTTTCACGTGTCATGAAACTCACCGGCCAAACCGCCGGCGTGTTTAGCTACCTCAATCAATTCACGTTGAGCACCCAGGTGGAAGCCGTGCAACCGCAGCTCGAAGCGGTGGCCGCCCATCATTTCCTAGTGGGCAGCGAACAGCATCGGCTGTCGTCCACCATCAATTACACCATCAAAAAAACCGGCCTTTTCAAGCTCGCCGTCGCCATACCGGAAGGTTGGGAAATTGAAAAAGTGCACGGCGCGCATCTTTCCCAGACCAATCTGGTCGAGGGCCGGTTGGAATTGCAATTGGCCCAGCGCATCCTGGGCCATTACGCGTTACGCGTGGATCTCCAACGCCGACAGCCCTTGGCCGAAAGCATCCCCGTCAGCGCCGTGCATCCATTGGGCATGCAAAAACTCACCGGCTATCTCGCCATCGGTGCCGAAGCCGGTCTGGAATTGAAAGCCACTGATGTGCAAGGCATCACTGAGATCCCAGCAAACGAACTCCCCAGCCGCATCCCGAATGCGCCGATAGTCGCGTTCAATCCAGTTTACGTCACTCTTCCCGCCAACGTGCTGGCCTTCAAACACACCTCACCCATGCCCACCGACACGCTCGGCTGGTCGCTCAATGTCTCCCCCGAGGAACTCGATCCCTGGGTGCGCGCGGAAATTGTCAATCGTGTCTTCCTTCACGAAACCCATGTGGAAGGGCAATCCACCATCCAATACCAAATTGGCAATGCCCCCACTCGCACCTTCCGCGTGCGTGTGCCCGAGGAATTCAAGAATGTGAAATTCAACGGCCAAGGCTTGCGCAGCGATGAACCCGACCCCCAATCGCCCAATGACTGGATCATCACCCTGCAGGACAAACGCATTGGCAACTACGCCCTATCCTTCACCTGGGAATGGGATGGTTGGTCGCTGAACCAAACCAACACGTTTAATTTCCGAGGGCCTCAAGTGCAAGGCACCCAGTTACTCGATGACAGATTACCGAAGGTGGATCCCACCGTGGAATTGGAATCCGGCTGGCTCGCCGTGTACGTCACCCAAACCACGCCCCTGCAAGTACAGCACGGCGATCTGGATAAAAACCTAGCCGCCATTGACGCCGCAGATCTCCCCGATCACGCGCAGCAAACCATGGCGAAGCCCCCCACCCTCACCTACCGCTACATGCGCCCGGGCTATGCACTGCCGTTAGCCATCCAGAAATTTGATGATGCAGCCGTCCTGCAAACCCTCATTGTCAGTGCGCAATTCACCAGCGTGGTAAGCGAAGACGGCCAGATGATTACTCAAGCCCGTCTCGATGTGAAAAACAATGGCCGCCAATTCATGGAGTTGGATCTGCCTAATCACAAAGACGAAATGTGGTCCGCCTTTGTCTCCGGCCGGGCCGTGCGTCCAACCAAAAATAAAAACACCTACCTCCTGCCACTAGATCAATCCGAGAACGGCGCCCCGTTCCAGCTCGAGTTCACCTACGCCAGTCGGTTTGAATTCCCTAAATCCCAGGGCGAAGTGGAACTGCAAACCCCCCAATTCAACGTGCCCATGCAGGATGCCCAATGGCAGCTTTATCTGCCCGATGACTATCGTTACCACGATTTCAAAGGCAGTATGACCCGTACCCGGGAACAACACGAACGCCACCCCGTTTACCGGCAAAACACTCCCGTCCTCACACCCCAGTCCGTCGATAACGCCCGCTACGAAGACTCCACCTATGCCTTACAGGAAGAAGCTAAGGTCGAGAAAGAACAACAACTCTTCGATAACAACATCTTTAACGCCGAGGCAAATTTCAAAACCGGCAACCTAGAACAGGCCAATCGGTTCCTGAACCAAGCCCTACAACTTAACAACAACGATGCTCCCAACACCGCCAAGTATAGGGATCTAGAGCAGCAAATCCGGAGAGGCCAAGCCAAACGCCAAATCGACGCCCAATTCGAATACTATTCACGCAATACCCAAAATGCCTCCGCCTCGGGCGGCCAACAAACGACCGGCCAAGCCGTCACCGGGACAATTGACTACGATCAGGACACCGCCGAACGCCAAGTGGATCTCGTCCAAAAAGCTCAACGCCTCACCGAACGGCGCATCACCCCGCTACGCCTCAACCTGCCATTGCGCGGCCGGCACTACGTCTTCGCTCAAGCTTCCCAAATGGAAACGCGCAAATCCATGACCGTAAAATTTGAAGCCCGCAACACCCGGGAGCCCGAATGGAACTGGATACTCGGCGGCGGCGTCATCGGCCTAGTAGCCCTCACCGGCCTAGTTAGCCTAAGCCGCCGCGCCCTTCGCCGACGTTGCTGCCAAAACACAGAAACCGCCTAACGATACCCCGCCACTGTGGCTGTCCTTTCGTTGATCGTCCGTGAATTATCCGGCATGGACGCCCCCACTGCGGCGCTCTCATAGCGTGCGTGCGGATTGGAGAGAAATGGAATCCGACTTTCATTAAGGAAACGCTGATAGGACAGTAGCGTCCGGTACTTCTGCCCGTTTCCACCAATAAACCGCCAGCCATTCGAATAGAAAAAAGCCCGGCACCAGCCCCCTGATCCGCCGCATGATTGCAGCCGATTTCATGGGCAAAGTTGTAAAACGGCGCGTCCATCCTACCCCCCTCAAACCCCATCCTATCAGAAGCACAAAAAACCTGCCAAACACCCAACACAATCCATGGCTTGAAGAGATCCGTTTCACTTTTCAACCTAACACAATCTATAAAACTCATAAAAAAACAGGCCTAAGCCTGTCTCTACGATTTTAGATTGCGAATCGGATTCTTAGTAATACTTTTTAACCACAGGCAGCATGTTGTCGACGGATTTGGCATTGTCCGCATCATCAGCTATACCGGTCGCTACACCTTGGTGGAGGACGTTCGGCCCCGAAAACTTCAGCACACGTGTTTCTCCATTTTTGCTGTATGCCATCACTGTCCGGTAATTTTCTCCGTCATTCCCCGTGAAATGGTTACCATGAGAATAGGAAAAAACACCGCCAGTTGCGTGAGTTGCTTTGTCGTGGTGGCTCCCTAGATTGTGACCAATTTCATGAACAAATGTACCGCTGCTAACAGAGTGGAGAAACACTGAATGTGCCGCGTTTTTATTGCCAGCAGCAGACCCGGGGAGGGCTCCCATTCCTGCGGTAAACGATACTCCAATAGGCGTTCCCGTCCCGTTAATTAGACAACTTACCAAGTCTGCCTTAGTAGTGGTTCGCTCGGTAGCAATCGCCGTATCGCTGGACAACCAACTCAAAGCATCACTCACCTCGTTCCACTGAAAAGTTCTGGAAGCTTGAACAGTTCCGGCAACTTTCACTGTAGTTCCAGAAATGCCACTATCAGAGATAGCAGAATTCAAGTCCGCGACCAATTGACCTGCCTTAGCAGTTACCGCCGCAGACCCGCCTAATTCGGTTTCAACATCCGGCGCATAGGCAATGAGAATCGAAAGGTCAGGATCTATGCCTGGCTCCGGATCAACTGGCGGATCAACTGGCGGATCAACTGGCGGATCAACTGGCGGTGCAGTTCCTGTGCCAGTTCCAGTTCCAGTTCCAGTTCCAGTTCCAGTTCCAGTTCCAGTTCCAGTTC
>JAYOSV010000008.1:0-97015 GCA_038139415.1 Verrucomicrobiales bacterium | reverse complement strand
CGCGCGTGGAAGCGGGCAAGACGCCGTTCCCGAATCTCAACCCGCGCCCCGGCCTCAGCCTTGAGCAGCGCCGGCTCTATCTTGATACCCTCAATCACCTCAACCGCCTGCACCGCGATCGGCATCCCACGCAACCTGATCTCACCGGCCGCATCGAGGCTTATGAGATGGCGTTTCGTATGCAGAAAAGTGCCACCGAAGTATTCGATCTATCGCGCGAACCTAAGAGTATACACGCGCTCTACGGCGACAATGAGTTTTCAAAACACTGCCTCACCGCGCGGCGCCTCGTGGAAAACGGTGTGCGGTTCGTGGAGATCTTGGATGGCGCCACCGGCCGCAAATGGGATGCGCACGGCAACCGCGGCGGCCTCATTGGCAATCATCGGACAAACGCCGCCCGCACTGATCAGGGCCTCACGGCGCTCATCACCGACCTCAAGGCGCGAGGAATGCTCGATGAAACCTTGATCGTATGGGCCACTGAATTCGGCCGGACACCGTTTGAGGAAGCCAATCGTGAAGTGAAGATCGGTCGCGGTCATCATCATCGCGGCTTCACCCTCTGGCTGGCCGGCGGCGGACTCAAGGGCGGTTTGTCATACGGTGGCACCGATGACCTCGGCATGAACGCCATCCACAACGCCGTGCACGTCCACGACATCCACGCGACCATTCTGTATTTGCTCGGTCTGGACCACCTCCAACTCACCTACCGCCACAACAGCCGCGACGTGCGCCTGACCGATGTGTTCGGTAATGTGATCCACGACATTGTGTCTTGAACGGGAGGCTGACGTGGAATTGTCTTGTGCGGCGGGAGGTCCGCATTTAAGCAGGCCGAACGGATTGCCTGTACGGTTCGGATACAACTGATGGCGGAAATATTGGAAACCAACGTGGTGGTGCTGGGTGGCGGCCCGGCTGGCTACTCGGCGGCCTTTCGGGCGGCGGATCTCGGCCTGGACGTGGTGTTGGTGGAGCGTTATCCCACGCTCGGAGGGGTGTGTCTGAACGTGGGTTGCATCCCTTCCAAGGCATTGCTGCATGTGGCAAAGGTGATCCGCGAAACCCGCGCCCTGGCGGGGCATGGAGTGGATTTCGGGGAGCCTGCGATTGACTTGGAGCAGGTGCGCCAATGGAAAGAGAAGGTGACCGGTCAACTCACCAAGGGGCTCGTTGGCTTGGTTAAGAAACGGGAGGTGAAGGTCATTCACGGCACCGGCCGATTCACCGGGCCGAATTCACTGGAGGTGCAAGGAGACGAGGGCGTCACCACGATTCAATTTCAAAACGCCATCATCGCGGTTGGCTCGCGGCCGATTGAACTGCCCTTTATCCCGCATGAAGATCCGAGGATTTGGGATTCCACCGATGCCGTGGAGTTGAAGGAAATTCCCGAGCGACTGCTCTTGATGGGCGGAGGCATTATCGGCCTTGAGATGGGCATGGTTTATCAGGCGTTGGGCTCGCAGGTTGAGGTGGTGGAAATGCTCGATCAGGTGATCCCCGCTGCAGACGCGGATGTGATCAAGGTGTTCACCCGCGCCACCCGCAAGATTTACCAGTGCCGGCTCGAAACCAAAGTGACGGCCGTGGAGGCTCGCGACAACGGCTTAGGGGTAACGTTCGAATCCAAGGACGGCTCGATTGCCACCGAGGAATACGATGCTGTCTTGGTCGCAATCGGCCGAACGCCCAATGGTACATTGATTGATGCTGGCAAGGCCGGCGTGGAGGTGGACGATCACGGCTACATTCCCGTAGATGCCCGGTTGCGAACCAATGTGCCGCATATTTACGCCGTCGGTGATGTCATCGGTCAACCGATGCTGGCCCACAAGGGCGTGCACGAAGGCCACGTGGCGGCGGAAGTCATCGCGGGCGAAGACCGTACCTTTCAGCCCGAAGCCATCCCGTCCATCGCCTACACCGATCCGGAAGTGGCGTGGGTGGGAAAAACGGAAAAGGAAGCCCAAGCTGCGGGTTTGGATTACGAAACATCCACGTTCCCCTGGGCGGCGTCCGGTCGCGCTGTGGCTTCAGCCGCGCCAATTGGTATGACCAAATTAATTTGGGACAAAGCCACCGGCCGCCTGTTGGGCGGCGCCACGGTGGGCTCTAATGCCGGCGAGCTGTTGGGGGAGATTAGCCTAGCGTTACAACTGGGCGCGACG
The DNA here is from genome assembly GCA_038139415.1 of Verrucomicrobiales bacterium. Classification (GTDB taxonomy): domain Bacteria; phylum Verrucomicrobiota; class Verrucomicrobiia; order Limisphaerales; family UBA1100; genus UBA1100. The sequence continues at coordinate 94,838 of JAYOSV010000008.1, read as the reverse complement.
GCGGCGGATGTGGCCAAGACGATTCACGCCCATCCCACCCTGCACGAATCTATCGGGCTGGCCGCCGAACTGTTTGAGGGCACGATCACGGATCTGCCCAACCCCAAGGCGCAGTCGAAGTAGTCGATTGCGGGCGGGTCTCATTCTTCTTTTTGCTTTTGCGCCTGCGGCCGTTGGTGTTCACTCTGGCTTCACTTTTTAGCCATGGCTGGACATAGTAAATGGGCGAACATTAGGCACACCAAAGCGCGTATGGACGCCAAGCGCAGCAAGGTGTTTGCAAAGATTGCGCGCGAAATCACCATCGGCGCGCGACTTGGGGGTGGGGATGCGGACATGAATCCGCGTCTGCGACTCGCCTTGCTCAAGGCGCGCGGGGCTAACATGCCTGCGGATAACATTGCCCGCGCCATCCAACGCGGCACCGGCGAAGGCGAGGCCGCCAGCTTTGAGGAATTGAGCTACGAGATTTACGGCCCGCACGGAGCGGCCATTTTGGCGGAGATTTCCTCGGATAACCGCAACCGCACGGCCGCCGATATCCGGGCCATTCTCACGCGAAATGATGGCAAGATGGCCACGGCCGGGTCGGTCTCGCGTCTGTTCCATCGAAAGGGCCAGATCATGATCGCGCGGGATGCGGCCAATGAAGATGAATTGATGGAACTGGCGCTGGAAGCCGGTGCCGAGGATTTCAAGGCGGAAGACGAAGGCTACGAAGTGTTAACTGCGCCCGAGGATTTTGAGGCCGTGCACCAGGCGATTGAAACCAAGGAAATCGCTATGGAGACCGCCGAGATCACTCAGCTGCCCGAGATGACCGCGCCGGTTAGCAGTGAGGCGGAAATGGAGAAGGTTCATAAACTCGTGGATCTACTTGAAGATCACGACGACGTGCAAAGCGTGTATACGAACGCCGAAATGGCGTAGATTCATTCCACTAGCAATCAAACCCGATTGCTGATTTCAGAGGGTAAAAGGCGCCTTTCGACGGCTAAGCCACCATGCGTTCGATGGCTTTGGGGAGACAGGCTTGGGAGTGTGCGAGCAGGGTGTCTCGGTCGAGCTGGGTGAGCTTGAGCTTGCCGGCGGCTGTGGCGACAACTGCTTCGAGCGCGTACTGGGCGTACTCGGCAAGCCCCTGACGTTTGGCGATGGAAAAGATGGCCATGGTGAGCCCAAACACAGTGAGGTGATGGCCGGGTGTTCGGCCAAAGCGCACGGCCTTGATCAGGCGCTGCACGGTGCGTTCATCCTGCAAGGGGCGCAGCCGGGTCAGGTAATCCCGGCCCACGCGGGTGCTGGCCGGGGTGAGGAGCAGCCATTCGGGGTGTTGGCCGGCGAACTCTTGATCCAGTTCAATAAGCTCCAATGCCCGGCCTTGGGCGGCTTCACGGTGAGCCCGGGCAATGGCGGGCAATTCAATGGGCTCCAGCACGGTTGTGCGGTAGCGTTCGAGCAGCAACCCAAGATCTGTGACGGAGCGCAGGGGCGCAGCACCGAGGGCTTGTGTGAGTGTGGTGGAGCATAGGACTGACTCCAACGCATCGAGTTGCGCCTCGTAAGGGTGATGCCGGCTGCGGGGCAGCGCGCCGTTTTCCGGTGCGGTAAGCACAGAGGTATTCTGGGTTTTAGGGGGGGGTTTGTAAACCTTGGGCCATCCACCGGCGCGGAGGGAATTGGTTTGCCAGAAAAGCGTGTCATGGCTAGATTCGGGGCCCGCGAAAGCGTATTGCACAATGCAGATGCATCGACTGCTCCAGTTTTATTGTCGATAATCACCCATAAGGGTGCGTTTTTGCCTTCTGGCCGACCCCAAAGAAACAACCAATCCGAGCGAATTTTTAATCATGGCAAATCAGACCGCAGAACAGGAAACGGCCCCCGTGTCCACTGAAGGCAGTAAGCCCAAGTATCCGGGTATCCCGGTAACGTGCAACGGGAACCAGCTGGTGGCACAGTGGGTGGAAACCCGCATCACTGAGGGAGGCGTGTATTATCCCATCACACCGTCGACCGAGGGTGGCGAGATCTATCAGCAGGCCTTTGCGCAAGGTGCACTGGATGTGTGGGGCAACCAGAAGCTGGCCGTGGAAACCGAGGGCGAGCACGCCGCGCAGGGTGGAGCCACCGCGGTGGCCATGACCGGCAAGCGCACGGTAAACTTCACGTCTGGCCAGGGTATTGTCTATGCCATGGAGCAATATTACCACGCGCCTGGCAAGCTCTCGACGATGGTTCTGGAAGTGGGCGCGCGCGCGCTCACGAAGCACGCGCTCAACGTGCACTGCGGCCACGATGATTTTTATGCCGCCATGGACACAGGCTGGACGATGCTGATGGGGCGCGATGCCCAACAGGCTGCGGACCAGGCGGTGATCCTGCGCAAGGCTAATGAGCTGTCGCTCAATCCCGGCATGAATATTCAGGACGGCATGCTCACCACGCACTCAGAGCGCACCTACCGCGCGCCGGAAGCGGATTTGCTGCGCGAATACTTGGGGGCCCCGAATGATCAGATTGATTGCCCCACCGAAGCGCAACGCGAACTCTTTGGACCGCAGCGCCGTCGTGTGCCGGAGATGATGGACCTGAAAAACCCGGTGTTGCTCGGCCCGGTGCAAAATCAGGAGCATCACATGAACGGAGCCATCGCGCGCCGGAACAATTTCAGTGAGCACATCCTCGGCACGCTGGAGCAATGCTATGATGAATTTGCCCAACTCACTGGCCGGCGCTACGGCTTGATCCAGGAATACCGTACAGAAGATGCGGACACCGTGTTTGTGTCGCTCGGTTGTGCGGCGGAAAACGTGGAGGCTGCCTGTGATTATCTGCGGGAGCAGCGCAATGCGAAGGTGGGATCTATTCATATCAACGTGATTCGCCCCTTCCCTGAGGCAGCGGTGATCAACGCTCTACGCGGCAAGAAAAACGTGATCGTGATTGAGCGGACCGATGAAGCGATGGCGGGCGACAATCCGTTGGGGCGCGATATCCGCACCGCTCTCAACAAGGGCCAGGAAGCGGCACTATACGGCGGGGAATTGCCGGCGATTACGCCGGAGGAAACGCCCCGTATTTTCCGCGGCAGCTACGGTATGGGGTCGCGGGATTTCCGCCCGGAACACACCATGGGCGCGTATGAGTTTGCCACCGGCAGCACAGCTCGTAAGGACGGCAAGACCGCTGCGGACGGCGAGACGCTATTCACCCTTGGCATTGATCACCCCTACAGCGTGATCTCCAAGGACACTCCGTCATTGCTGCCCGACGGCGCCATTGCGGTGCGGTTCCACTCCATCGGGGGTTGGGGCATGATTACCACGGGCAAAAACCTCGGTGAAATCATTGGAAAATTTGGCCAGATCATTTCCGAACGTAATCCGAGCTACGACGATTTGGGGCAACTGGAAGACAAGCTCTTTATCATGGCCAACCCCAAGTACGGCTCTGAGAAGAAAGGCGCGCCGACCAATTACTTCCTCACCGTGGCGCCCGAGCGCATTCAGGTGAACTGCGAGCTCAACCACGTGGACGTGGTGCTCTGCTGCGATCCCAAGGCCTTCACCCATTGTAATCCGCTCGAAGGATTAAACAAGGGCGGCAGCCTCGTTTGGGAATCCAGTGAATCCCCCGAGGTCGCTTGGCAGCGCATCCCTGCCAAGCACCGGCAGTTTATCAAGGACAACAACATTCGCGTGTTCATCCTGCCAGGCTTTGATATTGCGCGCGAAGCAACCAAGCGCGCGGACCTGCAATTGCGGATGCAGGGTAACACGTTCCTCGGCGCGTTCTTCAAAGTGTCGTCCTTCCTGAAGGATCACAATATTGGCGAAACGGAGTATTCGGAGATCGTGCACAACCAGTACGAGAAAAAGTTTGGCCGCTTTGGCGACGCAGTGGTGGAGTCCAATATGAAAGTCATGGTGGGCGGCTTTGAGCGTGTGCAGGAAATTAAGATCGGCGATATTGAAGATGCGGACACTTCAAGCATGCGGAATCCGTTGTTGTCTCCCAAAACTGCCGGCGAGATAGAGGTTCCCGCTACGGCTGGTTGCAGTGCCAGCGGTTGCCCATCTTGCGCCATGCCCGAGGGCCAATCACGGGCGCCCTTCCAGACCATGGAGAAATTTGATTCCGAGTTCCGCAATGACCTCGGCTACCATCAGCCGGCTGGGGCCTTTGCCAGCCTGGCAGTGATGGGCTCGGCTACTGGTGCTACACAGAGCAAATACGTGGCCCGGCGCGAGACGCCCGTGTACATCGCCGAAAACTGCACGCAATGTATGGAGTGCATCACGGCCTGTCCGGACACTGCCCTGCCCAACACCGCGCAGGATATCAGTACCGTTTTGGTGACGGCCATTCGCAATTACGTTAGCGACAAGGAAGCGGCCAAGGCGCTTCTAAACGAGGTGGCCGGGCTGGACGAGCGTTGCCGCGCGAAGATGAACGAGAGCGTGGCGTCCAAAACCAAGGAACCGTTTAAGGATATTTTGCGGGCCGAGGTGGATCAACTGACGACCATCGACGAAGCGGGACGCGGCGAATTCCTGACCATCATCGACAAGCTGCCGCTGGCGTACAACGACGTCACTGCCATTTGGCGCAGCGTGGAGAAGAAGAACCCCGGCAATGGCGGCTTGTTCTCCATCTTCGTGAGCGATCTCTGCAAAGGCTGCGGCGAATGCGTGCAGGTGTGCGGTGATCATGACGCGCTGCGCATGACCGCGGAGACTCCCGACCTCAACGCCGAGCTCACCACCGCGCAGGTGTTCAGCCGGTTGTTGCCGGACACCAACCAAAAATTCCTCGGCCTGTACAATGATGACAGCCCCGAGGCCTCCCGCGAAGCGGCCCTGCGAAACCACCTCATGGTGCGGCGCAATTACGAGGCGCTCGTTTCCGGCGATGGCGCTTGTGCCGGCTGCGGAGAGAAGAGCGTGTTGCGTGCGGTCGCCTCGGTCACCGAGGCATACATGCGGCCGATGTATCACAAGAAAGCCACGCGTCTGCGTGAGAAAGCCACCGAGCTGGAAACCAACGGGGTGGCCAAACTCGAGGCGTTGAAGGCGCGCAGCGAGGAAGAGTACCAATGGTTCACCCGCTCCGTGGCCCATGTGGTGATGGGATTTGGAGGCGAGGATGACGCGGATACCGATCATCGCCTCGCACAGCACGGGGAGATTTCCGATCAAGAAATCGTGGATGCACTCGTGGCGGTGATGCGTCAGGATGCCTTCAACCACCGCGACCTGCAGGCCGTGGATGGTCGCATGGCTAACGGCATGAGCACCATGTACATGGGCGCGCACACCGGTTGTAACACGGTGTACGGCTCCACGCCGCCAAGTAATCCGCACCCGTATCCGTGGATGAACTCCCTTTTCCAAGATGGCGCGACCATCAGCTGGTTGATCGGGGAATCGGCCGTGCTCAACCACTCGCGCCGTTCGGTGACGCCCGAGCGTTTGGCTACCGCGTTGATCGAGCGTGACAACAGCGTGAGCAGCGAACGCGAATACTTTGAACTGACGCACCTTGATGACTCGTTGATGACCGATCAGGAAATCCGTGAGATGCCCAAGGTCTGGGCTATCGGTGGTGATGGCGCCATGGGCGATATTGGTTTCCAAAACGTCTCCAAGGTGATCCTGCAAAACCGTCCGAACGTGAAGCTGCTGATGCTGGATACGCAGGTGTACTCCAACACCGGTGGCCAAAACTCGGACAGCTCCAACATGCTGGGTGGTTACGACATGAACCAGTTTGGCGTGGCATCACAGGGCAAGCTCATCGAGAAGAAGAGCGTGGCCGAGACCTTTACCGCCGGGCACGGTTCCCCGTTCATCGCACAGGTTTCCATGGCTAATAGCGCCAAGATGTACAAGTCCATGCTGGACGGCCTTGAGTACCGCGGCACGGCCTTCTACCAGTGCTACACCACCTGCCAGCCCGAGCACGGCGTGCCCGATAATATGAGTGCTGACCAGGCCAAGATGGTGCGCGATAGCCGCGGCATGCCGGAGTTCATTTACAACCCGCGCAAGGGTGAGACCATGCAGGAAGGCTTCGAGCTCAAGGGTAATCCGAGCCTCAAGCGCGACTGGTGGGAAACCAAGTATCCCTCCACCGGCGAGAAATACAACATGACCGTGGCGCACTGGGCCACCACTGAAGCGCGGTTTCGCCGTCACCTTAAGGAAATCCCTGAGGCGCAGGCCGGCGAGTTCATTCATCTGGATGATATGCTCACGCTGATCACTCAACAGGATGTCACCTACCGACGCGTGTTCGATGAGGCACACCACGCGTACGTGCCGGACTGGGGCGTGTACTTCAAAGCCGAGATTAACGGCAAATTCAAGTACTACACAGTGAGCCGGCAAATGGTGCTCTTTCACGTAGAGCGCCGCAAAGCATGGCGCATGATGCAAAGCCGCGCAGGCATCGCTAGCGAAGATTACGCCGCCCAAAAGGCGCTGCTGGCCAAGCTGGAGAAAGGCGAGCTGACCCGCGATGATCTGCTCGAGCGCGGCGCCTCCCTCATCAACGAGGAAATCGCCGCCGCTAAGGCATAGATGTAACAAGCAGCCAGAGAAGTAATCACAACGCCCCGCATTGCGGGGCGTTTTTTATGCTAGCACGGCCCGGAGATTGGGTGATTCAAATACTTCCGTGTTCAATACGAACTGGGGGCGTTGGCCTTGCTTGAGGTCGATGATGGCCTGGGCGCAGGCGTGGCTGACGCGTTGGCCGGTCTCGGCGGCAAACGATGCCTGATGCGGGCTCATGAGCAGGTTTGCGGCGGAGTGGAGGGGGTGGTCGACCGGCAACGGCTCGACATGATAGGTGTCTACGGCCGCTCCGGCAATACCATGAGCGTTCAGGCACGCGGCCAGATCAGTTTCGCTCACTAACGCGCCGCGGCCGGCGTTGATCAGGTAACTGTTCGGTTTCATGAGGTGCAGTTGAGGTGCACTGATCAGGCCTTCGGTTTCCGAGGTCACGGCCGCATGCAGCGAGACGTAATCGCTTTGCTGGAGCAACGTTTCTAGGGAGACGAATTCCACGCCCAATTCCTGAGCCGCTTCATTGGGAAACGGATCGTAAGCGAGCAGGCGCATGTTGAATCCAGCTGCCCGTCTGGCAACGGCGGTGCCGATCCGGCCGCAGCCGACGATGCCAAGGGTTTTGCCGTGAACGTCATGGCCCCATTGTTGTGACCACCCGCCGTGGTGCATGGAGAGATGCCCGGTATGGATCCGGCGCGCTACGCCAAGGAGCAGGGCAAATGTGTAATCGGCTACCGCTTCATCCAGCAGGCCGGGCGTGTAGGTGATCACGATACCCAACTCGGTGGCGGCAGCGACATCGACGCTGTCGTACCCAACGCCCCAACGGGAAATAATCTGGAGTTCCGCGGCTTCCTTGCTGGCCAGTACCTCGGCGGAAAATTCATCCACACCGGCATAAATGCCCTGGACACTGGCCAGCAGCGGTTGCAGGGCTGCGGTTGGATGCGCCTGAAATGTTTTTGGTAAACGAATATCGCAGCCCGCTTCGATGAGCATTTCAGCCGAAGCCTGCCCCACACCTTCGATAGCGGAAGCGGTTGCTAGCACGATCCAGTCAGATCCCATGGCCGGGAGAATACTGCTTTCGAGCCGAGAACACCATCCAGCACGAGATTTGATGAGAATAACATTTAGAATTATTCTAATTCAGATTGACAGTCACAACTGAATCCACGAGGTTGTGCGCCCCTATGAAGGATGTGAAGGCACGTACGGTGTTTGTGCCGCCGCACCGTGAACGCGGTGTGGTGGATGCCCGTATTGCTGAGGCCGGGTTGCGGCCGACGGCGCAGCGGAGCGTGGTATATGGCGTGCTGTTGGATCATGCCAAGGATCATCCGACGGCGGATGAGATTTTCATGCAAGCCAAGACCGAGAAACCAGAAATCTCGATGGCCACGGTCTATAATTGCCTCGATGCGCTGGTGAAGCATCATCTGGTGAAGCAAGTACATCTGGAACGGGCGGCGACGCGGTATTGCCCGAACATGGATGAGCATGCGCATTTCTTGTGCGAGACGTGTGGGGAGGTTTGGGATTTTGAAGGTGCAGCAAAGCTGCGGACGAGTGGGTTCCGGGTGCCGAGCGGGTTTGCTGTGACGCAGACGGAAGTGAACATGCGCGGTGTGTGCCCGGCTTGCGCTGAACAGGAGGTGGTTCGATGAGTAGCGAGAGCGAGGTTATCGATCAGTTTGTTGAACAGGAATACAAGTGGGGTTTCTACACTGACGTGGAAACCGACACGCTGCCGCCGGGACTGAACGAGGATGTGATCCGCCATATTTCGGCCAAGAAAGAGGAGCCGGAATGGCTGCTTGATTGGCGGCTCAAGGCGTTCCGGCACTGGCAAACGATGGATGAGCCGCGCTGGCCGCACGTGCAGTATGAGCCGATTGATTATCAGGGCATCAGCTACTACTCCGCGCCGGGCGCGAAGGACAAAGATCGGCCAAAGAGTCTGGATGAGGTGGATCCCAAGCTGCTAGAAACCTACGACAAGCTCGGTGTGCCGTTGCATGAGCGCGAGCGGTTGGCGGGCGTGGCGGTTGATGCTGTGTTCGACAGCGTGTCGGTGGGTACTACGCATCAGGAGGAGCTGGCCAAACACGGCGTGATTTTCTGTTCGTTCTCCGAGGCGGTGCGTGATCATCCGGAGCTCATCAAAAAATATCTCGGCACGGTGGTGCCCTACACAGACAACTTTTTTGCCACGCTGAACTCGGCGGTGTTCAGCGATGGTTCGTTTGTTTACATCCCGAAAGGCGTGCGGTGTCCGCTGGAGTTGAGCACGTATTTCCGGATCAACGCCGCTGAGACAGGGCAGTTTGAGCGCACCTTGATTGTGGCCGATGAGGGCAGTCACGTGAGTTATCTCGAAGGCTGCACGGCGCCGATGCGTGATGAAAATCAGTTGCATGCGGCAGTGGTGGAGCTGGTTGCGTTGGGCGATGCGGAGATCAAATATTCCACCGTGCAAAACTGGTATCCCGGCGACGAGGACGGGAATGGCGGGATCTATAATTTCGTGACCAAGCGCGGTATCTGCAAGGGCGATCGCTCGAAGATCTGCTGGACGCAGGTGGAAACCGGATCGGCAATCACGTGGAAATACCCAAGTGTCATTTTGCGTGGGGACGATTCGGTCGGCGAATTTTATTCCGTGGCCCTCGCCAATCTCGCGCAGCAGGCCGATACCGGTACCAAGATGATTCATCTCGGGAAAAACACCCGTAGCACGATCATCAGTAAGGGAATCTCCGCCGGCAAAGGCCAGAACAGTTATCGCGGTCTGGTGCAGGTAGGCAAGAACGCCACCGATGCTCGGAACTTTACCCAGTGTGATTCGTTGCTGATCGGCAGTCGCTGCGGCGCGCACACGTTTCCCTACATCGAAGTGAAGAACCCTTCTGCCAAGGTGGAGCACGAGGCGACTACTTCGAAGATTGGGGAGGACCAGATTTTTTACTGCAATGCTCGCGGTATTGAGACGCAGGATGCGGTGAACATGATCGTGAACGGCTTTTGTAAGGAAGTCTTCAGCGAGCTACCGATGGAGTTTGCGATGGAAGCGCAGGCACTCATGGACGTGAGCCTCGAAGGCAGCGTGGGATAATTTAGCATGTTAGAGATCAAAAATTTGCAGGCCGGAGTGGAGGGCAAGGAGATCCTGAAAGGGATTGATTTGTCGATTAACGCTGGAGAAGTCCACGCGATCATGGGCCCCAACGGCAGCGGCAAAAGCACGCTCGCTCAGGTGCTCGCCGGTCGCGAGGGGTACGAGATCGCCGATGGTTCAGTGCGTTACAACGGCGAGGATCTGCTTGAGCTCGGTCCGGAGGAACGCGTGCGCGAAGGATTCTTTCTCGCGTTCCAGTATCCCGTGGAAATCCCCGGCGTGAACACTACGTATTTTCTGCGCGCCGCGGTGAACGCTCTGCGCGAGCATCGTGGCGAAGCCGAGCTGAGCGCCGTGGAGTTCCTCAAGCTGATGCGTGAAAAAATTGAGCTGCTCGAGCTTGACGAATCCCTGCTCAAGCGTTCGGTGAACGAGGGCTTTTCCGGCGGCGAAAAAAAGCGCGCGGAAATCCTGCAGATGGCTTTGCTCGACCCGAAGTTTGCCGTGCTCGATGAAACGGATTCAGGCCTCGATATCGATGCGCTCAAAATTGTCGCCGGCGGAGTGAATCATCTAAAACGCGCCGACAACGCGCAGCTAGTCATCACGCATTACCAGCGCCTGCTCGATTATATTGTGCCCGATTACGTGCACGTGTTGGTCGATGGCCGTATTGTAAAGTCCGGCCCCAAGGAGCTAGCTCTCGAACTGGAAGAGCGCGGCTACGATTGGATTATTGAAGAACAAGCCGCCTGATGGTTGCCCCTGCTCACATGGACGTTGAAGATGCCGCCGATCGCCTGCTGGCCGCGCTGCCCGAGGGCGATGCCGCCGGTCGGGCGCGCTTTGCCGAACTGGGTTTCCCAACCCCGCGCGATGAGGACTGGCGCTTTACGCCGATCAAGCCGATCACCGAGCTGAACTTTAAAACTGCACCGGCGGATGCCGCCGCTACGCTCGGAGGCTGCGTGTTTACCGCCATCGACGGACCGCAGTTGGTGTTTGTGAACGGCCATTACTCCGAGACCCTTTCGCAGGTTGGCGAATTACCCGCCGGCGTCGAGGTGCGACCGCTGTTGGCAGGGGAGTGTCCGGCGCCGCCTGCTCCTGAAGATGCCTTTGGCGCCTTGAATGCAGCGACGGTGACGGATGGGCCATTGATCAACGTGGCGGACAATGTGCATTTCGAAACGCCCGTGCGTGTGTATTACCTCAGCACCGGCAGTAATGGGGCTACGGCTAATGTGCGTGGCTACATTCGCGCCGGTGCGAATAGCCAGGTGACCGTGCTGGAAAGCTGGAGCGGCACGCAGGCGGGTTATTTTAACAATGCCACTACCGAACTGCATGCGGCGGACAACGCGCAGGTGGAGCATGTGAAGTTTCAAGACGAACACATCGAGGCCTTTCATGTGGGCGGGTTGCACACGACGCTCGGTCGCGATGCCCGCGTAGCGCATCATTCGATCGCCCTCGGAGGACGCATTGCCCGCAACAATCTGCGCGCTCATCTCAACGGCACGGGCATTGAGGCCGTGCTCAATGGCCTGTACCTGCCCCGCTCCGGTCAGTTGATCGATCATCACATGGTGGTGCATCACGCCCAGCCACATTGCGACAGTCATGAGTATTTCAATGGCATACTTGATGACGACGCGCGTGCGGTGTTTCACGGTCGCATTCACGTACACAAAGGCGCGGATAAAACGGACGCGAAGCAGACCAATAAAAACCTGCTGCTATCCGACCGCGCCACGATCGATACCAAGCCGCAGCTCGAGATTTATGCCGATGACGTGAAATGCACGCACGGCGCCACGATCGGCCAGATGAACGCCGAGCAAATTTTTTACCTGCGCGCCCGCGGGCTGGATGAGGAATCCGCGCGCCGGATGATCATGCACGCCTTTGCTGGCGAGATCGTCGAGCGCATCCAATGCGCGGCTGCCCGCGAGGAACTGGACCGGTTGGTGTGGGATCGACTAGAGCGGATGGAAGGAGTTGGCGCAGCATGAGTGCCACAGTGCAAAGCATTGATGAGTTGGTCGAGAATTTCGAATTGCTCGGCGATTGGGAATCGCGCTTTGGGTATCTCATTGATCTCGGTAAGGAACTGCCGCCGCTCGATGCGGCGGATCAATGCGAGGAAAACCGCGTGTACGGTTGTCAGGCGCAGGTGTGGCTGAAGTTTGAGCCGGAGTCCGACGGTCGCATCACCATCGCCGCCGACAGCGACGCGTTCATCGTCAAGGGCCTCATCTCCGTGCTATTGGCAGTTTACTCCAGCAAAACGACCGAGGAAATTCTCGCGATCGACGGCGAAGCCGAACTGGGCCGTTTGGATCTCGCTGCGCACCTCAGTCCCACCCGCAAAAACGGCCTGTATGCCATGGTGCAACGCGTCCGCGAACTGGCCGCCGCGCAGGAGGCCTCGCCATGATGGGTAGCGAGCAAGTGGTCATTGACCGCGATGTGGAGGCGTCCGTCGTTCCCTCGGGTACGCGCGTGACCCTAGAGAAAGGCGAGACCGCCACGATCACCCAGTCGCTCGGCGGCACGTTTACCGTGGTGGTGAACGGCAATATGTTTCGTATCGACGGCAAGGACGCTGATGCTATCGGGCAAGAATTGCAGCTCACGCCCGCCGAACAGGCCGGCAAGGCGGAGAATGCCGAAGATCTCGAGCAACAGGTTTGGGAGCAGATGAAAACCTGTTACGATCCGGAGATCCCCGTGAACATTGTGGACCTCGGATTGATTTACGACTGTCACCTCGAGGAGCTGGATGCGGGCAACCACAAGGCCAGCGTGAAGATGACGCTTACGGCGCCCGGTTGCGGGATGGGCCCGACCATTCAGGCTGATGTGGAGAATAAAATTCTGTGCGTCGAGACAGTGGATGAAGTGGATGTGGAACTCGTCTGGGAACCGCAATGGACGCGCGAGATGATGACTGAAGCCGCGCGACTGGAGTTGGGCATGATGTGATGAGCGCGCCGGCCTCCATCGCCCACGTTGACGAGATTGCTGAAGGCAAGGGTAAGGCGTTTGATGTCGGCGAAAAGCGCATCGCAATTTTTCAGGTGGACGGCCGATTCCACGCCATTGACGACACCTGTCCGCATGCCGGCGCTTCCTTGGCGGAAGGCTACCTCGAGAATGGCAACGTTGGTTGCCCGTGGCATTATGCCGAGTTCGAACTGGTCACCGGTAAACACCGTCACGCCCCCGCCACCTGTGGTGTGACCGTATATCCTGTCACCGTCACCGACGGCCAAATCCACGTGGGGGTTGCATGAGCACCATTCCAACCTCCATTCGTGAAGACTTCCCGGCGCTGGCGCAGGAGATTAACGGGCATCCGCTGGTGTACTTTGACAACGCCGCTACATCGCAAAAGCCCCGACCGGTGTTGGAGGCGATTCAGCGTTACTACGAGCGCGACAACGCCAACGTGCATCGCGGCATCCATGAACTAAGCAATCGCGCCACGACGGCCTACGAAGGTGCGCGCGAACGCGTAGCCCAGTTTCTCAATGCCCCCTCGGCGAAGGATATCATTTTTACGCGCGGCACGACGGAGGCCCTGAATCTTGTGGCCGCCACTTGGGGCGCGGCCAATCTCCGCGAAGGCGATGTGATTCTGCTGACCGAATTGGAACACCACAGTAACCTTGTGCCGTGGCAGCTGCTTGCTCAACGCACGGGCGCCCGGTTGCGGTTTATTCCGGTGACAGACGATACCGGTGAACTGGATCTCAGCGATCTCGATGAGCGCTTGGCCGATGTGAAGCTTCTGTCTCTCACACATATTTCCAACGCACTGGGCACGATCAATCCGGTGGCTGAACTCTGCGCCAAGGCTCAGGCGGTCGGCGCGGTGACGCTGGTGGATGCCGCACAGAGCGCGGGACATATGCCGTTGAATGTGCAAAGCCTCGGTTGCGATTTCCTGGCGTTGTCCGGTCATAAAGTTTGTGGACCCACCGGAATCGGGGCGTTATTTGCCCGCGCGGAATTGCAGTCAGCCATGCCGCCGTATCAGGGAGGTGGCGAGATGATTTCCAAGGTGGGATTTCAAACGTCCGAATACCACGTACCGCCGCATAAATTCGAAGCCGGCACCCCGAACATCGCCGGCGCGGTGGGGCTGCATGCGGCGTTGGATTATTTGGATGCCCTCGGCCGCAAGGCTATCCACGCCCACGACACCGACCTCGCGGCGTACGCCAAGGAACGCTTGGCAGAGTTTGATGGCATTCGTATTTTTGGGCCAACCGAGGACCGCGGGGGGTTGGTGAGTTTTGTCTTCGAGAACGTGCACGCGTTGGACTTGGCCACCATGGCCGATCAGCAGGGCGTGGCCATTCGCATCGGGCACCACTGCACGCAGCCGCTGCACGAAAAACTCGGCGTGCCCGCCACGGCGCGCGCCAGTTTTTATTTTTACAACACGCGCACGGAAGTGGATCGGTTCATTGAAGTGCTGCAAAAAGTCATTCAACTGCTAAAGTAAACGCATGAGCGCGATCATAGAAATCAACGGCGACTCCACGATGGAACAGGTGCTGATGGAATACCCCGGCGCGCGGCGGGCGTTGTTTCGGAAGTACCACATTGGCGGGTGCTCAAGCTGCGGGTTTCAGATGGACGAAACGCTTGGCGGTGTGTGCGAACGCAATAATTCGCTGGAGGTCACCGAGGTGCTGGCGGAAATTCAGGCAAGCCACGCGGCGGATGAGAAGATTTATATTGAGCCGAAGGCACTAAAAGCCGAGCTGGAGGCGACGCCGGGATTGAAGCTGCTGGATGTGCGCACGCAGGAGGAGTTTGATGCGGCGCGCATTGAAGGGGCTATCCACATGACGCGCGAACTGATGCAGGAGGTCATGGGTAAGTGGGATCCGAATGAGATGTTTGTGATCGTCGATCATCAAGGTCAGCAAGGGCTGGATGCGGCGGCTTATTTTTTGGGGCACGGCCAGAATCAAGTGCGTTGCCTGCGGGGCGGGATTGATGCATGGAGTCTGGAGGTGGATGATTCGGTGCCGCGCTACGAATTTTCATAATTGTCATGGACGAATCGCTGGAGAAAAAAATCAGGGAGGCCATTGCGGATCCCAAGAACATGGGCGAGCTGACTGATGCCGATCGCGTGGGCACGGTGGGGAATTCTGACTGCGGCGAGATGCTGCGCTTGTGGGTGAAATTTAAGGAGGATCACGGGCGCAAGGTGATTGATCAGGCAAGCTTCCAATCCTTTGGCTGTGAAACGGCGATTGCTGTAGCCAGCATGGCTACGGAATTGATCCGCGGCAAAACCGCCGATGAAGCGTTGGCCCTGCGGCATGATGAATTGACCGGGGATCTCGGCGCGTTGCCTCCCATGAAAATTCACTGCGCCCAACTTGTGGAAGGGGCGCTCAAGGCCGCGCTCGACGCCGATGAGGCGACCGACAAAAAAACAGCTCCGGCCGAAACCGGAGCTGCTGAAAATATTCCCTCGCTGATGGACAGCCTGCAGGCGGATCAAAAGCCAGCCCAAGGCAAGCTGCGCCTGCTCGGGGACGAGTAGGGTTTACCAATCGCGATCTTTGCCGCGTTTGCCGTCCCAGCCGCCGCGACCACCGCCGCCGCCGCCGCGACCACCGCCGCCGCAGCCGCGACCACCGCCGCCGCCACCGCGATAACCGCCGCCGCCGCGATAACCACCACCGCCGCCGCCGCCACGATCTTCGCGCGGGCGTGCTTCGTTCACAGAAAGATTACGGCCCATGTACTCAAAGTCGTGAAACTTCTCGATAGCCGCCTTGGCTTCCTCATCAGAAGAAAACGTCA
The DNA here is from genome assembly GCA_038139415.1 of Verrucomicrobiales bacterium. Lineage (GTDB taxonomy): Bacteria > Verrucomicrobiota > Verrucomicrobiia > Limisphaerales > UBA1100 > UBA1100. Next base: position 79,304 of record JAYOSV010000008.1, on the reverse strand, counting down.
CAAAACCGAAGCCTCGTGATCGACCGGTCTCCCGGTCCTGAAGGATGACCCCGTCGGTCACCGTTCCGCACTCTCCAAACAATTCTTTCAGATCATCATCCGTGGCGTCCCAGCTCAGGCCGCCCACAAACACTTTATTTCCCATAACTTTTAATATTCTTAAGCAGAACACCTGCTTGGTGTTTTGCGCTGCGTAGACGCTGATGCCAATCAGCAGGAATAGCAAGCGGGAAAGCGTTACACTGTGGTGATTTTTTCGTAGGCCTCTCCTTCGTTAATGGTCGGTGTTTCCGGCCGGCCCTTGTAACGGTACACGAGGTCGAGATTGTGAATGCCGAGCAAATGCAGGATCGTAGCGTGCAAATCATGCACATGCAGGCGATCTTGCACGGCCCACAGGCCCAGCTCGTCGGTGGCCCCGATTACCTGGCCGCCCTTCACGCCGCCGCCGGCCATCCACATGGTGAAACCGGTGGGATTATGGTCGCGACCATCGCCCTTCTCGCTCATGGGTGTGCGGCCGAATTCACCGCCCCAGATCACCAGCGTATCATCCAGTAACCCGCGCGCCTTGAGATCCTTCAACAGACCCGCAGTGGGCAGATCACTTTGGCGGCATTGCCGGCCGTGATTGGCTTCCATTTTGGAATGCGAATCCCATTTACTGCCGGCACCGTGGTAAATCTGCACAAACCGCACTCCGCGCTCCACCAACCGCCGCGCCATCAGGCAGCAGCGACCGAAGGGTTCCGTGTCCTTGTTGCCAAAGCCGTAGAGCTTTTTGGTCGCCTCCGTTTCCTTGGAGAGATCCACCGTCTCGGGCGCGGAAGCCTGCATCCGGTAGGCCAGTTCATAGGCGCGGATGCGGGCCTCGAGTTCGCTCTGGCCTTCGCGCGACTTGAGATGTTGCTCGTTCAGTTGGCGCAATATCTCGAGCTGGTGTTGGCGCGTTTCCGGGGTCACCCCCTTGGGCAAATTTAAATGGCGGATGGGCGATACTCCAGGATTGAGCTTCACGCCTTGGTGCGTTGCGGGCATGAATCCGGCACTCCAGTTTCGCGGCCCGTTGGTGACCGTTCCGGTCGTGTCGGTCATCACCACGAACCCGGGCAGGTTGGCGTTCTCCGTGCCGAGCCCGTAATTCACCCACGATCCCAAGCTGGGTCGGCCGCCGAGGGGTTGGCCAGTGTTCATCTGGCACACGCCGCCGCTGTGGTTGATGCCGTTGGTCCAGCACGAACGAATTACCGCCAGATCATCCGCGCATTCGGCGGTGTGCGGCAGCCAATCGCTGATCCACAGACCGCTTTGTCCATGGCGTTTCCATTGGCGTTGGCTGGCCAGAATGGGCGATTCCGCCTCGCCCATGGCTGTGATCGGTCGCTTGAAACTGTCGGGCATGGGTTGGCCGGCCAGCTTCTGGATGAGCGGCTTGGGATCAAACAAATCCATGTGGCTCGGGCCGCCTTCCATGAAGAGAAAAATCACCCGCTTGGCTTTGGGCGCAAAGTGCGGCTGCTTGGCTGCATGAGGATTGGTGGCGGCGAAGGCCTGATCCCGCGCCAGCATGCCGGTCAACGCCAGCGCGCCAAAGCCGGCACCGCCGCGCAGTAAAAATTCGCGCCGTGAGGCTTCGCTTAATTCGGTGGACAGTTGCGTTCTCATATCAATCAACGTACAGGAACCGGTTGGCATTGAAGAGCACGTGGCAGTATTCCGCGAGTCGTGTGACGGCCGGTGGCGTGTGCGGTTTGCCCAGAGGCGCGAGGGTGTTGCCGTGAGGCGAGCTGTCGGTGTTGAATGCGTCCTTCTCGAATTGATAAAACGCCAGCGTGTGCGGCCGCACGGTCTCGCCTTTGATGACCAGTGACTTTTCGTCCAGCGCGGTGCTGCTCAGGCGCACGTTGTCCACCAAGCCATCCCAGCCGTGGCGACTACCGCCGGTGCGGCCGCCGATCACCAATGGCAGCTTGCTGCCGTAATGTTTGTTGCGACGGAATTGTTTCTTCGCCACCTGCAGCTTGCCGTCGGGCGATGAAAAATCCTTCAGGTAAAACGTCGCCGTGCCGTCGCCTTCCTCATCGAATTTCACGCTCACGGCGGCGTAATAAAATTTGTTCAATTCCGGCCGCAGATTGGAGGCGATCACCTCGTAGCCGTGGTCGCCACGCTGCGGGATGCCGGTAAGTTGCAGGATCAGATTGCGCGGCTGATAGGCGCTCTTCGTGCTCGTGACGCCCAACGCCCAACCGGGGGTGCGTTGTTGGCTGTCCCATTGGGAAACGATGGTGCGCACGGAGGCATCGGCATACAACGAATCCAGCCGAATGAACGCCTCGGCCGTGAAATCGCCGGTGGGCATCTTGCCCTGCTTGGCTTCCAATGCGTGCTGGCCGCCCTCGGGCTGAATCCAGGCCGCTGGGCTTGGTGAGCGTTTGCCGAACATTCCAATTTTGGGAGGCTCAGGATTGGCGGCCACCTCGCCGCCGAGATTCAGATAAGCGATGCCCGATGCCAGATGCTCCACCGAAGGTTCGCGGCCAAACGTCAGCTGATGCGCGGCGCGCACCTGCGCCTTAGGATCGCTCGGATGCAGCTTGTGCAGGCGGCGGGCAAAGGCGTTGGCGCGTTGGCGGGCCCAGTCGCTATTGAGCAGCAGCAGCGATTGCGTGGCGGTGGTGGTGACAGTGCGTTGGGGCATGTGCGAGATGCGGTCAGGTGCATCGAATGCCGCCAGCACGGCGTCGGGTTTGTTGCGCATCACTTTCAAGTACACCGAGCGCCGTACCGAGCGGGCGCCGTCTTCGCCCGCGCCACCGGTTTTCAAATTCAATTCACCGGATGCCGCCAGCAGGCTGTCGCGCATTTGCTCGGCGTCCATGCGCTGCACGGTGGCGCGGGCAAACCAGATGTTGGCCGGATCAGCCTGCTCGGCGGTGGGATGATTGGAATCCTGCCGGTACGTGGCACTGGTGACCATCAGCCGGTGCAGTTTCTTGAGACTCCAGCCTTCGGCGACCAGCCGAGTGGCGAGCCAATCGAGCAATTCGGGATGCGTGGGCGGCGTGCCGAGTTTGCCAAAATCGCTGGTGTTGGTGGCTAGCCCTCGGCCGAAATGCTGCTGCCACATGCGATTGACCATCACGCGCGCGGTGAAGGGGTTGTCGGTGTGCGTAATCCAATTGGCCAGAGCCGTGCGTCGGCCAGTGGATTGCAGAGCGGTCGGTGGCGGCGTGATGACCGCGTCGCCGGGATCAAGCAGTGTGAGGAAGCCTGGCTCCACCACGGTGTCCCGCTTGGGAATGCGGGTGACCGGCGCCACAGGACCGGCATCACTCACCACAAATTTCACGGCCGGCAACGGCTTCGGCCGGTTAGCCTCAAACTGTTTCAGTTGTGCGTGCAACTTTTCCCACTCCGCCTTGGTGGTGTCCTTGAGGCGCTCGGGTAGTTTGGATTGCTCCAGGTCAAACTGCCGCGACGCCATCTCGGCAATCTGCCGTTCATACGCCGTGCGATCCTCGGGGCGTTTACGGATCATCACCTTGATCTTATCAATGAACTTCTCGAATCCCTCGCGTGTGGCGTGCTTGAGCAGCACCGGATGCTCAATGGCGTGCAATTGCCGTCGCAATGTTTCGGTGTCACGCCGCCATTTTTGGTCCGCCTCAAAAAACGTCGCCCGCTCCGCCATGGTGCCCACGGGCATGGACGCGCGCGGCAGTAACGGCGCAAAAAAGGCCTGCATGCGGTAGTAGTCCTTTTGCAGAATGGGATCGAACTTGTGATCGTGGCAGCGCGCGCATTGCATGCCGAGCCCGAGGAACGCGTCGGCCGTCACGTTGGTCACATCGGCGAGCACTTCGGCCCATTGAAACTCCACGTCGCGCTGGTTGTGTTCGTAGATCCAATGGCGCATGAACATGGTGGCAATTAGAGCATCGCGGTTGCCCGGATCAATCTCGTCGCCGGCCAGTTGCTCGCGCACAAATCGGTCATATGGTTTGTCGGTGTTGAAAGAGTTGATGACGTAGTCGCGATAGCGCCATGCCTCAGGCCGGAAATGATCCGCGCGGTAGCCGTCGGAATCCGCATAGCGCACGAGATCGAGCCAGAAGGATGCTTGCCGTTCGCCGTAGCGCGGGCTGGCCAAAAGGCGGTCGACCAGTTTGCCGTAGGCATCCGGCGAGGGATCTTTCAGGAACGCCGCCACCTGTTCCTGAGTGGGTGGCAGGCCGGTGAGATCCAGCGTCACGCGCCGGATTAACGCGCGCTTGGCGGCCGGCCCGGCCGGGGTCAGTTTCTGTTCGGCAAATTTGCGCGCGATGAAATGATCGATTTCATTCGCCGCCCAACCGGCGCCGGCCTTCGGCACGGCCGGTTGGCGCACGGGCTGGTAGGACCACCAAGCGAGTTGGTCTTGAGTGAACTGCGCTGCGGACAGCGGCAAAAGCACCACGCAAAGCAGAATGACGGCACGCCAAATCACGGGTTATTTGTAGCACCACCGCTGGGTTCGGGGTAGAAAATTATCGGGGCAAAGTGGCCCGCACCGCGTCCAGCAGCGAGGCCTTGCCGGGAGTGTCCTGACCCAATTCCCAGATCATGACTCCACCGTAACCACCGTGCACGGCGTGATGGGTTTTACGGCGAATAGTGGCGGGGCCGTTGAAATGAAATCCACCGGCAATATCGGAATCGGGCGTCGGTTTGAATTGCGCCACCAACTCACTGTAGGTGCGCGCATTGTTTTGCGCGTTACGCCCGTAAAACGGGAGGCCCAGCAGCAGCTTGGCCTTGGGTGCCCCTTGCGTCTCCCAATAGCGTAGATCCTTCACCGCACAGGCAAACGGCGCGTGGGGCGTGCCCTGGTCGTACGCCATCACATGGATGCGGTCGATGAACGGAAATGTTTCGCGTTTCAAATGTTTACCCCAACCGGCGGCCGCCACGGTGAGCCAAAGTCGGTGCGGCACAAAGGCGCGTTTGAGTTCGATCAGCAGTATTTGATAATTGGCAATCTCGGCTGCTGTCTTGGGGTGCTCCCAATCAATGTCAGCACCTTGAAGATTATGTTTTCGGACAAATGCCGTGAGCTGTTGAACAAATGAGGTCCGCGCCTTGGCGTTGGCCGTCATCGGCGCGAAACCAGCCGATAATCCCCAGCCGCCCACGCAGATGTGGACCCGCACTTTTTTGGCATGCGCGCGCGCCGTCAGTTTGCGGAGCACCTCCGGGATGGCGTTTTTTGTGTCCAGCGAACCATCCGCCTTGGGAGCGATGGAAAAGAAAATGATGTCGGTCAATTTTTCGACCGGCAATGTATCGATTAGGTTCGCGCGATAATGGGGTAAATAGCCTGTGATCGCCGGGGCCGCATCCACCGACCACCAGCCGTTCATTAGAACAATCGAAGCCAGTAGAAATCGTTTCATCAGCCGCCGATAATTTTGACCAACAAACGCTTGCGACGCCGGCCGTCGAATTCGCCGTAGAAAATCTGCTCCCACGGCCCGAAATGTAGCCGCCCTTTCGTGATGGCGACGACCACTTCGCGGCCCATCACCTGGCGTTTCATGTGGGCATCAGCGTTGTCCTCGCCGGTGTCGTTGTGGTGATATTGCTCGATCGGTTCATGCGGCGCGAGCCCTTCCAGCCAGCGTTCGTAATCAGCATGCAGTCCGGATTCATCGTCGTTGATGAAGACACTCGCCGTGATGTGCATGGCATTCACGAGGCACAACCCCTCCTGCACCCCGCTCTGCTGCACCAGCTCGGTCACCTGAGGTGTGATATTGATAAATGCCCGGCGTGTCGGGACATCAAACCACAATTCCTCCGTGAGGTGCTTCATCAAACAGCAGCGGCGATGGCGTCGCCCATCTCGGTGGTGCCCACTTGGCGGGCGTTGGGATCGTCAGTACTGAAGATATCGCCGGTGCGCAGGCCATTGGCAATCGCGGTACCGACGGCTGCGTCGATGGCTGCCGCCGCGTCGTTCTCGGCAAAGCTATGGCGCAGCATCATGGCGGCAGACCGGATCTGCGCGATGGGGTTAGCCAGATCCTTGCCGGCAATATCCGGCGCCGTCCCGCCGGCCGGTTCGTAAAAACCGAACGTACGCTCGCCACTGGTGGCGCCGAGACTGGCACTGGGCAGCATTCCGAGCGATCCAGCCAGAGCGGCAGCTTCATCGCTAAGGATGTCGCCAAATAAATTCTCGCACAGCACCACGTCAAACTGTGTGGGCCGCAGCAGGAACTGCATCGCGGCATTGTCCACGAACATGTGCTCGAGGGTGACATCCGGATACTCGGCGGCCACCCGCGTGACTACGTCGCGCCAGAGTACGCCGTTCTCCAGCACGTTCGCCTTATCGATGCTCATCAGGTGCTTGCGGCGGAGCTGTGCACTTTTGAAGCCCACGTGCGCGATGCGCTCGATCTCGCTCGTGCTGTAAACCATTGTATCCACCGCGCGCAGTTGGCCATCCTCCAGTGTCTCGGTGTTTTTCGGTTGGCCAAAATACATACCGCCGGTCAACTCACGGACTACCAGTAAATCGATGCCATCGCCCTGCCTTTCGGCCTTTAACGGACACGCATGCGCCAGCTCAGCCGGCAGCTTCACCGGGCGTAGGTTGGCAAACAGGCCAAACTCCTTGCGTAGGGCGAGCAAGGCCGCGCGCTCGGGTCTTTCCTCCTTCGGAATGGTCGGGTCACGATCGGGCAGGCCCACCGATCCGAACAAGATGGAATCACTCTCGCGACACAGCGCGAGGGTATCGTCGGGCAGCGCCTTACCGGCGGCGTCAATGCCTGCCCAGCCGACCGGTGCCTCGGTGACGTCCAATTGAAATCCAAACTTTCCCTCGGCCGCGCGCAGCACCTTCAGCGCCTCGCGGACAACCTCCGGCCCAATACCATCACCCGCCATCGCGGCGATTTTATAATTGCGTTCACTCATTTGAAATGCGAGCGCGCAGCTTAGAGGCGGCACTGCTGCAGGTGAAGGAAATTGTGGGGATAATCCCGGCTTGAGCGGGCGTGAGACCGCCATAAACTGCGGTCATGAGGAGGTTTTTTGTGTGGCCCTTGGGCTGTATGGCATTGGCGGTGATGGCGGCGGATCAGCCGACGCATCCGAAACTGCATGCGGCGCTCAATGGCTATCAACTTGAGCAGCACAAAAAATATTTCGCCACCTCGTTCACCCCCACGCCGCCGGCCGAGTACCGCGTGCATTTGCAGGATTTAAACGGGGACGGCCATCAGGATGCGCTGGTGCTGATGTTGGGGCAGGATTACGGCGGGACGTGCGGTCGAACGATGTTTATATTTCGCGGCGGTAAATCCTTCCGGTTTGTTTCGCGGATGACCTGTGTGCAGGAGCCGATATGTATTCTGGATACGCACACCAAAGGCTGGCATGACCTCGCCATTGGAGTCTCCGGCGGCGGAGCCAAACGCCGCTATGCCCACATGCGATCCACGGGTGCGCAGTATCCGTTGAACCCCACCGTGGCGCCAGTGTTGGCTGACTGGCCGCAAGGTACCTTTGTGCTCTCACACGGTGATGCCACCGTGAAGGCGTTGACCGCCGGCCGATCGCACTTCACCGGAGTGCTCGGCAAGGCCACGCGGTTTCAACTCGGGCTGCAGCATGATACGGGTAAGGTGCAGGGATCTTATTTTTACGAGAAGTACGGTAAACCCATTACGCTTCAGGGCACAGCCAGCGGTGCACGCGTGCAACTGGATGAAATGAAAGGGGAACAGGTGACTGCGCGTTTGTCTTTGAATCGTTCGGCCACCGGTTGGGCTGGGGAATGGCGGAGTGCGGATGGCGGTAAGGTGTATCCGCTGCGGCTGCAACAGGTGGCTACCGAGCGTCGGCGCGATCAGCACGGGCCGTATGATGCGCATGTGTCTACGGCGTATCCGGTGTTCACTGGCGAGACTGGTCAGCGGTTTAATGTCGCCATTGAAAAGGCGTATTTGGATCGGTACGGCGAAGTGAATGCCGACTATGAAGAGACTTTTCTAGATTTGGAAAAAGACCTGGCCAAGGACCCAGATTTTCATGGTGAGAGCTACAAGCGTTGGCGCTCGGATGAGAGCGGCACGGTTCGGTTTTATTCGGCCGATCTCATCAGTGTGCGTGGGCATATTTATGAATACAGCGGTGGAGCCCACGGTAACTACGCGGACTTTGGTGTGAATTACTGGTGGCAGAATGGGCAACCCCGGAAGCTGGCTTTGGCCGATTTATTTGATGGCCGCAAAAAATGGCGGACGGTCGTGGGCGGCTACATCCGTCGAAACCTCATCAAACGGGAAGCCTCGTGGCCGCCCAAGACCGATCAGGATGCGGTTGATACGCCGTTCACATTTTCGCCGGCCGGCGTGGAGTTTCACTTTGCCCCGTACCACGTGGGCTCGTATGCAGAGGGCATGTATCATGTGCTCGTGCCCTTCACCGTTCTCAAGCCCGTTCTGCGCTCAGGTGGTCCATTGGCGCGTTGGGCCAAATAACTGCATGCTGTGGCAGTTTTGTGACGGCGCAAATTGCCGTTGACCCTCCCTGCTCTGCGGGCCTACCTTCTCCCTGAACCCCTAAACATTAGGATACACAGACTTATGAGTAAAATTGTTCCTCTTATTAGTTCCGGTACCAAGGGCCCGTTGGGTGTGCTGCACCTACCGCGTCTTTGGCAGAAAGTTTCCCTCGAAGCCGCAGGCAAAATCGCCGACGGCTACCCGGGCATCGGCGCAGGCTACGACAGCATGGTGATTGCGGGCCTTGGCCTCGACGCCGAAGCAGTGCGCAGCTATATCACTAACGAGAAGCCCTCCTACACTCAGTTCGAGGCATGGGTCCAGGCGCAGGAAGGCGCGAAGCTGGACAGTGAATCCGTTGACGCGCTGAACGCCTCCATCGCTGGTTACAACCACGATGCGGACACCAAGGCGGGTATCCTCAGCGCTTGCGGCATTGAAGCCGGCCCAGACGACGCGGTGAACCTGAACAACCTCGACGACTGGCAGGAGTTCTACAACGCCGAGATCGCCAGCTAAGGTTGGCATCCGATGAATCATGACGGCGTCCGGAAACGGGCGCCGTTTTTTGTTCAGAGCACTTTTTTCAATGCCCGCCCCAAACGCGCGATACCTTCCTCGATCTCCTTTAGGCTGGCATTGCCGTAGCTGAGGCGTAGTTCGCGATTCGGTTTGCGGCGGGTCGTATCATCGCAGTAGCACAAGCTGCCCGGCACATAGAGCACCTTGTGACGCAGGGCCGCTTCAAATAACGCGCTCTTCAGGCCGCTGCGCACTTTGGCCGGGAGCCGCGCCCAGACGTACAAGCCGCCGGTCGGGTTCACCCATTGCACGGCGTCCGGAAAATGCGCCGCGCAGGCCTGTGTCATGGCCTTGGCCTTGCGCGCGTATCGGCGGCCCAGTTTCGCCACCTGAGTTTCGTAGCTGCCGTTGGCCAGTGCCTGGGTCAAAATCTGTTGCAGAAAATTGGCTGTGCCGAAATCGTGATTGCCCTTCACACGCAGCGCTGCCGTGAGCAGAGGTTCGGGCAATAGGCCAAAGCCCACGCGCACGCCGGTGGCAAATGGTTTGCTAAATGTGCTGGTGTACACCACCCGATCGGCTCGGCGATCGAGGCTCAGGGCGCTGGGAGTATCCTCACCGGCAAACCGCAGTTCCCGGTAGGCGGCGTCTTCGATCAGATAAATCGGATGACCTGCCGCCTTTTCGTATCGCCGCAATAGCTTCAACGCGGCCGCCTTTTTCGTCGCGCTGGTGGTGATGCCTGCGGGGTTGCTATGGTAACTAACCAGATACAACGCCTTCAAGCGCGGCAGTTCTCCGGCCTGTTGGAGTTGATTCAAGGTCGCTTCCAGATGCGCTAGATCGATGCCATCGGCCTCCAGCCGAATGCCGCGTCCGCGAATTCCGTGGCTTTGCATGATGCCGAGGTACACGAAATACGAGGGGTCCTCGACCAGCACAAGGTCGTCGGGATCAAAGAGAATTTCGGACAGGATATAGAGCAATTGCTGCGAGCCGTGGGTGATGAGTAGTCGATCCGGAGCGTAGGCCGCAGTCTTGGTGGACCGGTTATCCAGGTGAGCCAGACGGGCGGCGGTAAGTTGGCGCAGGCGGGTATCGCCGGGCGTGGTGCCGTATTGCAGGTGCGGTTGACCTTTTTTACCACGCAGCAGGCCCTCGACAATCGCGCCCGTTTCCCGGACTGGCAGGGTTGGGTTATCCGTAAAACCGGCGGCCAGCGAAATGAGGCCTGGACGTTGCAGGGCCTGTTTCATCAGCCAAGAAATGGGCGGCTCCGAAGTGCGGCGGCCCAGTTTGGAAAGCGCATTCACTGGGAGCAACATCAACCAAAACCAGCGCGTGAGCGAGGGAAAATCAAGTCAGTCTCGACGCTGGCGGGCGTTCGGCGTATTTTGGTCGCGTGGCTGTGGCGCCGTTGAAGATAGCCGACCGCGAGTTTACCTCGCGCCTGATTTTGGGTACGGGAAAATTCGCGTCGCCCGAGCTGATGCGTGATGCCCTCGAGGCCAGCGGCACCGAGATCGTGACCGTTGCCCTGCGTCGTGCCGATCTCAGCGGTGAAAAAGATCCTTTCGCCAACATTCTCGAGTTCATTGATCCGGAGAAATATCTGTTGCTGCCCAATACTAGCGGCGCGATGAATGCCGAGGAAGCCGTGCGCCTAGCGCGCTTGGCGGTGGCGGCCGGGTTGCCCAAGTGGGTGAAGCTGGAGATCCATCCGGACGCACGCTATCTGCTGCCTGATCCAGTGGAAACGCTGGCGGCGGCCGAGCAGCTGGTGCAGGAAGGGTTCACTGTGCTGCCCTACATCAACGCCGATCCCGTCATTGCTAAGCGCCTGCAGGAAGTGGGCTGCGCCACCGTGATGCCTTTGGGGGCGCCGATCGGTAGCAATGGCGGCCTGCAAACACGCGATCAAATTCGCATTATCCTCGATCAAGCCACCGTGCCGGTGGTGGTCGATGCCGGCATTGGCGCGCCGAGTCACGCCGCCGAGGCGATGGAGTTGGGCGCGGATGCCGCTTTGGTGAACACCGCTATTGCCGTGAATGACGACCCTTGTCGTATGGCCCGCGCCTTCGCGCAGGCAGTGGAAGCCGGTCGTATGGCATATGAAATCGGTCTGGGATCCACCCATGCTACAGCGCAGGCGACCAGCCCGTTGACTGCTTTTTTGGATGAGTAAAACCCTCCCAACCCGACGCGTGAAAAGCCTGCTGCGCACGGCGGCCAAGAGCCGCGTGTTAGTGGTCGGCGATGTGATGCTCGATCAGTTTCTCTGGGGACATGTGAAACGCATTTCGCCGGAAGCCCCCGTGCCCGTGGTGGAGTTTGAACGCGAAAGCTTTATGCCCGGCGGCGCCGCCAATGTGGCGCGTAATCTGACGGCCTTGGGCGCGGGTGTGGAGTTGTTCGGTCTGGTGGGCAAAGACGACGGCGCCAAGCGGCTCCGGGCGTTACTGAAGGAGGATGCCGTGGGTAGTGGTGGCCTGAAACCGGTGAGCGATCGCATGACCACTCGCAAGACGCGCGTGGTGGCGCATCAACAGCAGGTGGTGCGGATTGATCGGGAAACCAAACAGGCTGGGGATCATCGCACTACCCAGCGGTTGTTGAGTGCGGTTGAGAAGGATCTCGACGGCACGGACGCCATTGTGGTGGGCGACTACAACAAAGGAGTGGTGACACAGGAATTGCTGGAAGGCTTGCGCGCATTGTGCCGGCCACGTGGGATTTGGTTGAGTCTCGATCCTAAACCCTCGCATCAACTGGATATCAGCGGGTTGTCGTTAATCACGCCCAACCGCGGGGAACTGTTTGAGCTTGCCGGGCTCACGGACGAAACGCGTCACCCAAATCCGTTGCGCGATAAAAATTTGATGTCCGCGGTGAAAGCCGTGCAGGCCGCGTATCAACCGGCATTACTGCTGGTGACCTTGAGCGAACAAGGTATGCTGCTGGCCCAACGCGGCGTGAAGCCGGTCGTGATCCCCACCGTGGCGCAGGAGGTGTACGATGTCTCCGGCGCCGGCGATACGGTGATCGCCAGCTTCACCGCTGCTATTGCGGCCGGCGCGTCGCCGTTGGAAGCCACCTTGTTCGCCAATCACGCCGCCGGCGTGGTGGTCGGGAAAATCGGCACGGCTACCGTGACGCCCAAGGAACTGGCCGCCAGCTTCGCATGAACCGCGCCGTTTTCCTCGATCGCGACGGCACGCTCAATGTGGAGCGGCATTATCTGCACGACCCCGATCAACTCGAGATCATCCCCGGCAGCGGCTCGGCCCTGCGCCGTCTGATGGATGCCGGATACAGGCTGTTCATCGTCACTAACCAATCGGGTATTGGCCGGGGCTATTACACCGAGGCGGACATGCATGCGGTGAATGACAAATTATCGGCCGAGTTGGCGGCTTCTGATGGCGTCGCTTTTGAGAAAATTTATTTTGCGCCCGAATCTCCTGAGGAAGATAGCCCCGGCCGCAAGCCCAGTCCCCAATTTTTGCGCGATGCCTCCCTGGAATTTGGCATCAGCCTTGAGCAAAGCTATATGGTGGGGGACAAGACCGCCGATCTCGAATGTGGCTGGAATGCCGGCGTGAAACAGAGCATTCTGGTGCGTACGGGCTACGGTGCGGAACTCGAACAGGCCGAGCCGACTCTCGTGGCACGCGCCGCCTTGGTGGATGACGTGGTCGGTGCGGCGGATTGGATTTTGGAACAGGCATGAACATCATCGGCATTATCCCAGCGCGTTATGCGTCCACGCGGTTTCCCGGAAAACCGCTGCATCTTATCGCGGGCAAGCCGCTGCTGCAGCATGTGGTGGAGCGTTGCCGCGGGGCGACGAGTCTTTCGGAGGTGATTGTGGCCACGGATGACGAGCGCATTGCGGAGGTGGCACGAGAGTTTTGCTCGGTGGAAATGACGCGGGCCGATCATCCCAGCGGCACGGACCGGATCGCGGAGGTGGCGGCGCGGCTGGATTGTGATGCGGTGGTGAATGTGCAGGGCGATGAACCGTTGATTGCTCCGGAGGTGATCGACGCGGTGGCCGGCGCCTTGAGTGAGGCGGAAATGACGACGGCTGCCACGCTTGTGAACAACATTTCGGATTATTCGGACCCCAACGTGGTGAAAGTCGTTGTCAGTGCCACTGGCCGCGCCCTATATTTTTCGAGACGCACGATTCCGTTCGTGCGCGATCTGGCCGAGGAGAGTCCCGAACAGCAGTTACAGGCTTTTCCATTTTTGAAGCATCTGGGCATTTACGGATACCGGTGCGAGGCGCTGCGGCGGTTGGTGGAGTTCCCCCCTTCCCCGCTGGAGCAAGCCGAGCGGTTGGAGCAATTACGGGCGCTGGAGAACGGCATAGAGATTGCCGTGCGCCCAGTGGAATACGAGGCCATCGGAGTCGATGTGCCGGAAGATGTGCAGCGTGTGGAGGCGTTGCTGAGTAGATGAAATATATTTTTTTGACAGGCGGCGTAGTAAGTTCCCTCGGCAAGGGATTGACGGCTGCCTCCCTCGGCACGCTGCTTGAGGCGCGCGGCCTCAAGGTGACGCTGCAAAAGTTCGATCCGTATCTCAATGTGGATCCCGGCACGATGAGCCCGTTTCAACACGGCGAAGTCTACGTGCTGGATGACGGCGCGGAAACCGATCTGGACCTCGGTCATTACGAGCGATTCACCCATTCGGAGCTGACCCAGTTCAACAACCTCACCAGCGGCCGCGTGTACCAGACCGTGCTGGAAAAGGAACGGCGCGGCGATTATCTCGGCAAAACCGTGCAGGTGATTCCGCACGTGACCGATGAAATCAAGCAACGCATTAAGGAAGTGGGTGAACAGACCGGCGCTGATGTGGTGATCACCGAGATCGGCGGCACCACTGGCGACATTGAAGGCCTGCCGTTTCTCGAGGCCATCCGCGAATTCGCCCTCGAATGCGGGCGCGGCAATGCCATTTTTGTCCATGTCACCTACGTGCCCTACATACGTGCGGCCGGCGAGCTGAAGACCAAGCCTACCCAGCAATCCGTCGCCAAACTACGCGAGATCGGCATTGTGCCGGACATTCTCGTGTGCCGTACGGAGAAGCCAATCAATGAAGAGATGCGCCAGAAGATTTCGCTCTTTTGCAATGTCCCTGTGGACGGCGTGATCGAAGAGATCGACGTGGAACATTCCATTTATGAAGTACCTTTGATGCTGCAGCGCGAGAAAATGGACGCGCTCGTCTGTCAGGAACTGGGCCTCGAAACGTCACCGGCCGACATGAGTGAATGGGAGGCCGTCATCCAGCGCATCATTAAGCCGCAGCATCAGGTACGCATCGGGGTGATCGGCAAATACATCCATTTGCAGGACGCCTACAAGAGCGTCTACGAAGCTGTCACCCACGCCGGCGGCGCCAACGATTGCGCCATCGAGATCGTGCGGGTGGATTCGGAGGACATCGAACGCGCCGGCGCCGCGGCGTATTTGGCCGAAATGGACGCCATCCTTGTGCCCGGCGGCTTCGGCGAGCGTGGCGTGGAAGGCAAGGTATTGGCCGCTCAGTACGCGCGGGAAAACAACGTGCCCTATCTCGGCCTCTGCCTCGGCATGCAGATCGCCTGCATTGAATTTGCCCGACATGCCCTCGGACTGGACGGCGCGCACTCAGCGGAGTTTGACGCCCAGACGCCCCACCCCATCATCGCTCTGCTCGACGAACAGCAAAACATCACCGACATGGGAGGCACTATGCGCCTAGGCGCGCAGGCCTGTGCGCTCACGCCCGGCAGCAAGGCCGCCGAGCTTTACGGCACCGAGGAGATCAACGAACGCCATCGGCACCGGTACGAATTCAACAACGCCTACCGTGAGCAATTCGAGGCGCAGGATTTTGTCTTCAGCGGCACCTCGCCGGACGGCAATCTCGTGGAGTTGATTGAGCTGAAAAATCATCCCTACTTCATGGCCACCCAGGCGCATCCGGAATTCAAGAGTAAGCCCGTGCAGGCGCACCCGCTCTTCGCCGGCTTCATCAAGGCCGCCCACGAACGCGCCAACGGCAAATAGCCGTGACCTATCCCGAAGCCATCGATTGGCTCTACGACCTACGCCTGCTCGGCTCCAAGCTCGGTTTGGATAATCCACGCCAGTTGGCTTCGCTCGCGGACGACCCACAGGAACAGCTTCAAATCATCCACGTCGCCGGCACCAATGGCAAAGGCAGTGTGTGCGCGATGCTGGAGAGTATTTATCGCGCGGCCGACTACCGAACCGGCCTCTTCACCTCGCCGCATCTGGTCAGCTTTCGCGAACGCATCCAGATCAACCGCGAACACATTCCGAAGGCTGAAGTGGTCGCGTTAGTGGAATCCATGCAGCAGCGGCTCCGTGAGTTTCCTGCCGATGCTAGCCCGACCTTTTTCGAAGTTATCACCGTCATGGCACTGGAAACGTTTGCCCGGCACAAATGCGATGTGGTGCTGCTCGAAACCGGTCTGGGCGGGCGGTTGGATGCGACCAATATCGTGACTCCGATGGCGTCCGTGATTACGCCAGTGGATTTGGATCACCAACAATACTTGGGCGAAACTCTGCCTGAAATTGCTGCTGAAAAAGCCGGCATCATCAAGCCCGGCGTGCCGGTGTTCAGTGCCCGACAGGAACCGCCCGCAGCCGAAGTCATTCAACAAACCGCAGAATCCCTCGGTGCTCCCTACACGCTGACACTCGGTGGTGAAACTCCCACAGCCCTACTTGGCCGGCACCAACGCGAAAACGCCTCACTGGCCAAGCTCGTGGCCGAGCGAACAAATTTACCGGTCACACCCGAAGCCATCAACACCGGCTTGGCCCAAGTCCACTGGGCTGCCCGTGCGCAATGTCACACCTTGGGCAGTCAGCAGGTAGTGATCGATGCCGCCCACAATCCCGCCAGCGCCGAGGCCTTGGCGGATTTGTTGCAGGAGGAATTTCCCGGCCAACGCCCCACCCTGCTGATCGGCATGTTGGCTGATAAAAACTGGGGATGCACATTGGCCTCGCTGGCGCCGCTCTCCGCGCGCGTGGTGTGTGTGCCTGTGAGTAGTGAACGAGGCCTGCCGCCAGCGCAATTGGCTGAGGAGGCAAAGGCCGGTTGCCGACAGGTGGAGTATCACGACTCACTGGCCGGTGGATTGGCAGCGGTACGGGAAGCGCCGCTGGTGGTGGTGACCGGTTCGTTGTATCTCATTGGCGAAGTGATGGAGCAACTGGGTATTATGACGTCCGCCGGCGAACGGGGGTTGAACGAATGGAAACTGTCGAAGCCATAACGCTGGATGTCGGCGGCACGCTCATCGAGCCCTGGCCATCAGTGGGGCATATTTATGCCGAGGTAGCCGCGCGAAATGGCGTGCAGGCGGAGCCGGAAGAATTAACCCGACGCTTTGTCCAGGCGTGGCAGGCACAGAGTGCCTTTCAATACACTCGGGCCGATTGGGCGGCTGTGGTGGATGCCACTTTCGAAGGCCTAGGTACGCAACTGCCCAGCCAGACATTTTTCGGGGAACTCTACAGTCACTTCGCCAAGGCGGAATGTTGGCATGTATACGAGGACGTCATTCCCACGCTGACGGCGTTGCGGCAGCAGGGCATTCGCCTTGGGGTGATTTCCAATTGGGACGATCGCCTGCGCCCGCTGTTGAAATCGCTCGAGCTGGCGCATTGGTTTGAGGTCATTCATGTGTCCGCCGAAATCGGCGCGCATAAGCCTGATGCTCGTATTTTCCAGACGGCAGCCGAGAGTCTCGGAATCCCGCCCGCCCGCATTCTGCATGTGGGGGATGGGGAACATGAAGATCACCAAGGAGCCTTGGCTGGCGGGTTTCAATCCCGCTGGCTTTGCCGCGGCACAGAGAATTCCGTGGCCCACATCATTCCTTCTCTAGAATATCTAGTGCGCCAATAAAGGGGCATTAAGGCACATCATATAGTGTGCCATAATAACCCTTATTATCAGTATATTCACAATTCATTTTCAATGAAACACGGAATATATTTGTGTTTTATGCAGTTTATTGCGTGTTTTTACATTAGTAATGGATGGCACGGGATCTGATGTTAACAGGCATTATCTGAATCCATAACTGGGGTTTAATTTGAATTAAACAGCCGGATTGGCCATGGCGGGTCGGTTTGGTGGAAGCAAACACCGCCTGAAAGGAAAGAGCATGAACACATTGAGTATTTGGAATCCGATCCATGAGATGGACGCGTTGTTTCATAACCGGCTGGCCTCGGTGCTGGGCGGCGAGGGACAGGCATCGGTGGCGTGGTCGCCGGTGGTGGACATTGAGGAAACGGAACAGGATTACGTGATCCGCGCCGAATTGCCGGGGCTGGATAAGGACAAGGTGAAGGTGACGGTCGAGGACGGCGTGCTGACGTTGTCCGGCGAGCGGGATCTGGAGCGCACGGTGGAGGGGAAAACCTACCATCGCATCGAACGCTCGCATGGCACCTTCAGCCGCAGCTTCACCTTACCGGAGGATAGCGATGCCGAAAGTGTGGCTGCGCAATTCACAAACGGCGTGTTGGCCGTGCGTGTGGCCAAGCGCGAGCAGGCATTGCCGAAATCGATTGAAGTGCGCGTGGAATAATCATGAAGCCACCGGGGAGCGGATTGCTCCCCGGCAGGCCGAATCGAACACTTCTGCCGGCGCGATGTCGGCAGCACATTTGAACCAAGGAGAAGTATCATGATGGACAAGTTAACTCAGAAATCTCAGGAAGCGTTGAAGGCAGCGCAGGAGCTGGCGCGGGAGCGGTCGCACCAGGAATTGGACGGAGGGCATCTGGCACTGGCGTTGACGCGGCAGACGGACACGATTGTGCCGACGCTGTTGCAGCGTGTCGGAGTGGACTTGGCATCATGGGAATCGGATCTAAACGCGGAACTGGATCGCCGTGCGCAAGTGGAGGGCGTGAGTTCGAGCGATGTGTTTTTGAGTCGCGACTTGAAGCAGGCGCTGGATCGCGCGGAGCAGGAAGCGAAGGCGTTGGCCGATGACTATTTGAGCGCAGAGCATTTGCTGCTCGGGCTGCTGGAGTGCGGTGCGGTCTTAAGGAAATTATTTCAGCGGCATGACGTGGAACGGTCGGTGTTATTGGAGAAGATGAACGAGGTGCGCGGATCGCAGCGGGTAACGGATGCGAATCCGGAAGATAAATTCGAGGCATTGGAGAAATACGGCAAGGACCTCACGGCCCTGGCGCGGGAAGGGAAGATCGATCCGGTGATTGGCCGGAACGATGAGATTCGCCGCGTGATGCAGGTGTTGACGCGGCGTACGAAGAATAATCCCGTGCTGATCGGCGAACCGGGCGTGGGCAAAACGGCGATTGCTGAGGGCCTGGCGCGCCGTGTGGTGAGCGGGGATGTGCCGGATTCGCTGCGCGACAAGCGGATTGTGGCGCTGGATTTGGGAGCGATGATTGCCGGCGCGAAGTATCGCGGCGAATTTGAGGACCGGTTGAAGGCGTTCCTCAAGGAAGTCACAGCGGCCGAGGGACAGATCGTTTTGTTTATCGACGAGCTGCACACGATTGTGGGCGCGGGCAATGCGGAAGGTTCGGCGGATGCGGCGAACATGTTGAAGCCGCAGTTGGCGCGCGGCGAATTGCGCTGTATTGGCGCGACGACGCTGGATGAGTATCGCAAACACATCGAGAAAGACCCGGCACTGGAACGGCGGTTTCAACCGGTGACCGTGGCGGAACCGTCGGTCGAAGAGACCATCGCGATTTTGCGCGGGCTGAAGGAGCGCTACGAGGTGCACCACGGCATTCGCATTCAGGACAGCGCCTTGGTGAGTGCCGCGCAGTTGTCCAACCGCTACATCGCCGACCGTTTCCTGCCAGATAAGGCGGTGGATTTGATGGATGAAGCGGCCTCGCGCCTGCGCATGGAGTTGGACTCGATGCCGGTGGAGATTGATCAATTGGAGCGTGAGATCCTGCAGCTGGAGATTGAGGAGACAGCGCTCAAAAAGGAAAAGGATGCGGCCTCGCGCGAGCGGTTGGAGCAGTTGCAGAAACAGCTGGCGGACCTCAAGGAAAGCGCGACGCAGCTCAAGGGTCAGTGGCAGGACGAGAAGGCGTCGATTGATGCGGCGAGCATCATCAACGGCCAGATCGAGGAGGCGCGGCGCGATCAGGAGACCGCTGAGCGCACGGGCGATTTGTCCGCGGCAGCGGAGATCCAGTACGGACGTATTCCGGAGCTGGAAGAGAAGCTGACGGCGGCCGAGGCGGCGATCCGTGAACAGAACGGCAACCGCCTGCTGAGCGAAGAGGTGACCGAAGAGGATGTCGCGCGTGTGGTGGCCACGTGGACGGGTATTCCGGTGAGCCGCATGCTGGAAGGGGAGCGGCAGAAACTGGTGCGTATGGAGAGTCGCCTGCACGAGCGGGTGATCGGTCAGAACGAAGCGGTCACCGCGGTGGCCAATGCCGTGCGCCGTGCGCGCAGTGGGTTACAGGATCCGCAGCGGCCGATGGGTAGCTTCATTTTCCTCGGGCCGACCGGCGTGGGTAAGACCGAGCTGGCGCGGGCGTTGGCGGAGTTTTTGTTTGATGACGAACAGTCAATGACGCGCATCGACATGAGCGAGTACATGGAGAAACACAGCGTGAGCCGCCTGATCGGTGCGCCTCCGGGCTACGTGGGGCACGAGGAAGGCGGGCAGCTCAGCGAGAGCGTGCACCGCCGGCCGTACAGTGTGGTGTTGTTCGACGAGATCGAGAAGGCGCATCCGGATGTGTTCAACGTGCTGCTGCAGGTGCTGGACGATGGGCGCCTGACCGATGGACAGGGGCGCACGGTGGATTTCCGGAATACGGTGATCATCATGACCAGCAACATCGGTAGCCCGTTGATTCAGGAATATTATTCCGCGGGCAAAGCGACCGACGAGGCGTTGCGCAACGACGTGATGAACGAGCTGAAGCGGCATTTCCGACCGGAGTTTTTGAATCGTGTGGATGACAGTATCCTCTTTGGCAGCCTGAACGAATCGCAGCTGGGCTCCATTGTGGATATCCAGCTGAACCGCGTGGATAGGCGTTTGGCCGATCAGCAACTGACGTTGGCGGTGGACGCCGGCGCGCGGGCGTTTCTGGCCAAGGCGGGGTACGATCCGCAATTCGGCGCGCGCCCGCTCAAGCGGGCCATTCAGCAACACCTGCTCGACCCGCTGGCGTTGAAGCTGCTCGACGGTGATTTCAAGCCCGGCGACGCCATTGCCGCCGAGGCTAAGGACGACTCGGTGGAGTTTTCCTTGGCCGAGTAAGCGGTGCACCATTGAGAGGCAAAGGCGATGAGGGCAATTCATCGCCTTTTGCTTTTCAATTCATTTGACGCTGGGGGCGGATTTGTACGATACATCCCCCAGCCGATGAACCTCATCAAGGGCATTTTCAACACTTCGCTGGGGCGAAAGTACATCATGGCCATAACAGGCGCGGGCCTGTTCGGGTTCATCATCGCGCACCTGCTCGGCAACCTGCTGGTGTTCGCTGGGCCGGCGGCGCTCAATGAGTATGCCAAGAAGCTGCATGATCTTGGACCGCTGTTGTGGGTGGCGCGGCTGGGACTACTGGCGATGGCCGGGTTGCATATTTGGTCCGCGCTGAAATTAACAACCGAAAACCGCGAGGCCGCCGGCAAGCGGCATGAAGTCAAAGTGGATCCGGTGGACCGGCATCGGCGGGATGACATCGTGGCGAGGTTTGCCGCGCGCACCATGATCTTCAGCGGCCTGATCATCGCGGCCTTCGCGTTTTATCATCTGGCGCATTTCACTTGGAAGGTGCCGCAGATCAACGGTATCTCCGGAGAATTCAAAGGCGATTTCGAAACCTACTACGTGCATGAGGTGGACGGGGACAATAACCAAACGGCCTTCGTGACGCCGCTGCCGCAGGGCGAAGGTGCTGAGGGCGAGAATGCGTCCGACGTTTATAGAATGGTAGTCAACGGCTTTAACGTGTCGTGGGTGGTTGGCTTTTACGTGGTCGCTATCGGATTGCTGTGCGTGCACCTAAGCCACGGGCTTAGTGCAATGTTTCAGTCTCTGGGAATGAAGAACAAGAATTACGGAAAATGGATCGACTGCGGCGCGAAGGCGGTGGCCATTCTGATTTTCCTCGGATATATTTCCATCCCTGTTGCTGTGCTCGCGGGCTTTGTTAAATAGCATGAACCTTGACGCCAAAATTCCGTCCGGACCGATAGATCAAAAATGGGATAAACACCGTTTTGATCTAAACCTTGTTAATCCGGCTAACAAACGGAAGTACGAGGTAATCGTAGTGGGCAGTGGTTTAGCCGGTGCCTCGGCAGCAGCGTCATTGGCTGAGCTGGGCTACAACGTAAAATGCTTCTGCTATCAAGATAGCCCCCGCCGCGCCCATTCGATTGCTGCACAAGGTGGGATTAACGCCGCGAAAAATTACCAAAATGATGGTGATTCGGTCTACCGCTTGTTCTACGACACAGTAAAGGGTGGGGATTATCGTTCTCGCGAGGCCAATGTCTATCGCCTTGCGCAGGTCAGTGTGAACATCATCGACCAATGTGCTGCACAAGGTGTTCCATTCGCGCGTGAATATGGCGGTCTTCTTGCTAATCGTTCCTTTGGTGGGGCACAGGTTAGTCGTACCTTTTACGCCCGAGGCCAGACTGGACAGCAGTTGCTACTCGGAGCCTACTCTGCGCTTAGCCGACAGATTGGTCTTGGTAAGGTAAAGATGTACACTCGCACAGAGTTGCTTGATGTCGTTCTTGTCGATGGTCAAGCGAAGGGGATCGTTGTGCGGAATATGGTTACGGGCGAAATCAGCCGGCATTCGGCGCATGCTGTTGTTTTGGCTACGGGAGGTTACGGTAACGTCTTCTATCTCTCAACAAACGCCATGGGCTGCAACGTGACAGCGACCCATCGGGCCTACAAACGTGGCGCGGCCTTCGCGAATCCGTGTTACACACAGATTCACCCAACGTGTATTCCGGTGAGCGGAGATCATCAAAGTAAACTAACTTTGATGAGTGAATCACTGCGAAATGATGGCCGTGTGTGGGTGCCAAAAAGTCCTGATGTTGCTGAAAAAATTCGAAAAGGAGAGTTGCATCCTAGTAATGTTACAGATGCGGAGCGGGATTATTATTTGGAGCGAAAATATCCAAGCTTCGGAAATCTTGTGCCTCGCGATGTAGCCTCCAGAAATTCCAAAGAAGTTTGTGATGAAGGCAGAGGAGTTGTTTCATCAGGGCTGGGGGTTTATCTAGATTTTGCTGATGCAATAAACCGCATGGGTGAGAGCACCGTGCGTGAACGTTACGGTAATCTTTTTGACATGTATGAAAAGATTACCGGCTCGAACGCTTATCAAAATCCCATGACAATTTATCCTGCCGTCCATTACACCATGGGAGGGCTGTGGGTGGATTACAATTTGATGAGCAACATTCCGGGTCTTTTCGTGATTGGAGAGGCTAATTTTTCTGAACATGGAGCCAACCGCCTCGGAGCTAGTGCTTTGATGCAAGGTTTGGCAGATGGCTATTTTGTCCTGCCTTACACAATCGGGCAATACCTTGCTGATGGAGGCCCCGATAACCGTCCTGACCCTGATTCAAGTGAATTCACAGGGACGGAGGATGAGGTGCGTTCCCGCATTGATAAACTCCTTTCCATTAAAGGAAAACGGACGCCCACTTCATTCCACCGTGAGTTGGGTCAAATCATTTGGGAGAAGTGTGGCATGGCACGCAACAAGTCCGGACTGGAAGAAGCCATTAGAAAAATCCCGGAATTGCGCGAGGAATTTTGGAGCAATCTTAATGTTCCAGGCGAAAATGCGTCAATTAACCAAAGCCTCGAACTTGCTGGGCGAGTTGCAGACTTCCTGGAATTCGGCGAGTTAATGTGCAGAGATGCACTTCAGCGCGAAGAATCATGTGGTGGTCATTTTCGTGAGGAACACCAAACTGCAGAGGGGGAAGCTAAACGGGATGATGAAAATTTTGCATTCGTTGGAGCATGGGAATATAAGGGTGACCAAAATGAACCTCAACTACACAAGGAATCTCTTGAGTACGAAGAGGTGAAGATGACCCAGCGGAGTTATAAGTAATGGGTAAGGAGTTAAATCTAAAACTGAAAGTGTGGCGGCAGGACAACACCGATGACTCCGGCCGCTTCGAGGAATACGACGCCAAAGGTATAGATACCGATATGTCATTTCTCGAAATGCTGGATGTTGTTAATGAAGGCCTCAACGAGGATGGAAAAGAGCCAATAGCATTTGATTCCGACTGTCGCGAGGGTATCTGCGGCTCATGTTCCATGGTAATTAACGGTGTTCCGCACGGAGGCCAGCAAGGCACTACGGCTTGTCAGTTGCACATGCGTCATTTCAGTGATGGCATGACCATCACCATTGAGCCTTGGCGTGCTTCAGCGTTTCCAGTGCAACGTGACCTAGTGGTGGATCGCGCGGCATTTGATCGCATTCAGCAGGCTGGTGGATTTGTCAGCGTACGCACTGGCAGCGTGCCGGATGCTAATGCCACGCCGGTTCCGAAGGATGAAGCAGACCTTGCGATGGACGCCGCCCAATGCATCGGCTGCGGAGCTTGCGTGGCGGCATGCAAGAACGCCTCGGCTATGCTCTTTGTGGCGGCCAAGGTCTCGCATCTCAGTTTGGTGCCGCAGGGGCAGCCCGAGCGCGAACGCCGTGCCTTGGCGATGGTGAAGCAAATGGATGATGAAGGCTTTGGTAACTGCACCGTCACCGGTTCCTGTGAGGCGGTATGCCCCAAGGAAATCTCACTGGATTTTATCGCACGTATGAACCGCGAATACGGCCGCGCGTTGATCAAGAAGGGCGAGGTTTAATTTTCGTTTGCCATCAGTCTGCGGGTGCGTAGCCTTGCAGCATGACTGAGCCCACTTCTGTTTCCCGCCGTCAATTTGTCGGCACCACCGTGGCCGCTTCCCTGGCGTTTCCCGCCATTCTTAAGGCGAAAGATACGCAGAAGAAAATTGTGACCGGCGTGATTGGGCTCAGCCGCGGGATGAGCCATGTAGTGAAATATTTGGAAGCATCCAATTGCGAGGTGGCGTATCTGTGCGATGTGGACAGCCGACGGGTGGCCAGCGGAATGAACCGCGCAAAGACTTCGTTGGCGAAATTTCCCCAGACCAAAGATCCTCAGGGCATCGATGATTTCCGGCGGATTCTGGATGATAAATCGATTGATGCGGTGTCGATTGCCGCTCCGAACTTTTGGCATACGCCGATGGCGATTTTGGCAATGGAAGCGGGTAAGCATGTGTATGTGGAGAAACCCGCCAGCCAGAATGCGCGTGAGGCGGAGTTGATCGTGGCCGCGGCGAAGAAGTATAAGCGCAAGGTGCAGATGGGTAATCAGCGCCGCAGCCAGCCGGGCATCATCGAGGGCATTGAACGGGTGAAGGCCGGCGAGATTGGGCAACCGACATTTGCGCGCTGCTACTACGGTGGTAGTCGCGGTAGCATTGGTAAGGGCAAGTTTGTGAAAGTGCCTGAGTGGCTAGGCAAAAAAGGATGGGAACTTTGGCAGGGCCCGTGCCCGGAGCGGCCGTACAAGGATAACCTCATACATTACAATTGGCACTGGCACTGGTTTTATGGCGGAGGCGAAATGCAGAATAACGGACCGCACTTTATGGACGTGGCTCGCTGGGGATTGAAGGTGGATTATCCCGAGCGCGTGACGATGCACGGCGCGCGCTATCATCATGATGATGATCAGGAAACGCCCGACACGGCGTATGCCACGTACGACTTCGGCAAGGTCGGCATCGGTTGGGATCAAAGCAGCTGCCATCCGCGCCGCCAAGAGAAGCGGCCGTTCTGCACCTTCTACGGCAAAGGCGGATCCCTGGAGATTCACGGTGCCGGGTACAAGCAGTTTGATCTCGGCGGCAAAGAGGTGAAGGCCAATCCCGGCAAATGGGATGACGGCTTTCACTTCGCAAATTTCCTGAACGCCATCCGCACCGATGAACCGCTCAATTCCGAAATTGGCGATGCCCAGATCAGCACGCAGCTCACGCATCTGGCCAACATCGCCTATCGTACCGGCGGCGCCATCGATGTCGATCCCAAGTCCGGTAAGGTGAAGGACAATGCCGAGGCTATGGAACAATATTGGGGCCGCGAATACCGCAAGGGTTGGGAGCCGAAGGTGTGACCGGCCAGGATGGAGCTGTTCAAGCCATACCGTCTCATTGAAGAAACGGACGCATTCGTGGTATACGAATTCCGCACGGGCTTTTTGTATCTGCTGTACGGAATCCTGCTGACGATTGGCGTCGGCTATTTCACCCAGCAAAACCCGATTAGCTGCACGGGCATTGGTCTAATGGTGTTGTACCTATGCACAGTCACCACGCAGTACCGGAATCTGTCCAAGAAAATCAGCCAAGCTACCGCCACGGTAGAATTTTCCGGAAGTAAATGGTCGTTCGCTAATCCGCTGCGGGTGCAAATACCGCGCGAGTTTGGGTGATGCAACAGGCTACGCCACCGCGTCCATGCAGCGTGTGCAGAGTTCAGGGTGGGCTTCGTGTTGGCCGACGGTTTCTTCCCAGCGCCAGCAGCGTGTGCATTTGGCCCCTTCGGCCTTGGTGACGGCGCAAGTAACGGTCTCGGCAGCCGAATCGGCCACGAGGTGGAGTTTGGAAATGTTGATCAACTCGCGCAGGGTCTCGGCATGGGACTGAGCGGTCTCAAGGGCTTTGGGTTTGGCCGTGATGATGACGCGCGCCTCGAGGGCTTTGCCGATGAGTTTTTCCTGACGCGCCTTTTCCAATTCCGCGAGCGCGGGCTCGCGCATGGCGAATAGATTTTCCCACACCGCGCGTTCTTCGTTGGAAAGGCTGAGGGTTTCCTCGGGCCAATCGGCGAGATGTACGGAATCGGCTTTGTCGCCAGGCAGAAATTCCCAGGCTTCCTCGGAGGTGAACACGCAGATAGGCGCGAGCATGCGAGCGAGGCCGGAACAGAGGCGTAGCAGAGTGGTTTGAGTAGCGCGCCGGCGTGGCGAATCAGCGGCATCAGCATAAAGGCGATCCTTCACGCAATCGTGGTAGACTGATGAAAGTTCCACGGAAACGAACTGGCTGATGCGCTGGTATACCACGTGATATTCAAATCGTTCGTAGGCTTCAGTGACATCGCCTTGCATGGCAGTGAATTGATCAAGTATCCAGCGATCCAGCGGCGTCAGTTCGGAATCGGCCACGGTATGTTGGGTTGGATCAAAATCGTATAGGTTGCTGAGTTGATAGCGTAGGGCGTTGCGAAGGTTACGATAGGTTTCAGCGACCTTTTTGATGCGCTCATTGCTGACGGTGATATCGTTACGAAAATCCTGTGAGGCTACCCATAGTCGCACGATGTCCGCGCCATACTCGCCGACGTAGGCCTCGCTGGTCTGCGGTTTGGCATAGCCGCCTTGGCCCTGTTTGCTCTTGGAAATTTTTTCGCGATCAGCATCGACCATGAAACCGTGCGTCAGCACTGTCTTGAACGGCGGCGCGCCATTGCCGGCGAGCGAAAGCAGCAAGGAGCTTTGGAACCAACCGCGATGCTGGTCGCTACCCTCGAGATAGACATCGGCTTGCCAGTTCTCCACGCCTTCCTTTTCGGCATGATGCAGCTCAGGTCGCTGCATGATCACCGAGCGCGAGCTGGAACCGGAATCGATCCACACATCGAGCGTGTCCATCGATTTCCCGTCGGGCTCAGGGCCTTCCCAATCAGTGGGCTTCACGTCGGCCCAGAGGGCAGCTGTGTCGCGTTCGAACCAGACATTGGAGCCGTGTTCTTCAATGAGCGCAGCTGTGTTGCGTACGATGCGGGCATCGAGGATCGGCTCGGTACACGCATAAAAAGCCGGGATCGGCACGCCCCAAGTGCGTTGGCGGCTGATGCACCAATCGGGTCGGCCATCCACCGCGCCTTCGATGCGGTTCTGGCCCCAACCGGGCACCCAGTTCACTTCGTTGATGGCGGCGAGCGCTTGTTGGCGGAAATTCTCGTGATCGATCTTGATGAACCATTGATCCATCGCCCGGAAAATCACCGGGGTCTTGCTGCGCCAACAGTGTGGGTAGCTGTGCGAATACTTCTCGTGATGCACGAGTCGATTGAGTCGGCGGAGGAGCGCAAGCACGGCTTCGTTGGCTTCGCTAGTGCCGTTCTTTTCGAGAATGGACTGGCCGATCAGCTCCGCGGGCATCTGTGCCTCACTCGGCAGATCATCGGTGTGGGCGAGTTTGCCGGCGTCATCGACCGGCGAATAAATGGGCAGGCCGTTCTGGCTGCCGAGACCGTAATCCTCCAGACCGTGCCCGGGCGCGATGTGCACGAACCCGGAGCCGGTGCTGTTCTCCACAAACGTATCGCCGGCCAGCACGGGGCCGGTCTTGTCGATGAACGGGTGCACGTATCGTAATTCGCCCAGTTCCGCGCCGGAAATTTTCCCGTGTGTTTCGACATTCTCCCAGCCGCACGTTTCGGCCACCTTGGGCAGCAGCGAGCTCTCAAGCAGATACGTTTCGGTGCCCACCTTTGCGCGTACGTAAGTGAACTGCGAATTGTACGCCACGGCGAGGTTGGCCGGCAGTGTCCACGGTGTGGTGGTCCAGATGATCAGGAACGTATCGTCCTGTCCTTCCACAGGGCACTTCACAAAAATCGATTGGCTGACGTGATCCGCGTACTCCACTTCGGCCTCGGCCAACGCTGTACGGCAGGGGATGCTCCAGTACACGGGCTTTTTGCCGCGATAGACAAACCCCTTTTCAACGATATCGGCAAAGAGCCGCAGCTCATCGGCCTCATATTTTTTGTCGAGCGTGAGGTACGGATTTTCCCAGTCGCCAAACACGCCAAGGCGCTTGAACTGCGTACGTTGATGGTCGATGTACTTGCGCGCGTAAGCCTCGCATTCGCGGCGGATCTCCGCCGGGGTGGCGTCTTCGCGGCCCGTTTTGCGCAGCTCCTGCACCACCTTGAATTCAATCGGTAACCCGTGGCAATCCCAGCCCGGAACATAAGGCACATTCTTGCCGCGCATGGTCTGGAATTTGAGGATGGCATCCTTGAGGATCTTGTTGAGTGCCGTGCCGATGTGCACATCGCCATTAGCAAAGGGCGGGCCGTCATGCAGTACGAAGGTCTCCTTGGACTGCGCGTGGCGCTCCCGAATGCGGGCGTGTAAATCCTCCGCATACCATTGCTCGAGCCGTTGTGGCTCACGCTCCACTAGCCCGGCCTTCATGGAAAAACCAGTCTGCGGCAGGTTCAGCGTATCTTTGTAATTCATGCCCGACAAAGGCGGGGACGCTATCAATCGCGCGGTAGCGTGTCAATGAAGCGGCAGCTCAATGCCCTCGATCCGCAGCAGGCGAACCTTCCATTTCATGCCGCCGGAAAATCCCGTTAGGCTCCCATTGGCACCCACGACCCGATGGCAGGGCACAATCACCGGAATCGGATTGGCCCCACAAGCCCCGCCAACGGCGCGCGCGGCCTTAGGTTGATTGAGCCGATAGGCGAGATCACCATAGGTCTGCACCGTGCTGCCGGGAATGGCCAGGAGCAGATTCCAAACCGCCTGACGGAAGGCCGTGCCGGCGGTGAGATCCAGCGGCGGCAGCGTGCGGGGGGTGTTGCCCTGCAACATGGTGTGTAAGACCGAGGTCGTATGGCGCAGCCACTTGGCGGGCGGTTCAATGGCGTCCGTCACCGGGTCCGCCTTGGCTCGGGGAAACTGGAGCCGCGCCAGACCGGTCTCGGTAAACTGCGCGCGAAACGGTCCCAGCTCGGTTTCAATGAGGGCGGATTTCACGGCACGAAGCTATCGCGACACCAATGGGCCGCAAGTCAAACCGGTTTACAACTGCGGAATGAGCAGACTGAGGATGCTCCAGAGTACAGTGATGAGCACGAGCGTCAGGAGAATAAAGCGGTTACGCGCCACGCGTGTTTCCTTGCGCAGAGCGGTGTAGCCATGGTTACGCCCGGCCGCGAGATAGGTCACCAACTTCTCATTGGGCGTCGGCTCCGGTGTGGTGTCCGTCTTCTTCAGGCGCAGCCACAAGCCATGCAGATCGAATTTCCGCACGCCCTGTTCATTATATAGCCCGGGACAATCGGGTTCGGGAGGGAACAAGTCAGCGGGATTGGCATCACTTGAGAGGACGGGGTCCTTTGGCAGGGGTGAAGTTTCCTCCAGTGTGGTGCGGATCTCTGTGGCATTGCGGGAGGTGGAGACGTGTTCGAGATTGGCAATCTGCTGTTCCAGTCGCTCGATCTGGGAATTCAATTCCCGTGTGCGCGACTTCATCACATTGGATTTACCCCCGAACCACCCCATAAACCGCTAACCTTTCATCAATAGGACTGCGAGGATGCCGGCCCCAATCAACAGCACGGGCCAAGTGAGAGCCAGTCCCCAAAGACACATTTGGCCGAAAGACCGTGGCATGGACATACCACTGGATCCGGTAGTGGATGGTGCCGAGAACACGCCGGACTCCTCATTGCTTTCGCCGTTGAGTAGGATCCATTTCAGGCGCGCTGAATTCAACTCCATGCGAGCGTTTTCGATGGTGGTCAGATTGCGGGTGAGCAGGACCTTCCATTGTTCGTCGTGCGTGTCCACTTCCTCCAAGGCTTGCACCTTGGTCATGGCATCGCGCAGATCTTCAATCGTGCGGGCCATTTGCTCAGCCTCGCGCTGAGTGTCCATGTGCGCTTCCTCCATCAAGCCGAGGCTGCGCGTCAACTCGTGCATCATCTCCTCGCGGCCGGTTTGAAATTCCGAGAAGCGGCGGCGCGATTCTTCAACGGTGGCCTTCTCGCGTTCTAGCTTCTCGCGGGCACGATTCAGCTCGGCCAGCTTCGTTTGAAGCGAAGTGGCTTGATGGTCCAATTCCTCCCGATCATCCGACATCACAGTCGTCCGTTTGGTGGTAACGGGAAAATCCTCCTCCAGTAAATCTGGCTCATCGAACGCAGCCATGGCACAAACGCTAAAACGCCGAACAGCAAAAGTAAAGCACAGGTTGGGGTGTGCAGCGAAAAATGCCCCAAGCGATGGGGTTAATGCTCAAAATTCCGTGCGCGCTGGAGACCATAGGCCAACGGGCCGAAGCCGACTCCCAGCGAGAAGGCGAGGAACATGCCGATGTAAATGGCCTGCTGTGTTTCATCGGCTCGGCCGAATATTTGCCAAGGCGATCCGAAGGGCGACCCGATGCCGAGCATCATCACGGCCATACCGATGTACACGAAGCTCACCACTAAACAAAACGTTCCGCCAAAGCCGGAGACGATTTTGCTGGGGTTATCTTCCTTGAGATCGGGATACATTACGCCCATGCCCATGGCAAGGCCGTTTAAGGCCAGAGCCATCACAGAGATGCCCCCGCAGAAAAACACTTTCTGAGCCAGCGGTAAGTGCAGCATGTTGCTCGAAAGCCAAATAAGCGGAATAGAGATCGCTAGGGAAATGCTGGTAGCGAGCATGAATTTTACGCCTACCACGCGGTTCAATCCGAGTGGGGAGAGGCCGACGATCCAGAGACGTTTGCCTTCCAATGAAAACTGCGGGTAAACGAAACGCGTGGTCAACGTGGCGAGATTCAGTGCGCACGCGGCAAGGTTCATAAAGCTCACAAGCTTGGAAAAATAATCGCCGCCAAACCGGCCACTGGCAAAGAGTGAGGTGAATTGTTCCGTGAAAAATCGGAGGTTCAAAATGTAAATACCGAGGATGCCAAATAGGATGAGCGATTGGCCCCATTGTGCGGTGTCCCGCCAAAAGATTCGGATATCTTTGAGCACCACGGCACGCACATCCGGCGAGAGCAACGGCACGCGTTGCAGGGCGCTGTCCAGAAAACCGGGCGTGTAATCGAAGGCCTTGCGTTTTTCCTGTTGCGCGCGATACCAGGATTGAAAGCGGGCCGTCAGCGAGGTTTGCCAGATCACACTAATGATTTGTGCCAGAGTCGTTAGCAGAATAATCCAGGCGCCAGTGCCAATCAGTGTGAGGCGTTGCAAGGGGGCTTCGCCACCGAACGCAGTAAGCCATTGGTTGGATTGGAGGAGGAACACAAATAGCACTCCCAGAATGCCGCCAGCCGCCAGCAAATGGGCGCTGCGGGAATTCAGAACCCACGAGATCACGGCGAGTAATGGAATGATCCCCAGCCAAATGGGGCCCAGCGCCGAGATAGTTTGATGAGCTGGCACGGTGGCTTCGTGGACGGGCGTGAGCTTGGTGAGCCGCCAATGGTTGAGGCCAGTATCCGGCAGGGTGGTGGCGGGTTGCAGCCAAAGCTCCTGGGCGGTGGGGCCGCGGATGTGCTCGCTGAAATTGGTGCTAGTGAAGGTGAGGCGCAGTCGGTTGGCGTCTTCGCGGGTCAGTGCACCTTCAAAGTAATTGCCGTGATCGGTGACCATAATTGTGTCACCGGTCAGTTCGTCATTTTCATCCACCTTCTCCACGGCACGACGGAAATAAAGCCGATACGTTGCGCCGGGCTCAGGCTTAGTGTCGCTGGCTGGGATGAGGAGGTGATTTGTGCTGACGGTGGGTCGCGGTGTGTTATGTAGGCCTTGCACCTGAAGGGTGGGCGCATCCGGCATCAGTACCGCTTCCGGTTCGGCGGCAAATTCCGCGGCTCCGCCCCGGAGATGGTTGCGTCCCCGGACGAGGTCTAGACCGGATAGGGTGGAACGCAAGTTGGAATTTATGAGATATTCCAAATCCGGCCCCAATTGCTGCATCTCGCCGGAGGCGCTACGTTCGTAGAGCAGGCGCAGGCTGGGTTTCAAGGCGTACAAGCCATCCTGAACCAGTCGTGGTTCCAATTGCGCCACTTGGTTCGTGGTCCAGCGGCCTAGATCAATGGCGCCGATTTCCGGAGATTTTTTCTGGGCCGCATAGTTTTCTACCAGAGGCGCGAATTCGCCGTGCCAGAAATCCTTGATGCTGCTGAGATTTACTAGAGGCAGGAACCACGCGAGCAGGGTGATTTGCGCGCACAGCCGTGGGGCGAAGGAAACGGCCTGGCTCCAGTCCCCAGCCAGACTACCGCGGCTGAGTGTGGCGGATAGAGACTGGTAAAAGGTTTTGCCCGTGCTGGTGAATCCGAGGAAGCCGAAGAACAGGACGTTGGCCGTGAGCACGCCGATGAAAAACTGCGCCAATGTGCGCGCGCCATCCACCCAGTTGGTGAGTGTGCTGGAAAGCCAGTAACTGGGCAGGAAGGGGAACTGCGCGAATTGGGTTTTGGCCAGCAACCGGTCTGTGAGATCCAGCACACGTGTTTCCAGGGTTTGCTCGGTGGCCGCCTCGGGTTGCAGGTACACCTTCACCATGTACACAATGGCCAGCAGTAGCAGTACGGCAGTAGTTTGAAACAAACTACGGTCGAGATAACGCGCCATGAACACCGCAATCCAGCAGCCAAACACCGATGGCAGGATGATAAACAACGTCACCAAAAACGGCGTGACCATATAAAATCCCAGCGCCGCTTTTTGGTGAATGCCGTAAGCGACCACCAAAGGAGCGATCAGGAGTAGAAACGCCCAGGAAGCCACCACGGTGGTTTCCACCAGCTTCCATTGGAAGATATGGTTGGCCGAGAATGGGAGGGTTTGCAGAAAACGCGTTTCCTGATTTCGGAACATGTTGGTGTAGCCCACCACCACGTTGGAAAACAGGAGCAGCATGAAGAGCATGGCAAAGAGCAGGAATACTAGGTGCTCGATCAACAGGTCACCCAGTCCTGGAAATTTGGAGACATAACGCAGGCCCGCCCAAAACAAGCCGGAGGCAATGAGCGGATAAAAGATCATAAACACTGCCACCATGAATGACAGCGTGCCTGAGCGCGAACCGGCCTGCGTGACACGGCGCCACGCCTGCAGCAGGTTAACCTTGAGCAACAGTAGGAACGGCGACGAAAATCGCTGGGAGGAATCGCTCATCAGCCTTGATGCAGTTGGCGTTGCACTGCTACGTCGGATTCTTCCCGGGTTAGGGCGAGAAAGGTCGCTTCCAATTCGGCATTGCCTTCGCCTCCCAGATTATGCAGCTCCTCCTCAGTGCCCACGGCCACCAGCTTGCCCATGTGCACAATACCAATGCGGTCGGCTACTTCCTCGGCCACGCTCAGTTGGTGGGTGGAGAGAAACACCGTCATCCCTTCAGCGGCGCGTTCCTTGAGTACTTCTTTGAGAATATATTGATGATGTGGATCCAGACCGACCATCGGTTCATCCAGCACAAAGACCTCGGGGTTGTGCATCAGCGCCGAGACAATCGCGATGCGCTGGCGCGTGCCGTGTGAAAGGCTCTCGATGCTCTTGCGAAGGTAGGGCTCCAGCGAGAATCGGGGAATGAGATCGCGTGTGCGTGTCTCGATATCCTCCTCGTTCATGTGAAACAGCTGGCCGGTGAAGCGAAGAAATTCCCACGGCGTAAGCTTGTCATACAGGAACGGAAAATCAGGTACATAGGCGAGGCGTTTGCGCACCTCGATGGGCTCGGTTTGCACATCGTAGCCGCATACCTTGGCCGTGCCACTGGTAGGGGCAATGAGGCCGACGAGCATCTTGATGGTGGTGGTTTTGCCGGCGGCATTCGGGCCGAGTACAGCGAAAAATTCGCCTTTGCCGACTGTTAGGCTGAGGTCATCGACGGCTTTCAAGTCGCCAAATTCCTTCACGAGATGGGTCAGTTCGATCATCGTTCACGGCGCAACCGGCCGTAAAAGTTCTGGTTACGCAGAACGATGGATTTGGGCAGGTCGAGCTTGGAGGTTTTGCTGATGGTATCAATCAGCACATCAGGGATCTCCACGCGCAGGATTTCCCCGAGCGTGTTGACGTAAATTTTCACGAGCATATCCTCCACGATCGGCACATCAATACGGTACACCTTGATACGTGAGCGCACGCCGGGCAACAGGTCAATATGCGCCTGCCGCGGGAGGTCCAGCTTGAAATTTAATGGGCGATTGTTGAGTTCCTTGGAGTTCAGGAAATTCTTTACCGTCAACGAAGCCCCACTGGCCGCCAGTGCCGGCACGCCCGCCAGCTTCAATCCGGCGCCCACTAGTTTCTCCGGTTTACTCACATCTTCCAGAGGGACATCGACCTTCTGTTCTCCACCTTCGAGATTTAGCCGAAATGTGACAAAATCATTGGTCGATTGGGCATCGGCGGAAAATTTATACTGGACGTCGTTAAATGATCTTTCCAGCTTGATCTGGATGGCAGTCCATTCCTGTGAGGGGAATGGACTCAAATTTAAATTGAAATCAAACAACAAATCTTCTTGGGAACGCACTGAGTATAGGCGGCCTCTGCTAATGTCTAATGTGTATTCCCGGACATTTTCAACCATGCCAACAATGTTGGCACGTTCGTCGTCCTCAGTCTCTCGCTGCACCGTGGGTGTCCAATCTAATGCTCCAAGTAAATGATTACTCCGTTCATCAACGATTTGCAGTTTAGCTTCGTCCTGGGCGTTGAGGATTTTCTCCCAGACCACCTGGATATCCACGGCCGCCCCAAGGCTTTGGCCAGCGTATTCCACCTGCCACAGGCGATAGGTCATAAACGACCAAAAGGTGAAGAGGATGACAAGGATAACGCGCTGCATGGTCGGGTGTGCGCGGCGAGTCTACTGTCCCCGGGCGGGAATAATCAACTCCTGACCGATCTGCAGTTTGGATGGATTCAAACCCGGATTGGCGGCATATAGTTCCGGCAGCGAAATCCCGAACTGCCGGGCGATGGCCGTGGGATTCTCTCCCGATCGCACTTTGTGCTTACGGCGGGCGGCCGGTGGCGGCGGGGGCGTTATGCCACCGGGTTGGGGTAATTGAACCGTGCTATTGGTGGGCGGTCGCGGATTGGGGGTGATGCCGCGGGATTGGAGCTGATGCCGTAGCGCCTGATTTTCAGCGGCCATTTGGTTGAGCTGCGAGCGAAGCTGTTGAATGGCCGTGTCGGGCGCGTGCTGGGGCGATCCGAGTATATCCCGCGCTAAATCGCCTTTGAGCGCTTCGATGTGGTTTTGCACATCCTTGCCGTTTGGAGCATCGGGTTTGAGGCTGAGATAGCGTTGCAGATGATAAATGGCCGCGGCCGGATCGGATTTGCGGGTGAGGTACAGTAGTCCAATTTCGTAATGGGCTAGTGACGAGCGAGGATTGGCTTCCAGGGCTTTATGGAAGGAACGTTCGGCGCCTTCGAAATCGCGATGTTGCATTTGGCGGCGGCCTTCGAGGAAGTGCGGCTCCTTATCTTCGGCATTCACGGCGCCGCCGGTGGGCTCGCAACCGATCCACGCCAGCGCGATGATTGCGATCAAGATGGCCAGAAATCCACGCATCAACCCCACGCTATCGCCCGCTGCCCGCACTGGCAACAGGCAGTTGTAAACAACCGCAAGCCGGCCTAGGAGAAGGGGTTGCCGGGCCGGTCCGGAGGAGATTCCTTGAACTCTTCCGCCTCAAGGTCTTCTTCAGGGGAGTCCTCAAGATCGAAGGGGTTTTCGGCGGTGTGGACGGCGGGGGGCAGGAAGAAGGGGGCGAAAAAGAGAAACACCCAGCCGACCATTAAATGGAGCAGGATCAAGATCAGCAAACCCATGAGCGGCAGAAACTGCAACGCATAGCACAGGCAGCTCATGGTTAACAACGCGCCGGCCGGTAGCCAAGCGGCGGTGGTGAGTCGCCACAGTTTACTCAAGCCTCCTTCGCGATCGGCAAAAAACGCGACCGTCTTGGCCGGCCACACGCCGATGAACCCGAATAACAGCGTCAGCAGGCAGTAGCTTACGCCCACGCCCACGCTGGCACCCAGTAGGAGAAACGGTCGGCGGGAGCCCCACCAAGGGATATGGGTCTCGCGGTTGATGCGAAATTCATCCACAGCGTACGGGAAATCCAGATAACCGAGCACCGAGCTGAGCACCCATGAGTCGCGGCGGAATTCGATTTGAAGATCCGCTAATTGGCCGTGTTGTTGTTGGCTGTTGGGATCGATGATGATACGCAGATAGCCGTTTTCGGAGAGCACGCCGGTTTGATCAGCCGGCCAATTGAGCTGGCCCTCGTGCAGACCGGCTTGTTCGGGCAGTTGTGCGACGGCGGCATCGAGCACGGGCGCCCAGTATTGGCCCAACACCAACATGACACTGCCGCCCAGCGCGATGGCGAGGACGGCTTGCCACAGGAGTAACCGTCCCCAGCCGGTGGCGGCGAAGGAGGCGACACTGGAAAAACTAAAAGGGAAGCCCGAAGGAGCCGGAGCGTTTTCCTCCACCGGCACGCATTCCTGAGCTTCAGGCGTTTCGGCGGGTGGTGCGGATTCTTCCGGCTCCATGAGGGGATCAGTTTCCGGCGGCTTCGGCGGGCGGTTGTTGCGGGTCTTTTTGGGGCGGCATGAGCATGACGGGAAAGGGGTAACGCAGCTTGAGTACGTCATCCACGTTGACCTCTACATGATACACGCCGGCCTCCTTGAATTCGACATTGCCGAAGAGGTGGACGTTGGTGCGGATGTTGTCCGGCTTATCCAGGCCGTATTTCATCTTGTTTTCACACAGGGTTGTGGTGCTGTCGGGGGAAATAATTTTAACGTGTTCGATGAATTCACCTACGCCGGCTGTCCAGCGGTTAAAGCATACAATTCTGGAAGCGGTGACAGGTAGTTGCGGCACGATCAACTGCGTGAGCACGCCGATGAGCATGGGGTTGCCGTTGGCTTCCTGGCGGATTTCCTCACAGAGCACGGAGCACTGGAGATCGGGGAGAATACGGGTGTCTGACATGGGTTAAGATTCGGGAGTTTCAAGGTTAAGACCATTGGCGCGGGCGGCGGCGCGGACGGTATTGCGCAGCAGCATGGCAATGGTCATGGGGCCGACGCCGCCGGGATTGGGGGTAATGCGGCCGGCAACGGGTTGTACGGCGGCAAAGTCGACATCGCCCACGAGGCGGTTGCCGTTTTTGGCCTCGGGATCGGGGATGCGATTGACGCCGACATCGATAACGACGGCGCCGGGTTTCACCATGTCCGCCTTCACAAATTCGGGCACGCCCATGGCGGCAATGAGGATATCGGCGCGCCGGCAGTGTTCGCCTATGTCGGCACTACGGGAATGGCAAAGGGTGACGGTGGCGTTAGCGTGTTCGGATTTCTGGCAAAGGATTGCGGCCATGGGTTTGCCAACGATGTTGCCGCGGCCGAGGATCACGACCTCGGTGCCGCTGGTTGGGACGCCGCTGCGGATGAGCAGCTCATGAACACCGGCTGGGGTGCAGGGCACAAAGCCGTCGGTATCGCCGAGGAGCAGTTTACCGACATTCAGCGGGTGAAAGCCGTCGACATCTTTGTTGGCCGATACGGCGGCGAAGATATTTGCTTCATTGATCTGCGGAGGTAGGGGCGCCTGCACAAGGATGCCGTGCAGGGTGGGGTCGGCGTTGAGTTCATCGATGAGCTTGAGCAGATCTTTTTCGGTGGTATCTTCGGGCAGGATGCGGGTTTGGGATTGGATGCCGAGTCGGTCACAGGCCTTTTCCTTCATGCCCACATAGACGCGGGAGGCGGGGTCTTCCCCGACACGAATAAAGACGAGGCCCGGCGGCGTGCCATGGGCTTTTAAGGCCTCGACGTGCCGCCGGGTTTCCTCGTGAATCTGATCGGCGATGGCGCGGCCATCGATCAGGTTGTCGGAAGCCACGGAGCTTAGTTGGCTTCGGGTTTGTCCTCCCCCGATTGTTCGGGTGAGGATTCTTCCGGCTTGGAGTCTTTTTCTTCAGCCTTGCGCTTGGCGTCTTCGGCTTCTTGTTGCGCCTTCTCCACGGCCTCTTTGCGTGCTGCGGCGATCTTGGAGATAAACTCCTGAGTGAGCTCGCCCTTGAGGGTGTTGACCAGCAGCACGGGTGTATTTGCGTTGCGGGCGTCGAGGGCTTCTTCGCCGCTGACGAGGACTTGTTTGCCGACAAACCAGTTCAACTTGAGAGCAACCTGTTCGTCCAGCACGAGGTAGTTGATCTTCTTGCCGGAATCAAGGTGCTCCAGCACGTAACCGGTGGGAGACTGGATATCCAGCGTGCGGCGCACGATACCTTCACGGGTCACAATACGCACGGGCTTGTCGGTCTTGGGCTTGGTGAGCGTGGGCGCGGGCAGGTTCGGGTTCACCTTGGCGATCTGCACGGGCTTGGCCGGAGTGGGTACCTCCGGCTTAGTGGGAGTGGCCACCTCAGGCTTGGGGGTGACGGCTACCTCGGCAGGCTGTACCGCTTTGGGATTGGTGATGGAGGGGTTCTGCTTCACCTCCACCCCGCCGGGTGTTTGGCCGTTACCTTGGCCGAGCTCCTGAATGGGCAGGGTGACGGCGGGGATATTTTGGCCGGTGGGTTTGGGTGATGCCGGTATCACCGGGGTGGGCGCCACGGGCGGGGTGGGCACGGCCGGAATAGCCGGAACTTCCACGACACCCACGGTGGCTTGTTGGCGAGTGACGAACTGTGCGGCGACAAACACGGAGGCGTTTTGCGGCGCGAGCACTTCCATCCATTTACCCTTGGAGGCACCCGTGAGGACGAGTTGGGAGCCGCGGGGCATTTTGGAGAGGACGGGGAATTGCTCGCCGGCTCCGCCGCGAACATTGAGACTGGTGGCGCGCACGGTGGAGACGTTGAGCGTCACCGGTTTGCCGGCGGCATCCACGCCGTTCAGAATATTGGCGGCTTCCAGGAAATCGGAGTGGACCCACAGGCCGGCATCAGCGGGCACTTGGACACGAAACCATTTGCGGGGTTCGCCAGCCTTGGGGGCTGCGAGGTTGATCTCTTCGAGAATGTTGACCGGCTCGTTTTTGTTAAATTGAAACACGAGCGAGCTGAAGATCGTGGCGCGCCCGCGGGCGCTAACGCGGGTGCCATTCACCAAACCAACCCCAATGGAAGGATCGGAGACCGGCTGAACGGGGGCCGTGCCGGCGGCGGGTGTTGGGGTGGCTGGAGCAGCCGGGGTGGCCAGAGGCGGAACCGCTGCAGGTGCCGGTACGGCTGGGACCACCGGTACGGGAGGAACAGGCACGGCGACCGGCGGCGGGGTGAGCGGCACCGGCGGTACTGGTGCGGGCACGGCCGGGATTCCGGGTGCAGGAGGCACGGGAGTGGTCGGCGGGGCCGGGGTGGGAAAGGGTTCGGGTTGGCCTTGAGCCACGAGTAGGGTGGTCGCGGCCAAGCTCAACGCGGGGATGGTGAGTCGGGTGAATTTCATTGTGTCCTCTGCAGTGTTCGTATTTCTGTTTCTGTCAGTGTTCGCCATTTACCGGTTGGCAATTCGCCGAGTTTGACGCTGCCAATCTGCACCCGGACCAGCCGGATGACTTTCAAATCTTGTGTCTCAAACATGCGACGGATTTCGCGATTCTTCCCCTCAGTCAGCTCTAGCTCTACGAAACTTCGCGAGCCGTTGGCGCTGATCAATGTGGCTTCGGTGGCCCGCAACGTTTCGCCGCGGTGCACCACGCCCCCCGTGAGCAGCTTGAGGGTAGGGTGAGTCACCTTTCCTTCCACTTCCACGTGGTAAATTTTGGGGAGTTCGTACCGCGGATGGGTGATCCGCAGTGCAAAGTCGCCGTCGTTTGTGGCAAAGATCAATCCTTCACTATCGCGATCCAGTCGTCCCACGGGTTTCAGGTCCCAGTCCGCCGGCAGCAGGTCGCCCAACAGGGCACGTTTGCGCTCGTCTTTCCGGGTACACAAAACACCACGAGGCTTGTGTACCGCCACGTAATGATGACGAAGGGGTTGAATATGGCGGCCGTCCACGGTCACCACGTCGGCTTTTGGGTTGATTTGGACCCCTTGCCGAGTGATGCGTTGGCCGTTTACCTCCACGCGGCCTTCCCGGATGATCGTTTCGCTGGCTCGCCGCGAAGCGATTCCGGCCTGAGCCAAGAATTTTTGCAGGCGCACCATCAACTTTCCTCCGGATACAGAACACACGCTCGGTATCCAACCGGGAAAACAGAAGACGCCATCCGGGCGAAGGCCCGGGACATCGAAGTTGAAAAATCAGAAGAACCTATTCAGCGGGCTTGGTCTTCCGTAAACCGGAGACGCGCTCGCCGTCCTTCCACTGACCCCGCTTCCGAAGCAGCGCGACTCGTTCCCAACGTTTCAAAACGTTGCGCTTCGCACCCACGGATCCGGCGGTCTTTAAACTACGATGTCGTGACATAAATCTGTTTCCTCGTCACCTCGCCATGACAAGTTCAGAGGCCAATAGGGGCACATCTTTCCTTGGCACGGGCGAGGCCAACTATTAGTTGATGGCTCGCGCCAGCGGCAAAAGTTAGTTACTAACACTGCTAACACCTGTTAACAACCGTTTTTTCGAATTTTTTTGTTTAAGGCGTTCGTTCGTTCGGCGCGTTGATTTTATACCTGTTTTCCGCTAGTGTATCCGTTCCTGTTGCCATGGAAACACTCTTCATCGCGCTCCTGTCCGGAATCGGCTTTATCGTCGCCTACCACACCTATGGCCGTTGGTTGGGCAGTAAAATATTCCGACTCACGGCCGACGCGGTTTGCCCTAGTAAACGGTTGGAGGATGGGGTGGACTATGTGCCGACCAGCAAATCTGTTGTCTTCGGGCACCACTTCACGTCCATTGCCGGCACGGGCCCAATCGTGGGTCCGGCCATCGCCATCATGTGGGGCTGGGTGCCGGCGCTGCTTTGGGTGGTGTTCGGGTCCATCTTCATTGGCGCGGTACACGACTTCGGCGCCTTGGTCGTCAGTCTTCGCAACAACGGCCAAACGGTTGGCGACATCGCCGGTCGTCTACTCAACAAACGCGTGCGTTTGCTGTTTCTGTTTACCTTATTCATGGCGCTGACGGTGGTGCTGGCTATTTTCGGTTTGGTGATCGCGGCGGTGTTCAAGCAATACCCGGCGGCTATCTTCCCGTGCGTGGTGCAAATTCCTATCGCGGTTATCATCGGTGTGATGCTCCATCGCAAGGGAGCCGGATTACTGATTCCGTCCCTAGTCGCGTTGGGCGTTATGTATCTCACGGTGATTATGGGTGACCGTGGTTTCCTTGGCACGTTCAATGCATCCCTCGCTGCCTGGCCAATATGGCTGTGGGTGATTGTGTTGCTGGGTTATTCCTATGTCGCTTCTGTTTTGCCTGTTTGGATGCTGTTGCAGCCCCGCGATTACATTAACTCGTTGCAACTCATCTCTGCACTTGTGTTGATTGTACTCGGGTTGTTCGTGGCTGCCATGTTTCCCGGTGAAGGTCAGGAGCTGGCAATGGTGGCACCTGCGTGGGATTTGAATCCCAAGAACGCGCCTGTCATCTTTCCGTTTCTCTTTATCACCATCGCCTGCGGCGCCTGCAGCGGCTTTCATTGCCTCGTCTCCAGTGGCACTAGTAGCAAGCAACTGAAGGATGAGCCCGATGCCCGTTTTGTGGGGTACGGCAGCATGCTCACCGAAGGGTTTCTTGCCACCTTGGTGATCGTGGCCTGTGGTGCCGGACTGGGTTTGGGGATGATGAAGGACGGCGTCCTGCTCACCGGCGATGCGGCTTGGGCCGCGCAGTATGGCGACTGGATGGCTGCCAAGGCGCTGGGCGCTAAAGTGGGCGCTTTTGTGCAAGGTTCGGCAAATTTCCTTCAATCTCTGGGCATCGCTGCCCCGGTGGCGATTGCCTTGATGGGCGTACTAGTTGCTTCTTTCGCCGGCACTACTCTAGATACGGCCTGCCGTCTGCAACGCTATGTGGTCCAGGAATTGGCGGCTACTCTCGGGG
This sequence comes from Verrucomicrobiales bacterium, assembly GCA_038139415.1. Taxonomy (GTDB): domain Bacteria; phylum Verrucomicrobiota; class Verrucomicrobiia; order Limisphaerales; family UBA1100; genus UBA1100. The sequence continues at coordinate 37,249 of JAYOSV010000008.1, read as the reverse complement.
GTAAAGTAGGCAGTGAGGGCGCGCAACCGGCCGCGCCGTTTGCCTTGTTACAGAACAAACATGGAGCGACGATTTTCGCGGTGGTGCTCGCCACCGCCATGGCGTCTATTCCGCAAGGTGGTGCGGAATGGAATTTGGCCAACGCCGGCAAGGGTGGGTTGACTTTATGGCCGCTCTTTGGCGCCACGAATCAGTTGCTCGCCGGGTTGTCGTTTATGGTCATTGCGTTTTATCTGTGGCGACGCGGTCGGGCGATCTGGTTCATTGTCATCCCCATGCTGTTCATGTTGGTGATGCCCATGTGGGCGATGCTGCACCAGCTCTTCGTGGAGCCGGGCTGGCTCAAGGCGGGTAAGGAAAATTATCTGCTCGGCGGCATCGGGCTCGCCACGATTGCACTGGAGATCTGGATGATTATCGAGGCGGCGTATTTGTTCCCGAAAGCTAAAGGCGTGTTGGAAGAGAGTTTGGAAACGCCGGACTTGCAGCCCAAGACCGAGGGATGACCGACTCCAGCCCGCAATCCATCGCTGTGTTGGGGGGATCCTTTGATCCGGTGCACAATGGGCATGTGATGATTGCCCGGTCGGCCCTGGAGGAACTGGAATTGGACCGGCTCATCGTGATGCCCGCGGCGCAGTCGCCGTTCAAACCGGACCAACAATTAGCGCCGGCCGAAGCGCGAATGGAGTGGTTGCGGATGGCGTTTGTCGGGGAACCGAAGGTCGAAATCAGTTCATGGGAACTAGATCGAGGCGGGGTTTCATATTCCATCGACACTCTCCGTGCTTTGGCGGTGGCGCATCCGAAAGCGGAGTTGTTTTACCTGATTGGTGCCGATCATGTGGCGACTTTAACCGAATGGCGGGAAGCGGACGCGCTTGCGGCGGCAGCCACCTTTGTGGTAGTGCCTCGTCCGGGCGCGTCGGAGGTGGGTTTTCCCAAACCGTTCCGTGGGCGTTATTTGCGGGGCGAACCGATGGCGGTTTCGGCCCGCGAAATTCGTCAACGGCTACGGTCCGGGCGGTCCGTGGAAGATTTTGTGCCGCCACCGGTTGCGCAAATTCTGAATTCGATGCAGATTTACTCGGAGAACTAATGCAGGGACTGGAATTGGCAGAGGCATGTCGTTTGTATGCCGAAGAGAAAAAGGCGGAGGATGTGATCATCCTGGACGTTCGTGAGGTGTCCAGTATCACAGATTATTTTGTGATCGCTACTGGGACCAGCGAGCCGCACGTGCGGGCTATTTGGACGGAGGTGGCGGACAGCATCAAGCAAAAGCACGGTGTGGCGGTAGGTAAGCCAGAGGGCATACGGAACAACAAGTGGGTGGTGTTGGATTATTTTGACGTGATCATGCACGTGATGGTTAAGGACATCCGCGATGAGTACGATCTCGAGGGGCTGTGGAATGATGCCCCGCAAGTGATCGCCGAAACGGTAGCTTAGGTTTCGTTTTCCTTCTGATTCAACTCCGTGGCTAGGCGCCACGTGAGAATGAATTGGGCCGTCAGTCCGAGCAATACCAGCAGATTGCCCACTTGCGATAGGCCGTGCAGCGGTCCGAATTGTTTCGCGGCAGCCTGTTGAGCTTCATCCGTGATGTTGAGCTCAAAGTAATCGGCGTACTTCGCATGATGCATGGCGTCGAGCTTGGGCATGATCCAAACCATGCTAATCACAATCAACAGGATTACCGTTCCGAGCACCAGTGCCTGGGGTACTTGAAAACGCCGCGCGCTCCAGCGCCACCCAATCACCATGGTGCCGAGCGCAATGCTGGCGCAGGCTATCTGGAAGGCGGTGAATTTGCCGATGAGATAGCGCGCGGCAATGCCGTCCTCGGGCTTGGGCAGGATGGGTTCCAGTGCGGGGCTGAAAAAAGCCGGCCCGGCGACGAAGGTGAAAAAGACCGCACCTCCCAGCCACACTGCGGCGTTGAGGGCGGCGACTAGGGCGACGATCTTTTTTGGGTTAGATTTTTTTGGCGTCAACAGGCTTCTCCGGTTCGGCGTCCTTATCCTCCACACTCTCAGTCAACGGCGAGGAATGGTATTGCACCCGTGCAGCCACCAGCGCGCCGTACAGGATGATGAGCCACGTGAAATAAACCGCCAGCATGAACACGGGCAACAAACCCAGGCTGCCTCCGTAGGTTTTGGTGTATAGATCGTTTTTCATCAGCACATGCGAAACGTACATGGCGCTGAGCACGTGGTTTAGTTGCCACAGGATGCCGGCGACGAGGCCGCCCCAAAAAGCCGCGCTCCAGGAGACGGCCATGTTCGGGATGAGCTTATAGAGAAACGTCAGCCCGGCCATGGCAAACAGCAGGGGGACCAGCGCGTTGATGAATCCACCCAAGCCCTGCAGCTTTTGGCTGAGATCGTCGAAGACGCCGCCATGGGTCAGGGCCAGTGCCACGATAATGCAGCCGGGGCCCAGGATCAGGGGTAAGGAGAATTTGAGAATCTGCGCATACCAAGCGCGCGATCGGCGGATGCTGAAAAGGTCATTAAAGGTATCCTCCAGCTGCATGACCACCAGCAGGCCAAGGTAGATAAAGACCAGTGCGGTCAGGACGCCAGTTTTGTCCAGCCGAATTTGGCTGGCGAGGTTGGTGATGAAGTTGTTGATGTTTTGCTCGAGGTTGGTGCGGATGGTTTGGATTTTCTCCTCCACCGCCGACTCTTTTTGACTTGCTGAAGCAGGCAACACGCTGACTACAATTTTGCTGACAAACCGCTGCACTGATTGCGATTCATCATGAGTAGCGGCCGAGGTGATGGCTGCGGCAAGAGCCAGGACGGGCACTAGTGCAAGCAGGGAATTAAACGCCAGTGCGGCGGCTCGCATATAGCAGCGCTCCTCGTCAAACTTGCGGTAGGCCAACAGGATGAACCGCGCCACGCGCATCCAGCGCTTGGGTAGCACATCCCGGCTTTCCTTGTCGCACACCCGTTTCAGGTCTTCCTGAAAGATCTTCCACGGGTTGGGAATGTTGGGCAGCGGATTCTTCACTAAGGGGGAATGGATACCATTTTTGGTGAGGTAATTCAATTTCCGATCCGATCACTAGCCAGTTTGGGCTTTAAAATCGCCTCCACTTCTGCTGTACTGTTCTCACTGATGGCGCGCAAGGAGGCTCCCCAAAAGGACACAATTCAGGGAGGCGCTAACGAGGTTCTGGGTATCGGCTTATTTGCATTGGCCGTCCTGTTCTTGTTGGCCCTATTCTCGTACGACAAGGGTGACCTGTCGTTCAATGGCACGGAGGTCAATGATCCCCGACATAATCTCGTGGGCCTGATCGGCGCGTGGCTGGCGCAGGGATGTTTCCTTGCTCTGGGCGTGTCCGCTTATCTGCTGCCACCGCTCACGCTCGTATTCGCTTTCGGTTTCCTGATTAACAAACTCGATGGCCTCCGCAAGCGCTGGCCGTGGGCGATCGCCATGATATTGGCCGGTTCGGCTGGCTTGAGCTTGTACCCCAATCTCTTCGGCGGCTTGGCTGGCCAGCTCAATACCGTGGATGGCGGCGGCTACATTGGCCTACTGCTCAACAAAGCCATTTTCCAGCACGTGGGCACCGCCGGGGCCACCGTGATCCTGTTGGCCATCTACGCGGTGAGCCTGCTGTATATCACCAATTTTCAACTCAAGGATTGGGCTAGTGAGATGTGGCAGAAATGGAAGCTGCGTCGCATTGATCGATCCGCCCCCTTGGCGGAAGAGGAAGTGGAACTGACCAAAAAAGAGGACGAGCTCGGTCGACGTCTAAAAGACCTAGAGGTACTTCAACGCAAACTGGAGGCCACACAAACACAGGTCGAACAAACCGCGCAAGCGGCGGAGGAAACGGTGGCAGCGTACCCAGAAGATCCGCGCATCATCGATCTCAGTCAGCCCGGTGCCCAAGCAGCACAGACCGAGATGAATGATGATTCTGATGACACCTCCGCCAAACGCCAACTGGCCGCCATCATGTTTACCGATATCGCCGGCTACAGCCGATTGGCCAACCATGATGAAAAAGAGGCGCTCAAGCTAATCCGGAAACAACGTCGCTTACTCAAACCGATCGTAAAGAAATTTGAAGGCGAATGGCTTAAAGAAATCGGGGACGGTCTGCTGCTGAGTTTTGATAGTTCGTTGAATGCCGTGGATTGCGCCCTAGCCATTCAGGAGAAAGTTCGCGGGCAAGCCCATCTTGATCTTCGGATCGGTATTCATCAGGGCGATATCGTGCGGGACGGGAAAGATATCCTCGGTGACGGCGTCAACATCGCTTCCCGCATCGAACCCTACGCTCCGATCGGCGGCGTGGCTGTTTCAGAAAAAATTCAGCAAGACCTCATTAGTCAACCTCAATACGAGGTGAAACTGCTCGGCGAATTCGCTCTCGACGGCGTGGATCAGCGCGTTGAAGTGTACACCTTGAAAACCGGAGCGGAAGAGCTGGATGAAACCCAAATCATCGAGCCCAATGACACCGTACAGGAGGAGACCGTGCTGCCAGCGGATGCGCTGGAAAGCGACGAACCCGAACCTTCCGTGCCGCCCGCTACTGCCGGCGATATTTTGGGCGTGGAATCGCCGGACCCCGACAATAGTAAAGAGGACGGTACTGAATCCTCCGTGCACATCGCCGCGCCTGTTTCCAGCACTGGCCCATTGCAGCAACCGCCGAAGCAGAAGGGCCCCAAGGCTACGCGCGTGGATCGCGGGCCGATGATTGAAAATTATAACCTGCCGCCCGCCAGCTTTCTTCAGGCGCCCGAGTACCACGCCCCGCAGGTGGACGCCACTGAGGAACTCAAGGCGCAGGCCATCACTATCCAGAAGACACTCAATCAATTCGGCGTAGAGGTGACACTGGGCGACATTACCAAGGGCCCGACCATCACGCGGTTTGAGCTGCACCCGGCCGCCGGCGTGAAGATGGAGAAAATAACCACGTACGCCAACAACATCACAGCCGCCCTAGAAGCCGAGCGCATCAATATCCTTGCCCCGGTGCCCGGCAAGAGCACGGTGGGTGTGGAAGTGCCCAACCGCGTGAAGACGAAGGTCATCATGCGCGATTTGCTCGAGAGCGATGAATGGAAGAAGAGCAAGGCCAAGATCCCCGTGGCTCTCGGTAAGGATGTGTACGGCAAACCGATGATTGCTGACCTGGCCGAGATGCCGCACCTGCTGATCGCTGGTGCCACCGGCGCGGGCAAGAGCGTCTGCATGAACAGCATTATCGCGTCGTTGTTGTATAAATTCTCTCCGGACGAAATGCGGATGGTGATGATTGATCCCAAGGTCGTGGAGTTGCAGATGTACAACAAGCTGCCGCACCTTGTGGTGCCTGTGGTGACCGACCCGAAGAAGGTGATCCTTGCCCTGCGCTGGGTGGTGCAGGAGATGGAGAAACGCTACAAGATTTTTGCGCAGGAAAACGTGAAGAACATTCACGCATTCAACAAGCGGTCACCCAAGAAACCGCTACCGGAAGCCGAGCCGGAGTTGCCGCTCTTTGGTGGTGCCGAAGAACGGGTCGAGGCCGGTCAGGACGGCTTTGCCGTGGAGATCGATGAGGAGATCACCGTGCCGCGTGAGCAGGAATTGGAGATTCCAGACAAGCTCAGCTATATCGTCGTGGTGATTGATGAGCTGGCCGATCTCATGCTTACCGCGCCGGCTGAGGTGGAGAACGCCATCGCGCGCATCACGCAAATGGCTCGTGCCGCCGGCATTCACTGCATCGTGGCCACCCAACGCCCGAGCGTGAAGGTGATCACCGGCGTGATCAAAGCAAACATCCCAAGCCGAATCGCCTTCCAGGTCGCGTCCAAGATCGATAGCCGCGTGATTCTCGATGAGATGGGCGCGGAGAAACTGCTCGGCAAAGGCGACATGCTTTATCAACCCCCGGGCGCGCCCAAACCCATCCGCGCGCAAGGCCCGTTGGTGGAGGATCAAGAGATCGAGCAAATCGTCGACTTCATCGCCGAACAAGGCAAGCCGAGTTACGAGATGGAAATCCATCAACAGCTTTCTAAACCCACCGCCGTGTTGGATGCTGCGCCCAGCGACGAGGAGGAGGAGCTTATCCAGCAATGTATTGAAGTCATTCGCAGCGAGCAAAAAGCCAGTGTGTCCAAGCTCCAACGCCGACTGCGTTTGGGATACAACCGCGCCGCCCGACTGATGGATGAGCTGGAAGATCGTGGCATCGTCGGGCCTGCGCAGGGCAACGAACCTCGTGAAATCCTCATAGACCTCGATGGCACCGGTGCCGATGGCCGTGGCCAGACGATGCATACGATGGTGTAATCGATCAGGGAATTGAACCAATCATCTGGTCCATGCGCTCGGTTTAACCTTTCACAATTCAAGTTCACGGCTTACTTTGAGGTTTATGGCAAACCTGCCAAGCATCCAAAGGACCTACAAGGTTTGGGCGGCGGACGATGTGGTATACGGCCCGATCGATTTTCCGTTGCTCTCCCAATGGGTGCGCGAGGCGCGAGTGGTCCGCGATAACTGGGTGTTTACCGAGGAGACCGACAGTTGGTCGCGTGCGGCGGATTTGCCGGAGTTGGGCCTGCACTTTGAGGAAGCCGGTGGCTTGCTGAAGCCCGGAACCATCAACGGCCCCATCGATCCGCTTATCCCCGGCGTGCCTGTGGGGACACTGCAGCAGGTGGATATTTTCAAGAACATGACCGATCGACAACGCGGCCGGTTTGCCCAATGCATGGAGGTGCAGAAGTTCACCAAGTTTGAAACACTGCTGAAGGAAGGCGATCCGGGCGGCGCGTTGTATATTGTACTGGAAGGCGTGGTGCGCGTACGCAAGATGATCAGCGGTCGTGAGGATGTGCTGGTCACACTCGGCGGCGGCGAAATGTTCGGCGAGATGTCCCTATTCGACGACTCTAGACGCTCGGCGGATGTCGTGGCCAACGGCGACGGCGTGTTGTTGCGACTTAGCCTCGATGTGATGCAGCGCATGGTGGATAAACAGCCGGAAGTCGTCGTACCGTTCCTCGTGGAGATGGCTAAGAAAATGGCCGGCCGCATTCGGGCCGATAATGAACGGCACAAGAAGGACACGATCCTGATGCAGTCCCGCCGATAACCGGTGCTACAAGGTGATCACGTCGCCGTCGTTCAGGAACGTATGCGGCAGATCGCCCAGAGCCGCGGCGGCTTGCGCCTGCATGCCCTCAAGATCCGCTCGATAAGGCCGCGACAAGTGCGTGAATGCCACCTGGCCAATGTGGCCCGCCGGGTGATCCTTCAGGTACACGAACAATTCATCCGGTTCCACATGCGCCAGTTCGCAGACCAATAAATCCACCGGCTGAGTCAGCAACAGCTTCAAATCCTCCAGTCCGCCAATATCCGCCGAGTGCGCAATGCGGATGCCCGCATTTTCGAGCACAAAACTGAACGCCTCAAAGCCGGCCGGATATTTTTCGCCAAAGGTGGTCTTAAGCTGATCCAAATGCGTCGTGAGATGGGGTGTCACCGTGATGCCGCCCACCTCGAAGGAGGTGTTACTCTGCAACGGCGCAAAATTGAGCGCGCACGCCATGAGCTCCTCAAAGATATAAGCCGCATCCAGCATGCGGCGCACTGGCTCTACACCTTCGGCCGGCAAATGCACCGCGAGATCACGCGTGCGTTGATCCAGCCAAAATCCCTGCATGAGCATGAAAAAACCGCCCACATGATCGCAGTGCAAATGGCTCAGAACAATGCCATCGAGGTCATCGGGCTGCACTCCGGCCGCGCGCAGCCGACGGCTTACTGGCTCACCGCAGTCTAGAAGCAGTGTGCTGTCATCTAGCTTAAAGAGAAACGCCGAATGCCCCCGGCGATCGCTGGCCCAGCCGTCGCCCGTGCCGAGTGCCTGAAAGGTAGCCTTGCTCATGGCGCAGGCCGCACCCTAGCGAAAAGAGACCGCTTTTGTAAACGCTGCATCTGAGCTGTTCACAGTGTAGTTGGGATAACTTTTGATCGGATCAAACGGCTGGAATTCTACTTTCGGCCTGTGGCATCCGTTGGCGATCAATTGCGTCAGGCCCGCGAATCACAGGGACTCACCGTTCCTGAGGTTGTGGATCAGACGAAAATGAAGACTGATCAGGTTCAGGCACTGGAAAGTGGCGACTGGTCGATCTTTGCCGCGCCGGTGTATACGCGCGGGTTTGTGCGCAACTACGCCACGCTGCTCAAGCTGGATTCGGAAGCGCTGCTCGACGCGCTTGATGTGGAACTGGGGCAGGCCAAGCCGACCGCCGCCAAGGCCGATGGGGATTCTCCGTTGCGCGCTGGCGTGATTGATGGGTTGATGCTTCATTTTTCCGGAGTGAAATGGCGGGCGGTCATCCCAATCTTTATGATTTTGGCCATGGCTGTGGGTGGGTTTTTCGCCGCGGATTATTGGCGCGACTATCAATCCCGCGATCACCTCGAAGGCTTGGGGTCCGGCCTTAACGATGCGCCGGTGCCCGGGGACGAGGATCAATTGCCCGTGATCACCAACGCGCCGCCTTCGGCGGCCGAGGGTTCTTGATTTTCGCGGGCTGCTCCCTATGCTATCGCGGCTGTGCCCAACACCGCGCCTAATCCTGCTGCTCCGCCCACTCGTGTGGGGATGATCTCGCTGGGGTGCGCCAAAAATCTGGTTGACGCCGAGGTGATGCTCGGCTCGCTGATGGCCGACGGAATGGAGATCACCAATGAGCCGGCGGAGGCGGACGCGTTGATTGTCAATACCTGTTCTTTTATCGACTCCGCGCAGGAGGAGAGTGTGGACACAATTTTAGAGTCGTCCGAGCTGCGGTCGGTACAGCAGCCGGGACAGGCATTGATTGTTTCCGGCTGTCTGCCGCAGCGTTTTCGCAAGGAACTGCCAAAACTGATGCCGGAGGTGGATGCCTTTATGGGTGTGGATCAAATCGCCGAGGTGTCGCGCATTGTGCGCGAGGCGATGGCGCATCGGGCCACGCAACCGGTTGAAGGCCCCCGGCCGACGGGTAAGAAGAAGCCGATGGCCCCGACGAGCGAGATCAATGTGCGCCCGCAGTATGTGCCGGATGTGGAGACTCCACGGTTCCGTCTGACGCCGCAGCATTTTGCCTACGTGAAGATCGCCGAGGGCTGCAATCATCCGTGTAGTTTTTGCATTATCCCGCGCATGCGCGGGAGCCATCGCAGCCGCCAACAGGCGGACATTGTGGCGGAGGCCAAGGAGCTGATCTCACAGGGCGTCAAGGAGCTGAACCTGATTTCTCAGGACTCCACCTACTACGGCATGGACCTGCGGCCCGGGCATCGGAAGACCATTTCGTCGCCTGATAAATTTGCGCGTGCCAATGCGGATCTGCCGGAAGACGCGGCGACGTTGTGCTCACTGTTGAGGGAGTTGAACGCCATCCCCGGCGATTTTTGGATTCGCCTGTTGTACACTCATCCGGCGCACTGGACGGATGAACTGATCCAGACGATTGCTGAATGCCCGAAGGTGGCCCGCTATGTGGACATGCCGTTGCAGCATATTCACGACACGATGCTTGAGCGGATGCGGCGTGAGACGGATGGACAGTATATTCGCGACCTGATCGTGCGCATTCGCGAAGGCATTCCCGGCATCGCGATTCGCACGACATTTATTATTGGGTTTCCGGGGGAGACTGAGAAACGGTTTGAGACGTTGCTCGATTTTATTCGCGCCACAAAATTCGAGCGGTTGGGTGTGTTTGCCTATTCGAAGGAGGACGGCACGCGCGCCGGCGGCATGCGCGGACAAATTGCGGTTGAGACCAAGGACGCCCGTTGTGCGGAGGCCATGGCGACCCAGCGCAAAATCGCGCGCGCGCAGGGCAAGGCGTTGATCGGGAAAAAACTGAATGTGCTCGCGGAGAAGCTGGCCACGGATCAGGATTTGCAGGGGGCCGATGTGCGATCCTGGGAACACGGATTGATTCGTGAAACCAATCGCCGGAGCGCCAAGCTGGTCGATGGCCAATACACCATCGCCCGCGGCGAGGCGGATGCTCCCGATATTGATGGTCGCGTGTATGTCCAGGGCGAGTTGCCGGTGGGAGATTTTTCCTGGGTACGGGTGGTTGGGTGCACCGATTATGATTTAATAGCCGAGCCGGTTTAATTCCCGATGAATCTACCGAACAAACTGACGACCTCGCGCTTTGCGATCACCATCGTGTTCGTGGTGGTGGTGTTGTGGGATACTCTGCCTTACCATACCTCGTGGGCGGCGTTACTCTTTTTCATTGGTGGGCTAACGGATATTTTGGATGGCTACCTCGCGCGCAAGCACGGTCTGCAAACGGATTTCGGCGCGCTGATGGATCCCTTGGCTGACAAGGTGCTGGTCTGCGCGGGATTCATCTTGCTCGTGGGCATGAAGGTGAATCCGCAGACGCAACTCGGGTCCTTTAATCTACCCGAGGCGCTGGCGGTGCCAGGGCCAGAATTGCTGATGCCGGCGTGGATGGTGATTGTGATTGTGGCGCGTGAGCTGGCGATCACTGGGTTGCGGTTGTTGGCGGCCAACAAGCAGGTTGTGTTGCCGGCGGAAAATATCGGTAAACGGAAAACCAATTTTCAGTTTGTGGCAGTGGTCTCGATGCTGGTGATTGTGAGTTACCCTGAATGGGGCGACGGATGGGTGAAGTTTTTCGGGGCGGAAATTGCCGGTTGGCCGTGGAGCATTTGGTTTACACTTATTGCCACGTGGGGCGCGGTGGGGCTTACGCTGGTGTCAGGCGCACATTATCTCTGGCAAAACCGCGACCTCTACTTGAAGGATATGTAACGCATGGATCGCCTGATTCTCCTGCTCGCCCGCGGTGGCGGTCTGGGCCTCGCGCCTAAGGCGCCGGGCACAGTGGGAACCTTGGGCGGCTTCCCTCTCACGGCGCTGTTGCTGGTGCCTGGAAATTTCTGGATCTACTTGGCGGGCTGCGCGGTCTTGGTGCCGCTTTCCGCGTGGGTGTGTGGCGAAGCCGAACGCATCCTCGATCGCGAAGACCCGGGTGAAGTCGTGTTGGATGAAATCATTGCCGTGCCCATGTGTTTTCTCGGCGTGTTTGCCGTGATGACCTTTCAGGGTGAAGGGATGCCCACGGTGCAGGGCGTGCTGGCGAGGCAATGGACTTGGGCTTGGGCGTTGGCGGGGTTTGCGTTGTTCCGCCTGTTCGATATCTGGAAGCCGGGGCCTATTGATCGCGCGCAGTTGTTGCACAAGGGCTGGGGCGTCACGATGGATGACGTTCTCGCCGGTCTTCTTACCGGCGCCATTCTTGGTGGCGTATATTTCGGGCTCCAATAAAAAAGAGGCAAGGTGAACCTTGCCTCTCTCTTGTGATTGGCGGTGGATGGCTACTTCATTTTGTCGAAGTTTTGCTGGAGGATTTCCCAGTCTTCCATACCCTTGGTTTTCTCCAAGAACTTCGCGTTCACTGCGGCTTCATTGTCCTGTTTGGTGAGCCGATCGATCTGGTAGTAGATTCCGAAATGGCCGGGCACGAGTTCCTCGGAGAGGGCGTAGGCCGCGTTTTCGTCCGTGGGATCGTGGTCTTCGGGTACCTCATTAAACTCACCACCCTTGCGCGGGTTGCTGGAATCAAAGGCGCCATCGTAAAACTCGGTGCATTCGCTCAGGCACTCGATGAAGGCAAAACCCTTATGGTCCATGGCGGCTTCCATCATGGAAAGCAAATGCTTGGGATTGGTGTGCGTGCTGCGCGCCACAAAGGTGGCTCCAGCCGAGATGGCCTGCTGCATCGGGTTGATCGGCTTGTCCACCGCTCCCCACATGTCCGTCTTGCTCTTGAAGCCGATCGGGCTGGTCGGGGAGGTTTGTTTCTTGGTCAGGCCGTACACGTTGTTATCCATCACCACGTAGGTGAGGTTCACGTTTTTGCGGGCGCAATGGTTGAAGTGATTGCCGCCGATGGAGAAGGCATCGCCGTCGCCGCCGAAGACAAACACATCCAAATCCTGCCGCGAGAGCGCGATGCCGGTGGCAAAGGGCAGCGCGCGGCCGTGGATATAGTGCGCGCCGTGGGCCTGCACAAAATACGGGAACCGGCTACTGCAGCCGATGCCGGCCACGGTGGCAAATTTCTCGTGATGCAGGCCGCGGTTTTGGATGAGCTTGAAGTATAAGGCCAACACGGAGAAGTCGCCGCAGCCGGGGCACCACGTGGGCTTGTCGGCGGCGAGCTCCTTTTTGGTCAGCGGGTTTCTCTCGATTTCAACTGTATCGCTCATGAAATTATTTCTCCTCCAGCTTGGCGGCCACGCGAGCAAGCACATCCTTCACGCGCCAGGTGAGTCCGTCGGTCTTGTTAATGCCTTCGATCTTGGGGTCGCAATATTTGGCCCGCAACAACGCGCACAATTGACCGTAGCCGTACAGGCCTTCGTCGTTATTTTCCACCACGTACACGTGATTGAAGCCAGCAAAAATGTCTTCCAAGCCCTCAGGCAACGGATTGATGTGACGGATCGTGAGGGCGGACACGCTGTCACCCGCCTTGCGGGCGCGTTCGGTGGCTTCGCGCAAGCTGCCCTGAGTACTGCCCCAACCAACGAGCAGCACGTTGCCTTCTTCCGGGCCGAACACTTCCGGCTTGGGTAGTGCGCGGCCCAGAGCCTGCAGTTTGCGGCGGCGCTTGGCGTTCATGTCCAAGTGCATTTGCGGGGAACCGCTGGGATGGCCCATCTCGTTATGCTCCAGACCGGTCACCACGGGATATTTTCCGCTCTTGATGTAAGTGCCCGGCGCGGCGTGCTGGGTTTTGCCATCAGGCGCGGTAAGGTCGTAAGGCTTGTGATCCTCGCGCGGGGTGAGGTCCGGTGAGATATCCTGGCAAACCTCCTTGAGGTTCGGCATGCCGAAGGCCTCGATGCGGGTGGCGATGGCCTGATCGGTCAGGATGATCACCGGCGTACTGTATTCGCGCGCAATGTTCACCGCCTCAATGGCGGTGTAAAAACAATCCTCTACACTCGCAGGGGCGAGGACCACGCGCGGGGAGTCGCCATGGCCGCCAAAGCAGGCGATGTTCAAATCGCTTTGTTCCACGTTGGTGGGCATGCCAGTGGAAGGGCCACCGCGTTGGACGTCGACGACAATCAGCGGAATCTCCGCCATCACCGCCCAACCGATCGCTTCCCCCTTGAGCGCAATGCCCGGGCCCGAGGACCCGGTGATCGCACAACGGCCGCCCCAACTGGCGCCAATGGCCATGGAGACCGCGGCGATTTCGTCTTCGCACTGGACGAAAATACCGTCGTATTTGGGCAGTTCGCGTCGAAGCAATTCCATGATGTCCGACCACGGGGTGATCGGGTAACCGGCTCCAAACCGCACGCCGGCGGCTAGGATACCGTAGCCCAAGGCTTCGTTGCCGGTACAGACCACCTGTTCAGAGTCGCGCGCCTTGGGGTCTTCGAATTCGTAAATTTCCGCCAGCGTGGTCATTGGGTAGGCATTGCCGGCATGAAAGGCGGAGAGCGCCGTGGTGGTGATGCTCTCGGGCTTGCCCTTAAAGCGTTCGACAATCAATCCCTCAATGCGTCCGGCATCGAGGTCAAACATGCGCGCGACCAGACCGAGCGCGAAAATGTTTTTGCCCTTGTCCTTGGCCGTGCCGCCGATGGCTTCCACAGTCAGCTCGGCGATCGGGCAGCCGATGTGACGGAATTTTCCCTTCAAATCCTCGCGCGGCTCCACATGCGCTGTATCGTACAGAACGATACCGCCTTCCTTTACGAAATCGATGTGGTTATCGTAGCTGTGCTGATAGAAGGCCATCAACACATCGGCTTCGTCGCCGGATGTTAACACCTCGCCTGAGCTGAGGCGCACCTGGAAGATAGACGGGCCGCCGGAAATGGTGGAGGGAATGGTCATGAATGTCATGACCTCCTGCTCGCTTCGCCCGGCTAAACGCGCCAGGAAACCGCCGATGGACTGAATACCATCCTGCGAATTTCCCGCAATTCGAATTACGGCCTCCTGAATTTTGGAGACCTTTAGGTTCTCTTTGACGGCCTCATCGGCCGTGGAACTATCGCTCATCGATGTTGGATCAACAAAATTGCCGGCAGCTATCACGTCCCGCGCCCCGGCTTCTTCTCGCAGTGAGAAGATGAGCGAAGCTAACACCAAAAGTCGACCTGTCAAACGATATTCACAAAAGTAATGCGTTTTTTGAAAAGTCCGAATGACTCAGAAAAAACCGAGCCAAACGAATCTATCAGAAGTGTTTTACCCACCTCGAACATTCATTAGATAAACTGATTTTTAAGGGGTCGAAATCAGACTTGATGGAGGGCCCATTCGAGGCCTTCGAGGACGCCTTCGCCGCATTCGCTGGGAGCGATGAAGCCGTCGATGCGTTCCATGTGAGTGAGGACTTCGCTGACGGAATTGGACGGTGACACGAGCCATTCGGCGAGCTCAGGCTGTAACATGGAGAGGTCGTTCCAATGATCGCCGGCGACAAAAATGCCTCCGCGTGGAATATCCAATTGCCGGGCGAGCTCGGCCAAGGCCGTGCCTTTGGTGAAGTCCGTGTGGGACAGGCGACCGTAAATGTCATTGCGCACAAAGGTCAGCTGCGAGTCGCCGGCAAAAAAGGCATCCACATATTCCTGAATGGCATCGGCATCGCGGTTGTTGCGGGCGATCAGGCAAAAAGGGGACCATTCATCTTTAAACACATTGGCACTGAAGTGCAGGTTTACCCAGTCGAACAATTCCGGTAATCGGTCGGCGATCGAGGCAAAGAGCGCGGACTGCGTGCGCGTGCAGCGAGCGTTCCAGTCGGTCAATGGTTCGTAGCTGTGATCCACGCATCGGAAGATTTCGCGTTCCACCACCACGACGTAATCCGGATGCACGGTCAATTTGGCGTGATCAATGCCGAGGCGCAGGTCATCCAGCGTGCGGCCGGTGTTGATGACCCAGGTGGCACCCTGCGCTTGTAGCTGGGCCAGCTTGGTTTGCAGGGCATACGGCACCGGCGGTTCGGTGAAGTCCGAATGCAGGGTGCCGTCGAAATCCGTGCAAATGAGCTGGAGCGGGGTGGGCATGGTTGGGCCTTGCGCGGCCCAGTACATCGGCCCCACAATGCGCTGTCAAAAGCAATCCATTCGCTTCCCTGCCATGACCGACGAGTTGCAAACCCAATATGACGATGCAGTGTTCGCCTATACCACCGGCGATTATGCCAGTGCGGCGGCGGGCTTTGCCGCAGTGCTGGCGGCGGAGCCGACGCATTTCGAGGCGCAACTTTCGTTGGGTATGGCTTATTATCGGATGGAAGATTTCGCTCGGGCTGTTGAGGAAGGCAAGAAGGCCGAGGCCATGAACCCCAATGAACAGCGGGTGCACACCAATTTATCACTGGCCTACATGCGTTCTGGCGATAAGGAGACAGCTGAGCATCACGGATTACAGGCCAAGCTGACCGGATGGCGCGGCAATATGGAGGCGCCGGGAGCCGTCACTGAAGAGGATGCCCTGAAAATGGCTGAACCGAAGCCGGAAGATATCAAGCTGCCTACCAAATTTCCCGATCAACCTTGGAAGAGAAAAAAGGATTAACATGAAAAGCGCGTATGAACTTGCGATGGAACGCCTGCAAAAGGAATCGCCCGACCAATCCTTGAGTGAGGAAAAGAAGGCTGAACTGGCGGAGCTGGATAACCTGTACAAATCCAAACTAGCTGAACGAGAAGTGTTTCTAGGTGGCAAGATAGCCGAGGCCGAAGCCACAGGCGACTTCGAGGCATTGGATCAACTGCAGCGTCAGTTGACTTCCGATAAGAAGACGCTGGAATCAGAGTTGGAAGAAAAGAAGGAAGCGGCGCGAGGCGCTTAACGACACGAAAAATCCCCCGCGCGGAGGCGCAGAGGATTTTGGAGAACCCCGGAGACCTATCGCTGGGCAAAGACCGGGGCCGGAACGTTGAACTGTTCGTCCAACCGGTTGAGTTGACTGAGGAGCCCGACCACTTTCTTCATGTTGCGGTGGACATCCACGAGGGATTTGTTGGCGGTTTCCAAATCACCGATCACGGCGGCGGCGTAGTAGAGGCCTTTTTCCTCCTGGATGTTGGGGAGCATTTCCGCGAGTTCGCCATTCACTGAGAGAACCATCTCGGCATTCTTTTGAATAGCGGCGGCTTTGTCCTCAGCGACTTTGGCCAATTGACGGTAGCGATCGGCCAAGCGGTCGTTTTGCTTGGCGTTGGCGGTGGTGGTGCACCATTCGGCTTGTTGATGCGCGAGGCTGATGGCACCGGCGATCTTCTTGTTCAGAGTGCCATCGGCGGCCGTGACGCTGACGCTGTATTCGATCTGCGTGATGATGTTGTCGAACTCCGACATTTTTTCGCGCTGGGAGCGGTTCAATCCCTCGAAAACACCGAGGGATTTTTCAATGCTGACGACCATTTGGTTGACTGCATCCTTTAAGGTGCCATTGGCTTTTTGGTTGAACCCTCCATCGCGGGGGGCTTCGACGGCGATAGAGGGGCTGGCAGCGATGAGTGTGGCGGCGAGAACGGTAGTGGTGATGATGTGTTTCATGGTGGATCCTTTTTCTTGGTTGGTTTCGTTGATGGCGTTTTGCCTCATGCTCTTAACCACGTCGGCCGGTTGGTGTTTCTTTCAAGGAACGGATTTTTTTAAATATTTTTTGGTCTATCACTGGAAAGAACTTGGTTTTGTGGAATATTGAATCAAGGCAATCGGGCAGGATATATGGCTTCCTCAACTCTTTCCACTGAACCTACCCCGCACATTCCTGATTATCGGCTGATATTGAAGATCGGGGAAGGGGCGTTTGGGCAGATCTGGATGGGCCGCGACGCGCTGGGTTTGCACCGCGCGATCAAGGTGATTCGGTACAAAGATTTCAAATCGCTGGAATCGTACCAGGCGGAATATTATGGCATTCGCCATTACGCGCCGTTTTCGCACAAGTACGAGGGCCTGCTGGAGATTCATCATGTGGGCATCCAAAAAGAGGAGGGGTATTACTACTACGTAATGGATCTGGCCGATGACCTTGCGGGCGGGGCGCGCGGCTCGATGGATTATGAACCTAAAACTTTGAGGGCTTATCTCGATGCGCAGTCTAACCATCGGGTGGGGGTGGAAGAAGCCCTGCTTATCGGCATCGAGGTTGCTGAATCCCTAAGTTATCTGCACTCGGTGAATTTGGTGCATCGGGATATTAAACCGGACAATATTTTGTGCATTAACGGGAAATGGAAGCTGGCCGATCTGGGGTTTGTGACCACGCGCGGGGGCAAGACCTTTGTGGGATCACTGGGCTACATTGCGCCTGAAGGACCGGGTCATCCGTCGGCGGATGTGCATAGCCTAGGTAAGATACTTTATGAGATGGTCACCGGCAATGAGGTGGCGGATTTTCCGGAATGCCCGAGCTGGGTGTTTGAGGATGATGTCGAGGCAATGCGCTTTCAGGAACTAAATCCCATCATCCTTAAGGCGGCAGATCCGATTTCGCATCAACGACATCAATCCGGGTGGGGATTGCTGGGTGAATTGGAGGCGTTGTTGCCCGGGGCCGAGCCGGAGCCGCTGGTGACAAGCGAAGCCTCGATGGCGGATTGGGGGAGGTACATTTATGCCGCTCTGGCGGCCGGTCTGGTGTTGGCGGTGACCAATTATGTGCGCCTGATTGATCAGGTCTTGGACGAAGCGACTGAGCCGACCGAACAGCGGGTGGAGCGTCGATAAATTTTTCTGAAAGAAACTACTGCTCCGTTGCGTGCATACAGATATGGAAACGACCAAGGCGAAAATGAACTGGGCCCACACCCGCCGTACCCTTCTAGAGCGCCTGCGCCGCACGCGCACGGATGAAGCCGGTTGGTACGATTTTTTTGATACCTACTCGCGGCTCATTTACAGCGTGGCGCGCAAGTCCGGTTTGGGGCATTCAGATGCCGAAGACATGGTGCAGGCCACGACCTTAAAGGTGGCGCAATATATTCAGCGATTTGAAATCAATCCGGGTCGAGGCAAGTTTCGCAACTGGGTCTGCATGATCACCAAACAGCAAATCGCCAACCACTACCGTAAGCTCCATCGCCAGCCGCCCCTCGCCGAATGGGAGCCGGGCGAGGAAGAGGTGGAGCCGGAGATTGAGGACCCGGTCAACCAGTGGGATGCCCTGTGGGAGAGCGAGTACGTCAATCACGTGAATGATCTGGCCCTGGCTGAGGTGAAGAAAAAGGTCAGCCCGAAACAGTACCAAATTTTCCATCTCTACTGCATCAAGGAGCAGGATGTGAAACGCATTGCCACGTTGTTGGGGGTCTCGCCCAACGAAGTGTATCTCGCCAAAAACCGCGTGCAGCCTTTGTATGAAGAAGCCTCGCGGCAAATTCTGGAAGACGCACGGGAAGCGGTGCCGGCCTAATCGGTTACTTGGTCAGGGCAAAATATTGCAGCGCTGCCACGACAATGGAGTGGCGGATTTGGTTTTCCCGAATGAGGCGCGGGATGTCGGCCTCGGGAATGAGCCGTGTGATTAGATCTTCGCCGGCATCCCACTCGACTTCGTGCGTGCGTTGGCAGTTCTCCACCAGAATGGTGTGCACGCGGTTGTTCATGATGGCGGGGTTGGCGTAACATGCGCCGATGAGCCGAGCGTTCTCGCCGGTGTAACCGGTTTCCTCCCGTAGTTCGCGCAGGGCGGTGGCGACCGGATCGGTCTCGCCGGGGTCCATCATGCCGCCGGGAATTTCCAGCTCCACGGTTTCCGAGCCCTGCCGGTATTGTTCGACGAACACCACTTCACGCTCAGGCGTGAGGGCGATGATGTTCACCCAGTCGGGGCACTCGAGGACGACCATCTCATGCACGGAGCCGGTGCGCGGGTTGGTGGTGTGGTCTTCGCGGATTTTAAAAATGCGATGATCGCTGACCACACGGCTCGCGTGCTTTTCCCATTTGCGAATCTCGTCACTCATGATTGCTGACGTTCGTCGTGGGCGGTTTTCATGAGCTGCAATAAATGCAGCAACGCATCCTGATGGGTGCGGCCGTCTTGTTCGGCGAGTTGATGGGCGCGTTTGTCGAGCTGGTCGGCCATGGCGGGGGCTTTGACAGCCGGCACGCCGAGCTGTTGCAGGGCGTCAGCTAAGGCTGCTTGCTCGGGTTCGGTCATTCCACCCCGGCGTCAGCGCGTGAAAGGATGGTGATCGAGAGCACGCCTTGACGTTCTTTCGGGCGACTGTTTTCACCTCCGCCACCGCAGGGCACTGCGCCTAAGGTATCGAGCACTTCCTCGCCCTTGATCAGTTCGCCGAAGCAGGTGTATTGGCCGTCGAGAAAGTTAGCGGGGGCGAGGCAGATAAAAAACTGGCTGCCGGCAGAGTCTGGATCGCTGGATCTGGCCATGGAAAGCACGCCCTTGTTGTGCGGGCGATCGCTGAATTCAGCTTCGATCTTGTAGCCGGGATCGCCTGTGCCCCAACGGAATTCCTCGCTAGGATCCTTGGTGAGCGGGTCGCCGCCTTGGATCATGAAACCCTTCACAATCCGGTGAAAGCAGGTGCCGTCATAAAACGCATCGTTGGCGAGTTTCTTAAAATTCTCCACAGTTTTCGGGGCTGTCTCGGACCAAAACTCTACCACCAGTTCGCCTTGGGTGGTGCTGATCACGGCAACTTCATTATTGGGTGCACTCATAAAAAAACACCGTCGCGCATTTACCCCTAATGTGTCAAAAATGAAAAAAGTCTCGCAACCTACAGCCAATCCGCTTTCATGTGCCCCCCATGAGCAATCAGGTTTTACATCGGGCCTTCATAACCTTGATCTTCCCTTTGCTTTTCGGATGCGAAAAGACACCCACATCTGATAAACCCAATTCAGGATCGGCAGAAGTTGGCAAGCCTACTCTGCTAGAATCGGATTCAAAAACAGGAGCGAAACCCCTGGGGGAAGGTCTTTATGCCGAAATGACCACCACCAAAGGTGTTATTCGGCTAAAGCTGGAGTTTGAGAAGACACCTCAGACAGTGGCGAATTTTGTAGGACTTGCTGAGGGAACAAAATATTACTCTACCGACGGGAGTGAACCGAAAGATCAAAAAGGTAAACCTTACTTTGATGGCCTCAATTTCCACCGAGTGATAGCTGATTTCATGATTCAAGGTGGATGCCCATCAGGTACGGGATCGGGTAGTCCGGGCTACAGGTTTAATGACGAAATTGATTCCACCCTCAAGCATTCAGGACCGGGGATTCTCTCCATGGCCAATGCCGGTCCCGGAACCAATGGGAGCCAGTTTTTTATTACCCATCGTGCGACACCTCATCTGGATGGAAAACACACGGTTTTTGGCCATGTAGTAGACGCTTTGGATCAGGCCATTGTGAATGCCATCGCCAAAGGTGATAAGATTCAGAGCGTCAAAATTATCCGTAATGGAGAAAAGGCTAAGGCCTTCAAGGGAGGTGAAGTTCACTTCAATAAATTCGCCGTGGAAAGTAAGAAACGGCAGGCCGAAAAGGAAAAAGCTGAGCAAGCTAAGTTTGCAGAAAAAATGAAAAAGGAAACAGAGCAAGTTAAAACATTACTGGCTACGCTTGAGGAAAAGCATAATGCTAAAGTCATTTCGGCAACCAACGGTTTGCGCCATATCATCACCAAGCCGGGTTCGGGCGACGTACCCGAGAAAGGCGATACACTTACGCTTAAGCTCGTGTTTAAGTTGGCTGATGGAAAAGTGATCGATGACACCAGTAAGGACGAGGATCCCTTCAAGATGCCCGTTGGGACACCAATGCGTCTGAAAGGTTTGGAGCAGGGCTTGAAAGGTATGAAGAATGGCGAGCAGCGCACAGTTGTTGTTCCTCATGAGTTGGGGTTTGGGGCTGCTGGAGCGGGACCGGACATACCGCCTTACTCAACCTTGATATTCGAGTTGGAAGTTGTTGATGTCCAATCGGATAAAAAACAAGTTGCTGAGATAATTTCGAAACTAAAAAAAGATCACCCAAATTCTGAATTGATCACTACCGAGAGCGGTTTGAAATATGTGAGAACAAATGAGGGAACTGGTGGAAAAGTTGGCAAGGGCAAAAAAATTAAGGCTCATTATATTGGTAAACTCCTAGATGGGACCGAGTTTGATAGCTCGGTTAAGCGAGGAATGCCTTTTGAATTTGTAGTTGGAACCGGTCAGGTTATTAAGGGCTGGGATGAAGCGTTGAGTGACATGAAAAAAGGTGAGAAACGCACCCTCATTATCCCTTCTGATTTGGCCTACGGGGAAAGAGGGAGTCCCCCTAAGATTCCCCCTTCCTCTACACTTGTGTTTGAAGTGGAATTATTGGATTTTTAAAAAGCGATGCGTACTTTAATTATTTTATTTTCAATCTCGTTACTCCCATTGAGTTCCTCTGCAGCGGACAAACTGGCCGACGGCCTTTATGCCCGGTTCGAAACCACCAAAGGTGTCATCAACCTGAAGCTGGAGTTTGAGAAAGCACCGTTGACGGTGGCTAACTTTGTGGGTTTGGCCGAAGGGACCAAGAAATTTGAGGCCCAAGGCCGCGAAGCCGGTAAGCCGTACTACGATGGATTGAATTTTCACCGCGTGATTGCCGATTTCATGATTCAGGGCGGTTGCCCGCTCGGCACCGGCACGGGCGGCCCTGGTTACCGCTTCGCCGATGAGATCGACCCGACCCTCAAGCACGTGGGCCCCGGCATCCTCTCCATGGCCAACGCTGGCCCCGGCACCAACGGCAGTCAGTTTTTCATCACCCACAAAGCGACCCCGTGGCTCGATGGTAAACACACCGTCTTCGGCAAAGTGCTTGGCAAATCAGACCAGGACGTGGTCAACGCCATCGCCAAGGGCGACAAGCTCGTCAAGCTCACCATCCTGCGTGTGGGCGACAAGGCCAAGGCATTCAAGGGTGATGAAGCCCATTTTGCAAAAATCATGGAAGATAAGGAAAACGCAAAAAAAATCGCCTTCGAAGCGCGCATGAAAAAGGAGGAGGAACAAGTAGCCGCCTTGATTGCCAAATATAAGAAGGACAACAAATCCGAGGTGGTGACCACTAAGAGCGGTCTGCGTTACATCGTGTTGGCCGAAGGCAAAGGCGACGCCCCGGCGGAAGGTACGCGTATTGCCGCCCACTACACCGGTACACTGACGGACGGCAAGAAATTCGACAGCTCCCGCGATCGCAATGAGCCCATTCGTTTTCCGGTGGGTAAAGGCTTTGTGATTCCCGGCTGGGACGAAGCTCTGTCGCAAATGAAAAAAGGCGAGCGCCGAATTTTGATAATTCCGCACAACCTGGGCTACGGCGAACGCGGGGCCGGCGGCGGTGTTATCCCTCCGTTTGCCACGCTGATTTTCGACGTGGAACTAGTGGATTTCTAATCCGAACCTACTTAAACTTCTCAAACGGCTGCGTGGCGACTTGGGCCGGTACGCTGCCGTTTTTTGTGTTCACACTCAGCGCCGTGCCCGGCTCGCAGGCGGCGCGTTTGATGATTGCCAGAGCGGCACTGGGTTCGAGGCAAACACTGGACAATGTGCCAACAGGTGTCCCCTCGTGCAGTACCGGATCGCCGGCGGCTGCGGCTCCCTCCAATGTCAGGCCGCGGAGGACCTTGTTTACTTTGCCGTAGGTGCGAATGCGAGCGATGATTTCCTGGCCGATGTAGCAACCTTTGGCGTAGCTGATGGCGCGCGTCTCCAAGCCGCCTTCAGGTGGGAGATGGTCCGTAGTATAATCCACGCCGAACCGCGGGATGGTGGCCAGCACGCGGGCCTTTTCAAATGCCGGCATCTGGCATTGCGGCGCGGCGGTGGCCAGACGTTCGCGCCAAGTGTCCATGGCATCGATGGGGATGAACAAATCAAAACCGACCGTGCCCAGTCGGGGTTGGTGGACGATGTAAATTTCGTCCTCCGTTTGGGCAACGGTCAGTGGTTCGGTGGGCGCTGGTAAATCCAACTCCGTTAGTATAGCTTCCGCCTGCGGGCCCTGCATGGTGAGCAAGCCGAAGTGCGGAGCGACATCGGCGATCTCCACATCCTCCGCGATGACATACCGTTCCAGCCGTGCCTGGACGGTCGCCGTGAGGTCAGGCTCGAAATCGAGTAGGATCTCATCGGCCAGCCGATAGGCAAACAGGTCGCTCTCCATTTTGCCCTTGGCGTTGACGAGGGCGGCGTAGCAGCCGGTGAATTCCCCGAGGCCGTTGATGTCGTTAGTTACCTGCCCATGCAGAAACCGCGCGCGATCGGCGCCGAGCAGGCATAGACGTGAGCGGTCGGATTGATCCAGCCAACCGGCGGCCTGGGTGAGAGCGGTGAATTCCTGTTCCACGACGTGCACGCGGCGCATTGTGCACGTTTTTGCTGACAGGCCAAGGCCAGCTCGCTAGAGTCCGGCTCCCATGTACAAGGTCGTTTTACTTCGTCACGGACAATCCCAGTGGAATTTGGAAAACCGGTTCACCGGTTGGCATGATGTGGATCTCACCGAGCAAGGCCAGGCTGAGGCCCGCGCCGCCGGTCAGGTGCTCAAGGAAAATGGGTTTGTGTTCGACAAGGCCTATTCCTCCTTGCTCAAGCGCGCGATCCGCACCTTGTGGCTGGCCTTGGAAGAACTTGATCAGGTGTGGCTACCGGTGCGCCGCGACTGGCGCCTGAACGAACGCCACTATGGCGCGTTACAGGGATTGAACAAGGCTGAGACCGCCGAGAAACACGGCGAAGATCAGGTCCTCATCTGGCGGCGTTCTTACGATGTGCCGCCGCCTCCCATGGGAAAAGATGATGAAGGCTATGCTGGCAAAGACATCCGGTATGCCGATGTGCCCGAGGCGGACATTCCTTTGACCGAATGCCTGAAAGATACGGTGGATCGGTTCTTGCCCTACTGGCACGAGACCATTGCCCCGGATATCAAGGCCGGCAAACGTGTGATCATCGCCGCCCACGGCAACAGCCTGCGTGCGTTGGTGAAGTATCTCGATGATTTGTCCGAAGAGGATGTGTTGAAGCTGAACATTCCTACCGGCATGCCGTTGGTATACGAACTGGATGCCGATCTGAAGCCGATCAAGAACTACTATCTCGGTGACGAGGAAGCCGTGAAAGCCGCCATGGACGCGGTGGCCAATCAAGGCAAAGCGAAGTAAGTACCCCATGAAGGCTGTTATCCTCGCTGCCGGCAAAGGGACGCGGATGGGGGATCTCACGGAGGAGACGCCTAAGCCGATGTTGCCGGTTGAAGGCCGTCCGATTCTTGAGCATATCCTGACTGGCCTGCGGGAGTCGGGCATCCAGGAATTCTGCCTGATCACCGGTTGGAAGGCGGAGGTGATTGAATCTCATTTTGGCGATGGCTCGGCCTTCGGGGTGCAGATCCATTATGTACGGCAGGAGGTGCAGGATGGCACGGGCAAGGCGCCGGAACTGGCCAAAGCGTTTGTGGGCGATGCGCCGTTTCTGCTGACCTATGGCGATATTCTTGTGAAACCGGAGACCTATCGGCAGATGCTGGCGCGCTGGGAGGGTGGTAATTTATCGGGGCTAGTGACGGTGACGGGCAGCGAGGATGTGACCAAGGGCGGGCTGTTCTTCTTTGATGGCGAATTCTTTCTTCAGCATCTCGTGGAAAAACCTTCGGCCGCACAGCTGGATGAACTACGTGCGGCCGGCTGGCTGAAGACCGGGGAGCCGGCTTGGTACAACGCGGGCATCTACTGCTTCACTCCGGCGCTCTTTCAATACACGGCGCAGTTGGAGAAATCGCCCCGAGGCGAGTACGAGCTGACCGATGCGTTGACGGCCATGCTGGGGGAAGAACACCCCATGACTGGGCTGGCCATTGAAGGGCGCTGGGTCGATGTGCGCGATCCGGACGTGTTGCAGGCTTTACAAGAGTCGGCCGAATGATTTTACTCCCGCCCCCGTGCAACGAGTTACTGACACCCGCATTGTTTCCTCTGAACCGCTACCCAGTCCGGCTGAGCTAGCGGCTGAGCTTCCGCGTACAGAGAAACAGATCGAGTTCGTGGCGCAGACTCGCCAAGAGATTCACCGAATCATTCATGGCGAAGATCCGCGCCTGATCTTCGTGGTGGGGCCCTGTTCCATCCATGACCTGAGAGCCGGCCGCGATTATGCCGAGAAACTTAAGGCCGTGGCCGATGAATTGAGCGATCGACTGCTCATTCTTATGCGCGTGTATTTCGAGAAACCCCGCACCACCACCGGCTGGAAAGGGTTGATCATGGACCCGCACCTGAACGGCACCTACGAGATTCCGTCTGGCCTGCGGATTGCCCGTGAATTTCTGGGGGAAATGCTCGATCTCGGCATGCCCACCGCCACCGAGTTGCTGGACCCCATCACCCCGCAATACATTGCCGACAGCCTGTGCTGGGCCGCCATTGGCGCGCGCACTGTTGAGAGCCAAACACACCGACAAATGGCCAGCGGCCTGTCCATGCCCGTGGGATTCAAGAACTCCACGGCTGGCGATTGCGATGTGGCGGTCAACGCCATCGTGGCCGCCACCCAGCAGCAGACTTTCCTAGGCATCACGCCCGAAGGCCGGGCTTCAGCGGTGACCACCAGCGGCAATCCGGATTGCCAGATCATCTTGCGCGGCGGTTCTAACGGCCCCAACTACGCCAGTGAACACGTGGCCGATGCCGTGGCCAAGGTGGAAAAGGCTGGGGTCATTCCCTCGCTGATGATCGATTGCAGTCACGGCAACAGCAGCAAGGATCCCGAGCGGCAACCGGCCGTGTTGGAGGATGTAATGCAACAGGTCACCGATGGCAATCGCCACATTCACTCGGTGATGATGGAAAGCAACCTCAAGGCCGGCAACCAGAAGATGCCGGCGAATCTTGAGGAACTGGAATACGGCGTGAGCATCACCGACGGCTGTCTGGACTGGGTGGCCACAGAAAAAGCGCTGCGGGATACCCACGCAGCGCTTGCGAGTCGAATCAGCTAAATTCTTATTTCTTTAAGGCGCAGGCGATGGGGCATCCGGGTCACCGGAATCGCCGCTGAGCACCGCGCTGCTGGGGTCCACCGTCACAGTCCGCACGCGGGCGCTCACCTGAGGATCCGGAGCAAGGATCACGCGGGCCTTATTGTAGTTGGTTCCCTGCCAGCTAATTTTCATTTGATCGTAATTCCAAACGATCAGTCCATTGACGTTGGTGAAACTGTTTGGCATACCAAAGGCGTTGGTGATTACACTCGCGGGTTGGCCTATGTAGGCCCGATCCAGATCGGCCGGTTGCCCGGTGCCATAGGACCAATCCCTTTGTTTGCCGGCCGGCAAATTGGCGTCGGGATTGGGGATGGGGAAGGAAGTGGCGTTGGTGCTGGCGTTGGAAGGTTCGGAGTTGGTTTCCGTATTCTCCGGCTCGGACGGCGTGGGGGGCTCGGTGTTTTCAGCGGGCGGCGCGGCTGGCTCGCTGGTGTCGGGGCCTTCTTCGGTGGCCTCTTCATCCTTGGAACAGGCCATGGCCAGCAACAGGGTGAGGGATAACGTGATTAACCAGTGGGGCTTCATGATGGGTTCAGCCTATCGCGGGGGATTCAGGCGTCAACCTTTTGTGGTCAACCGTGGCTTTGGTCGTGATCATTGATCACGCTCGTCGGCCGGCGGATCGATTTCTGTGATATCCGCATGTTCGGCCATGAAATCGATGACCTTTTCTTCCAACAGTCGATTTTGGATGTAGCCGATCTGATTGTTCTCCGCCAACTCCTTGATGTGGGCCTGTGGATCCTTGCCCATTTGCTGAGCCTGCATGGCGACCACGCGCAGGACTTCTTCTCGGGAAACCTCGAGTTTCTCCTGCTCCACGATCTTCTTGTGGGCGAAGAACCAGCGGAGGCTATCGATGGCCGCGGCATTGGCTTCGGCGGTGATTTGGTCTTTGTTCTTCTCAACATCCTCCTCGCTTTCGCCCTTGGCGCGGCGGTCGCGAACGATGGATTGCACAGCGTTCTGCAGCTCCTGTTGCTGGAAGGAGGGCGGTACATCAAAGTCCAGCTTGGCGGCGTAGGCTACGCGTACCTGGGCACGCACCCCGCGGTTTGCATCGCCCTTTTTATTGGCTTCCAAATCTTCGCGTACACCGGTTTGAAGTTTTTCCAAACTTTCCGCATCCCAGCTCTTGGCGAATTCGTCGTTTAATTCGGGTAACACCTTTTCTTTTACCTCATCCACAGTGACTTCGTAGGAGGCCTTAAGTCCCTGCAGCTTGGGTTGGGCGGGATATTCGTCCGGGAAGGTCACCTCGATGGTGCGGCTCTCACCCTGCTTGGCGCCGACCAGTTGGTTGGTGAAGTTCGGGATAAAATGATCCTGTTCGCCATCGGCGTTTACGTGCAGCGGCATGCCTTTCTGCTCAGACAACCCGCGCGCAGTCGGGGATATCTCTGTGACCGGTTTGCCGTCAATGGTGCCGACGAAACTGACGTTAATATAATCGCCATCCTGCGCCTCGCGATCCTGCGTCTTGTATTCTGCTCGGCCTTCGCGCAGGTGATTAATGGCGGCCTCCACATCCGCATCGCCTACCTCCACCTTGGGGCGCTCGGCGGGGATGCCCTTATATTCGGGCAACTCAAACTCCGGCGCGGTCTCGATATTGGCGAGAAAAGAAAATGCCTCACCCTTTTTGAAATTTACCTCATCCACTTCCGGATCCAGCACGGGCTTGAGGCTGTTGTCCTCCACGCCTTTGCGATAGGAATCGTTGAGCAGTTTTTTCTGCACCTCATCCTCGATCTGCTGGGAAAAGCGAGCTTGGACCTTATCCAGCGGCGCTTTGCCTTTGCGGAAGCCGGCCAGGTTGGCTTGTTTTTGGAACTGCTTGGTCACCTCACCAAAAGCCACATCCACATCCTCAACCGGTAGTTCAAAGCGCAACTGCTTCTTGCAGGGCCCGAGATCAACTAATTCAACGTTCAGGTTCACGATAATTTAAATATTCCGCTGCGCGGGGAGCGGGCCAACCTAGAAGCAAGCCTCGTCTCCGTCAAGGACGGAGGCGGCTTTTGCTGGACGTTGAATTTTCGGCCGTTAGGCTCGTCTTCTTTTATGGAAATGATGACGATTCGGAATGTAGTTTTGTTGGCCGTAATTTCGATTACGGGATTGCTCGCGCAGGAGAAGCCGGAGTGGCAGGCCAAGTTGCCGCGGACGTTGCAGGCGGATTTTCCCTACACCAAGGCGGCGGTCCGACAGAATTTCCCCAAGGACACCGTGGCCAACAAGGGCATGGCGATCATCGCCGGGCGCGAGGCGTTCATGTGTTTTGATACCGATCTGTTGCGCTGGACGGCCGGGTGGACGGGGAATTATCTGACGGAAGACGGTGTGAGCTTCCGCGGTAACCACGGCGCCAGCCCGCGCATTGCCGGAGATCAAAAATTTGGCAGCGGCGCGCAGGCCGGTTGGGCCGATGCCCAAGGCAGCTTTGCTGATCCGCGCAAGGAACCCTTTGGGCCGTTGCCCCGGGCACAGGCCAAATGGCGCGGCTGTTATGTGGCCGATGACACGGTGGTGCTCAGTTACACCGTGGGCGATGTGCAATTTCTCGAGCAACCGGGCAGTGTGGAGCAGGACGGTCAAACCGCCTTTGTGCGCAGCCTGCAACACGGCGCGCTGAACGCAGCAGTGGCCACGCTGGTGTGTGAGGTGGAGAATGCCCAGGGCGGAGTGGAGGATGGCGTGGCCATTCTGGTGTCCGGCGATACGGTGACGCAGGTGGCTCTGGTGAATGCGCCCAAGGGTGCCGCGCTGGAGGTGCAGGAAAATAAGCGCATCGTCGCCAAACTGGCCAAGGGCACGGCGGCCGGTGCGTTTCAGATTCGCATCTGGAGTGGCTCCAAAGCGGATCATGGTAAATTTGCCGCGCTGGTGAAGGCTCCGGTGAAGGCGGAGTTTCGCAAGGTGGGCAAGAACCGCTGGCCGGAGCCGGTGGTGACGCAGGGCGTGATGAATTCCAGCAAGACCCCCGATGGTGCCTACGCCACGGATGTGATCACGGCACCTGAACGCAATCCGTGGAACCGCCGCGTGCGTTTTGGTGGCTTGGATTTCTTCAGTGACGGAAACCGCGCTGCGTTGTCCACCTGGGATGGCGACGTGTGGATTGTGGAAGGGTTGAAGAATGAAAACTTTAAGGACCTGAAATGGACGCGCTTTGCCAGTGGTGGTTTTGAAACGCTTGGCCTCAAGATTGTGAACGACGTGATCTACACCTCCGGCCGTGATGAGATGACGCGGTATCACGACCTTAACAACGACGGAGCCGCCGATCATTACGAGAGTTTTAATAACGACATCACCAGCTCGCAGGGGTTCCATGAATTCGTGTTCGATTTGCACACGGACAAGGCAGGCAACTTCTATACCATCAAGGCCGGCCCGGTACGCGGCGGCGGCCGCGGCTTCGGCGGCGGCGGCGGCAACGGCCATGTGTCGGCGCACGCCGGGGCTTTGTTGAAGATCGACAAGTACGGCGAGAAGCTCACCGTGGTGGCTACCGGTTTCCGCGCGCCTAACGGTATGGGCGTGGGTCCCGACGGTCAGCTTACCAGCGGCGACAATGAAGGCACTTGGGTGCCGCGTTGCCCGATCAACTGGGTGAAGCCGGGCGGCTTTTACGGCGTGGAAGATCTCGCCCACAAGAAGCCGTTACCCGCGCATCACAAGCCGTTGTGCTGGCTGGACAAGGGCTGGGATAATTCCGGTGGCGGTCAGGAATGGGTTACTAGCAAGCGCTGGGGGCCGTTCCATGGCGAGCTGCTGCACACCAGCTACGGCCGGTCCTCGCTGTATCTCGTGCTCAAGGAGGAGGTCGCGGGCCAGATGCAGGGCGGCGTGGTGAAATTCCCACTACGGTTCACCAGCTCCGCGATGCGGCCGCGGTTTAACCCGCATGACGGCCATCTCTATGTGGCCGGTCTGAAGGGCTGGCAGAGCAATGCCGGCCGCGCCGCCGGGCTGGATCGTGTGCGCTACACCGGCGAGAAGGTGTACACTGTGAACGGCCTGAAGGTCGACAAGTCCGGCGTGCATTTGACCTTCACCCAGAAACTGGACCCGAAGATTGCTGCGGACCCGGAGAACTACGCCATCAGCCGCTGGAACTACAAACGCAGCAGCGCCTACGGCTCGCCGACTTTCAAGGTGAGCCAGCCTGAGGAGCGCGGCAATGAGGGCGTGAATGTCACCGGTGCCAAGCTGTCGGAAGACGGACGCACTGTGTCGCTCATTGTGGAAGATCTCCGTCCGTGCGATCAGCAGTTGATCAAGTTCAACATCGACGCCGCTGATGGCACCAATATCCGCAACGAAGTGATGCACACCATTCACGTGGTGAAATAAGCCTCGCCTTGATTCCGGCCCCGGAAACCATTACAAGACGGCGCTCCACAGTACCATGCACCGACTGATCGCCATTGGCCTCGCGCTGCTAACCCTCCCGGGTTGGGCGCAGGACGCAGAGCCCCAACCCGGCTTGGCTTTGACTTGGCAGGTGGGCGACGCCCGCGCCGTGACGGTGACGCCCAATCTGTGGTTGTACGTGCCCGAAGGCCAACCACCTTCGCCCCACGTGCCCGGTGGCCGGTTTACCGCCACCTACGAGGGCTTCGTTAATATCGATCTGCGCGGGGATTATTCCTTCCATGCCACCGGCAAAGGCGGCGTGAAGTTGGAGGTCAACAACGCCGTTTTGCTTGATCTCAAAGGCATTGGCGGGGTGGCCGAGGCCAAGACCCAGTCCGTGCGCCTCAACAAAGGCGGCAACCCAATCAAGGTCACCTACACCAGCCCCGTGAAGGGTGATGCGCAGTTCCGCCTGTTCTGGAGTGAACGCCCGGATAAACCCGTGCCGCACGAACCAATCCGGGGCGGGCAACTCACGCATCTGTCCGCTGCGCCGCTCACTCAGGCTGGGTTGGTCGAGCGCGGCCGCGAAGTGTTTCTGGAACATCGCTGCATTCGGTGCCACACCAGCGAAGGCGCCGGCCTGCCGGAATTCGCCATGAGCGGCCCGGACTTCAACGCCATGGGCAGCCGCACGCATCGTAGTTGGTTGACCAAATGGATCCTCGACCCCAAAGCGCAACGCCCCGGGGCTCGTATGCCGCAGATCCTGCATGGCGACACCGCCAAGGATGACGCGGCCGACATTGCCGCCTACCTGTCGACGCTGCGCTATAATCCGCCCAAGCCGGATGCTAAATATCCCGAGCCCGATCTCGAAGCCGGCGGCGAACTTGTACGCGAGCTCAACTGCGCCGGTTGTCATACTTTGCCGGGCGATTTGGCGGAGGAAGGCAAACTCTCACTGGCGCATGTGAACGAGAAATTTAAGATGGGTGAACTGGCCGCCTTCCTGCGCGCGCCCAATGCGCACTATGACTGGACCCGCATGCCCAAGTTCAAGTACGGCACTGGCGAAGCTTGGAACATCGCCTCATGGTTACGCGACACAGCCAAGCCGCATCTGGAACCCAAGGTGGAACCGGCCGGGGTCGCCGTGACGCGCGGCAAGAAACTGGTCACCACAATGGGCTGCATCAATTGCCACGATCACCCCGGTGAAAATGAATTCACGGCACCCGACCTCAATGCCCTGATGACCGATCAATGGGCTGATGGCTGTCTGTCTGAAAAGGCCGACGGCAAGTCGCCGCACTTTGGGTTTTCCGCCGCCGACCGCGCGGCCTTGCGCGCGTTTGCCACCACGGACCGGCAGTCGCTACACCGGCATGATCCTAAGGAATTTGCCCAACGCCAAATGCGTGTGCTGAACTGCAACGAATGTCACGGCAAACTGGAAGGGTTTTCTGATCTCACCCATGTGGGTCTGAAACTGAAGCCCGAATGGATGACTGGTCAGCTGGACGGTTCGCTCAAACAACGCGCTCGCCCGTGGCTTAATCATCGCATGCCGGCGTTTCCGGCACGGGCCAAGGATTTGGCCGCCGGGTTGGCCATGGGCCACGGACACGCCCCGGTGACGCCGGTGGAGAAAGGTCCGGTGAACGCGCAACTGGCCGAGACCGGCCGCGCGTTGGTGGGTGTGGATGGTGGATTTTCCTGTGTCGCCTGTCACGGGGTGAAGAATCGCGACCCGTTGCAGGTGTTTGAAGCGCAGGGTGTCAACTTCTCCCGCGTGGACGAACGATTGCACTCCGAATATTTCCTGCGCTGGATGCTTGATCCTCTTCGGGTGGATCCGCAGACGCGCATGCCCGATTATTTTGATGACGATGCCCGCAGTGTGCTGGTGGATGTGCTGGAAGGCGACGCCAAGAAACAGATCGAAGCCATCCGCCAATATCTGCGCCAGGGCAAGGACATGAAGATTCCCGTCATGCAATAAGGGCGGACCTGATCGAAACTTTTACAATGAAACTGATTAATACACTTCTCACGGGCGCCCTGCTGGGCGTGTTGACCTTCTCGGTTCAGGCCGAGCAAAAATGGACGGTGCTCTTCGACGGCAAAAAGGTGACGGACCTGCGCGGCTACGGCCAAAAAGCTTTTCCCGAAAAGGCGTGGAAGGTGGAGAACGGTACGCTCAAGACGCTTACGCGGGGACAAGGAGGCCAGCCGCGGGATCTTGTGACCGAGGGCGTGTACACGGATTTTGAATTTGAATGTGAATGGAAGGTGTCGCCGCGCGGTAACAGCGGCATCATGTATCGCGTAAAGGAAACCAATCGCCCGGCGTATTTCACCGGCCCGGAGATGCAGGTGCTTGATGATGAGCGGCATCCGGATGGTAAATCCAACTTCCCTCTCCGCACCGCCGGTTCGCTCTACGACATGATCGGCAAGGGTATGAAGGACAAGGAATACAACAAGGCCGGCGAATGGAATCACGTGCGCATTGTCTGCAAGGACAACAACGTGGAGCACTGGATGAACGGCGAAAAGCTGCTGGCCTACAAGTGGGGCAGCGACGAGATCAATGCCATGATCAAGAAGAGCAAGTTTCGCAGCTGGAACGGGTTCATGCAGGAAGCCAAGGGCCGCATCGCCATTCAGCATCACGGCGAGGAAGTGTGGTACCGCAACATCCGCGTGCGTGGGAAATAAGCAAATAGCCATTGCGCGCCGTGGGGTGCCGATTTACAAATGCCGCATGAACCCTGTGCGGCATTTTTTTGTGGCCACGTGCCTGCTCGCTGCCGGTCTGTGGGCCGGCGAACACAACACCCTGTCCAAGGCCGAGAAAGCGGCCGGTTGGCAGTTGCTGTTTGATGGCAAAAACATCAACACGCATTGGCGCAATATCGGTCAGAAGGAAGTGACCGGCACGGGTTGGGTGATCAAGGAGGGTGTGCTGATCAAGGAGGAGGGCAAGGCGGCCGGGAACATTCTCACGCGCCGGACCTGGACGGATTATGAATTCACCTGGGACTGGAAGGTGGGCGTCAAGGGCAACAACGGCGTGAAGTACATGGTGCTCGAGAAGCGCGGCGCGATCGGGCATGAGTACCAGATGATCGACGACAGTTTCTGGCAGAAGAGTCCGTTGAGCCTGACTGGTGTGTTTTATGCCGTGCTACCGCGCGATGTGAAACTGGCTGAGCCGGTACGCATCAACAAATGGAATCAATCCCGCATCAAGGTGCAGGGCCAAAAGGTGGAGCATTGGTTGAATGGTGAAAAAATCTTGAGCTATACGCTCGGCAGCGAGCGCGTGTTGGCCGGTGTGGCCAAGAGTAAGTTCAAAAAGTTCGAGGGGTTTGGAAAGAAGGTCACTGGTCACATTCTGCTGACCGATCACAAGGATCGTTGTGAATTTCGCAATCTAAAGATTCGCGAGCTGAAATGAAGTTTCCCCTATTTTTTCTTGGGCTGACTTTGTCGCTTTCGGGTGCGTCGAAATAACTGCTGATCCTCGGCCAAAAAAAAGATGGGTATCCGCCGGGCACGCATGGGTACATACCAGAAAGTGAGAGTTTGGTTTGGACTCGGACGAGTTTTGTTCAACGCTCGCGTAAACATCCCGGGGTATAACCTGCCAGTGGATTGCGGTTGACCTGCTTGGTGTCACCGGCCAAATCTCTCGCGTCTCATGGCTAAGATTCAGCGCGCACTCATTTCGGTTTCGGACAAGGACGGGCTTGTGCCCTTTGCTCAAACTCTGGCGGCGGCTGGGGTGGAAATCCTCAGCACCGGCGGCACGGCCCGTGTGATGCGCGAGGCGGGATTGGAGGTGAAGGATGTGAGCGATTACACGGGTTTCCCAGAGATGATGGATGGCCGCGTGAAGACGCTGCATCCGAAGGTGCACGGCGGCTTGTTGCATTTGCGCGGTAACGCTGAGCATGAGGCGGCCTGCGCCGAGCATGGCATTCAGCCGATCGATCTGGTGGTGGTGAACCTATATCCATTCGAGGAAACGGTCGCCAAGCCGGATGTCACGTTGGAGGATGCGATTGAGAATATCGACATCGGCGGGCCGTCGATGCTGCGCAGTGCGGCGAAGAATCACGAGAGCGTAACGGTGATTACGGACCCGGCTGATTACGCGGCGGTGGCCGAGCAGATCGAAGCCGATGGTAACACGACGCTCGACTTGCGGCGTGCGTTGGCCGCCAAGGTGTACGCGCGCACGGCCGATTATGATGGCGCCATTGCTGAGCACCTGATGCAGGCCTTCGACGCGGAAGAAGCGGAGGAAGTCGACGAGATGCCGCAGGAACTGCTCGTGCAATCGTCCCTAGCTCAAACGCTGCGCTACGGTGAGAACCCACATCAACGCGCCGGGTTGTACGGTAAATTTGACGAGTACTTTGAACAACTGCACGGCAAGGCGCTGTCGTACAATAACATTCTCGATGCCACGGCGGCGGCAAATTTGATCTGCGAATTTCTGGAGGACGCGCCCACGCTGGCGATCCTCAAGCATACCAACCCCTGCGGCATGGGCCAGGGCGCTAACCTGCGCGAGGCGTGGGACAAGGCGTTTGCTACGGATAATCAGGCGCCCTTCGGTGGTATCATCGCTGTCAATCAACCGCTCGACGGCTCGTGCGCCGAGGCGATTGCGGAGATCTTCAGTGAAGTGATCATCGCTCCGGACTTTTCCGACGAGGCCAAGGCTATTTTGCAGAAGAAGAAAAACCTGCGTCTGCTGCGGATGTTGAAGAATCCGTTCACTGCCGTGGCGTGGGACGTGCGCAACACCGGCGCGGAATCGTTCCTCGTCCAGGAACGCGACATCCAGGTGACCGCGGTCGATGACCTGAAGGTGGTGACCGAACGGCAACCGACCGAGGACGAACTCAACGCCATGCTCTTCGGTTGGCGCGTGGTGAAACACGTGAAGAGTAACGCCATCGTCTACTGCGGTCCCGGTGCCACGCTGGGTATTGGCGCGGGCCAAATGAGCCGAGTCGACTCCAGCCGCATCGCCGTATGGAAAGCCGGTGAGGCGGGGTTGTCACTCGACGGTAGCGTAGTCTGCAGTGACGCGTTCTTCCCTTTTGCCGACGGCCTAATTGCTGCAGGCGAAGCTGGTGCCACTGCCGCGATCCAGCCCGGCGGTTCTGTTCGCGATGAGGAAGTCATTGCTGCCGCGAATGAGCGTGATATTGCCATGGTCTTTACTGGCCATCGGCATTTCCGGCATTGAAAAAAGGGGAATACCCTTCCAGAGTGCGGGCCATGTCATCTCCCGCTATCCGCACCACGGTCGTTGGAAGTTATCCGGTCCCGAGTTGGTTGGCTGCCCAGCCTTCGGGCCCCAACTTGCGCGATGCTATTCTCACCGTTCTCAAGACCCAGGAATTGGCCGGTATTGATGTCGTCGCTGACGGCGAGTTGAGTCGTTTTAATGTAAGCCATCCTGAAACCAACGGGATGATCGATTATTTTATCGCACCGATGACCGGGATTGATACCACGCTAAGCCGTGAGGAACTCGCCGCATTCCGCGCTCAGGAACGGACCACCTTTCGCACCCAGCCCGCAGGTGTAGTGCGTGATACAATCGGGGAAGGTTTGCTCAATTTGCCCGCTGATTGGGATAGCGTTAAAAATCTAGGTGCCGCACCCATGAAATTCACCGTCACCTCTCCTTACATGCTGGCCAAGACGTTGCTCGATCGAAAATACAATGACCTTCACGCACTAACTATGGATCTCGCCCAAGTGCTGCGTCGACAGGTTGAAACGATTGATGCGCCGGTTGTGCAAATCGATGAAGCCCACCTTACAGGTCATCCTGAGGATGAAGGTTGGGCACACGAACCTATCAACGAGGTGCTAAAGGGTATTCAAGGAGAGAAAGGGCTCCATCTCTGTTTCGGTAATTATGGGGGACAATCCATCCAAAAAGGTTTTTGGAAAAATATCATGAACTTCTTGAACGCTCTCAATGTGGATCATCTCGTGCTCGAGTTTGCTCGGCGCGGGTATGACGAACTGGAGGCCTTTAAGGAACTTCGTGAAGACATCGCTCTTGGCCTTGGGGTGATCGATATCAAGGACAACGTTGTCGAAACCCCTGACCTGGTGGCCAGCCGCATCGAGCACGCTGTAAAACTGCTTGGTATCGAGCGAATAAAATGGGTTCACCCGGACTGCGGATTTTGGATGCTCCCCCGCACTGTAGCCGATGCTAAAATGGCGTCGCTGGTTGCCGGTCGGGATCTTTTTTTAAATCGCTAACACCCCGTTTTAGTTCTAGGGTTATCCGAAGATCACTGAAATGAGCGATCTCCAGATTCATATTAACCGAGCTGGCCAGCAATACGGTCCCTATCCTGAGGCGACTGCACGAGAGATGTTGGCGGCAGGGCAGTTGCTTCCGACTGATTTAGCTTGGCATCCCGGAGCAGAAGGCTGGAAGACTTTGCAGGAATTACTAGGAGCTGAGGCGGCACAGGCTTCCCCAACTCCCCCTCCACCGTCCAATCCCGCAGGGCCTCCTAAAAGGCAGGTGGCCGGAGGTAAGCCAGCTGAGGAAAAGAAAGAAGAGCCGAAGGAAGGTGAAGAGGCGGATGATCCCGACAAAATTCATGTTACCCGCAAAGGCGAACCGATTGGACCTTATCCAAGGGATAAGGCTCGGGAATACTTCATAGAGGGAACTTTACTGCCTACAGA
>JAYOSV010000007.1:67140-100755 GCA_038139415.1 Verrucomicrobiales bacterium | reverse complement strand
CGACGTGGCCGACGTGCGCATCCGCCTCTTCCATGGCTTGGACAGCGCCGACACCCACCACAGTGCCAACGCTTTCGTATACGGCCCGGACGGCAACTTCTACTACCAACGCGGTGTGTTCCACGTCAGCAATGTGGAAACGCCTTGGACCAAGAATCAACAACACGGCAACAGCGCCATGTACCGGTTTAACCCGCGTACCTTCGAGTACAGCTTTCACGCCAACAACTCGCCCAACCCGCACGGCGTCAGCTTCAACTACTGGGGCTACCACTTCGCCACCGACGGCACTGGCGGTCGCGCTTATCAGGTGCGCCCGGACGGCCGCGGCGGATTCCGTATGCAGGCCGTGCTGAACAAGACCGTGCGTCCCGTTCCCGCCAACGGCGTGATCTCCAGCCCACACTTCCCCGACAAGTATCAGGGCAATTTCCTCATCCTCAACTCGATCGGCTTCCTTGGTATCAAGCAGTACAAGATGGTCCACTCCACGCAGGGTAAGGACAGCGATGGCGACGGCTTTGGCGATGAGTATGAAACCGTTAAAAAATCTGATCCCAACGACGCCAACAAGAAACCCGGCGGTTCCCTCGGCGATATTTGGGGTGTGGATCAGGAAGACCTGTTGCTCTCACCGAAGGACCGTAACTTCCGCCCGACCGATTTCGAGATTGGCAGCGACGGCGCCATGTACGTATCCGACTGGCAAAACATCATCATCGGACACATGCAGCACAACGTGCGCGACCCCAGCCGCGACCATGAGTTCGGTCGCGTGTACCGCATCACCCACGAAGGCCGCGAGCTCATGCCGCCCGTGAAGGTAGACGGCGAACCGATCGCCAAGCTGCTGGACCTGCTCAAGGAACGCACCAACCTCACGCGCTACCGCGCCCGCATCGAGCTCAGCGAACGCGACACCAAGGACGTAGTCGCCGCCCTCGGCAAATGGACCAAGCAGTTCGACGCCAAGAAAGCCGAGGACGCCCATCACCTGATGGAAGCCCTCTGGATGCATCAGCAGCACAATGCGAAAAACGAAGAGCTGCTCAAGGCCCTGCTGGAATCGCCGGTGGCCGACGCCCGTGTGGCCGCCGCCACCGTGAAACAGTTCTGGGAAACCTCCGCTGCGGCCAACAACGAGGTCACTGAGGAGAAACCCGTGGAGACTAAGAAATCCGGCATCCTCTCGGATACACCGGAGCTCACCACCATCCGTATCGGCACCCTCGTCGAGCAGATGAAGTACGATACCACCAAGCTCACCGTAAAGGCCGGCAAGAAGATCAAGCTCACCTTTGCCAACCCGGATTTCCTTCCGCACAACATCGTGCTGGTGAATCCCGGTAAAACCGAGGCCGTGGCCGCCGCTGCCATCGCCATGGGCGCCGAAGGCTTCAAGACCGGCTTCGTGCCACCGAGCTCCGACGTCATCTGGGCCAGCAAACTCATTGACCACGGCAAGGAACAGGTCATCGAGTTCACCGCCCCGTCCAAGCCGGGCGACTATCCGTACGTCTGCACCTTCCCTGGCCACGCCATGATGATGCGCGGCGTGCTGACGGTGAAGTAACCTGCCGGTCCAATCCATTCACGTTCACCCCGCGCGCCATCCCGGCCGCGGGGTGAATCTTTTCTTGCGTCTGCCCTTCGGGCACGGTGCAATCAGTGCACCTACGAAAGACGCCGTCGTGCCACTGGCACAACATTCGCATCAAGGAACTTTAACCGCATGAAAAAACAAAGCCTCACTCGCCGGCGCTTCCTCCAGAATGCCGCCACGATCGCCATCGTGCCGGCCGCCGTCCTTGGGCGCGCCCAGACCGCCCCTAGCAACCGCCTCACGGTCGGGCTCATTGGCGCCGGCGGCCGTGGTACGGGCGTAATGAATTCGTTCCTCGGCGAACAAGATGCGCGGGTGATTGGCGTGTGCGATCCGTATGAGACCCATTTCCGCGACCAGACCGCCGGCCGTGCATTTGGCTGGAAACCTGCCGCCGAGTTGGTGGGACGCCGTTACAAGACCAAGCCTTGCGCGCAGTACGCGGATTACCGCGAACTGTGCGCGCGCACGGATTTGGACATCGTCATTGTCGGCACGCCCGATCACTGGCACGCCGTGCAGACCCTCGAGGCACTGCGCAATGGCAAGGATGTGTACTGCGAAAAACCGGTTACCCATTTCTTCGCCGAGGGCCAAGCCGTCTATCGCGAGGTCGCGAAGCGCAAAGCCATTTTCCAAACCGGCTCGCAGCAACGGTCCGATCATCGCTTCCGGCTCGCTGTGGAGATAGTTCGTAATGGACTACTCGGGGACATCAAGGAAGTGCAGGTCGGCCTGCCAGGCGGGACGCACAACGACAATGGAGACACCACCGCCCGCGATTATTCGGAGCGCAATGATTACCAGTTATGGACTGGCCCCGCGCCCTTGCTTGATTACACCTTCAGCCGTCACCACCGCAACTGGCGTTGGCATCTCGCCTACGGCGGCGGT
Source organism: Verrucomicrobiales bacterium (assembly GCA_038139415.1). Taxonomy (GTDB): domain Bacteria; phylum Verrucomicrobiota; class Verrucomicrobiia; order Limisphaerales; family UBA1100; genus UBA1100. The sequence goes on along the minus strand of JAYOSV010000007.1, from coordinate 98,258 downwards.
CAGCTGATGGATTGGATCGGTCATCACAACGACATTTGCCACTGGGCCCTCGGCGAAGACCGCGGGGGTCCCACACGTGTGGAAGCCAAGAATTTCACCCAAACCAAGGCCAAGACCTACAACGCCCCGCCGCATTACGAAGTGCACTGTGAATACGCTGGCGGCATCCGCACCAGCATGGGCCCGCACAACACCATGGGCATGAAGGTGATCGGCACCGAAGGCTGGGTGCACGTGACGCGCGGCAAGATCACCTGCTCCAAGCCGGCCTTGCTCAAACCGGATTTCAACCCCGGCCCCTTCAAGGGCTACCTGTCTCCCGGCCACACGCGCAATTTTCTCGATTGCGTGAAGAGTCGTAAGGAGACCATTTGCCCTGCCGAGACCGCCCACCGCTCCATTACCCCCGGTCATCTCGGCTATGTCTCCAACACCCTTGGCCGCGCCCTGAAATGGGACGCCAAAAAAGAACAGGTCACCGGCGATACCGAAGCCCAAAAACTCCTGACCCAAATGACCCACCGCAAACCGTGGACGCTCGGATGAACCCCGCTTCCCGATCCCTCAATCTCCCCGGCCAACACGAATATCTCGGAGCCCCCTTCCCGCTCGCGCTGGAGGTAACCGCCGATTCACTCGAGGACGCCTGCGCGTGGATCACAAAAAATGCCACTGACCTCGACGCCCAAGCCGCCGCGCACGGGGCCGTGCTTCTGCGCGGCCTGCCCTTGGCCACGCCGGAAGAATTCGATGCCGCCGTGAGCGCGTTTGGCTTTCCGAATTTCTCCTACGCCGACTCGCTCTCCAACGCCTATCGCCTCAACTACACCCCGCGCGTCTTCTCTGCCAACGAAGCGCCGCCAGAGGTCACCATCTTTCTGCATCACGAAATGGCGCAGACGCCCATCTACCCGAGTAAGCTGTTCTTCTTCTGCCAAACCGCCCCCACCACCGGCGGTGCCACGCCCATCTCCCGCTCGGATATCCTCTGGCAACGCCTCACCGAACAGCACCCCGGCTTCGCCGAGGACTGCAAAACCAAAGGCCTGAAATATTCCAACGTCATGCCCGCCGAGGCCGACAAGGCATCCGGCATGGGCCGCAGCTGGCAGAGCACTTTCAGCGCCGACACCCGCGAAGCCGCCCAGGACCGCATGACCGAACTGGACTACACCTGGGAATGGCAGCCCAACGGCGACCTCCGCGCCACCACGCCCGTGCTCCCTGCCGTCCGCGATCTCGGCGCTGGTCGCGCCAGTTTTTTTAATCAACTCATCGCCGCCTTTAACGGCTGGAAAGACACTCGGAACGACCCCGCCAAGGCCATCACCTTCGGCGACGGTTCGCCGCTGAACCCCGAGGATGTCGCTGCCGCCAGCGCTCTAGCCGACGACTGCACCTTCGATCTCCCCTGGCAAGCTGGCGATCTGGCCCTCGTGGACAACTACACCGCCATGCACGGCCGTCGCACCTTCACCGGCACCCGTAAAGTTCTCGCCAGCCTCGTGGCAGCGTAAGACCCTTTTCAATTGGCTTCCAATGCTGGCTGGCGTATTTTTCCCGCCAATCATGATGCGTTTATTCTTCGCTTTTTTACTGTGCCTTGGCGGTTTGCTAGAGGCTCAATCGGTCTCGGATTCAGCAACGCCCGTGCGAAACATTTCGGCGCCTGCAGGTTTCAAGGTGGAGTTACTGTACTCTGTACCCAAGCCCCAACAGGGGTCTTGGGTGGCGATGTGTAATGACGACAAGGGGCGGATCATTGTAAGCGACCAGTTCGGAGGGCTGTACCGGTTCACACCGCCGGCGCCGGGGGAGCAGTTGAAGGCATCTGACATCGAGCCGGTACCGGCAAAGATCCGGGCGGCCAATGGATTGCTCTGGGCCAAGGGCGCGCTGTACGTTGCGGTGAATGATTACGAGCGCAAGTTTCCCAGCGGGCTGTATCGGGTGACGGATTCGGATGGAGACGACAAGCTGGATAAAGTGGTGCTGTTGCGCGAGATGTTTGCGCGCGGCGATCATGGAGTCCACGCCATTTTGCCTGGACCAGGTAATTCACTTTACCTGATCACCGGTAACAATACGGAACCACTGAAAACTCAGACCTCCCGCGTGCCGTTGCACTGGGGTGAAGATCACCTTTTGCCACGCATGCCTGATGGACGTGGACATAACCGAACACGACTCGCTCCGGCTGGAATCATTTACAAGGTATCAATGGATGGAAAGCAGTGGGAGGTTGTGTCATCCGGTTACCGCAACATTTACGACGGCGGAGTGAATGCCGACGGCGAGCTCTTCACCTACGACGCGGATATGGAGTATGACTTCAACACCTCGTGGTATCGACCCACACGAATCAACCATGTAACCAGTGGCAGCATGTGGGGCTGGAGAAATGGAACCGGCAAACGACCGGAGTTTTACCCAGACACATTGCCAGCAACAGTGAACATCGGCCCCGGCTCGCCGACCGGCACGGTGTTTGGTCACGGCGCAAAGTTTCCGGCGAAGTATCAGAACGCCTTTTTCATTCTCGATTGGAGTTGGGGCAAGATTCACGCAGTACACCTCAAGTCACAAGGCTCCAGTTACACAGGCGACAGTGAAACGTTTATTACAGGTAGCCCTTTACCAGTCACTGATGTGATTATTCGCCCGGAAGATGGGGCAATGTACTTCACCATTGGCGGCCGCAAGGTACAGTCAGGGGTATATCGTGTGACCTACTCCGGCGAGGAATCTACCACCCCGGCGGTGAAACGAACACAGTCTCAGGACCGTAACCTAAGACACAAGTTGGAACGTTTTCATGGTAGACAGCATAAGGATGCAGTAAACGAATCGTGGACGCATTTGGATCATGCCGGCCGCTTCATTCGCTGGGCAGCAATGACTGCGGTGATGCATCAACCGGTTGCCCAATGGCAGGAGCGCGCATTGAGCGAAAAAAATCACAACAAGCGTGTGGTGGCATTGCTGGCATTGTGCAAGGTGGTTGGTGCCGACCCGAAAAACGTAACCCCAGAAGAACCTGCCCCGAAAATTGATTCCGCATTGAAGGCGTCTATTTTCAAATCGCTCGGGCAAGTTGATTGGTCAAAGCTCACGCATTCAAGCAAGCTAACATTGGTGCGCGCATATCAGATCGCCCTCATTCGATTGGGCGAGACTAATGCGAACGTCAAGAACCGCATCGTGCAGCAACTGGACCCACATTTCCCCGCGCCTAATTTCGAACAGAACTGGCTCCTATGCGAAACGCTCGCCTATCTGCAGGCCCCCAACACCGCAGCCAAGGGCATCCGACTGCTGGAAGATGCGGCCACGCAAGAGGAGCAGATCGAGTACGCGCGCTCGCTGCGGATGCTGAAAGCCGGCTGGACGCTCAAACTGCGCACGGCTTACTTCGAATGGTTTCTCAAGGCGGCCAACTACCGCGGCGGCGCGAGCTTCAGCAAATTCATCGAGTTCATCCGAAGCGATGCCGAGGCGAGTTTGGACACCAAAAGCCGCGAGCAACTGAAGGAGTTGCTGGCGAAAAAGCCCGAGCAGAAATCGCCATTTGAAATCATGGCGCAGGCCATGATCGGCCGAAATTTCGTGAAGCAATGGAAACTCGAGGAACTCAGTGCGGCCTCCAAAACCAAGCTCAAGGGCCGCGACTTCGAGCGCGGCCGTAAGATGTTCGCCGCCGGCGGCTGCTTTGCCTGCCACCGGTTTGCCAATGAAGGCGGTATGACTGGCCCAGATCTCACAGGGTCCGGCGGGCGTTATTCTGCTCATGATTTACTGGATCAAATCATTAATCCAAGCCGTGAAATTAATGAGCAGTTCGTACCGGTGATCGTAAAGATGAAGAATGGCGATACGCTAACCGGCGTAGTAGTCAACATGAACGGCGACCGTGTGACCGTGAACACCGACATGTTTGATCCCAACCAACGCGTTAACGTAAATCGTCCTGACGTGGCCAGCATCGAGCCGTCTAAGGTGTCGCCTATGCCTCCAGGCCTGCTCAACCTCATGAGAGAGGATGAAGTGATGGATTTACTAGCTTACATCATCAGCGGAGGTAATCGCGACCACAACGTTTACAAAAAATAATTATGAAAAAATTCATTAACCTCATCCCGGCAATCTGCCTCACCGTCTGGCTCGGCTGCGGCGGCGGTGGAGGCGATACTAAAAGCAAAGGCGTGATCGCCTACTCGCCGCTCACGCTTTCTAACCCGTTTTTCAAGGTGATCGGCGATCACATCAAGGCTGAGGCCGAAAAGAATGGTTACACGGTCCGCATAGTGGATCCGAATATGGACGTGAAAAAACAATCCGATCAGATGGATGATTTCATTTCCAGCGGCGTCACCGCCATCATCCTTGTGCCGTGCGACCGACTGTCTGTCGGCCCGTCGGTGCAAGCAGCGAACAAAGCCGGCATTCCGGTGTTCACGGTGGATGCCAAGTGTGCGGCGGAAAATGCTAAGATCGAGGGCCACGTGGGCACGGATAATTTTCAGGGCGGTGAACTAGCCGGCAAGGCGATGATCACCGCGCTCGGCGATGCCGGCGGCAAGGTGCTGGTGCTCGACTTCAAAAAGGCCAACTCTTGCGTGTTGCGCGTGGCCGGCTTTAAGAAGGTGATTGATGCTCACAACAAGACGGCCACCGGTAAAATCGAGATTGTCTCTGAACTCGACGGCAACGGGGACCGCACCAAAGGCTATCAATCCACAGCCGACGCCCTGCAGGCGCATGAGGATCTTGATGCCATTTTTGCAATCAATGATCCCTCCGCCCTCGGCGCCTACACCGCTGTGAAGGAAGCGAAGCGCGATGACAAGATCAAGATCATCGGCTTCGACGGCCAGCTCGATGGCAAACAGGCGATCAAGGACGGCAAGTTGTACGCCGACCCCATCCAGCATCCGGACAAGATGGGCCGCCAGATCGTGCAGCTGATCATGAAATATCAGGCCGGTGAAAAATTCGAGTCCGAGACGCTCATTCCCGCCACGCTCTACACCAAGACCGAGGCGGACCAAGATCCAGCGCTGAAATAATCCATGGCCGCTGCCGCCCACCCGCCGTTGCTCCAGATGCGCGGCATCAACAAGGCCTTCCCCGGCGTACAGGCGCTTAGCGGAGTGGGCCTCACGCTGCATGCCGGCGAGGTATTGGCGTTGCTCGGCGAAAACGGCGCGGGCAAAAGCACACTGATCAAAATCCTCGGCGGCGCCCATGCGCATGACGAAGGCGAACTGACCATCGACGGTTCGCCCGCGCGCATTGACTCCCCGCAGGCGTCACAAGCCGCCGGCATCGGCATTATTTACCAAGAGTTCAACCTCGTGCCCGGCCTGACCGCGCGCGAAAATATTTTCCTCGGCCAGGAACCGGCGCGGGTCAGTTTCATTCCGCACCAAAAAGAAGCCGACCGCGCTCGTAAGCTGTTCCAACGCATTGGTGTGGAAATCGATCCCAATGCCCTGTGCCGCGATCTCACCGTGGCGCAACAGCAGGTCGTGGAGATCGCTAAGGCGCTCGCGCAGGACGCCCGCATCATCGTGATGGACGAGCCCACCGCCGCCCTCACCCCGCGCGAGGTCGACGGCCTGCTCCAGATCGTGAGTGAACTCCGCACCCAGGGCATCGGCATCATTTATATCAGCCATCGCCTTGATGAAATCGATGCCATCGCCGACCGCGTCACCGTGCTGCGCGACGGCTGCCACGTGGCGACCCGTGACAAGACCGACCTCGCACGCGATGAAATGATCGAGCTGATGGTTGGCCGCAGTCTCGATAAGGAATTTCCCTCGCACGACTGCCAACCCGGCCCCGTGCGGTTGGCGGTGAAAAATCTCTCGCGCGGCAACAAGGTCCGCGACGTTTCCTTCGAGCTGCACGCCGGCGAAATTGTCGGGCTCACCGGCCTTGTTGGTGCGGGCCGTACCGAGACCGCCCGTCTCATTTTCGGCGCTGATCGCAAGGATACGGGCACAGTGGAACTGGACGGCCAACCCATCGATGCCACCTCGCCGCGCGATGCCATACGCGCCAGCATTTGCCTGCTTACCGAGGATCGCAAATCGCAGGGCCTCGTGCTCGGTCAAACCGTACAGGAAAATTTCGGCCTACCCAACCTGCGGCAATTCACCCGGAGCGGCCTCATTAACCGACAAGCGGAGAGCGATGCCTTCGCCAAGTTTGTTAAACAAATCCCGATCAAGGTATCCGATCATGAACAACTCGCACGCAATCTATCCGGCGGTAACCAGCAAAAGGTCGTGCTCGCCAAGTGGCTTCAACGCAATGCCGACGTGATTATTTTCGACGAACCGACCCGCGGCATCGATGTCGGCGCCAAGTACGAGATTTACCGACTCATTCAGCAACTGGCCGACGACGGCAAAGCCATTCTCATGATCAGCTCCGAGCTACCCGAGATCCTCGGCATGAGCGACCGAATCCTCGTGATGAACGAAGGCCGCCTCACCGGTGAGATCACCGAGGTCCCCCGCGCCTCGCAGGAGGACATCATGAAACTTGCCACACAACATGAACCCCTCGCCGCATGAAGAATCTCGACTACGGCAAACTGCTTTCCGACTACGGCAATGTGCTCGTGCTACTGGTGTTGTGCGCAGTAGTGAGCTTCGTCACTATGGAGGAGCAATCGCCCCGCAGTGAAGCCGCTGCTGAGCGGTTAGCGGAGACAATCGCCGGCATCAATCCACCGGACGCCACAGTCGCGATCCTAGTCCGCAGCGGCGAAGGCGCAGAGAAATTTTCCGGCAACCTCGAAACGGCCCTCACCAACGCCGGGCTCACCGTCACTACCAACGTGATCGGCAACCCTACCGCTGCCCGGGCTGTGCTGGAGAGCCAAGCCGCGCCGTTGGCCGCCATCGCTGCCGACGAGCACATGATCGTTTTTTGCAACGAGCTGCTGCCCAAGCTTGCCAGGGAATATCCGCACCTCGCCAAGACCGCCGCGTATCAACCTATCAAACACAAATGGCCGAATTTCCTCAAACGGGACAACCTACTCAACGTGCTCAAGCAAATTTCCATCGTCGCCATCATCGCCATTGGCATGACAATGGTCATTATCACCGCCGGCATCGATCTATCCGTTGGCAGCCTCATCGCCTTCAGTGGTGTCATCACCGCGCTGACTATCCAGCAACTCGGTGGCGGTGATCCCTCCTTGACGCAATTTCTGCTCGGCAGCGCCGCGGGTATCCTGGCCTGCGCCGCTGTCGGCTTCGGCACCGGCGGCTTAGTCACGCTGTTTAACATCCCCGCATTCATCGTCACTCTTGGCGTCATGTTTATTGCGAAAGGCTTGGCGTTCATCTTTTCTGAATCTGCGCCCGTCCCCATCGAAGGCAGTTTCGCTTGGCTGGGGCGCGGAGCTGATTTTTTCGGCTTACCAAACTCTGTCGTGCTCATGTTGTTACTCTACGCCATCGCGCATGTGGTGATGACGCACACCTCTGTCGGCCGTTACATCTACGCCGTGGGCGGCAACCCCGAGGCAGCGCGGCTTTCCGGCGTGCCGGTGAAGTGGGTGCTCGTGTTGGTCTACACCCTATGCGGATTGCTCGCCGGCTTGGGTGGCGTGATGGAAGCCTCGCTGCACACCACTGGCGATCCCAAGAGCGGCACTCTGGTGGAGCTGCAGGTCATCGCCGCTGTAGTCGTCGGCGGCACGAGCTTGGCCGGCGGGCAGGGGAAAATTTTCGGCACGCTCGTCGGCGCGCTCATCATCGGCGTCATTCGCAACGGTATGAACCTCACCGGCGTGGAATCCCACATGCAAAACGTCGTGTACGGCGTGGTCATTCTCATCGCCGTGATGGTGGACCAACTAAAAAACCACGGCCTGAAAACCGCCGGTTAAACCAAGTCCCCGCGTAACATGGTCACCGCTTGGCCGCGCAGTTTCACGCGGTCGCCAGCCATTTCCATGTCCACCACACCGCCGCGGCGTGAAGCTTGGTAGGCGGTCATGTTGGCTTTGCTGAGTTGCTCCTCCCAGTAGGGCGCCAAGGCGCAGTGGGCGGAGCCAGTGACGGGATCTTCCTGCACGCCCGCGGCTGGGGCGAAGAAGCGAGAGAGGAAATCGTATTGATCATCCGCGCTGCGCGTGGTGACGATGAACCCGCGCACGGGCAGTTCGCTCAGAGCGGCGAAGTCCGGCGATAATTCATGCAGTTCCTCTTCATCGGTCAATTCCACGAACAGGTCAAATGGCGTGCGCCCAACATAGCACGGAACGCTGCCGAGTAGATCGGACAAACCCGGTGGTGGCTCGATGGGTTCGGGCGGTGTGGCGGGGAAATCCATCTCAATCCAGTCGCCGGCACGCGTGGCGGTAAGCATCCCGCTGCGGGTGTGAAACCGGGCGGGCTCATTCATGGGCAACCGCTCCGTTTCCCACAGTACATGGGCGCTGGCGAGCGTGGCATGGCCGCATAAATCCACTTCGGTGATGGGCGTGAACCACCGCAGATCAAAGCCGTCCTGCCGCGGCACGAGGAACGCCGTTTCGGACAGGTTCATCTCGGCGGCGACGGACTGCATCCAGCCGGCGTCCGCCGAGGATTCCAGCAGACACACTGCTGCGGGATTGCCGGTGAACGGCCCGGACGCAAAGGCATCGACGATGTACAGGGGAGCAGTCAAACAAAGCCTCGGGGGCGTAGCGTTATTCGATTTCTCCCTCGGACTCGTCCGGCACCTCCTCGCCGCCCCCATCTTCGGCGCCACTATCTCCCTCCAATTCGCCCGTGTCGCCTTCGCGAATATCGGATTCCTCCGAGACGGAGGCTTCGTCGCCGTTGTTGAAGGGATCGGCTTCAGGCCGTTGAAAGACACGTGTACGCCGGTCACCCTGCAGCGCCTGAATGGAGCGGGCCACCTCGGCAACCTCGGCCTGCGTACTTTGAATTCCAAACGTGATCGCGAAGCTGCGCGACTGGCTAGAGGCCAGCTTGCTCACGCGGCCCTTGGCACGTTCCCACCGGCGGTTGTGTGGGAAACTGGTGCCGGGCTCGAGGCCAGTAACGTAGCCATCGGATTTGGCGACGGTGTTTTTCCATTGTGTGAGATAGGGCAGCTCTTCCAGTGACCAGTTCATCGATACACCGCGGTCGCCCTTGGCGTTTTGTAGTTGGATGGTGGTACGTCCTTTTTTATCGGCGAACGGGAAAATCTGAAACACTTCCTCCACGAAACCGGACCTAGGTGCGGCGTATGTGTCCCACGTCTTCACCGCCTTGGCGGCATGATCGTTGAAGGGCGCCACGCGTTCGGCGGCCGCCACCAATCGAGCGCCCTGCTCCAGCAACGGCGACCCGTAGTTGGCGTGATAAATCAGCATGAACTCCTGCGGCTCGGAGCCGCGGTTGGTCAGAGTATCGCTGATGGTGAATTTGCCCGAGCCGGGTACGGTGCTGATTTCCGTCCACAACTCCAGCTTCGGCCCGAAGAATACACGCTCATCCACGCGCCCGCGCACGCGGATGGTGTATGGCGCCTGCCGGTCGACGGTCACCATCACTTCGCTCGCCGGAATATTTGAAATCTTACCGTGCAGCGTGAGATCCATCTGGCCCTTATCGCCGGTGTTGGTGATAAACTCGTCCTTCCCTGGGTGCCCGGCATATTCTAGGCCGCAGCGCGCCATCCATTCATTGAAACCCTCGATCCAGCCAAGTCCGCCGCGGCTTTCGAGATTGATGAACTTCGGATGCACCACCTCCTTGATCGGCGAATCCCAACCGAGCCGCACATCGCCAAGGTTCACATCGAGAATGCCCATCCCGCGCGTGGGAATCACCCGAAAACGCAGCTTGCCGTTGTCCACCTCGATGATGTCCACACCTTCCTGTTTGCCGCCCTGCAGGATGCGTTTGCGAATGTGCCACTTGGCCTCACCGCGATAGCCGGCCAAATCGCTGGAGACCATTTGCCAACTGGCCACGCGATAGCCTTTGGTGGCGTCCGTGAGAACTTTCTTGAAGGGCGCGGCCTCAACCGTGAGCGACAGAACCAGACCGGCGAGAATCAATCGGAGAAATTGCATGCGCCCATGACACCGTGGGGTACATCGTTCGGCAAGCAAATTACTCGTAGCGCAATGCTTCAGCTGGATCCAATTGCGCGGCACGCTTCGCAGGTAACACCCCCGCAAAAGCACCCACAAAAGCAGTCGCCAATATCATCAAAGGTAACACCCACCAAGGAGTCACAAAAAGGTCAGATACTCCAAGAATATTACCCCAATTTCCTCCCGGAACATATGGTAGACCTTGAGCTGCATATATGTTTCCAAGGATACAGAGACCTGTGCCCAGCAAGTATCCGATCAGCCCCCCCATCAGTCCAATGGCACCCGCCTCAGCAGCAAACATGGCCGCCACATACCCGCGCGTGGCACCAATAGCCTGTAAAACGCCAATCTCCCGCTTGCGTTCGCTAACCGCCATGAACAATGTGTTTACAATGGAGAAAAAAGCCACGACCCCAGCAATCATTACAAAAACCGTAAGAATCGCAGACAAAGCACCAAAGAGGCCATGAATAAAACCAACCACATCCTCTAAGGTGGTCGATTTCATCCCCAGCTTTTTTATCTCTCGTTTGATCCGTGGTATTTCTTTTGGGTCACTCACCCGCACTAAACCTTCAATGCCAAATTTACCGTCTTTTCCCTTAGTGTAAATATCAGGGTTACGCAAAAAAACGCGGCCCATCTCAGCGATCAAATCCGGAGGGAGATAAATCATATTGGTCAGTAACCCTTTCTTGGAGATTCCCACCACCTTGGCTTCAAACACCTTGGCCGCCCCGGGCTCAGTGGTGAGTGCCTTAATTTCCGATGAATTCGCTAAGTCTCTTAGCATAATGAATGCAGAGATCATCGTCAGTTCTGGATCCTCAGGGGGGTTCTGAAAGAGATAAGCAACATCCCGAAGTTTGTCCAAAAACTTCAAATCCATCTGGCCACCGCCAGCCATGGCAATATAAGCATCTTCCTGAATGCGAATCTTCAAGGTCTGGCCAAGCAATTGGGTCGGATTTGAATAGCCTAAAGCTACAAGATAAGCCTCTGAAACGATGCATTCACGGGCAGCACTGGTGGAAAAATCCTGACCGTAAGCAAGCATATCGGGTCCCGCCATAATCCAAGGGCGTACTATGGCATCAAACTGACGATCATCACCGACCACCTGCATAGAGCGCGGCATTACCCAGATCTCTGGCTGCACCTCCTGCACTCCATCAATATTCTTTAGCTTTTGAATACTCTCATGAGGTATGTGACGAAACTCAAAAGCACCGGGAATCTCCTCCTTGTTTTCCTCGGTCACTTCCTGCGGAGGCTCACCCAGACCGCCAAACATTCCTTTAGCCATTTTCTCCGGTGCCCCACCCTTCTCGAGGCGCACCTTAATCATATTCTCATCCCAAACGGCACGAATCTGTTGATCAAGAAAGACCGATAACCCATTGGAGAGAGAAAAAATTAAAACAACAAGAAAAGAGCCAATGATTACTCCGGTCATCGTGAGTAACGCTCGCATCCTCTTTCGGAAAAGGTTGAGTAACACGTCCGTTAACAAATCGCGAATCAATGATGTTCTGAGTAGATTCATTTAGCTGCAAATTGTTTTTTGTAGTTTGCCGCCACCTAAATGGAATTGAATTTCGGTCTGTTTCGCCAGTTCAGGATTGTGCGTCACCAATAACACTGTGATATCTCTATCCTTATTTAAATTCAGTAGAATCTCCGTAATGGCCATACCAGTTTTTTCATCCAAATTACCTGTCGGTTCATCAGCTAAAAGCAATTTAGGCCGATTGGCCAAGGCTCGAGCAATAGCCACCCGCTGACGTTCACCCCCCGACAACTGTTGAGGTCGATGTTCCCCGCGATGTCCCAAACCAACCAGTTCGATGAGTTCATTAGCTCGATCTCTACGCTCAGACCGGCTGACCTGTGCCAGCTTTAAGGGTACCTCCACATTTTCAATGGCCGTTAAGTGGCTTAGCAAAAAGAAATCTTGGAAAACAAATCCTACCGTACTTCGGCGGTAAGCCGCCAAATCAACCGGAGCCATACCGTTTAGTTCCTGGCCATACACCGATACCGACCCAGAAGATGGAGTATCAAGCCCACCTAGAAGCGCCATTAAAGTTGATTTACCAGAACCACTAGGGCCGACAACGGCTGCCAAGCTGCCACGTTCAAGGGATACAGTCAGTCCATCCAGCGCGCGCACTTCTTCCCCGCCCACCTGAAAAATGCGCGTCAATTCCTCTGCCTCAATAGCTGCCATGTGATCCAAATACGCCGATTATACGGAATCGGTTACCGCGCTTAATTCAAAAACACGAACTCTTTCACGTTCAACAGCGCGTGGCAGAAATCGGCCCAGGCTTTTTCGCCAGGCTGGGCTTCGCCGTGGGCCTTGGCTTGGGCGTTGAGGAAGGCGGAGGCCGTGGCCTGTTCCGCGTCACTGGGTTCGCGGCTGAAAGCTAAGGCATAGGCGGCACGCACGCGGGCGCCATCGTCCGGACCAGCGGCGAGCATGCGTTTGCCCCAGAGCTTGGCCTGCTCCACCACGAACGGATCATTCATCATGATCAACGCCTGTGCAGGCACATTGGAGTCGGTCCGGCGACCAAAGGTGGAGAGCGGCTGCGGCATATCGAAGGCGAGCATCATAGGTGAAAGGAAATTACGACGCACTTCCTGGTACAACGTGCGGCGGCCCGCGCCATCGAGCGGCCCGGAACGCGGCCGGCCGCGGCCTTCCATGAAAGGCGTGAGATGCACCGCCACCGGCGGGCCATACATTACGCTGTCCAGCCGGCCACTGACCGCGAGGATCGCATCGCGAATCGCCTCGCCCTGCAGGCGGCGCACGCGCATGCGGTACAGCAGTTTGTTGGTCGGATCCTTCGCTTCAGTGGCGGCGTCCGATGGGCGGCTGGTCATGCGGTAAGTTTTCGAAAGCATGATTGCGCGGATCACTTCCTTGGTGGACCAGCCTTTTTGGACAAGATAATTGGCGAGCCAATCGAGCAACTCGGGATGCGTGGGCGCCTCGCCGAGCACGCCGAAGTTGTCCGTGCTGGGAACAATGCCGCGCCCAAGCAGGTGATGCCAAATGCGATTGGAGTACACGCGCGCGGTCAACGGATTCGCCGGATCGGCAATGTGCGTAGCCAGCGCAAATCGGCCAGTCTGGTCTGCTCCAGCCGGCTTGGCGTTATCGAAGGCGGTCAAGAAACGGCGAGGCACTTCTTCGCCGAGGTTTTTGTGACTACCGCGAATGAACACCTTTTCGTTGAGGGCCGTGCCTTCGAGCATTACCGGCACAACCGTCGGGCGCCCCACGGTGTCGGCCAGCTTTTGGTAGGCAGCCCCGTGCGGCAGAGCCTCCACCGCTAGCGGCGTTTCCGCCGGGCGCTTGGACAATGCACCGGCAGGCGGACGACCTTCAGCAGAGATCCAAAGTTGTTGCACCGCCGCGTAGCCGTCCGGACCGGAACCGCGGCCGGCAGGGTCGCTATTGGTCAGGTCGGCGATTTCGATGTACGCCTGATGCCCTTTCCACATGGACACGTTGAACACTTCCCAGTGCGGCTCCTCGTTGTTGAGGTTGCGCGTGAGGCCGCCGTAGATGGGATTACGAATGATCTTAAAATTATCGACCACCAGATTGATACGCACATCGCGGCCGTAGGTAAGCAAGTGCACGTGGTTTTCCGAAAGGGTAAACGTGGGCGATCGCAAGGTTCCCTGAAGTTTGCGGCTGAGCAACCCGCTGTGCAGCCAACCGGATAATGCACGGCGAGCGACCTTGGCGTTGACGGTGAAATCATCAGCATCGGTCAGCGAATCGGTCCATGCCTCACCGTCGGCAAACCAATCGCGGCCCTGCGTTTTGCGGATGTCCGAGATGAGCTGGTGTTTTTCGTTCGTTTCTGCCGGCGGCGCGGTCGCGGCTTTGGCGGGCTTCGGCAAAGTCGGCTGAATTTTTTGTTTTAGGTCCGCCAAACCCCTTTTCAGTTCGGCAAATTTCTCCGGGCCATCAACTGCGCCATGCGAGAAACTGCCGCTACTGATCATGCCGTATAGCGCGTAGTAATCCTTCGTGCTGATGGCATCAAACTTGTGATCGTGACAGCGGGCGCAGGCGATGGTCATACCCTGAAATGCTTGGCCGAGCACGTCGATCTGGTTGTCGATGATCTCTGCCTGATAGGCACGCACATCCACCGGCGAATGACTGTGCTGGCCGAGCCACCACCAAGCGGTAGCCAGCCGGCTCTCGTTCCAGCCGCCGTCCTTGGCAAAGCGCGGCTGGAGCAGGTCGCCGGCGATGTGTTCCTTCACGAAACGATCGTAGGGCACATCTTCATTGAAGGCGCGGATCACATAGTCACGATAGCGCCACACTTCCTGATTCATGAAATCGAACTCGTGCCCGAACGTCTCCGCGTAACGCATCAGATCTAGCCAATGGCGCGCCCAGCGTTCGCCGAATTGCGGTGCGGCGAGCAGTTCGTCCACCACCTTCTCAAAGGCCTTGGGCGAGTTATCCTTCACAAACGCCTCCACCTGCGCCGGCGTGGGCGGTAGGCCGATGAGATCAAAATAGGCACGGCGAATGAGCGCACGTTTACCAGCCGGACCGGCGGGCTTGAGCCCGGCGGCCTCCAGCTTGGCGAGAATGAACTGATCGATCGGCGACGCGGGCCAGCTGGCCTGTTTCACCTTGGGCGGAGCGCCGGCCTGAACCGGTTGCCAAGCCCAATGCTCTGCCTTGCGCTTGGCGAGGTCGAACTGCTCCCGAGCGCCCGGCCCCACAGCCGCTTCCTTAGGCCACGGCGCGCCGCGCTTCACCCACTCTGTGAAGTCGGCAATCTGCTGATCACTTAACTTGCCGCGTGGCGGCATTTCAAGATCCACGTTGTCGTACTCGATCGCTTCGATGAGCAGGCTCTGTTCTGGCTTACCGGAAACAATCGCCGGCCCAGTGTCGCCTCCCTTGAACACGCCGGCCCGATGATCGAGCATCAAATCACCCTTCAGTTTCTTGGCATCAGCGCTGTGGCATTTGTAGCAATGCTCAGCCAGCACGGGACGGATTTTCTTTTCAAAGAACTCGAGGTCTGCCGCGGTGAATTCAGCACCGGTCAGCGAACCCGCCGCCCAGAGAACTGCCGGCAATAACAGGAAACGTGTGTTCATCTGTGGACATTGTACCGTGTGAGCCGGGCAATTCAATGCACCGTTTGCTTGGCTTGCTGTTAATTTTTCCCCATGTTGTCGGCCCTTTATGAGTAGTGCTAAGCACATTGAGAATCCGGACGTCATTTTAATCGGCAGCGGCGTGATGAGCGCCACACTGGGGGGCGTGCTGAAAAATCTGCAACCGGACCTGAAGATCCAGCTTTATGAGGTCACCCGCGAGTTGGCCGCAGAAAGCTCCAACGGCTGGAACAATGCCGGCACGGGCCACGCGGGTATTTGCGAACTGAGCTACACGCCTAATCGCGGCGCGGACGGCGAGGTGGATGTGACCAAGGCGATCGAGATTTTTGACCAATTCGAGCAGTCTAAATATTTCTGGGGCTACGCCGTGCGCAGCGGGATGATTAAGGATCCCAGCCAATTCGTGAATCCCGTGCCGCACATAGCTTTCGTGTATGGGCAGGAACAGGTGGACTTCCTCCGCTCACGGCATAAGGGCATGAGCGCCCATCATTTTTTCAGCAGCATGGAATACTCCGCGGACCGTGACACGATCCGCGAATGGGCACCGTTGCTGTTGGCGGGGCGCGATGAGACGCCCATTGCCGCCACCAAGATGGATCGGGGCACGGACGTGAATTTCGGCGCGCTCTCCGAGTTGCTCGTGCAATGGCTCGGTAAACAGGACGGTGGCGGTTACGCCACCGAACATCGCGTGACAGATCTCACCCGGACGAAGGACGGCTGGGATGTGGAGGTGAAAGATCTGCAAAGTGGCCGCACATTTACCAACTCAGCAAAGTTTGTCTTCATCGGCGCAGGCGGTGGGAGTTTGCCCTTACTACAAAAGAGCGGCATCGCCGAGAGCAAAGGCTTCGGCGGATTTCCCATCGGCGGCCAATGGCTCGTCTGCCACAAGCCGGAGATTGTGAAGCAACACGTCGCCAAAGTGTACGGCATGTCGCCCGGCGCCGCGCCCACCATGGCCGTGCCGCATTTGGATACGCGCATCATCGACGGCAACAAGGCGCTGCTCTTCGGCCCGTACGCCGCGTGGACCACAAAATTTCTCCACGGCGGTGGTAGCTTCTGGGATTTGCCCGGCTCCATTCGCCTCGACAACATCGCCTCGCTCATCAAGGTTGGTCTGCACAACATTCCGCTCGTCACGTATCTGATGCAGCAAGGCACCCAAAGCATGAACACGCGCATGAAAGAGCTGCGCAATTTTTATCCCGACGCCAACAAGGATGATTGGGAACTCATCGACGCCGGCATCCGCGTGCAGGCCATTAAGAAGGAAGACGGCGATGCCGGCATCGTGCACTTCGGAACCGAGGTCATTTCAGACCAAGACAAAACCCTCTCCGCCCTGCTCGGCGCCTCACCCGGTGCGTCCGTCTCGACCAACATCATTTTGGAGATTGTGCAGGATTGCTTCGGTGACCTGCTCAAAACCGACTCCGGCCACGAGCGGATGAAGGCGATGATTCCGTCTTACGACGAAAATCTCATCGACCCCAAAAACGCCGACCGCCAAGCCGCTCTCAGCGAAGAAGCCGAAAAGTCGTTGCAGTTGATTTAACGCCATGACCCGGATCGGAATCGAGATTGGCGGTACGAAACAACAGATCGTAGTGGGCGATGCCGAAGGGCGGATCATTGATCGCTGCCGATTTACCGTAGATCCTGCCGGTGGCGGGCCGGTGATACGAGACCGCATGGCTGAAGAACTGCCGCCGATTCTGGCCGAGCATCATCCTGAGCGCATTGGCGTCGGCTTTGGCGGGCCGGTGGATATCGCCGCGGGCACGGTGGCAGTCTCCCACCAGATTGAAGGCTGGAGTGGTTTCCCGTTGCGCGATTGGCTGCACGAACTCACTGAGCTACCGGTCGTCATCGAAAACGATACCAACACTGCAGCCCTCGGTGAAGCCCTTCGAGGTGCAGGCCGCGGATTCAATCCCGCCTTTTATATGAACATGGGCAGCGGCGTTGGCGGCGGGCTCGTGATTGAAGGGAAGATATATCACGGCGATAAACCCGGCGAAGTCGAGGTTGGCCATCTGCGACTGGATCCCGACGGTACCACCGTGGAGGACCGCTGTTCCGGCTGGGCCGTTGACCGCGCCATTCGCGACGCCCTGAGGACACATCCCGAAAGCCTCCTCAACACTCTCTGCAACGACACGCCTGGCGGCGAATCCAAACACTTACCCGAAGCCCTCGCACAAAACGATCCGTTGGCCCAGGATATTCTGACCGCCACCACCCGCCAACTCGCCTTTGCGTTATCGCACGTGACACACCTGTTTCACCCCCAAGTCATCACTCTCGGCGGCGGTTTATCACTAATTGGGGTTCCCCTTCGCAAAAGCATCGAACAACAACTGCCCGAATTCCTGATGGATATTTACGGCAACGGCCCCCAAATCAAACTCGCCGAACTCGAGGAAGACGCCGTGCCGGCGGGGGCGCTACTCCTCTGAACAGGACTCACCGTCCACGTCGGCTTTGCCGTAGAACTTAACGCCGCGCTCGATTTTTTCGCGGCTGTTTTGCTGGCGCCAGTCGTTGGTGTCGCGGAGGCTGTAAACGCAACCGCAGTATTCCTGCTGGTAAAACTCCTCGCGCTTGGAGAGCTCGATCATGCGGGCGGCACCGCCTTGTTTGCGCCAGTTGAAGGTCCAGTAGGTCATGTCCTCCCAACGAGCAGCGGCGCGGGTCCCGCTAGCGTTGATTTGATCCATGTTTTTCCAACGAGAAATACCAAGGGTGCTACTGATTAAATTGAATCCGTTTTCCGCCGCATACAAAGCCGTACGCTCGAAGCGCATGTCGAAACACACGGTGCAACGGGCGCCCCGCTCGGGTTCCTGCT
This sequence comes from Verrucomicrobiales bacterium, assembly GCA_038139415.1. Classification (GTDB taxonomy): domain Bacteria; phylum Verrucomicrobiota; class Verrucomicrobiia; order Limisphaerales; family UBA1100; genus UBA1100. Next base: position 80,094 of record JAYOSV010000007.1, on the reverse strand, counting down.
CCAGGCCGCGCACGCGCTCGAACCAGTTGTCCGTATCGTAATCCGCATCCACAAACTCCATGCCGAGCTTCTCGGCATAACGGATATTCTCCTCCTTGCGCAGCTCGTACTCGGTGCGCGGGTGGATGTTGGGATTGTAGAAAAAAATCGTCGTCTCAATCCCGCTCGCCGCCATGGCATCCATCACCTCGCCCGAGCACGGCGCGCAGCACGAGTGCATAAGAATGCGCTGCTCACCGTTGGGGGTTTCCAACGTCGGTCGCGCATAATTCTCTAGCGTAAAGTCGGACATATTAGTGCTGCCGTGTTTTGAATGTCTGTTGGTAGTTGTTGCGCGGATTGAAAATGGTATAGCCTTTACCATCGGCGGTGACGGACATTTTCAGCGCGATTGCCTTGCATTCCTTAGGTTCGTCAAGATTTGCTATGAATTCTTCGGCCGTGTTGTTTTGTTTGCCATCCGCTCGAAGATTTTTGTGCACCTGATACATGGCCTGAATGGATTTGGTAGCGGTCAGGGCGGCAAAGGCGGTGGGCGAGCAGCCTTTGGTGTGGCCGTTGTTCATCACGCTCACGGTCGGAGCCACGCTCTTGATCAGCACGGGGTTGTTGCTGGTGGCGAGGCCATGATGGTTCACTTGATACACATCCACCGTGCCCACGCGATTGACCGGCTCCACCAGCTCGGCTTCCATATTCCAGGTAAGATCACCACAATCCAGAAAGCGGAAGCCGCCTACCGAGATCAGAGATGCCACACTGTTAGCATTGTCGGATAAATCCTCGGACTTGGGGGGCACGGATCCGGTTAGCGGATTCTTCTTCGCCCCTTTCGGAGCCGCGATGAATTTCCTAGCCGCCGCCACAAAGGTGAGATCCACCTGTGCTGCCCCAACCGCTTGCTTCAACGGCAGTTTCGCACCGGGCTTCACAATTTCGCGGCCATCCACTTTCATGTTTTTGTACGGGCGCACCTTGAGGATGAACGCCGGATCCCGCCGGTTCCGGTCCGGGCTGCGCACCGGAATGCCATTATCGTACACCATACCGATGGGCATCAACTGGCTGAGCGGTGCGGCACCACCAAAATGATCCCCGTGAAAATGCGTGGTAATCAGAAAATCAATCTTCTTGAGCTTGGCCTGCTGAGTTGCCACTGCATGAATCCGTTCGGCATCGCGGGTGCCCGGATTGCCCGTATCGATAAGAATCGATTCGCCGGCCGGCGTCACAATTAACGTAGCCGCTCCACCTTCCACATCCACCCAGTAAACATCCAGCGTCTTGTCCGCCTGCGCGGTCAAAGTCAGCCAGCAGAAAATCGCAACGGTAATTAAATGGCGTGCCATGCGTGCTTTGAACCATAACACCAGTGAAAAAGCAATGGGAATGGCCGGCTGACACAGTCTCCACGAAGTCTACAAAATTTCTGGCGTTCCCTCATTCCTTTCGGCAGACTGAGTTCATGAAAATGAAGACCCTGTTCCAACTCATCCCAGTGACCTTCATTGCCGGCGGCCTGTTCCTCGGCTGCGGCGGTGAATCCCACGATCATCACGACCATGACCATGACCATGACCATGACCATGACCATGACCACGATCACGACCACGGCCCGGGCGAACATGGCACCTCCACCAAAGGCGATGATTACCCCCTCAAGACCTGTCTGGTGTCCGATGAGGATCTCGAGAGCATGGGCGGCGCCTTCGTTCACAAGCATGAAGGTGTAACAGTGAAGTTCTGCTGCGAAGGCTGCGTGGGGGATTTCCAGAAGGATCCCAAGAAATTCCTGACCAAACTCGAGGCCGCCAAGAAGGGCGAACTGCCCAAGGCCGCCCCGGAAACCTCCGAGGAAGGCGAAACCGGTGAGGACACAGAGAGCGGCGAAAAGCCCACTCCGACTCCTCAAGAATCCACTGAGTAAACTCCACGCCCGTGTTGAACACGGACCTCTGGGGTAACGTCTCACAAGAAGCTGATGCGTGCCCTGCTCATCATTTGTCTCTTGCAGCCCGTCTTCACCGGACGGGCGGCGGAGTATTTATCCCAAGCTATTGCCCGCCTGATTCCTAGCTCCTAGTAAAACGAGCACAAAAAAGCGGGCCATGCGGCCCGCTCGCTGAAGTGATTTTCAAAAGCCCTACTTCTTTTGCTTCGCCTTTTCGCGTTCGGCTGCGCGGCGCTTGGCTTCCTCGGCCAAGGTGGCGCGGGTTTCATCCTTGGTGACTTGACCGTCGCGATTTCGATCGAAGCGCTTGAGAAATTCAGCGCGGGACTTGGCGGCGGCAGCAGCCGCTTGCTTCTTCTTAGCTTCTTGGTCGGCCTTGGATTTGGCCGCGCGAGCATCAGCTTCCTTTTTCTTGGCGGCCTGTTCGCGTTTTCTTACTTCAATCAGTTGCTTGTAAATGGCGGACCTTTTTTCGCTCAGCTCATTCTGCTGTTCGCGCAGTTGGGCCATCGCTTTTTCGGCGGCGGCCAGTTGCGAGGCCAGAGTAGCTTCGGCCTTGCTGGGCGCGGGGCGTTGCGGCTTCTTGGCCGGAGCTTGGCGGCGCTTGGCCGCTTCGGCAGCCCGACGCTTGGCGGCATCGGATTCCTGCACCTTTTTCTTGGTAGCTTCATCCCGGGCGCGTTTCTTGGCGGCCTCTTCCTGAGCGCGCTTTTTGGCAGCGTCCTCACGCGCGCGTTTTTCGGCGGCTTCATCGCGGGCACGTTTTTCGGCGGCGGCTTTTTTGTTGGCGAGATCGGTCTGATACTGCTTCAGGCTTTTGGCGTTGTTTTCCTGTTGGCGTGTGAGCAGCTCCAGCGCTCGTTTGGCGGCGTTGATTTTATGGGCCGTTTCGTCCAGACGCTTTTGGGCGTCCTGAATGCGGCGTTCCTCAGAGGAGGGAGCCGGTTTCTTGTGATCGCCGGCCTGCAGCGCGGGAGCCAGCAGGAGGGCCAGAGTCAGGGAAGTCAGGATTGTTTTCATGGCTACAGGGTAGACGTGGGCGGGGGGGGGGTATTCAATCAAGCGATTATTTTCGGCCGCGTGGCACGTTCATGCTCATAATACTCGGTCCGTGAAAGACCACGCCACAACCGCCAGTAATCACCCGTTCCACCGGTTCGCCGGTTTCCGGGTGCTTTTTCAGCGGTTTATCCTTCATCGACTGGACCACCTCAAAGCGCTTGGGTTTCTGGCCCTTTTTCTTGGGAATGGTTTGGTAAATGTAGGTCGGCATGGGCGCGAGTGTGACGGAAAACGCCGACTCAAGGCAAGAGCGGTTCGCATTTTACTAGCAGGAATCCGAGGGAAAAGGACTTGATGGGCCGCTCAATTTGGGCATAGTAGCCCGCCCGTCGCATCAGTGGCGGTTGTGGCTGGATAGCTCAGTTGGTAGAGCAACGGACTGAAAATCCGTGTGTCCCCGGTTCGAACCCGGGTCCAGCCACCATTTCTTTTCCTCCTCCGCCCCTCCTCCCAACGTGACACCACCGCCTCGTTCGCTTAAGTTGCCCGCCGAGGCCGAGGGCCTCATGGCATGAAAACGCTTCATCGGTACTTGCTCTCTCAGGTGCTGGCCACGCTGGTGCTCACTGTGGGCATCTTCACGGCCGTGCTGATGATGGGTAACGCCATGAAGGAGGTGCTCGCACTGGTGGTCAAAGGTCAGGCTTCACTCTGGGGGGTGACCAAGGCATTCGCCCTGCTCGTGCCGTTCGTGATCTCCTTCTCCCTGCCAATGGGATTGCTGACGGCTATGCTACTGGTATTTGGCCGATTTAGCGCAGACCAGGAACTCACGGCCGCCCGCGCCGGCGGGGTGAGCCTGCTCAGTCTGGTGACCCCGGTCATTGTGTTTAGCTTTTTGATGAGCGGGTTGTGCGCGTGGATCAATCTCGAGATCGCGCCCCGCTGCCGCACGGCCTACAAACAGTTGGTTTATGATCTGGCCAAAACCAATCCAGCCGCTTTGTTATCGGCAAATTCCTTTGTCACCGAGGTCCCCGATCATGTGATTTACATTGAGCAACTCGATCGCGATGTATCCAACCCCCATCGCTGGACGATGCAAAATATCCTGCTCAATCGCATGGACGGAGGCGAGCTCATTCAGCGCACGCGCGCCGCGCGCGGTGAAGTGGAATACGATGAATCCTCCAAGCAATTTGTGTTTCGCCTGATTGAGGCCCAAGTGAATGTGCGGGCCGACAAACTCTCTGTCATTTTCGGGGGCTCAGATGAAACGCCAGAGGAGGAACTCCCGTCGCAAGCGCCCGCCACTAACCAAGTGCAAACCAACGCCGTGGCGGAAGTGGAACCCGAAGCTCAGCCGTTTCCTTCCGCCCCGGAATGGATCCCGATGGCCGGTGGCGAACTGATCCTGCCCATCACCTTGGCGGATATGGAAAAACGCGTCTTCAAACCCAAGCTGAGTTATCTAACCTTCGGCCAGTTGCGGCGCGAACTGAAGCGACACGGCGAAATCCTTAATGTGGACAGCAACGGCTCCATGGCCCTTGCGCATTACTCCACGCCGAATCCACCGGAGAACGGGCTAGAACTGGAGATCCATCGGAATGGCAACGCCGTGGGGCACGCACGCTTCAACGGCGACGCCACGCCGGCCCATTTGGTTTTGGAAATCCTCGAAGGCGATATCCGCGCCGGCGACCGGCTTGCCCTCAGCCGAATGCCACTAAAAGTGCAGCTGCATCGGCAGGTCTCTTTTTCGTTTGCCGCAATCGGCTTCACGCTCATCAGCATTCCACTCGGCATTCGCACGCACCGACGCGAGACGACCGCGGGTATAGCCATGGCGCTGGTACTCATCATTCTCTACTATAGTTTTGTTATTCTTGGGCAGGCACTCGAGAGCAAGCCTCATTGGCATCCGCATTATCTCATGTGGATTCCCGTGTTCCTCTTTCAATTCATAGGCGGCTGGCTGTTGTGGCGGGCCAATCGCGGCACATGAATTCCCTAGCTCCCAGTCTCGTTCAACTACAAATACGCCAAGGCGCAGCAGCCGGGCACATCCTGTCCGCTGATCAACTCCCCATTCGATTGGGCCGCGGCAAGGGATGCCATTTGCAGCTTACCGAGGAAGGTGTGTGGGAGCAGCACGGCGAAATTGACGTCAATATCGACCAGCAATTCATTCTTCGACGCCACCCTGCAGCCGGCGTCATGATCAATGGCGAGCCAGCCGGTGAGATTACGACGCTGGGCAACGGGGACGAAATCGAACTCGGCACGACTAAGCTGCAATTCTGGCTGGGCGGAGTCCGCCAGAAAAATCTCGCCGTCCGCGAAGCCGCCGCGTGGGTCCTCCTCGGCACCATCACTCTGGCCGAGGTGATATTGCTGCTCTGGCTCACCTGAGAAGAGTTCCCGATTGCAAACCCAGCCCGAGCCGTTAATCTCTCCTCCGGATGAAGCACCTGCTGGATTTCGAAAAACCGTACATCGACCTGCAACGCCAGCTTGATGAGTTGCGCGGTCAGCCTCAGGAAACGGACGTGGCCTTGGATTTCGATGATGAAATCCGACAGCTCGAGGAGAAGATTGAGGCCAAGAAACGCGAGCTGTACTCAAACCTCAGCGCGTGGCAACGCGTGCAGCTTGCACGTCATCCGCAGCGACCCTACTCGCTCGATTACATCAACAAAACTTTCAACGGCTTTTCCGAACTGCACGGGGACCGACTCTTTCACGATGACCACGCAATTGTCGCCGGCTTTGCAATGCTCGGTGAACGCCGTGTGATGGTAGTGGGCACTCAAAAAGGGCGCGACACCAAGGAAAACATTAAACGTAACTTCGGCTGCGCTCACCCCGAAGGCTACCGTAAGGCCCTGCGTATCATGGGCATGGCCAACCGGTTTGGGCTGCCGATCGTGTGCCTAATCGACACCGCCGGCGCCTACCCGGGTGTGGCCGCCGAGGAACGCCACATTGCTAAGGCCATTGCCATTAACCTGCGAGAGATGGCGCTCTTCAGCGTGCCCATGATCTCCGTGGTAATCGGAGAAGGCGGCAGCGGGGGCGCGCTCGGCATCGGCGTAAGCGATCGCACGTTGATTCTGGAAAACGCTTACTATTCGGTCATCAGCCCCGAAGGCTGCGCCGCTATTCTCTGGAAAGACCGTGCCGCCGCCCCGCAGGCAGCTGAGGCATTGAAGATCACTGCCAAAGATTTGCACGAGCTGGGATTGGTCGATGAAGTGGTGCCCGAGCCCTTTGGCGGTGCGCACAATGACCACGATGCCATGGCCGATACCCTGCGTGATGCGCTGCTGCACAATTTGGAAGCGCTGGAGCAGATCGATCCGGAGATTCGCCTGCAGGAGCGCTACGCCAAGTATCGCAGCCACGGCAAATACATCGAGGGTTGAGCCCATGCTCTACCCGTTGACCTTCCAGCCCATTTTCCAGGAACGCGTCTGGGGCGGGCGCAATCTCGAATCGTTGTTTGGCAAACCATTGCCCGCCGGCAAGCGCATTGGGGAATCCTGGGAAATCAGTGATCGCCCCGAGGCCGGCAGTCTCATCGCCAACGGCCCGCTCGCCGGGCTCTCTCTGCGGTGGCTGATGGAAGAGCACGCCGACGAATTGCTGGGCAATGTACCCGATCGGAATGGCCGTTTCCCTTGGCTCGCCAAGTTGCTGGACGCCGAGGCAGATCTTTCCCTACAGGTCCATCCACCAACCGAAATCGCCTCCACGCTCGGAGGCGAATCCAAGACCGAGGCATGGTACATCGCCCAAGCCACGCCCGAGGCCCGAATCATTGCCGGCCTGCCGAAAGGCATGACTCGAAATGCGTTTACCGAAAATCTCGGTCAACCCGGCTTTGCCAACTGTCTACACGCCATCCACGCTGAAGCGGACAAGGCGCTCTTCATTCCCAGCGGCCGCCTACACGCGCTGGGCGCCGGCACGGTGGTATTTGAAATCCAAGAGGACTCGGACACCACCTACCGGGTGTACGATTGGGATCGCACAGGGCTCGACGGCCAACCCCGAGATCTGCATGTCGACCAGGCGCTGGCTTCGATTGATTTCACTGACACGACGCCCGTCTTGGCCACGCCGTTTTGGGAAGCGGCCGAAGGCCATTCCGTTTCCCAGATTGCCCATCAACCCGGCGTATTCGACCTGAGCCTCGTGCGGCTGGAAGATTCCTCGATCCAGCTTTGTCCGGGAGAAGGCATGCGTGTGTTGGCGGTGACGCATGGCACGTTGACACTTCATGCAGGCGACGAACCGTTAACTCTAGAAGCCGGTGGGTTCGCTCTGCTGCCCGCGAGTGTGGAAGCCGCCGGTCTTGAAGGCACCAACGCTCAGTTCCTCCTCACTCAAGGCGCATGAACGCGGAAGAGAAAACGTCCGGCGACAAGGTGAAGGAATTTATCCACCAGTTTGTGGTGGGCACGCTGGCTGTTCTGGTGGCCGTGAATTTGGTCAGCGGCATCACCTACGATACCCCCGCCAACCTACTGCTGGCTTCGCTCGTGCTTGGGGCGCTGAACGCGTTTCTGCGACCATTGCTGTTGCTCGGTTGTCTGCCGCTTTTGATCCTCACGCTGGGACTTTTCCTGATCGTGATCAACGCCATTCTGCTCCAGCTCACGAGTGGGTTGATGACCGGCTTAACGGGTAATCCGGATAGTTTTGTGGTGGAAGATTTCTGGTCTGCAATCTGGGGCGCACTAGTGATTTCCATCGTCACGCTGATCGCTAATTCACTGACCGGCAACGGCAATTCCAAGGTGCATTTTCAACGCGGCCAACAACCTAAACGCCCACCCAAGAAGCGCGGCTATGACCGCGATGATGACGATGGGCCAGTTATTGATGTGTGACCGCATCAACCGTTGAGGCGGTAGGCGGCGTAGTGGGTCCGTTTGCCTTCGGCCAACCATTGGCGCTCGAATTCGGTGGAGATTTCCGACAAAGCAGCAGGTGTCGGTTCTTCCGTAAACCCGTCCGCGCCCTGAAAAGTTTCCTGCATTTGCTCGAAGTACGGCAGATCATCGGTGCGTAGGTAAAGCACGCCGCCAGGCGCGAGGACACGGCGGATGCGCGGCAGGAAATCAGGCTGAATCAGGCGATGGCGCGCGTGTTTGTCCTTTGGCCACGGATCGGGAAAGTAAATGTGCGCGGCACTGAAGGCGCGCTCGGGTAGGAGATAATCCAATACATAACGCGCCTCGATGCGCAGCAAGCGCAGGTTGGTGAGGTCGACGCGCTGGCCGTTTTTGCTGAGCTTGCGGACGCGGCCAAGCAATCGTTCGACGCCCAGAAAATTGCGCTCGGGATGACGTTGGGCGTGCTCGAGGAGAAATCCGCCGTCGCCGCAGCCGATCTCCAACTCGGCAGGTTGCGGCGTAACAAAAAGTTCCTCCAAGCGAAGCGGCTCGGTAATGGATTGGAAATCGTGCAGCAGCGCGTCCGGATTGCTCATGCGTTTTCCTTCTTCACGAAAAGCGCGAGGGAAGCGGTGTAGCCGTGAAGATAATTACTCTCGCCCACGGGCCCGATTTCGCCGTTGCAAAAGAAACCGCTGAGGCCGATGTCGCCCAAGTGATGCTGCACCAGCCCGGCATCGTGATCGGAGGCGCCAAACAGATTTTTGCCGCGGCCGTTGCAGCAGCACAGGCAACCCCCAAACACGGTGGCGGTCTCCAGCGTTTCACTGGCGCGATGCAGTAGTTCATCAAAATCCTCGCCGGCGGCACGGGCATCGCGGCGCTGAAACTGCAGGGTTTGACCAGCACGCGGCAAGGCGCCGACAGCAATGGCGCCATTGTTCGGATCAGCCCCGATGAGATTGCGGATGAGAAAATCGCCGCGATGAAACTCGTCGAGATACTCGTTCACCACCATGCCCACAAAAAGATTGCCGCGCGTCTTCTCCTTATCCGTGTCACTGAGCGCTTCAAACGTCTCAACCAATACATCGTACGCCGGTCGGTTGCCGATCTCGTGAATCACGTTATGCTCGGCGCGAGTGATGGTCCACGTCTCTCCGATCGGCGTGCAGCCCTGCGAGATCACACTGCGCAACGCCACGCCGCCGCCTACACTGAGCGCCACGCCGCCGTCCTCGTACACGTCGCCGTTTAAGTAGACCTGAGTCCGCTGGGCGCGATGCTCGCCGCTGGCTAGGCCGCCGAGAATGGGCGCGTTGGGCCAGGCGGCGTTCCATTGGTTGAGCCATTGTTCGCCCTGCAAATGAAATGGATCGGCAAAGACCAGCCAACCGTTGCTGTCCTGCACACCGGTTTCCTCCTGCCAAAACCCTTCCGCCTCACCCTGCTCTATTTGCGCCTGCGTAAAGCGGATGGCGTTCAGTTCCGCGTCCGGCAGATGATACAGCGACAGCACGAAACCCGGTTCCTTTTCCAGTTCCTGCGCATTCGCGATGAGACTGCCACTGGAACAGCCGAGCAAGAGCGGGATACGAGCGTGCACTCGAAGGATTTCCAGCAACTCCGTTGCATGCTCAAAAAATTGCGGCGTGGTGAAAACCAACCCGAGCGAGACTTCCTCGGACGGAAACTGCTTGCGCACCTCGGTTGCCCACGCCTCAAGCGCATCGACCTCAAACGGGCCGTCGTAGTGGGCAGCAATGGAATGGTAGGCGCTCATGGTGCGGCTAGGGTTTGCCGGTGTATTCGATGCGAACGATTTGAGTGTCGACGTTTTTACCCCAACCGGTGCCCCACTCAATGGAGTAAAGGCAACCGTCCGGGCCCAGCTCGAGATCCATCGGCCGCTTGAACGTTAGGCCATCAGCGAAGCGCTCCATTTTTTCGATGCGATGATCGGCATCGAGTTTCACGGCAATGATCCAGTTGCGTGTCCATTCATAAATGAAGAGCGTGCGGTCAAATTGCTTCGGCAACTTGTGCTTCGACTTCAGGTTGGCATCATAATAATACACCGGCCCGGCCATCGCCGTGCGGCCACCGGGCTCGCCGGGACGGGAGTTCACAGTAGGGAAACGCGTGCTGAAACCGTGCGGGTAGGCAATGAACGCCGGCTGCGCGGACGGCAGTTCCTTGATGCCAGTGTTGTTTGGCGAATTATTGATCGGCTTGTTCACGTCATACGCCGGCGCGGCCTTGTCGGCGGCGTAATCGAATTCGCGATAAGCCTTGTTCGCACCCACGAAGTACGGCCAGCCATAGAAGCCCGCCGTGCGCGCCTGATTGATTTCATCAAAGCCAGCGGGGCCGTAATTCGGATTCGGGAAACGCGCATCCGGGCCGACATCGCCCCAGTACACGTAGCCGTTCTTTGGATCGACTCCCAACCGAAATGAATTGCGCGTGCCCATCACGAAAATCTCCGGGCGCGTCCCTTTGGTGCCGGGCTTGAACAGGTTGCCCGCAGGGATGGTGTAACCGCCGTCGGGCTTCGGCTTCACGCGCAGGATGGCGCCGCGCAGATCATTAGCATTGGCGGAGGATTTCTGCGCGTCCCACGGGCTTCGGTCTTCGCGCTCATCGATAGGCGCGTAGCCGTTGCGCGGTTTGGGCTGGGATTTGTCGTGAAACGGATTGGTGTTGTCGCCCACCGCCACAAGCAAGTTGCCCTTGGGATCAAACGCCAGTGAACCACCGACGTGGCAGCACTGCTCGCGTTGCGTGCGGATATCTATAATCGCTTGTTCGCTTTCGAGATCGAGCTTGTCGCCCTTGAGCGTGAATCGACTCACGCGGATGATGCCCTCCTTTTTGCCTTGGTCGTTCTTAGTCGTCTCCGGTAGCGAACGATTCAGGTAGAGCCATTTGTTTTTCGCGAAATCCGGGTCCAGCGTGATGCCGAGCAGACCGTCCTCCAGACCGGTGAAGGTCGGTACCTTGGCGATCTCCACACCCGGTTTGCCAGACGGCACCATGCGCACCACGCCGTTGCGTTGCGCGTAAAACACCGTGCCATTCGGCGCCACCGCCAACTCCATCGGATCCTGCAGGGTGTCGATGAATTTATCGTCCTGCTTGAGATCGCTTTCCAGGATGACCTTACGGAAATCACCGGCCTGTTGCGGACCGCTTGGTTTGGGTTGCGCAACAAGATTCCCGGCCATCATCAGACCGGCCATCAGGCAAACAGTTTGGGTTCGCATGGCTATCAATTATTCGGCTGCTTCCGCTGCCTCGGCCAGGGCAGCCCCATCTTCGCTGGACTCTTCCTCTTCCGGCTCCACGCCGTTCTTTTTGTCCATGATCTGTTTAACGATCAAGTCGGCCAGTTCTGGTTTGTCCACCAGCGTGCGCTGCGCTGCCGCCACGCCCTGCCCGATCAGCTCGCCATCATGCTGAATCCACGCGCCCTTCTTGCCGAGCACGCCAAACCGCAGGCCGGCGTCGATGATGCTACCTTCGCGGTTGATGCCCTGATTGTACATGATGTCAAACTCCGCCTCGGCAAACGGGGGAGCCACCTTGTTTTTCACGATCTTTGTCTTCACGTGGTTACCGATCACTTGTCCGGTCGAATCCTTGATCGCTTCGCGCCGGCGAATATCGATTCGCACGCTCGCGTAAAACTTCAGTGCCTTGCCTCCCGGCGTCGTTTCCGGGCTGCCGAACATCACGCCCACCTTTTCACGTAATTGGTTCGTGAAAATACAGGTAGTCTTCGCCTTGTTCAAAATCGCCGCCAACTTCCGAAGTGCCTGGCTCATCAACCGCGCCTGCATGCCCATTGTGGCCATGCCCATGTCGCCCTCCAGCTCGGCCTTGGGCACGAGCGCCGCCACGGAGTCTACCACGATCACATCAACTGAATTGGAGCGCGCCAACGTTTCGCAAATGGTCAAGGCCTCCTCGCCGCTGTCCGGCTGAGACACCAGCAGGTCGTCGAGGTTCACGCCCAGCTTGCGGGCGTACTGCGGATCGAGCGCGTGCTCCGCATCGATGAAGGCACACACGCCGCCCGCCTTTTGGGCATTGGCAATTACGTGCAGCATCACTGTAGTTTTGCCGGAAGATTCCGGGCCGTAAATCTCAACGATGCGCCCCTTGGGCACGCCGCCGATGCCCAGGGCCAGATCCAGCGAGAGGGATCCGGTGGAGATACCCTCGATGCTGGACTGCGCATTCGCATCACCCAGCCGCATGATGCTGCCTTCACCGAAGGTCTTGGTGATCTGCGCGAGCGCGCTGTCGAGATTGGCCTGGCGGGCATCTTCGCCCCCGGCGGATTTCTTAGCTTTCTTTTCTGCCATGATGTTATGTCTCCTGCTTGAGAAGCTCGCGGGATTGGAATGATGCGCCTCAGTGGCGCGCCCCGCAAGTCCATGTTGTTCTTTTTGGTTTCGGTAAAATCAGTTGTGGCCGACCGCCGGCCTGCGTATCTTCGCGGCCATGTTTTCACACGTAGTCATTTTCTGGACCAAACCCGATGTGCCCGATGCCACCGAGAAACTGCTGGCCGGCGCCGAGCAATACCTCAAGCCCTGCCCAGGCGTGCTGCATTATCACTGCGGCAAAATGGCCTCCAGCCACCGCGATGTGGTCGATCAATCCTACCAGGTCGCGCTGAACCTCGTGTTTGAGGATAAAGCCGCCCAAGATACCTACCAGGAACACCCCTTGCACGTGGACTTTATTGAAAAAGTCTTCAAACCCTGCTGCGAACGCGTGGTGGTCTACGACTTTGAAGACTAAAAATCGCTTGCCAAAAGCAGCCGGTTCCGGAAGACTGCTGGCCTCACGGACGCGAGTGTAGCTCAATTGGTAGAGCATCTGCTTGCCATGCAGAAGGTCGTGGGTTCGAAGCCCATCACTCGCTCCATTTTCTTTTAGATTCCCTCCCGTTGCAATCATCTGGAGGGAATCTTAGAGCTGCATGTAAGACATTTGTTGTCCCACATCATTTAAAACCTGCTTTTTATCCTTATTCGTGTTTGATTTCACATCGTGAGTTTGACTAATGAACAAATCGAGGAACAG
>JAYOSV010000007.1:0-67130 GCA_038139415.1 Verrucomicrobiales bacterium | reverse complement strand
GGTTATCGACTCTTTGTCACAATTTGATGCGCCCCCCCACTACTCGCTCCATTTTCTGCCTTACAAAATTTAACACCTGCTTTTTATCGTCAATCGTGCTCTATTTGAGCGCGTGAGTTTGACGAATGAACAAATCGAGGAACAGATGCTGCAGTTTGCTCAGGCTCTGGAGAAAATGAGTGAGCTCACCGCCACCGCCATTGAGAAACGGGATCAAAAGATTGCCGAGTTGTCTGACCGGATCCAGGCACTCGAGAAACCAACGGACTAACCTCACTTCAAGCTGGCGCTTTCCGGGGCTGGCGTTACTCTGACCCCATGAGCACCTCTCGCCGATGGGAAGCCAAGATGCTCCCCGGTGTCTGGAAAGACTCCGTGAATGTGGAGCTCGAAAAACACAGCCTTCAAGGCTGGGAGCTGGTCGCCGTGTTACCCGGTAATGAAGACCGCCGCGAGCTGTACTTCAAACGCCCCTACCGCCCAGCGCCGCCACCGGAGGAGCGCCGCGAGGCTCCGACCTTCAAGTTTACTCAGGATTTAAAGGACGCTTTCAAGGAGGGGTTGGAGGAGGATTAAATTAGGGTTGATCAGTGAGTAAATTTTTCTGTCCTTCCCGAGATAACAGATGCCCCTGTCCTTCCATCATTTTGTTATGGTTTGTGTTGCCTTTTTGGTGGCAGCGTTTGAGCATGATCTACAGGCACAAGCCTATGGGGGCCGAGCACGGGCAGGAAGCTTCAACACTCCTGTATTCCGCTCAACGTTTGACAGCTCCCTGAGTTTTCGGCCCATCATCCGTGTTCCCTCCACTTCCTCGGTTCGTAGCCCTCAATCCACTCAAGCAAAGAAACGAGGTTTTTCGCTGATTCCGAATTTTCGAAAGAATCTGCGCTACAGCTTAAGGGGACCCGTTCAAACGAGTTTTGGGACTGCCAAAAACCCGGTTGACCGGGCGATCCAAATCACCATCGCACAAACGAATAATCAGTTGCCAAATTCTTTCCCTTCCCCGTTTGTCTCCTCCAAAAACCTCCGGCAAACGACTCTCTGGCCGACCTTTTCCAACCCTCCAGATCCCATGGTGTGGGTTTTCAATACCGATACCGCGAATGCCTATCACATTGACTCTTCATGCCGAGTTTTCAGTAATCCACGTAACACCACCCATGCCATTACCAGTGTTCCATTAAGGTCGGTAACCACGGATATCTCCAAATCCAACTTAATAAAGCCTTCGCGAAGGCCGTGCCTGATTTGTTCCAAGGCATTCCTTAATTTCAGTACCATCACCCCCCATCACGGCCTGAACTAAATCCCCTGTAACCTCTCCCGCTGTCGGTGCGTATCCCAGGTTGAACTTGCCTTGCGTGGCGGGTCGACGCAGTTTGAATAAACCCTTTTAAGTATGTAAGTATGAAAAACATTATTCTTAGCACACTCGCCTTCGCCGGACTGGCGTTTCACGCCACAGCGGAGGGCCTGAATATCAAGCAAGTGCCCGCCAGTGCTCAGTGGGTTATTCATATGGATTTCGATGGCTTCAAAACCAGCGGACTGGGCAAGTTTGCCATGAAGCAAATGGATGAGCATGCCGGTGCCATTGACGCCCTTTCGGCAATGCTAAAGTTTGATCCACGGATGGATTTGGCTGATGTAACGGCTTTCGGGCATGTGGATGCAGAGCAAGCTGATGAAAACGGCGTGGCACTCATTCGTGGTAAGTTCGATCAAGAACACCTGCTGACTTTGCTCAAAGCGAACAAGACCTTCAAAACCGAGAAATCAGGCAAACACAAATTACATTCCTGGCGGGATGAAGATTCCGGTGAGCGCGAATACGGCTCCATCGTCAGCGAAAACCTTCTGGTAATGGGGAGCACTAAAGAGGACGTTTCCCTAGCCCTATCAACTTTAGGTGGAAAAACTAAAACCCTGAAAGGAAAGGAACTCAAGGAACTCAAACTTGATCCCAACGCTTATTTCATCATGGGGATGGCTTCTCTTGAGGGACTACCCATTCCTCCCCAAGCCAAGATACTGGAGAACGTAAAAAAAATCGGCATCACAATGGGTGAGAAGGACAAAAACTTTGAGACGAACATTCACCTATATACAGCTAACGACGAATTTGCCGTGCAAATTCAGCAAATGATGCAAGGACTTCTGGCCATCGTCCAACTACAGGCTGGTAATACTGATAACTCAATGGCCAAAGAGGCGGCAAAATTTCTCAAAGATGTCAAAATCTCACAGGAGAAACAGTTGGTTCGTATGAGTATGGCAATTCCGGTAGCGACAATCCTTGAGGAGGCCAATAAGCAACTCAAAGACGGAAAAATCGATTTCTAGGCCGATCTAATATTTTAAGGAAAAAACTAAAATAGCTAACTGGTCAGACATATCGGATGAAGATTTAGCCCGCAAAGGCCAAGAGGGTTCTTTAGCCGCTTTTGAGGAACTTGTGGGCCGCCATGAGGCCAGATTGTTTCACTTTCTCTGTCAAAAAGCACCCTCTCGACAGGACGCTGAAGACCTCACCCAGCAAACCTTTGTGAACGCATGGCAAAAGCTTCACCTCTTCCGTAGTGACGCCCGATTTGTTACTTGGATCTATACCATCGCCCGTAACCTGACTGTTAGTCATTACCGAAAGCACGGTCGGGTAACACACTGCGAACTTGAAGAAGCTACTTCGAGTATGGTTGATCACGCTACGCCAGCACAAACTGTATCTGAAACCGAAGAGCACGCAGCCCTATGGCGTGTCGCTAGACAAACATTAAAACCCGAAGCGTTTGATGTGCTGTGGATGAAGTATCGGGAGCAGCTGAGTATCGCTGAAATAGCAGGTATAATGAACAGAAGCGAAACTTCTGTAAAAGTCATGCTGCATCGTGCCAGAAAAAATCTGGGAACCGCTCTGGAATCATCCGAAGCTAAAATAAATCCAGAACCCGAAATCGATAACTCAATCTCAACAGTTCAACAACTCAACTACAACAAAGGAAGTGCACCATGTTCTGCCTAATTCATCGTTGGAAAATTGATCGCGCACTGGACGATAATCAGGAACTCCCTCGTTCTACGAAAACTCACATTGCTAACTGTCCAAATTGCCGTGACCATTACCAACAACAGGCAAAGCTCATTGAGCAACTTGAGCAACCTTCTCCAACACCAGAAGCCCCACCGTTCCTGCGGGCGCGTATTATCAATGCCCTGCAGTCCACTGAACCCAGAACTGAGCCCACTCTTTCCGTTCCCGTCTGGGTGCCTATTGCGGCCTGTGCGGTAATTGCCTTTTTCCTCTACCCTCGAACTGCCTCTCTGCCATCCCCTCTCGATCCACCCATAGCAGCCGTAAAGCAACCCGCGCTACCTTCTGTGAATCTACCGGAAGTTAACGTAACCAAGGCGCTTGAAGTTGCCCATAATACGTTGGCAAACCCATACGATCAGGAAATGAAGAATCTCCAAAAAGATTTGCAGGCAGCAGGCGCGTATTTAGGGCGACTCGTCCCTGTTCGAGTGGCCATCAACGACTAGCGCAAGCGCCTTGCCAAGCGCGCGGTGGACGTCTAGGCTGCGGTCCATGAAACCCCTTTTCGCAGTTTTGTTGGCGGCCATAATTTGTTTCACGGGCGAAGCTGCGTCCGTTTCAGATTCCATCAAAACCATCCGAGCCGTCGGACCCGAAGGCCAAGGCAATGCCGAGGCCGCCAAGGCTTGGAAATCGCTCGCGCAGGCGGACGCCGCCGCGCTACCTGAGATCCTCCGCGCCATGAAGGATTCCTCGCCGTTGTCCGCCAACTGGCTCCGCGCCGCGGTAGACACCATCGCCGATCGGGGAGGCAAGCTGCCGCAGCAGGCGCTGCTCGATTTTATTGCGGACCAAAAACAGGAACCGCGCGCACGTCGACTGGCCTTTGAGCTCATCCAAAAATCCAACCCGAAGCTGGCAGATAAACTGATCCCTGGACTGATCAATGATCCCAGCGTGGAACTCCGACGCGACGCCGTGGCGCACGTGCTGGAAGCCGGCACCGCCAAGCAGACCGCCAAGCAAACCCAGGCTGCGGTGAAGGATTTCCGCAAGGCGCTCGATGCCGCACGTGATATTGATCAGATTCAGACCGCCACCACCGCCCTACGCCAACTCAATGAAAAGGTCGATCTCCCACGGCATTTTGGGTTTCTCATGCACTGGAATGTTATCGGACCGTTTGACAACACCGAGCGAAAAGGCTTTGCCGCTGTGTTTCCCCCCGAGAAAAAAATCGATCTCTCCGCCACGTATGAAGGCAAATCCGGCAAGGTGGAATGGAGCGAATTCATCACGGCCGACGAGTACGGCATGGTGGACATCAACAAAGCCTACCCCGGCCCCGGCGATGGCCTCAAGGAAGTCACCGCCTTTGCCTACACCGAATACACCGCCGCTAGCGCCGGGCCGGCGCAGCTACGGTTGGGCTGCAAAAATGCCTGGAAGATCTGGCACAACGGCCAGTTGGTGTTCAGCCGCGACGAATATCATCGCGGCATACGCATCGACCAATACCAGCTCGACATCAATCTTACCAAGGGCCGCAACACCTTTCTCATGAAGCTTTGCCAAAACGAGCAACAACAATCCTGGACCAAGCAATGGCAGTTTCAGCTGCGCGTATGTGACGCCACCGGTACTGCCGTGCTTGCCGCCGACCGGCCACCCACGCCCGAGACCGGCACCGACAACAGCGGCAACAACCCTACCCCCAGTCGGCGCCCGCGCAACTAACCTCACCCGACTCATCAAAAAGGATTCCCATGAAAAACTCCCTCATCGCTCTTACGTTCGCCCTCGGCCTGACTGTTCATTCCGAGGACTGGAACCAGTTCCGTGGCCCGTACGGCAACGGCGTGTCCACTGATAAAAACCTCCCCACCACCCTGCAGGACGACAGCCTCAAGTGGTCCATCACCCTGCCCGGCCGCGGTCTTTCCGGCGCGCTCGTGCTGGGCGACCATGTCATTGTCACCTGCAGCAGCGGCCCCACCCAATCGCGCCTGCACGTTCTTGCTCTCAACGCCAAGGACGGCAGCGTGGCATGGCATCGGCAATTCTGGGCCACCGGCCGCACGATGTGCCACGCCAAGACCAGCGTCGCCGCGCCCACGTCCTGCAGTGACGGCAAAAACATCTACGCCGTATTTTCCTCCAACGACGTCATCTGCCTCGACCGCGCCGGCAACCTTCAATGGTTGCGCGGTCTCACCGCCGATTACGCCAATGTTTCCAACAGCCTCGGCATGAGCAGCTCCCCGGTCGTCACCGGCGACACGCTCGTGGTACAGGTGGAAAACGACAGTGAATCCTACACGCTCGGCCTGAACAAAACCAACGGCCTCAACCGCTGGCGGCTCGACCGCCCGAAGGCCGCCAACTGGACCTCGCCTGTGCTCCTGAAATCCGGCCTCGTGGCCCTGCAATCGAAGACCGGTATCGACGCCGTCCGTACCCAGGACGGCTCCAACGCTTGGAGCTACGAGGACGGCGCCTCCACCATTCCCTCCAGCGCCGTGCTGAACGGCGTGTTGTACATTCCCTCCAACGGCATCACCGCCTTGAAGCTCAATGATGCCGACGCCGCCAACACCCCCAAGCAACTCTGGCAAAGCGGCCGTTTGCAACCCGGCACCGCCAGTCCGATCGTGATAGGCAACAAGGTCTTTACCACCAACAGAGCCGGCGTGCTGACCTCCGGCAACACCAAAACTGGCGAACGCGGCTGGCAACTCCGCCTCAAAGGCCCGTTCAGCGCCACGCCCGTGGCCGCCGGCGATTACCTGTATTTTGTCAACGAAGCCGGCCTAATGCAGATCGTGGATACCACGGCGGAGGAAGGGGAAATCACGGGCAAACTCGATCTCGGTGAACAAATCCTTGGTAGCCCCGCTGTGGGTAGCGGCGCCTTGTACATGCGCAGTAACAGCAAGCTCTACAAGGTAGCCAAATAATGGAGCGCGTCACCGGCTAGTCGGCCGTCGCCGCCCCCCCTGATTCTGGCAGAGCCAGTTCATCCCCCGCCCGCATACTTTGATAGAGGCGCGGGATCAGGAACTTCAACACACTGGCCACCGGCACGGCGAAGATCATACCCGCCAAGCCGGCAAACAGTCCGCCCAGCAACACCACTATCAAGGTTTCGAGGATGTTCAACCCCAACGCCTCGCCCACAAAGGCAGGGTAGAGGAAGAGTTGCTCAACCACCATGTTCATGATCACGTAGGTACTCCCCACTAGCACGAGCAGAGTAGGATCGGCATGACCGGTCACCACGCAAGTACCCACGGTGAGCACCACGCTGACCATCGGCCCCAAGAACGGCAGCAGCACCGTCAGGCCTGCAAGCATCCCAAGCGGAATGGCGTACGGCACGCCGAGCAACAGAAAGGCGGTCACATAAATCACGGTCTCGATAATAATAATCCACATATAACCGCGCACCCATGTCTTGAGCTTGAAGAAGACCTCGTTGATCACCTCCGCGGCGCTTTGTAAGGTCTCTTCGCTGGTAGTAGGCAGCCAAGAGGTTTCAAATAAGCTTTGTACAAGGTAATCGCCTTCCTTGACCTCCGCTCCGTTGCGTTGGCGGAAGGCGGCAAGTTTGCCGAGGAAGAACGAGAAGAAAAAGATCGAGAGCAACGTGTTCAGTGCCAGAGTCCCAACAGCACTAAGCACACCCACGACTGCGCCAAGGGCCTTGGAAGCGCCCCCCATCAAGGATTTTTGGGTCGCCTCATCTTCTTGGGCGCGGGCAAAAATTCGTTCGCGCAGGGCCGCAAATTCCTCCGGATCATTCAGGGTGGCCTGTAGTTTCTTGGCTTCTTTCCCCACCAATGGCAACGAAGCAGCCTTGCCCGCCACCGAAGCCATTTGCGTGCGCGCCTTGTCCGTATCAATCTTTTTGGGCTTCACGCTCAACGTCAACAACACCACCCCAACCAAAATCAACACCAGGGCCCCAGACACCGTGAGCACGGCGGCATTGCATGACCGACTGATTGCCTGTTGCACGACGGCATCGCCGCTGACCGGCACTTCCGGTTCCGTGGGCGTTTTTCTAAAGAGGCCGCTCACCTTACCCATGATCCACGCAAAAGGCCGCACAAACACCAGCTTAGCCAAATCGATGAGCCGCGCCATCAACCCGTTCTCAAGAAAGCTGCTCTGATACCGCTGTTGGAGGGGCTGGAAAAAATAGGCGAGGATCAGGCCAAACAAGACGGCTTTCAGGAAGGTGGCCGTGAGCACGAAGATGCCAATCACCACCACCGAAGCGATCAAGCCGGTGCTGCTGCGCACCAGTTTCATACGGCGGTTGTGCTCCTCCAACGCGGCCGCTTCTTCACGACGAAAGGTTTCCTCCGAGATACCCAAGGCACGGGCGATTTGGTACAGGCACCCCTCCTCAGCCCGGGCAAAGCCGTTATCCGCAAACGCCGCGATGAACAAAGCGCGCAGCAAGGTTTCCTTTTCCTCGCCAGACAACACATTTAGCCCAGCGCACACCGACTCCAGATCGGGAGGATCCTCCACGGTAAGCATTTGCTGCAGCTTGCTGGAGGCGGCTTCGCCGTAGGTGTCGCGCACCAGAGTCGCCACTGATTGCTGTTCCATCGCCGAAATGGCGCCATCCGCCCGCAGGACGATGACGAACAATTGCAGCATGTTTTCCAACAGCTTTTGTTCGCCGGATTCACCAGTGTGATGCTCGAGCACTTCGCGCATCGAGCCCATGGCCTTGGAAAGCGGGTTCACCACCGTACCAGCGGCGCGGGAAAGGAAGGAAGAGGAGTCTGCCATTGAATAACCTTTTGGTCATCAAATGCTAACTCCACTCTCCCTGAGAACAAGAGCGCATTATCCACACAGGCTATTACAATTTTACCCTACTTTTTATAAAGCCCATCCATGGCTCTAAAGAAATCGGTCCGGGCCGCGGTCGGATCATACTGATCCATCACCTCATACCGTTTCCTAACATGCGCCAACGCATTGGACTGGAAGTTTGTTCCGGGCAACACCACTTCCAGCTTTGCTTCCTTGCCCTTGAGCTTGCCCAGCTCCACAGTCACTAAGCCTTCCTTAATCATCGCACGGCCTCCCTGCTGACGGAATTGATTGATGGCCTCTTGTATATCTTTATCTAGAAACATACCGGCCGTTAGAGGCCAGTGGACCTGCAAACGGTGCCCTTGGAGCTGAAATAGCTCCAGCTTGGTTTTCAACACCTTTTCGACCAAGGGTAGATATTCCGGATCACTTTGATCCAGCGAATTGGAATCGATCTCTAGCTGCAGTCCGGAAAGGATGGCTTGGTTTGCCGCGGCAATAATGAAGCTCACCTTGGTCACCGTCACCTCCTGGGTTGCCGAAAGTTTCCCCTCACCATTGAGATAAAACGGGCCATTTTCAATCCGAACATTTTCCCCAATCAACTTGTACAAGGCAATCAACTGGCGTTTAAAGGCCTTCTCCTCCTCAGTCCAATCATCCGCTCTCAATTTATCGCGCATTTTCGCCACTTCATTCGCCAATTGTTGAGCGTTATAATCGGTGATCCAGTTACTAAAGAAAAACGTCCGCTGCCCTTCGAGCACCGAATGAAGCTGGTCGATCTCCTTTGGCGAAAGCCCTTCAAAGCCGTCATCGCCATAGATTCCTTCGTACTGTTGCCAGATCACTAAGGTATCAGCCTTGGGATAGTGCCGATACAGCATGGTTTGTTTCTCAAAATCCACACAACCTAGCCACCAACACAAACCAAACAGGATTAATCCAATTCTTAACACGGGTCCGCATTAAACCAATCCAGTCCGCCAGTCAAACTTATGGGGAAATCTTGAAGCAGCCCGTCATTTCAGCTAGGGTGACGCCATGAGGGCAAAAGACTTGGGGCTATGTATTTTACTGCTGATATGCGTCGCTTGCAAAGAGCCGAATTCCACGGGCCACCGTGATGCTGCCGCAAAATGGGGTAATCGTGTCAGTCAGTTTGAAAAAGGCTTAGCTTTTCAGGAAGGCAAAGAGGAAGAAAAGAGTCTTG
The DNA here is from genome assembly GCA_038139415.1 of Verrucomicrobiales bacterium. Lineage (GTDB taxonomy): Bacteria > Verrucomicrobiota > Verrucomicrobiia > Limisphaerales > UBA1100 > UBA1100. Next base: position 58,041 of record JAYOSV010000007.1, on the reverse strand, counting down.
ATAATGCTTTGGCTTGGTATATCGCTTCAGCCACCCGCACTAATCATGTAGTACAAAAATCTACCGAGACCATCATTGATATCGCTGACCTATATAACGTTTTAATCCGTGATATGAGCACGCTTAATCCCGAGATGGATGTTGACCACCTCAAGGTCGGTGAAAAGATCATCATCCCTGGCCATCCCGAAGCCATGTATTTTGCCGGTGTTCTCAGCGAATCAGGCACCGAAAATAAACTTAGTGATTTATTCGAGGCCGCAAAATGGTACCACAAAGGAGCAGAAGCCGGACACGCACTGGCACAGTTCTCATATGGGCGAGCATTGGAGAAAGGGGCTGGAGTAGAAATGAATTTAAAAAAAGCCGCCAACTGGTACCGACTGAGTGCCGAAAAAGGTATTGGCTCAGCTCAACTGAATTTGGCCGGACTTTATTTTCATGGTCACGGCGTAGATAAAAATCTAAGTGAAGCCTACCGTTGGTACAGCTTAGCAAAATTTTATTTAAATCGTGAAGGCACTGCGGCATTAGAAAAAAATGAAGTTGATCAACTCAACACTGCCATCAAGACCACAGGGGAATCTATCGGTGCCGCTGAGAGGGCAAGGGTAGATAAACTGATCGAGGCTTTTGAGCCAGATCGCATAAGTACGGTCATTTAAATAGTTTCTGGAATTATAAAAAACCAACTCCTCCTTAGGATTTTTACGTAATTATTTGAGCTAAATTACTATGGATTTCTGGAATGATATCGTCGTGCCTCGTCTGCAGCATCTGACGGCACTGGAGTATTTCACCTTCGCAGTCAACGCGGTGGTTTTTCTATTTTCTAAATCTATTGCGTCGCACTATGGCGAGATCAAGGACGAAGCCAAAATGCGGGCACGCCTGCGCATTTTGCACGGGTTCAACCTCACCGTCTTTGTGATGTTCGTGGTGTCACTGATAATGAACAGCGATCACTTTCCCGCGGATCAACTGAGCCAAACCTTTCTCGCCCTCCTGATCGCCTACCTGCTGGTGCACCTGACCGAGGCGTTGTTGCTGGCCCGCTATGGCAACGAAATCACAGTGATGGGGTTCATGCGCAAGGTGGAAACCGCCACCTCCCGCACACTGGAGCTGGTAGCTAGCGGCGTTATTCTCTTAAGCACACTGGTGGTGCTTATCAATATCTGGGGTTTGACCAGTTCCCTACAAACCACCGGAGTGGTTGGCTTTCTCGCTGTATTGGTGTTCACCACCAAGGATTATTGGCTGCGCGATTTTCTCAGTGGTATTCTCTTGATCAGCGGCGAACGCATGCAGCGCGGGGATGTAATTGCGATTCCCGATGAAGACATGCTCGGCATCATTCTCGAAATTCGCGGACTGCAAACCATCATCCGCGATTTGGTGCGCGGGCATGACATCGAAGTGCCCAATTCCACGCTCCTCAAATGCCGTGTGGATTTCTACAAGGAAAACCCCGGTGGCGTGTTCCGCGATTTTGTGGATTTCAAAATCGGTTACGATTTGCCAGCCGATCATGTAAAAGACTACTTGAAGGCAGTCTATGAACGGGCGTGTCAGGCAACGGATGGACTTTCCGCCAAAGACACCCCGCGTATTGCGCTCAAGGAAAACGACGATCACGCCGTGCGCTGGCGTCTGGCATATGTGCTGCATTTGCCACACCAATTATTGACCGTGCGCGATGCGGTGAATTTGGCAGCCTATGAATTGCAGGAAGAATTCAACCTCAGCTGTAGCACCCCGGTCACCGTCACGATGCAGCAGGTGCCGTCGACCGAAGACTAGGCCTGTTCTTCGGCGATCTCCTTGGCGAAGTACGTGAGAATCAAACTGGCACCCGCACGCTTAATCGCCAGCAGCGATTCATCCCGCGTCGCCGCGTAGTCCAGCCAGCCCTTCTCCGCCGCTGCATGGATTTGCGCATATTCGCCGGATACCTGATACGCCGCCAACGGCAAATCCGTCAGCTGCCGCAACTGGCATAAAATATCGAGATACGCCCCGGCCGGTTTGACCATCAACACATCGGCCCCCTCCTCGATATCCAATGCCGCTTCCATCATGGATTCCCGAGGGTTGGCCGGATTCAATTGGTAAGTCTTCTTATCCAAATAATTTTTCCCGACGACTTGCTGGCTGCCAACCGCATCACGGAACGGACCATAAAACGCCGAAGCGTACTTGGCCGAGTAGGCAAGAATAGCAACCTGCGTGTGGCCAGCCGCATCCAATGCCGATCGAATCGCTCCCACGCGGCCGTCCATCATATCCGAAGGCGCCACCCAATCCACCCCGGCCTCAGCCTGCACTACCGCCATCTTGGCGAGGATTTCCACGGTGGCATCATTGTCCACATCGCTGCCTACGGCATTAAGCACACCATCATGGCCCGTGGTCGTGTAAGGATCCAACGCCACATCCGTAATCACCACCAAGTCCGGAACAGCCGCCTTCACCGCCTTTACCGCCCGCAACACCAGACAATCCGGATTCAGCGCCTCGCTTCCCTGATCATCCTTCAATTCCGTGGGCGTGACCGGAAACAAAGCCACCGCCTTGATGCCTACCGCCACCGCCGCCCGGCATTCCGTCACCAAGCCTTCGATCGTATGCCGCTCCACGCCCGGCATGGAAGGCACCGACTCGCCCGCGCCTTCGCCTTCGCGCACAAATAATGGATAGATAAAATCATCCACCGTCACTCGCGTTTCCTGCACCAAATCCCGCACCGAAGCATTACGGCGCAGCCGCCGCGGACGGCGCGACAATTGTGGAAAAACCTCAGCCATGGAAGATACGTATTAGATACATAACTCCCCAAAATTCAAGGCAATTCACTTGCGAGGCCGCCCAAACAGGCTTAGGTTCCGGTATGGTTCAAACGCATTCGCGCGCCACACGAGCTTTTACATTGATTGAAATGCTCGTGGTCATCGCCATTATCGGGATACTCGCTAGCCTTATCTTGCCTGCGTTATCTCGTGGATTAGCAAAAGCCAAACGCATCAGTTGCCTGAATAATGTACGGCAAGTTGGAACAGGCTTGATCAGTTTTTCCTTGGACAACGAAGGGCGTCTCCCATGGCAACTCACATTTTATGGCAGAAGAGAACATTTCGGGAGGGAGAAAAATTTCACGGTAGATCCCGGAAGTATCTTTGGCTGTCGCGGCATGAAACAGGAAATCACAACTCCAAAAATTCTGTGGTCTCCCTGTGATGGCACACGGGAACCTGATATGGAAATTGCCCTTTTGAATTGGGAAAAATACAGTACTCGAGACGGCAAACCTATACCTAACAAGGCCATTAGCTATGCAATGATTAAAGGAGGGGATACGGCACGCCCAACAACCGTGATCGGAGTCTCGCGGAATCTATCTACTGATGACCTAGCGACCGCTAAATGGGTTGGAGCAGACGTCGTTGATAAAGATGGTCTCTCACATCCAAATACTATGGCTGGGTTGCTTAGCAGCCAAGGCCAACTGGTACGTGCAGACGGAAGCACAAAGTTATCCAATGATTCGGACCTACTGGCTGATGGAATGGCCGTAAAACCACATATCTTCTCCCACGGAGGCACATACATTGGCAGAGGAGACACTCAGGTTTTAACCGGCAACAATAAAGTAGACACCACCGCAACAGTGCTCACGGGGTTAGCCGCCACTCAGAGCAAGGCTAAACGAGAGAAAAAATCGATATATCTCCTGTTCACCGGATCCGACTGGTGCCCGCCGTGTATTGCCTTGGATAAACAGATTTTAAATAACCCGAAATGGAATGCGCTATCTGATCGCATGATCATGCATGTCTGTGATTTCCCAGTAACATCCAATATCGATGGCGCCGTTCAACGGGAAAACAACCGACTTAAAAACAGTTTCAACGTAACCAAATACCCCACTCAAATCGTACTATCCGGTGATGGCACTGTGATAGCCAGACGCGAAGGATATTCGCCCGGCCCTATTTCTCCATACATCAATTGGGCCACAACTGTCATGCCCTTACCTCCCACGGAAGAAACCCCGTAAAAGTTCTCCGAGCTAATCATGGAAAACGAATCCATTCGCAAGTGGCTGATCGGTCTTAGCGTTCTAGGCGCGTTGCTGGTTGGATTTATGGGGCAGCGTTGGTTGCTGCCTGAGGAACACCGGCTGGTGTTTGCCGCCGGTCAGCGCGGAGGGTTGTACCACGAGTTGGCGCAGCATCTGGCCTCGGAACTTCAAGCCGCTCATCCGCGTTTGAGCATTGAGGTCATCGAAACCGACGGTAGTTTGGATAATGCCAAACGCCTACAAAATCAGGAAGCCGATCTGGCGCTTCTGCAAAACGACACGCAGGGCGGGGCTCAAGCTCGCAGTCTCACTGCCATTCATCCGGAATTACTCCACTTTCTTCGCCACCGCGATGCGGACATTCAATCCCTGCATGAGCTGGCTGGACACACCGTCGCAGTCGGCACCAAAGGCAGTGGATCCGAGCAGTTTACTCATGAACTATTCCGTTACCTCGGCTTGGCGGAGAAGGAATTGAATTTAAAACATCTATCCTTGGCCGAAGCCACGCGGCAATTGGTCGCCGGGGAAGTAGATGCCTTGTTATTCCTGACTGGCCTTGGCAACGCCACCTGCGCGCAGGCTTTGCAATCAGATAAAGTCCAATTGGCACCGCTGGTCACTGCGCCCGATTCCGATTGGTCTCATGCCGGCACTTGGGCCGAGATATTGGCGGAGGGATTCCGTGTTCATTATCCGTATGTCACTCCGCACACATTGCCGTTGCTCGCTTACCCTGGAGCTGATGGCAAACCCGGACATCCCTCTCGCCCCATTCCCACGGTGGGCGTGAAAGCCGTGCTGACCTGCCACCGCGAGTTACCTGAAGAATTAGCCGAGAACATCACCCGCACGATCTTCGAGCATCGTGCGGTGTTGTCGCAAAAGCATTCGGCCTTCAGTAATTTGGATGAATCACAGGCCACAGCCCGCTTGCAGTTTCCTACTCATGCGGGGGCGGAACTTTTTTTCAGACGCGATGAACCGGGCTTTCTGGTGAAGTACGCGGAGGCCATGGGTTTTATTTTGTCCGCCTGCATTCTTCTCTGGGGTCTGGGGAGTGGCGTGCGCAAGTGGTTACTGCAGAAGCGGAAAGATCGGATTGATAAGTATTATCAGGCGATTGAAGGCATCATTGGTCGGTTGCGCGAGAATGAGGAGTGCGTGGATGAATTGGAGAAAGAATTGATCTCGCTGCGCAAGGATGCGTTGAGTGAGCTGGTGAGAGAGAAGCTGGCGGCGGATGAGTCGTTTATGATTTACCAGAACATGGCCAACGGCTGTCAGCAGTTGTTGGCCCAGAAAAAACAGGAACGGCGACAGGCGGGGGGATAGCCGCGCTGCCGCCGTTCGTGGATTAGATTTTTCCCGCGCTTACTTCAGGCTCTTAATGCGCACATTGCGGAACTGCACCGCAGCGCCGTGTCCAGCGAAGCCAAAGTGGCCCTCGGTGCGCAGGCGACCCTTGTACTTGGCAATGGGCGCCATGGATTTCTCCACCTTGCTCAGGTCCGTATCAAGGATGGTTTCGCCGTTGAGCACGACTTTGATAGTGTGGCCTTTCACGGTGACTTCCTGCGTGTTCCATTCGCCGGGTTTTTTCAGGTGCCCGCGCTTTGCAGCAGCCATGCCGTAGGCGCTGCCGTGATACTGAGCAGGATGCAGTTTGGCGTATTTCTTGGCGGTGTTGTCGAGTACCTGTAATTCGCACATGCCCACATAGGCGGTGTCCCCTTTGCCTGGGTAACGAATGGCGAGGCCATTGTTGCCGCCTTCGGGAAGTTTGATCTCCAGCCGCACGACGAAGTCACTATAGCTGTCCTTGGTGTAGATGGTACCACCTTTGCCAGGCTTACACTGGATGGTGCCGTCAGTGACTTGGTAGTTGTCAATCGGGCCAGCCCAACCGGTGAAATCATTGCCGTTGAAGAGAGGATTGAAGCCTTTCTCCTCAGCGACCGCGCTGAGGCTAAGCAGTAGTGTAAGTGCGATGAGTTGTTTTTTCATATTAGTTCAATTCCTTGATGAAGATGTTGCGCCAGCAGATTTCGCCACCGTGGGTTTGCAGCTGGATTGGGCCGTGGGTAATCAGTGGTTTGCGGTTCGCCTTGGGCGTTTTGCGGTCCCAGAAATTGGTGAGGGGCGCATTGTCCACGACGAGTTTACCGTTAAGCTTGATGGTAACCTTGTCGCCGACCATTTTGATGTGAAAAGTGTTCCACTCGCCAAAAGGTTTGTCGGCTAGCACGAGCGGGTCGCGACCGGGCGTGCCGGCAGGGCCGTTATTCCAAAGGCCTCCGGAGCCTTTGTCCGCGCCGATCTTCCATTTGCCGCCTTCCTTGGTCGTGTCCCAAATCTGGACCTGTGGAACGCCGCGCAGGTAAATGCCGCTGTCGGCCTTGGCGACGGTTTTGTAGTCCACGTACAACTCGAAGTCGCCGTAGTTCTTTACGGTGCTAAGGTACAGACCATTCCCGTCATTGATTAGGATACCATCCTTCACTGACCAGTGCTGTTGAATGTCCTTGAGGCTGTCCGCCTTTTTCTTGGTCAACGCCTTCTTATCCAGCGCCATCCATTTGGCGGGATCTTCAGTCTTCAAACCCCACCAACCCTTGAGGTCTTTGCCGTTAAAAAGGGCCTTGAATCCCTTAGGCGGCTGGTTGAGGTCGGCGCCCGTCACAGTGACGGCCGCGAGGAGGAATGCGGGGATGAGTTTCATCAGTTTCATGACAAAAAATCGTTCGTGGAACGGCCTGATGATGGGCTGACCACGAACGATTGCAAGCTCGGTCTGCTATTGCCTAGCTAATCTTCGGCAGGCTCGCCGCGGCGATGGCCTGACCGTGGCGTTTCTCGGTTTCATCCGGGAAGTGGAACTTTATCCGTTCTGCCAGTTCCGGAAATTCCGTGGCCATTACTTCCTTGGAGCGCGTGATGATGTGCTCACCGCCGGGGCCGGTGGTCACGCGGCCCAGCAGCAATACGTACTGGAATTCATAAAACTCCGCGTAATGCGCTAGCGTGTAGCCGAGGTAAATCCCAATGGCGTCGTAAATCTTCAGCGCGCGCTCGTCGCCTTCTTCCATCAGCTTTTGCACTATCTTTAACTGCTCGGGCATGCTCAGGCTGGCATCGTACTCAATGCCCGAGGCCGGCAGCAGGCGGGCGACTGCTTGTTGCGAGAAATACTGTGCACCCACGCCAAGGTCGCCGCTCCATTCATCGGCCGGCGCCTCGGGATGCAGATCCACCGGCGCAAAAGCCAGCTCGCTGAGCCAAGTGGTGATGTTGCCATCCATATCCACATACCCGCCACCTTCGCTCGTGCCCATGGCAATGCCGAGCACGCCGTTGCCGGATTCCCCTTTCTTGCGTAGCGCCATTGAGCCGGCCAAGGCGGTCACCTCGCCGTCATTGATCACTTCCAGTGGGCAATTCCATTCCTCGGCAATGTTGGTGAACATATCGCGCACCTTGGCCTCGAAATCCTCCGGGCCCACGCCGCGAAAGAGCGAGGCCCACGTCACCTTGTTGTGCGAGTAACAGCCGGCGGCGCTGCCGCCAATGGCGTCCACGCGCGGTAGATGTTCGGCGGCGCGCTTAAGGGAATCAATGATACCCTCGTAATGATAGTCCGGGTTCGGCTCAAAGTACGGATCCCACACGATCTCTTCACTGAACTTCACTTCACCATCAATCACCGCAGCCGCCTTGCGGTCACTGCCGCCTAGGTCGAAGCCAATGCGGCAGCCATCCAAGTGCCGGCCAATCGGACGCGCCTGAGAATTTTCCGCGGGCAATTCGGCACAAGACACCACCTCGAGCGAGTGACGATTGTTCTTCACGCCAATCACGTCGTCGTCAAATTTGCCGAACTCGTTGGTTCGGTAGTATTCCTGCAGCCGATCGACATAAGCATCCGCGCCGCTCAGGTGAATCTTCCAGCCGCCACGTTGCCACAGGAGAAATTTCACCATGCGTTCGAGGTGACGGAAATTGTTCGGCTCCAGCTCGTGATTGGCCGGGAACAGAACGGTGCGGTGATGAAACACGGAACCATCAGCCTGCTCGAGGCCGATGCCGAGGTCCACGGCCGCACCGGTATCGCGAGCTGCTGCCTCGAAGGCGCGGTTCACCAGAATCGCCGGGCGAAAGGTGGGATGGAGTTCAGGAAGAAACTTCGGTTCGGGCAAAAGATTCACGTCACTCATTTTTCGGGGCGCGAATCCTGTTCTGTTCGGCCAACCATTGCAAGCCAGCTTCGGGAATTATTTCGTGGCCGCCCTGAAAAATCGTCACCCGCGCAGCGCCTGATTTTCTTCGGAAAAGTACGTTTTTTCTCCCATAACGCGCATCGACTGCCGCTTCCTTTCGCAGAGCCGCCGGCACCTTGGCCGTTTTCACAAACTCACCAATCAATGCCGGGCTGAGCCGATCCTTGGGCGCCGCCAGCGCGTTGAAGGCCTCCAGCGAATGGCTGATCGGCACACTGCCATTGTGACCGTCAGTGATGCCGGCGTTGATGTCCAGATTCACGCCGCGCGCGCGTGCCATGTAGGTAATGGCCGAGCGTTTCAGGGCATCCGCATGCGCCGGCGTGCCGGGTACAGGTTTATGGCCGCCCAAAGCCGCCTCGATCTCGCCCGCATAACGCAGTTTACGCGCTGCCGTTTCCGCATGCCACTTGACCAAATCTGAAATCGGCACCCAAGCCGAGACGCCAGCCCACAGTTCAGGCGCACGCCCCGCCATCAATAGGCTCGCATAACCACCGCCCGAGGCTCCAATTACATAAATTCGATTAGGATCAACGTTCCCTTGCTGCCTAGCCCACGAAACAGCACTGAGAATATCCTGTACCGCAAGCTCCGAGCCCATCGACGACGGCGTACGATTACGCCCACGGAAGTTAGGATGAATGAAGTGCCAATCGTGATTCACAGCCCACTTACCGTAGGAGGTGTTCGCCTGCCGATAATCGCTAGACCACGAATGCAACCCCACCAGCAACGGCCGAGCTTCTTTAGTGGACGGCGCGAAATGCAGTGCCGGCTGATCCGTATCATCCGAAGCACTGCGGTATTTGATTTCCTGAATCTCTTCCGGCCAGCCGGGCAGGACTGCTTGAAGATTAGCTACTGAAACCAACAATAACGATACTGACCAAGCTCTCAGGTTCAATCGGCAACCTACTTAGGAGGGTTCGTTGGGATCAGATTCCTCGTGGTACATCTCTTCTTTCAACTCCACATCCTCATTACTTGCCTCATCTTCTCCACCGCAAGCCACGAACAGGAGCGATACCGCTGCATACAAAACATTCTTCATATTGATAAATAAATGGGCTACTGCCTTGGCAGGATGGTAATGAGGTTCAATTCGTCGCCCAAGCATAAACCCTCACTGCGAGTTTTTGCGGCGGCTCGTAGCTGATTGTTATAATCGGTGCTAGTGCCTTGTTTGGTGGATCCATCTGCCATAACCCAATTGGCCTCGTCACTTTGAAATCCGGTCATGCTGTATTCTTTAATGCCGGGACCAAAGAACTTGGCGTTATACGATCCGGTAGCGAAGTCGTACCGCTCCACAGCGCATCCGTTGTGACCGTCACCGTTTCCACCCTGCAACTTCCTGTTTTGAGTCGCATAATTCCATCGATCAGAATTATTCACACCCCCGAAATCTGTGATGTATTTCACTCCATCAGCCTGTGAAGCACCAGCCACATTTCTGGTTGAGGCAATGATGGTTGATCCAACAGTCACATCTCCCTGCATTTTAATTGCATAACTCTGCCGGTTGGGTCGGAGCAGATGGGCACCATGATTGGCTTTGAAATCAGCCCAGGATTTTTTTGATTCTTTCCGCTGATTAGCAATCGCCTTTGGATCTAAAGGCGATACATACGCAGTGTAATCCATAAGGATTTCAGAAACCGCGTATGCACGAGGCCAACACCAATGCTCATAACGATCTTGGATATCTCGATAACCAAGCGTTTTGGCATACGCATTATTAACTATTTGCGGATCCACCTGAGGCGTAGCTCCGCCCTGAAGTGTTGCATAGTTTTCATATGCCGCGTGGTAAGATTTCAGTTTGTTCGCACATTTTAGCCGGTTCGCCTTGGTCTTAGCCTTAGCCAGCGTAGGCAAAAGCATACTCGCCAAAATTCCGATAATGGCGATTACGACTAGTAGCTCTATTAGTGTGAAACCTTTATTCCTTCCCATTGCGCGTTAGCCGCAGATATTATGCCAATCTCCATAGCATGCAAAACGGCCAAAAAATGATCAGAATCAATCTTTTACTTGGAAAATAGGCGTAAAAACCACGCTGGGTTGCGTTGTAATAACACAGAAAAACAAACCTCGAACCCTCACGCGGATGGCGCTCACGTTTTGCAGCGGTTGTCAGGTCAACGGCCGCGCCCGCAGTTTGGCGATTTACCCATATTAATCCACGAAGTCGTATTCTTTTTCAACACCCCCAATACCGGACACGGTGCGTGCTGCACCACCTTTTTGATCGGGATTCCCTGCACGGTATGACACAGCACGGTGTGGTATCTTGAAAGCTCGTCCAGCTTTCCACACCAAACCCGTTCCGGCTACCCATTGGCTCTCAGTTACTTGGCTTTTGAAAAAAAATGTGCAGACTGCTTCGCGTGTCGCGCATACGCATTGCTGCTGTGGACGAAGTGGAGGAAGGTAAGACTTTAAAGTTTTCCTTCAAGCGTATGGAACGGCCGATGGAGGGATTTGTTGGACGCTTCAATGGGACGTTGTTTGCCTATGAAAACACCTGCCGTCACATTCCGATTTCACTCGATTACGGAGACAACCGGTTTTTCACCAACCAAGGCGATGCACTAATGTGCCAGACGCACGGCGCGGTGTATGAACCCGACACGGGGCTCTGCACGCGCGGGCCATGTGCGGGGGCGAGTTTGTTTCCCCTAGAAGTGGTGGAGGAAGACGGCGTGTTGTGGTTTGAGGAGGACTAAATTGCTTCTAAGCCAGTACGCCCTTCACCACTTTGCCGTGCACATCGGTGAGGCGATATTTGCGGCCTTGGAAACGGTAATAGAGTTTCTCGTGATCCATGCCCATGAGATGCAGGATGGTGGCCTGTAGATCGTGCACGTGCACCTTGTCCTCGGCGACCTTGAAGCCCAGCTCGTCGCTGGCACCGTAGGTACCGGGCTTGGTGCCGCCGCCGGCCATCCACTGAGTGTACACGTCCGGATAATGATCGCGACCAAGCACTTTACTCTTGGCTGTGCGACCTTCGCGGAAGGGTGTGCGACCGAATTCGCCGCCCCACACGATAAGGGTATCCTCAAATAATCCGCGCTCCTTGAGATCCTTGATTAGTGCGGCGATGGGTTTATCCATCGTCTTGCATTTGTTGCGCAGACCATCGCCGAGGCCGGTTCCGGCGCCGGTGCCGTGGAAATCCCAGCCCCAATCGAAGAGGTGCACAAAACGTACTCCCTTTTCCACTAAGCGCCGAGCAAGCAAAATGTTGTTGGCCAAACTTCCAGCGCCGGGCTTGGCGCCATAACTCTCGAGGATGTGCTGCGGCTCCTTGGTAATATCCATGACCTCTGGCACGCTTGCCTGCATGCGATAAGCCATCTCGTACTGCGCAATACGCGTGATAGTCTCGGGGCTGCCGAGTTCCTTGGCCTGGATGCGATTCAGGTCATTGAGCGCATCGAGGCTCTTGCGGCGCAACGCACGGCTCATGCCTTTGGGGTTGGACACATAGAGCACCGGATCGCCCTTGGACCGGCATTGCACGCCCTGAAACACGCTGGGCAAAAAGCCGCTGCCGAAGGAGTTCTTGCCGCCATTGGGCTGTACGCCGCTGGAGATGAGCGCCACGAAGCCAGGTAGATTCTGGTTCGCGCTGCCGAGCCCGTACGTGACCCACGACCCCATGCTCGGTCGACCTTCGCGCGCGCTACCGGTGTAGAGCAGCAGCTCCGCCGGCGCGTGGTTAAACTGATCAGTCGTCATGGATTTGATAAACGAAATATCGTCCACGTGCTTGGCCAGCTCCGGCACCGCGTCGCTCATCCACGCGCCGGTTTGTCCGTGCTGTTTGAAATCGTGCGGCGTGCCCATCAGCTTCGGCACGCCCGAGGTAAAGGCAAACCGCCGGCCTTTCAGATATTCGTCCGGACAATTCTCGCCTTCCCGCTTCTGCAGCTGCGGCTTGTAATCGAACATGTCCAACACTGGCGGTGACCCGGTCATGTGCAGGTAAATGACGCTCTTGGCCTTGGGCGCGAAATGCGGGCGGCGTGGTTTGAGCGGTTGCGTGGGATCAAACGCCACATCGGCCGAGGCCGTTTGCGCGCCGACCATCATCGAGGCCAGCGCCGCCGCGCCTAGACCCATCCCCGCCTCTCCGAGAAACTGTCGGCGCGTGCGGTGTAAAAGCTGTTCGTGTTGCAGATTCATTTTGGTAATCAGGTTAACGTTTCATGAACATCTCATCGAGATTCAAAAGCACATTGCCGACGATGGTCCAAGCCGCAAGCTCGTCGGCTTTCATGCCCTCAGGAAGCGGACCAAGCGGGTCGGTGGCCATCATCTTGGCGGCCTCGGGATCCTGTTGGTAATCGGCCAGCAATTCGTTGAAGAGTTCCTCGAGACGACCCACCTCGGCGGGCTTGGGCTCACGCGAGAGGCATAAGCGCAGGCCAAAGGTCACCCGCGCGGCCGCCGTGTCGCCACCCTCTTTCATCATGCGGCGGGCCAGAGCCTGTGAGGCCTCCACGTACACTGGATCGTTCATCGTCACCAATGCCTGCAGCGGAGTGTTGGTGGGCACGCGGCGCACGGTGCAGACGTTGCGGTTGGGCGCATCAAACGCCGCCATGGAGGGGTACGGATTGGTGCGGCGCCAGTGGGTGTAAATACCGCGGCGATACTTATCCTCGCCCGCGCTGGTTTTCCAATCCATGCCCGGCCCAAACGCCGCGGACACGCCGAAGCTCGGCTGGTACGGCTTCACCGGAACGCCGTACATTTTGCGGCTGAGCAGGCCGCTGACTGACATTGCCTGATCGCGGATCATCTCGGCGGTCAAACGCAAGCGCGGTCCACGCGCGTAGAAGCGGTTGGCCGGATCGTTCTCTAAATGTTCCGGTGTAGAGCGCGAGTCCTGCCGGTACGCGGCGCTGGTGACCAGCAGTTTGAGGAACGTCTTGGTATCCCACTTCATCCGCACCAACTCGGTGGCCAGCCAGTCGAGCAACGCCGGATGCGTAGGCAATTCGCCCTGCGAACCGAACTCCTCGCTGGTGCGTACAATGCCTGTGCCGAAGATGGATTCCCAATAACGGTTGGCAATCACGCGCGCGGTGAGCGGGTTCCCCTCATCCAGAATCCAGTCGGCCAGCTGCAGGCGGTTTGGCTTCTCGGCGGTCGGCACACCGAACACTTCCGGCACGCCCTCGTACACGCGCTTGTCTTTCTGCTGATAGTTACCGCGCAACTGAATATGCGTCTCGCGGCCCTTGGCCATCTCGCGCATCACCGGCACGGTGGTGGTGCCTTTCATACCGGCGAGCTGTTTTTTTGCCGCTTCCAGCTCCTTCGCCTTGGCGAGGGTCTTGGGGTTGTTGGCGGCGAAATAATCCTTGAGCCGTTTCACTTGCGCCACGCTGCGTTTTTCCACCGGCGTACTGAGAATGCCGTACACATCCTTAGGCAGCGCCTGCTCTAGCTTGGGCAACGCGCCGGCGATGATCGAGATGATGACCTCCTCGTCCTTGAGATCCTTGATGGTCACCTCGGCGACATCGTCCTCTGCCACGTCGACAGCGGTCTTGAATTTCAGGAAACCCGGATCGCGCGTGTTGGGCACGGACACGAAGGGCAGCAACCGCGCGCCGTCGAGCGCGTAGTCGACATTCACCTTGAAGACCTTGTTGGATTGCTCTTTCCAAACCACCTTACGATCGGCGTCCAGCACCTCCACACGATGTACCTTGAGCCGCTCGGCGAGGCCGGTGCCGGTGCGGTTCCAGAGCACGAGCTTCTCGATGGGCTGTTCGCTGCCAAGATCCACCTCCCACCACGGGTTGTCTTCCTGCGCTGTGTGCGTTACAGTTTTCTTAGTAAAATCGCCGCTGGTATTGCCGTCATTGCCGTACTTCGCCGGGCCACCGAAATCCGTGCTGCTTTGGGTGGCTTTGCCTTTGGGCGCGATGTTGGCGCCGTTACTGAACACCTGCACCTCGCCCAGATGCAGAAAAACGCCCTTGCCCACGTTGGTGACGCGCACGAAGCGACCCTTCAAATGTTTCGCGCCCTGCGGCCGCAGCTTCAGCGTCACGCGCGCCGGATCCACCCCAGCCACCTGCAGGCGATCGAATCTGCCGGGCGGCGGCCGCACATTCAGCTGATTGCCTTCGCGTTGGATCTGCAACCGCTTCACCGGCACGTGCTGCTCGAATTGCTTGGCCCACGGTTCCAGCCCATCCAACGCCGTGGCCTTGAGCTGATTCAGCTCCTTATCCAGCGCGGTCACCTTCAGCTCGGTGGCCGCCCGTTGCTTTTTTTGTTCATCCGTAAACAGGCTGATAAACGGCGCCTCGTTACGTTTGTCGCTGTCCTCGGTGTTGTTGAAAATCGCGAACATGCGGAAGTACTCCTCCTGACTCAGCGGATCGTACTTGTGATCATGGCACTGCGCGCAGGCCATCGTGGTGCCCATCCACACCTGCATGGTGGTGTTCACGCGATCGACCACCGCCACGTTGCGAAACTCCTCATCGGCTGTACCGCCTTCGTTGTTCGTCTGCGTGTTACGATGAAACGCAGTGGCGATAAGCTGATCATTGGTCGGTTGATCGAGCAGATCGCCCGCCAGTTGTTCGCGCGTGAATTGATCAAACGGCATATTGCTGTTAAGCGCGCGAATAACCCAATCGCGATACCCCCAGATCGTGCGCGGCTGATCATCCGCATAGCCGGTACTGTCAGCGTACCGCGCAAGGTCCAGCCATTGCCGCGCCCAATGCTCGCCATACGCCGGCTTGGCCAGCAAACGATCCACTAGCTTTTCGTAGGCGTCCGGCGAGGTATCCGCCACAAACGCCGCCACCTCCACCGGGGTCGGCGGCAGGCCAGTAAGGTCCAGGCTCACCCGACGAATCAACGCCTGCTTGTCCGCCACCTTCGAGGGCTTCCAGCCGCGTTTCTCCAGTTGCGCGAGGATAAACCGGTCCACGTCGTTGCGGCTCCACTGGGAATTCTTCACCACCGGCACTGCTTCACGTTTCGGTTTTTCATACGCCCAGTGCGGCTCGTACTCCGCGCCTTCGGCGACCCATTGTTTGAGGATCGCCTTTTGCTCCGCCGTCAGGGCGAGCTTGGATTCCTTGGGCGGCATCAGTTCATCGGCGTCTTTGGCAAAAATGCGGTAGATCAGCTCGCTGTCCTCCACGTCGCCTGGCTTAATGGCGAATAGTCCGTCCTTATTTTCTGCAACTGCAGCCTCGCGCTTATCCAATCGCAGTTTTGCCTTACGCGCGGCGGCATCCGGTCCGTGACAAGTGTAGCAATTCTCCGAGAGAATCGCGCGGACATCGCGATTAAAGGAAATCTTCTTGGGCGCCGCCGAAGCCATCGCCGTCAACAACCCGAAGCTCAATAAAATCCGCCAAGTTTTCACGCTAAAAATCAATCATGCCGCCCGTGGGGAGGCGTGTAAAGATTGGATGAGATTGGGCGAAAAAGATTCATACCAAAATCGGTTTCAC
Organism: Verrucomicrobiales bacterium; assembly: GCA_038139415.1. Lineage (GTDB taxonomy): Bacteria > Verrucomicrobiota > Verrucomicrobiia > Limisphaerales > UBA1100 > UBA1100. The sequence goes on along the minus strand of JAYOSV010000007.1, from coordinate 42,175 downwards.
CACTTTTCCGTGCACATCGGTCAGGCGATATCGCCGGCCCTGGAACTTGTAAGTGAACCGCTCATGATCAATGCCCAACAAATGCAGCAGCGTGGCTTGGAAATCGTGCACATGCACGCGGTCCTGTACGGCGTTGATTCCCAGATCGTCACTCGCACCGTAGGTCATACCCGGTTTCACTCCGCCACCGGCCATCCATGTGGTGAAGGCGTACGGATGATGGTCACGCCCCCATTGCTTGCGGTTCCGGATGTCGCCCTGAATAAACGGCGTGCGACCGAATTCGCCACCCCAAACCACCAAGGTGTCCTCCAACAACCCGCGTTGCTTGAGGTCGGCAATCAACCCCGCGCTCGGCTGGTCCGTGTCGCGGCATTGATTATAAAGCTCGGTGGTCACGCTGCGGTGCTGATCCCATCCCGCGTGCATCACCTGTACAAACCGCGTGCCGCGCTCAATCAATCGGCGCGCCATCAGGCAGTTGTAGGCAAAGGAGCCGCGCTCCTTTACCGAGGGCCCGTAGAGATCCAGCACACTCTTCGGTTCCTTAGCCACATCGGTGAGCTCCGGCACGCTGGTTTGCATACGGTAGGCCATCTCGTACTGTGCAATGCGCGTGAGAATTTCCGGGTCACCAAACTCCGCATGGCGCATGCGGTTGAGTTTACCCAAATCATCAAGCATGCCACGACGCTCTTGGCCTGTGATGCCGTTGGGGTTTTGCAAATACAATACCGGATCGCCGCCCGCACGAAATTTTACACCCTGAAAGCGCGAGGGCAGAAACCCGCTGCCCCAGTAAAAATCATAGAAAATCTGACCGCAGGTCGTCCCCTTGCTCACGCTGGTCATCACCACAAACGACGGCAGACTGTCTGTGTCGCTACCCAGCCCGTAGCTGAGCCACGCGCCCAGAGTAGGTCGACCAGGCATTTCCGCGCCGGACATGAAAAACGAAATCGCAGGCGCATGGTTGACCTGCTCAGTGTGCATGCTCTTGATGAAGCAAATATCATCGGCCGCCTTGCCCACGTGGGGCATGAAGTTGCTCACCCATGCGCCGCTTTGCCCGTGCTGCTTGAACGGCTCAATCGGCGCCAGCATCAACTTGCCCTGCGGATTGCCTGTCATGGTGCTGAACCGTTTGCCCTCCACAAAATCCTGAGGCACCGGCTTACCATGCAGCTGCTCCTGCAACGGTTTGTAGTCATACAAATCCGTGTGCGTTGGTGCTCCGTTCATGAACAGATAGATCACCCGCTTCGCCTTGGGCGCAAAATGCGGCAGCGAACCCAGCCCGCCAAACGCCCCGCCGGTCTGGTCCGCCAAACCGTCCTGTTGCAACAGGTTCCCCAGAGCCGCCGCGCCAATCCCCGTCGCCGACCGGCCGAAAAACTGCCGGCGATTGATCATGAGTTGGGATTCAGTCAGTGGATTCATATCATTCACGCGTGATCACTTCGTCGAGGTTTAACAGCAGATTGCACAACACCGTATATGCCGCATGATCGGTCACGGTAAGAGTTTCGTCGCGGACATGTTCGCCGACCTTTAACAACTCCTGCGCGGCCTCGGGTTTAGCGGTGTAGGTGACGCGCAATTGCTGGATGCGCTGTTGCAGCACGACCGCTTCATCTGCGGATGGCGGGCGGGCAGTCGCTAGGCGAAAGGCATACGCCACGCGGGCTACGTCATCGACCCCACCTTCCTGAAGCACTCGCTGGGCCATTGCGCGTGCGGCTTCTACATAAGCAACATCGTTGAGAGTGATCAATGCATGTAATGGCGTGTTTGTTCGCGCACGGCGCACTTCACAGGTCTGGCGTTTAGCTTCATCAAAGAACATCGTGGGCCCTACAATGCGTCGCCAGAAAGTATATAGACTACGTCGATACAAAGCTTCGCCTTTGTCCTGTGCGTAGCGTTTTTTGCCAAACGTACTTTCGGCCCAAACGCCCGACGGCTGATAAGGCTTCACCGGAGGGCCTCCCATCCTTTCCACCAACAGTCCGCTTATCGCCAGGGCCTGATCACGAATCATCCACGAAGGCAACCGGTAGCGTGTCATGCGTGCCAGCAATCGGTTTTCCGGATCGCGCTCGTGCAACGCAGATGTCACCGCTGAGCTTTGGCGGTAGGTTGCACTCAGCACGATCCGCCGATGCAGCCCCTTGACGTTCCAGTTATCGGAAACAAATTCCTGCGCCAGCCAGTTGAGCAAACCCGGATGACTCGGCCGTTCACTTTGCACACCGAAATCCTCGGTTGTCTTCACTAATCCCGTAGCAAAGAACTGCTGCCAGATCCGGTTCACCGTCACACGGGCGGTCAACGGATGCTTGGGATTGACCAGCCACTCCGCCAATCCCAGCCGGTTGCGCGGGGCATTTTCAGGTAACGGCGGCAAACTCTCCGGCGTGTTACTGCCCACCACGATGTCCGTAGGCTTGTTGTACACACCGCGGATGAGTACGCGCGTTTCACGCTTGGTCCCATCACGCATCACCATCACTGTGGGGAACGCTTTACGCAAATCGTTGATGCGTTTTTTCGCGGCATCCGTCTCAGTTTGCAACCGGCGCAATTCAGGGTCATTCAAACTGTAGGCTTTGCTGACTATCTCCTTCATAGCCACCGTACGTTTGGCGGGCTCAGCCTGCAGGGCTGTCAGTAATTCGCCTGAACCAAAGCCTGGCTCGCCTGCATTAGAAACGGACACTCGAAACCGCCCCATTACATGCTGCTTAGCCGAGTGATTGAATTTCATGAGAACCGTCAACTTGGTGCCAGCTTTTTCCACAGCAGGTTCAGCAAGCGTGAATATTGCCGTGTGTGCCTGCTTAACACCCTGTTGCCCTGGCCATACTCCCCATCCACTACCGGCGTTGCCATCAATCGCCTGTTTCACATCAAGGCCGCCCTGATTGAATGTCGATTTAGCGCCCGTCAGCTTCAATTCCTTTGGTTCGGAACCCGTGCTCTCGATCATTACCTTGAAATCCGTTAGCACAAAATTCCCACCTTTAACCCGGCTCAACCCGCCCGCTGGCAGACTCGCATGCTGCAATGCCTCCAACCGCACATGACGAAACGGTTTCACGCCAGTGGCCATTTGCACCGCATACTCATCGCGATCGGGTAGCTTGCCTTTCGCCAGGACGGATTGATCCGGCAGCAATTCCAAAGTCTGCTGCTGCGCGCGGGCGGCGATGGGTTTCAATGGCGTCCAAGCAGAGGCTGATCCGCGCTTCAACTGCTCCGCTTCCCACCGCGCCTGCCCTTGTGCCAATACCGCGCGTCGGGCGGCGATGGATTTGGTATGCGCTGCGATCTTTTGCTCGAGACCGGCAATCTCCTTTTTCTGCTCCGGTGTGCCCACCTGAATATTGGGCGCCATTGCTGGATCTCCACCACCACCATTCACCGGCGTTTGATTAAAGAAAGAATACATGCTGAAGTAATCACGCTGACTGATCGGGTCGAACTTATGATCATGGCAGCGGCAGCAATTAAAAGTCAGCCCCATCCACACCGTGCCCACCGTTTCTGTCTGATCAAAAACATATTCCACGCGGTTCTCCGCCGCGATCCGGCCGCCCTCACCATTGATCATGTGGTTGCGGTTGAAACCGGTCGCCAGAATTTGTTCCTCCGTCGCCGCAGGCAGCAGATCACCAGCGATCTGTTCCACTGTAAAATCGTTATACGGCTGATTAGCATTGAGCGCTCGCACAACCCAGTCACGCCATGGCCACATAGTACGTTCACGGTCACCTTGATACCCATTGCTATCGGCATACCTTGCGGCCTCGAGCCAATCCCATGCCATGCGCTCACCATAACGCGGTGAAGCCAAAAGCCGATCGACCACTGTTTCAAATGCCTTGGGAGATTTGTCTTTCTGGAAAGCATCCACCTCGGTCAAAGTGGGAGGTAATCCCGTGAGATCCAAAGTTACGCGGCGCAGCCATGTAATGCGGTCCGCTCCCTTGGAAGGCTTCAAACCTTCCCGCTCCAATCGCGCTAGTATAAAGTTATCAATCCCATTGCGCGGCCAATCGGTCTGCTTAACTTTTGGTGGGGCCACGGGTTTGGGGGTTTCATAAGCCCAATGCTTACCCCACTTGGCACCCCCATCGATCCATTCCTTGAGCGTCGCCTTTTGTGCTGCGGTTAGTTTGAGATTCGATTCCGGCGGCGGCATGAGTTCATCCGCATCCCTTGAAAAAATGCGCGCGATGATTTCGCTCTCTGCACTTTTACCCGGAACAATGACCTCCCGCTTGGCATCCGACTCCACATCCAAACGCAGCTTGGCTTTACGCGCGTTAGCATCAGGGCCGTGGCAGGTAAAACAGGTGTCCGAAAGGATAGGCAAAACGTCCCGGCTAAAATCCGGGGCGGCAAACACATTGCAGGCGACAGACAATATCGCGATGAAGATCCAACATCGCATCGCAGGTAGTTTGAGGCTTACACGCCCCTATGCAAGCCAGCAGAATTCTTAGCTGACCCTTACCGAGTGGGACGGATCATATTTGAGAGCTGATTCAACTAATTCGGCATCGTTACGCAGGAAACGGAAGGTCACTGCCCGGCGCGGATGAGCACTGCGATTGGCCTATTCGTCGCCGGAATGCCAAATACACCGGCCGCGCGCCAAAGAAGGAATAAAACCCAATCAACGCGCCGCCGCGACTGCTGCATCATAAACCGCTTTGAGCGGCACATCAGCCTTGGCCGCAATAGCACGGCAGCTTTCATACTCGGGCGCCACCTGCACGATTTCGCCATTCAGTTTACCTAGTTTCACGGTCACTTCCCCATGCAGGGTAGTCACCGTCTTGGTCTCGCGCTGGAGCTTACGGCGTTCAGTTAAGGTACGGCGCACACCAAAGGCGCTGGTTTCGCGCAGGATCATTTCGCAGAACTGATCGGCATCACCTTCAGCACACAGGACACTCAGCTGGACACCGGGCCGGTTCTTCTTCATCTGAATGGGCGTGTGCACCACGTCCAGTGCTCCGGCCTTAAGAGCGCGTTCCACAAAGTCACCCAAGACTTCTGAACTAATATCATCGAGGTTGGTTTCCAGGACGCAAATCGTGTCCGTCTCCCAATCATTACTGGAGGCTGATGCGGTTTCCTCGCCCAACACCGCACGCAAAACATTGGGGCGCGTTTCACAATCGCGTGTGCCCAAACCAAAGGCGACCTTCTCAGGCGTAAGGTTTTGCAACGGCCCAAAGTCTTCCGCAAATTCAGCAATCAAGGCAGCGCCAGTTGGGGTAATGAGTTCATTGGTTTCCTCACACTGGGTGATGGCTACACCGCGTTCAGCGAGAATATTGAGTGTCGCCGGTGCGGGAATGGGAAAGCGGCCATGGGCGCACATGATAAACCCGGTGCCCTCAATGACCGGCCCGCTGCGCACGCGTGGTTTACCCAAGAGCTCCAGCGCAATACAGCCGCCCACGATATCGACAATGGAATCCACCGCACCCACCTCATGAAAGTGCACCTCAAAAGGCGGCATCCCATGGATCTTGCCCTCGGCATTGGCCACACGTTGAAACACAGCCACTGACTTTTCCTTCACCCAATCACTCAGGGTGCTGGCGTGGATCATTTCTGAAATCTGCGCAAAGTTTCGGCTGTGTCCGTGACCATCATCGCCTCCATGACTGTGCTCATGGGAATGTTCGTGCGAGTGACTGTGTTCGTGAGAATGATCATGCGAATGACTATGGTCATGATCGCCTTCGCCGCCGGTCGCCAGATGTACATCAAACTTCACCCCATCAATCGCGCATTTCTGCCGGCGATTGGCACTGAGTGTGTAGCCGTCCAGTTTGAGCTTCTTCAGCTCTGCATCCAGCGCATCGAAGTCCACGCCCAGATCGATCATGGCCCCCAAAAACATATCACCACTAATGCCACTAAAAATATCGAGGTAAAGGGTCTTCACGGGGTCTAGAATAGCCATAGCTTACCCTTTCTTGACGAGCCTGAATATTTTCCGTACTGAAAGCACTCAATGGCCCGACTATTTTTCATCCTGATTGTATTTCCGGTGGCGACTTTTGTCTCACAAGCCGCCCGGGCCCCCATGTTGACCGTGCCGGCACTGGGTAAATCGTCAGCCAATATTGAAGCAGTGTATATGCTCAATGGTGATGTCATCACCGGTAAATTTGTCAAATTCGATCCCAAACTTGGCCTCGTATGGGAAGCGGCCAATATCAAACCGGCATTGCAGATTAACCCAGAAGCAATTGACCGTGTCACCTTCTCTGGAGTTCCCACGACTCACTCCACTCAAAGCCAGGTTTTGATGACTAATGGAAACTCCATTTCAGGTCAGCTGGATCTGGCCGATGCTGAGCGGGTGGTTATGAGCCATACCGCGGCCGGCCAAATAGAATTCATGCGGAGCCAGCTCAAGGCGATCATTCCGGCGACAGCAGGAATAGGCAAGGTCGTCTACAATGGCCCCTCCTCAGAAAAGGATTGGGTCTTTGGTTCTTCCAAAAATATTATAGGAGGTGGCGGCTTTGCCTTGCCTATCCCAGCTCAAAAAACTGGCTCTGGTAAATTCGGATTCAAGGCAGGTGCCATCACTAGCACTGGCGCTGGCGCAACGGCCGGGCGCAAAGTGGCGTTCCCCGATAAGGCCCTGATTGAATTTGACGTGGACTGGTCCACTCCGGGGCGCAACTCCGGTTACTTTTCCCTGAATGTAAATTTGTTCGCCGACAACCTGAAATCCCCATCCAACGGCAGCTCATACGCCCTGAAGCTGAGCCAAGCCGGTGCCAACCTTCACCGGCAAAGTGAACGGAATGGTGATTTCATATCTGATCGGTTGGGGTCCAACACTCGGGTAAACCTGACGGGGATTGGGTCGCGTGTACGCTACTCACTACGCACCAATAAAAAATCACGATCATTTATCCTGTCAATCAATGGAATCCAAATAGCCAATTGGAAAGATAAGGAAGCCTTTGCAGGTAAGGGAGATGGATTGCTCTTTACCTCACGCTCCCCTTATCCCTTGAAGGTTAGTAATATCCGAATCAGCCAATGGGATGGAAGCGAGCCAATTGCCGCAACCGATACAACCATTAGCCCTAAGCAGGATACTATCCGCCTGATCAACGAAGATACAGTTACTGGGACCATCACCCGCATTGGTGATGGAAAAGTTAAAATTAAGAGCAGCTTCGGCGAGGTAGATATTCCCTGGGCCCATTCACGCCTGATTCAGTTTTCCAAATCAACCGTTAGCAAGGAGGTCAAAGCCAACAATGGACTGGTTAAGGCAACGTTTAAAGGGGCTGACGTACTGGATTTCAAACTCATTAGCTGGACGGAAGACAAACTTGAGGTGGAGAGCCCCATTTTTGGTAAAGCCACCTTGAATGGTGCGATGATTGATTCACTTACCTTCAATACAGACCAAAAACGCGACACGAGCGACAAAACGCTCAACAAAAAAGAATTAAAGAAACTTCAGCGCGAGAATCCACAAAAGGGAGGCTTTGGCCTGCCGGCGATTCCAAAGCTGGAAAAATAAACCAGAGGGGGCTGTTCAGTTGATCGGAATCAACTTGATAGTGAGATCGCGTGAATTATTCCCTTCCCGGTCTGTGGCCTTCAAACGAACTGTTTGACCGGGCTCCCGGCTGCGAATCATACGCATCAAGTCATCAGTGCGATTCACCGACCGGCCATCAATGGCCACAATAATATCCCATTCTTTCAGGCCAGCCTTGGCGGCAACTCCATCTTTGCGGAGTTGACGGACCACCAGCCCCCGAAAATCCTTGTGTAGTTTACTGATAAAGCTCGGTTCCTGACCCCACAATTCTTCCACACCTGTTTGCATGGTGGCACTTTGGACTGTTTTCTTTTTTTCCAGCAGTCCCTTAAGAGATGCCAAGGGGCTTGCATAAGCAATCCCCTGATGTGCTCCCTTGATGGTCATTGCCGCACTTTGTACTCCGATCAATTGCCCGCGCGCGTTAACCCACGGACCGCCCGAAGTGCCAATGGGTGAAATACCGGAGATATGGAGAATCTCCCTAAACGCACCATCATAAAATTCATAGGTCGGCTGGGCACGCGCGATCTTACCGGAGATCATAACATCATGTCGAAACACCGGAGCGCCATACAGATAAACTGGCTCACCGGGACGTGGGGAGCGTTGGGCTGTGGTTAGGTGCGGGTACGCCTCAGCTTGCAAGGGCAACTGTAGCAAGGCGAGGTCATGCGCAAGATCAAGGGCGATCAAGCGAATCGGCTGCCGACCGAGTGTTGACGAGTGCGCTTCCAAATGCGCTTCATTACCTGCCGGTAACATGTGCGCAGCAATCAGCACGCTGCCGCCGGCGTCCACGATACTGCCCGAGCCGGCCATACGGCCATTCACCAAGATCTCCACCGCCGCCGGCTGGACGCGTTCATAAACCGCCGCGGCGGACGGAACAGGTGTCACGCAACCGGCCCCACCCATGACAAGTGCGGCGAGAAGTGCGGCGAACATTAACCGAGGAGAATTCATGAATTTGTGAGCGCATTGATCTGGCTGGCGGCGTAGGCGGCGCCGAAGCCGTTATCGATATTGACGACCGTGACGCCGCTGCCGCAGCTATTGAGCATGCCAAGCAACGCGGCCACACCCTCGAAGCTGGCGCCGTAACCGATACTGGTGGGCACAGCGATGACGGGTTTGTCGACGAGGCCAGCCACCACGCTAGGCAAGGCGCCTTCCATGCCGGCCACGACGATGATGACGTTGGCTTCCCGAAAATCTTCCACGCGCGCCAGCAACCGGTGCAGGCCTGCGACACCGACATCGAACAGGCGCCGGACAGGGTTCCCCATCGTCTCGGCAGTGACCGCGGCTTCCTCAGCCACAGGCAGATCGCTGGTGCCGGCGGAGAGGATGGCGATGGTGCCGGTGCGTTGAGGTTTGGATTTTTTCTTTTCGATCACCACGCAGCGCGCGGTTTCGTGGTGAACAGCTTTCTTGAATTTTTTCGACAACGCCTTGGCGTGCGCCGGCGTGGTGCGGGTGATGAGCACGCGATCGCTTTGCTTAAGAATTTCACCGGCAATCTTAACGACCTGCACGGGCGTTTTTCCGGCACCGAAGATGACCTCAGGGAAACCCTGCCGTAGGGCGCGGTGTTGATCCACCTGCGCGAAGCCGAGGTCGGTGACGGGTTCTTTACCGAGGGCAGCAAGAGCCTGCGCCTGGCTGATTTTGCCGGCGCGGAACTCTTCAAGCAGCTGGGCAGCTTCGGTGGGGGTCACGCGGGCAAGTATGCGGGGCTACCGAATTTTCTCCAGCAGAAACGGCAGTAGCTCGCTGATGGGCATACGCGTTTGCTCCATGGTATCGCGATCGCGCAGGGTGATGGTGTCCTTGGACTCATCACCGTTTTCGCCGAGCGTATCGAAATCGATGGTCACACCGTAGGGCGTGCCGGCCTCGTCTTGGCGGCGATAGCGGCGGCCAATTGCGCCGCCTTCATCATAAAATACCGCCATGTGCGGGCGCAGCAGGTTGCACACCTCACGCGCCTTGGCAACAAGCTCGGGTTTATTCTTGAGTAGCGGGAAGACACCCACCTTGTACGGCGCAATGCGCGGGTGAAACTTCATGACCACGCGCGTCTCTTCCTTGCCCTTTTCGTTGGTGATGGTCTCCTCATGGTAGGCGTTGCAAATAAACGCCAGTACCGTGCGATCCGCCCCGGCGGCCGGCTCGATAACGTGTGGCACAAAGCGGTCCTTCGTTTCGTCATCGAAGAAGGTAAGATCCTTACCGCTACCGGGATATTTCGGGCTCCCCTCGGCATCCTTTTCTACCACCAGCTCCTCGCCTTCGCGCACGAGCTTGCCTTCCATATGCGAGCGCAGATCAAAATCGCCGCGGTGCGCGATGCCTTCCAGCTCGCCGAATTCGCCTTCCTCGCAGAACGGAAATGCGTACTCCACATCAGCCGTGCCCACCGAGTAATGCGAGAGCTCGTCCTGCTCGTGATCACGCAGAATCAGCTTGGAGGCATCGATCCCCAAATCCGTGTACCACTTAAACCGGCGATCGCGCCAGTAGGTGTACCACTTGAAGGATTCTTCCGGGTGACAGAAAAACTCCATCTCCATCTGCTCAAATTCGCGGCTGCGGAAGGTGAAATTACGCGGCGTAATCTCGTTGCGGAAACTCTTGCCCTGTTGCGCGATACCGAAGGGCACCTTCACGCGGTTGCTATCCACCACGTTCTTAAAATTCACAAACATCCCCTGCGCCGTCTCCGGCCGCAGAAACGCCTTGTTATCGTCATTGCGCATCGCGCCCACGTGCGTTTCAAACATCAGGTTGAACTCCCGCGGTTCGGTGAGCGAGCCGAGTTCCTTGGCGTCCGGTCCCAAGACCCCGGTGTGATCCTTCACCGTCGGCAGATCGACAATCTCACCGTCCCATTCCAGCTTGTCGGCATACTTGTTTTTCAGGCCAAAGAAACGTAACGCGCGTTCCTGCAGAGCCGCCTGCAAATCATCGCCCCCCACGGTGGTCACAAAAAGCCGCCGACCCTCATGCGTCACCCAGCGGCCTTTCACATGATCGTACCGGTAACGCTTATTAGTCTCCCGGCAATCCACCATCTCATCATGAAACAAATCGTAATGGCCAGAAGTCTTCCACACGCGCGGGTGCATGATGACACTCGACTCGATGCCCACCATTTGGAACCGGCGCGGTGCCCCTTCGGGCTGATCCAGCTCATCGTGTGTGGTGATCATATCGCGCCACCACGTCTCCTTGATGTTACGCTTCAATTCCACCCCCAGCGGGCCGTAATCCCACAAACCACTGAAGCCTCCGTAAATTTCGGAGGATTGAAACACAAACCCGCGGCGTTTACACAACGCCACAATCGCATCCATCAAGGAATTATCCCGTGCCATGAGGCGGCGAGTGTATCGGGAAAACCGCCAAAAAAGTCAACAAAACACAAAAAAGCCGCCCTTGGATTGAACCGAAGCTCAACCGCCGGGCGGCTACCAATCCTTTTCGCGTCCGCTCCCGAGAGAGCTTTTGCTCGAAGGTCAATGCCCTTGGTAGGGCACTTGCCTTCCGACCGCCCAGTAGCAGTCTCCCCGAAAGGAGCCTGCCGTGGACTTGGTTCTGCCTCTCGCACCGAAATCCCCGCCCGAAGGCGTGAACCTCGTGGACTCCTTCCGACGAAGTTGTCCGTGGCGATGTTCCCGAGAGAACATCGCCGGAGAGAATCAGCTCTCCCGGAGGAGGGCTGGGTGACATTTCCTTTGGCATCCGAAGATTCCTCTGGAGGTGTCGCATCCCCGTGGTCAGTTGGCTGACCGAGCGATTCCGAAGATCCGCTCAACGGATTGAAACTACCACAAAAAGGTCGCGCGCAAAGTTGCAGTTATTATTTCGTATACACGGGCAATTCACGGGTTATCCCCATGCCCAAAATATTCGTTCTCTGAGATACAGAAGCACGTAAAACCACCAACCTTGGCAAAGATACTGTTATTGCAGACTATAATATATTGATGGCTTTATAATAGACGAGCCGAAGGCGTGCCGATAGGATAGAGTGAATGCGCATGTTGTATCTCCTAACCGCTCTCGTTGCTGCCGGATGTGGAGAGAAAAACAACCCTGAACCTCTGGGCAAAAACACATCTCCGCTTTCGGAGAAGGTCCAGCAAGCCAATCAGGACCCCAAAGCCCCCGTAAAGTCAAAACAGCCACAAGGCATCAACCGAGCCACCAACACACCGGCCGCGCACCCGCTACCCAGTGATTAAGCCTCTTCCAATTCTTCTTTGCCTACTATTAAAGACGACTGCCTTCGGTGCCGATCCGGCCATTACCCACGCAGTCGAGCGTTCAATATTGTTAATGGAAAAAAGTATCGCTGCCTATGTAGAAGCGCGCGATTGCTTTACCTGCCATCATCAGGCCCTTCCCATCATGACTCTTAGCCAGGCCCGACGGTCCGGATTTTCTGTCGCGCAAAAAACATTTACTACCCAAACCCGTTTTACTCTGGAGTACTTTTCCGATCGCCAGGATCGCCTACCCAAAGGGGAAGGCGTGCCCGGTGGGCCCTACACTGCCGGCTACGCCCTCGCCCAACTCCAGGCGACACAGGAACCCGCCAACCCCACGTCGAAAGCCCTAATCAATTACCTGCTCAAAACCCAGGAACCGGACGGCAGTTGGCGCATCCGCACCCACCGCCCACCACTGGAAGATAGCCACTTCACCGCTACGGCTTTAGGCATCAAAGCAATGATCAACTCTGAGCCGGCAAAAAAAGCTGCCCAATGGATCGCTCTAGCCCAGCCAAAAACCACCGAGGACCACGTCTTTAAAGTGCTAGGCCTACACTGGGCAGATCGACAAAAGGAATCGCAAGCTGCCGCCAAGGTCTTACTCAATCTGCAAGACGAAGAAGGTGGCTGGGCCCAGTTGACCACGATGAAAAGTGATGCCTACGCCACTGGTCAGGCCCTGACTGCCCTTAATAAATGCGGCCTACTAAAAAGCGACTCGCCTCAATTTAAAAAGGGTATCCAATGGTTACTCAAAAACCAGAAGCCAGACGGCTCGTGGCACGTAAAGACCCGCAGCCAGCCTATCCAGAAATATTTCGAAAGTGGCTTTCCGCACGGTCAAGACCAGTTCATCTCCATCAGTGCCACCTGCTGGGCGGTATTGGCCCTGACCGGAAACTGAAAGCCTTAAAACGGGCTAGGAATCAAAAAGGCGTGTTGCTCGAGGAGGCTCAGTGTTCCGTTCCAAGATATGAACTGGGAGAAAAAGAGAATCAACACGTAGGCAAAGATAAACGGAACCGCCAATCCAAAGGCAGCCAACCGACTAAACCATCGAGTCCAGCCTGATTTCAAGGGCTCGTGTGATATGGCTCTGCCCATTGCCCAACCGGCAATCAGGCGAGCAGGTAAACCAAACACCACAAAGAACAAAGCCGGCAGCCAGGTGATCTCGGCCGGGGTGAGTTCCACTTTTAAAAGGAACAACGGCAAAGATGAGGTGAGGGTTAAGGCCAGAGCGATCCAACATCGAAATGGTGAACGACCCATAAGCTTAAGTACCGGCCATACCTCCACGAAAGCACGCATACGTCCCTCCTTCGCAAACCATACCTGTAGGAACGGAAGAAGCAGAACGACAAGCATCATCAGTAACCCTCCAAGCAGAGAAACTAAGATGCCTGCATTATGTGGAATCAAGGAAGCAAGAACCATCAAGCCCACCGGTATAATTAACCAGAGTACGGTACCTGCAAAACCACGCGCGCCAAGCCAGAACAACCGCGGCAACTGCAAGCCGGCAACGGTTTTCCATAGCGCATCACGAGCTGTGGCAAATTTATTGGACTCACCCAGCCAAAAAAATAACCTTATGGGTGCCGGCCAAACGAAATAGCGCAACTTTCCTCCACGTATCAATGCCCAAGCTATATGCAGTATGGTAATGCCCGTAACTACCCAGAGTGCAACAATCCAAAACCCGGCCTTCTCAGGCGATACGACCATCGCCGAATCACGTAGGGACGCCAACATACGTGCCGGCCAAAGTACCAGCCACACGCCCAGAATCGCGCCGCCCAGCCGGCCGGCCCGCCGCACACCCACAAAGCCATCCCGAAATCTGCCAGTACTGGCAATATGCCCGCAGGCAAACAGCAAATAGCCCAAGCCGACCAGGTTCACCAACGGAATAGCCGCCACCACTGCCAGCCCCGCGATCAGGCACACCAAGCCAAAGCACCAGCCGATTGCGGCGTAAAAGCCAGTCCAAGCTCGAACGAAAATGGATTGCTGAACGGACGCAGTCACCGGTTCATCCCCCGGCGAGTTCGAACGAGTCACCGGCGTTTCCGGTTCGGACGCATCAGGAACCTGAGACGCAACGGATTCCGGGGACGGCTTGGAGGCTTGTTCTTTCAGGATCGGCGGCAATTCAGCAGCATCGTCTTCATTCAGCAAGGGCGGGACTTCAGGGTTTTCCCCTGCCTCATTTAGACCCTCCTCTTGCGATTGCTTATCCACTGGTGGTATAGTCCTGAAGCAATGACCGGCGCCAAGGTACCCCCGCCCGTATGGCAACGCAACCTGCTCTTCGCCGTGATCTGCTTGGTAGGCGCGGGCGCGGTGGTCAGCGACCTCTTGCAGTCCGATACCATGAACTCGCCGCGCGATCATGAACCGCGCAAATTTCAAAACGCCAGCTTTGAGGCAACGGTTCAAGTGGTGGATAACCAGTTCGAAGCGAACTGGGACCGGACCGGGCTGGAGCCAATGCAGCCGGCCGACGAACTCACGCTGGTCCGCCGCCTATCCCTCGGCCTCACCGGAACCATTCCTTCACTGGAGGAAATCCGCGAACTGGAAAAACAGCCTGAAGGCACGCGGGTTCAATGGTGGCTTAGCCATCTGTTTGAGGACCGCCGTACCAGCGATCATCTGGCCGAGCGCTTCGCGCGCGCCACGGTGGGCGTGGAGAACGGCCCGTTTCTCATCTACCGGCGGCGGCGGTTTGTTAGCTGGTTGTCAGACGAGATTCATGTGAACCGGCCTTACGACCGCATTGTGCGCTCACTCATCACCGCTAAAGGATTGTGGACCAACAATCCCGAGGTGAACTTTGTGACGGTCACCATCGATCAAAACGAAAACAAGGGCCCCGACGAAGCCAAGCTGGCCGCCCGCGTCACCCGCGCCTTTCTCGGTGTACGCATCGACTGCGTGCAATGTCATGACGATTATCTTGGCGACGATTGGTTGCAGAGGGATTTCCATCAGCTCGCCTCTTTTTTTGGCGAAGCCGACATGACCGCCTCGGGCATTCATGAGACCGACAAACCGTACGTTTTCAAGTATCGCGGAGCGGGCGAAACCAACGCCGTGCCGCCGCAGGTGCCTTTTAGCGCGGAGTTATTACCCGAGGAAGGACACCCGCGCCGACGTCTGGCCGATTGGGTGACACATAAGGAAAATCGCGCCTTTGCCCGTGCCACCGTGAACCGCGTCTGGGCACTCATGTTCGGGCGACCGCTGGTTACGCCGGTGGATCAAATCCCTCTCCAAGCCACCACGGAAAAACCATTCCCACCCGGGCTGGAAGCGTTGGCCGACGATTTCATCGCCAACAACTACGATCTCCGCCGACTCATTCGCGTGATCGCCTCCACGCGTGTGTTTCAGTTGGACAGCGAGGGCGCCGAACCGCCCACCGACCAACATGACGCCCACTGGGCAGCCTTTGGTCTCACGCGCCTGCGGCCCGAGCAGGTGGCCGGCAGCATCTTGCAAGCCGCGTCGCTCAAGCCGATTGATGCCAATGCCCACATCATCTGGCAGCTTAGCCGGTCCGCGCAACGGAGTGATTTCATCAAACTCTATGGCGATGTGGGGGAGGATGAATTTTCCGCCACCGGCGGCACCATCCCGCAGCGGTTACTGTTGATGAACGGCAATATGGTGCACGAACGCATCAAGGACAACATCGTGGCCAACGCCGCCACCCGCATTCTTGCCACGGCGCGCGATAACCCATCCGCCGTGGAGGCGGCCTATCTGGCTGTGCTTAGCCGCCGGCCCAGCCCAAAGGAATCCGCCCATTTTGTGGCCGCACTGGACGAAGGCGGCCGCTTTGCCCGCCGCAACCGCATGGCCGATCTGTATTGGGCCCTGCTCAATTCCACCGAGTTTTCCTGGAACCACTGACATGAACCCCGCCTGCAATAGTTCCACGCACATTTCCCGCCGCACCCTCCTTCGCACCGCCGGCCTCAGCGGTCTGGCGTGGCTCACGCCGGTGGCCCATTGGCTCGGTCGCGCGCAGGAGCAGGCGCCCAAGGGCGGCTCAGCCAAATCCATCATCATGCTTTGGATGGGCGGCGGCCCGAGCCAGCTGGAAACCTTTGACCCTCATCCCGGTAAAAAAATTGCCGGCGGCACAAAGGCCATCGGTACGGCGGCCAAGGGCATCCAAATTGCTGCCGGCCTGCCGCAGACTGCCGAGGTGATGGATGAGATGACGCTGGTGCGATCGGTGGTTAGCCGCGAAGGCGATCACGAACGCGGCACCTACCATGTGAAGACGGGGCATCGGCCCGATCCCACCCTGGTGCATCCGGCCATTGGCGCGGTGGTGTGTCATCAGTTGAACGGGCCGGAAGATCTGCAGGTGGATATTCCCCGACACATTTCCATTCTACCCAACCAATGGCCCGCCCGTGGCGGTTATCTCGGTGCGCAATGGGATGCCTTCAAGGTCTACAACACTGAAGGTCGCGCCGGCAATCTCACCGCACGCGTAAAACCCGAGCGGCTGGATCGGCGCCTCGATGATCTACGGATCGTGGAGCAAAACTTCGCCCGCCGACGCCGGCCGCAGTTGGATGAGAAAACCACGCTGCACAATCACACCATCGACAAGGCCCTACGCATGATGCGTTCAGACCAAATCAACGCATTCGATGTCACACAGGCACCGGCCGCCAATCACGATGGTTTCGGTAAAACTCCTTTTGGCAACGCCTGCCTAGCCGCCGTGCAGCTAATCGAGACCGGTGTCCGTTGTGTGGAGGTTACCCTCAATGGCTGGGATACCCACGCCAATAACCACGCCTTTGTGGCCGAGCAAAACGCCATTTTGGACCCCGCTCTCGCCGGTCTGATCCGCGAATTGCGCGCGCGCGATCGCCTGAAAGATACCCTCGTGGTATGCGCCGGCGAATTCGGGCGCACGCCCAAGATCAACGCCGCCGATGGTCGGGATCATTGGCCTACTGGCTTTTCCATCGCCCTCGCCGGCGGCGGAATCCGGCGCGGCTATGTGCACGGCGAAACTGATCCGGAAGGCGTCAGCAAGGAACCCGGCAAAGCTGTCAGCGTTGCAGACGTGCACGCCACGCTCCTGCATGCTCTGGGTATTGATACTTTCAAAGAATTGATGACCCCCGTCGGCCGCCCCATGAGTCTAACCGATGGCATCATGGTCCCGAAACTGTTGACCCCGGCCTAAGCAGGGAGAGGAGTCCCCTCTCACTCCGCAGTTGTCACCCCTCCCTACCCGCCGTAGCATCGCGGCATGCAATGGACTGTTCGTTTTCTATTCGTTTTTGGAATGATACTCGGCTCGCTGGTTTCAGCCAAAGGTCCCGATAGGCAAAAGCCCAATGTGGTGTTCATCCTAACGGACGATCAAGCACCCTGGGCGCTCGGCCTTTCTGGGCATCCACACGCCAATACACCCCATCTCGACAAGCTGTTCAAGCAGGGCATGTGGCTCAAGAAATCGTACGTCGTCACCCCCGTTTGCAGCCCATCTCGCACCAGCCTGATGACCAGCCGTTACGGCAGTGAACTGGGCGTCACGGACTGGATTCATCCACGCAATGAACCCGATCTGGGCCTGAACCCCAAGACCGTAACCTGGACCGAGGCCATGCAGTCCGCCGGCTATCGGACGGGGCTGGTGGGTAAATGGCATCTGGGTGTGCCGGACAAGTTTCACCCCACCAAGACCGGTTTCGATTATTTCATGGGTTTCCGCACCGGCGGCAACAAGGTCATCCGCCCCACACTCGAGGTGAATGGCAAAGATCAGCAGGTCGATGGCTACACCTACGATATTCTCACCGACGACGCCCTGCGGTTTATCGATCGAAACAAAGACCGCGCCTTTCTGCTCTGCCTCCACTACCGCGCCCCGCACACCGCGTGGTTACCGCAGCCGGATAGCGACCGGAAGCCGTTTGAAAAACTGGACCCAAAAATCCCCAACCCGGATTTCCCCAACCTCGATGTCGAACGTATAAAACGCATGACGCGCGATTATCTCGGCAGTGTAAAAGGCATAGACCGCAACGTGGGACGTGTCTTGAAACATTTGGATCAGCTCCACCTCGCCGAAAATACCATCGTAGTCTTCACGAGCGACCACGGCTACAGCATGGGCCACAACGGCATCTGGCACAAAGGCAACGGGCACTGGGCTCTCAAGCCCGCGCCTCCTGTAACCAACCCGAACATTCCGCGCAACCAACGGCCGAACATGTACGACAATTCGATCTTCGTGCCTACCGCCGTCCGATGGCCGGGTAAGATTGCGCCCAACTCCACATTGGATTTACCTGTGGCCAATCTCGATTGGTATCCCACCCTGCTCAACCTCACCGGCGTGCCGTTGCCCAAAGGCGAGACTATCCGCGGCCGAGACATCACGCCCGCGCTCATGGGCAAGGACATCGAATGGCCGGATGTCTGCTATGGCGAATACAGCACCCATCACCAGTCCAAAACCCACATGCGCATGATCCGCACATCCGATTGGAAGTTGGTCCGCGATTTTCTGAATCCGGAACGTGATGAGTTGTTTGATTTGAAAAATGATCCAGCCGAATCACGCAATGTGATCGGCCAAAAGAAAAACGCCGTCGTAGTCAGGAAACTCCACACCCAAATCCTCACCCGTATGAAGGCCGTAAAGGATCCTATACTGAAAAAGATCAAACCCTAACCCTGCTACCGCAGCAGGAGTCACCCAAGCCTCTGATCAGCAGTTTGAGGGACGGCTGATAACGAAAGCCTTTTGACTTTGCACGGCCATTGACCGACGATTCGCGCATGAGATTTTCACGCCGCGATTTTCTGCAACACTCCGCTGCGGTCGCCGCCGGTTTTGGTGGTTTGCAAACCCTCAGCGCGCACCAATCTGACAAGGACGCCCTGCGGACCGAAGGCTACGGTATGTTGCAGCCTGACCCGGACCAGATTCTAGAACTGCCCAAGGGCTTCCGCTACCGCATCATTTCTCAGGCGGGTCAGCCGATGAATGACGGCCTGGTTGTGCCTGGAAAACCGGACGGCATGGCCGCCTTCCCTGGCCCGAAGGGCACGACGATTCTGGTGCGCAACCACGAGATCAATCCGGCCGTGACACCCACCGTAGGCCCCTTTGGCAAGGACAACAATAAGCTCACCGACGGGATTCGCGCCAAATTGTACGACCCCGGCGAACGCCCCAATTTAGGTGCCCGCGTGCCCTGCCTCGGCGGCACGACCACCCTAGTATACGATACTCAGCGCCAACGTACGGTGCAGCAATTCCTCAGTCTCTCCGGCACTCTGCGCAACTGCGCCGGCGGACTCACACCGTGGGGCAGTTGGATCACCTGCGAGGAAACGGTCGAACGCGCCGGTAAAGTGTGTTCGCTGGATCACGGCTATAATTTTGAAGTGCCGGCCACCGCCAAACCACACCTGGCCCAGGCCGTGGCACTCAAGTCGATGGGACGGTTTAATCACGAGGCCATTGCGGTAGATCCCAAAACCGGCATCGTGTACCAAACCGAAGACCGCCACGATGGACTGCTCTACCGGTTCATTCCCAACGTCAAAGGCCAACTCGCCCGCGGCGGCAAACTACAGGCGCTAGTGGTGGAGGACGCCGCGGCGCTAGATACCCGTAACTGGGAAGAGCAACGCGTGCCAGTCGGGAGCAAGCTGACCGTGCGTTGGCTGGAGATGGATGAGGTAGAATCGCCCAAAGACGACCTGCGCCAGCGCGGCTTCGCCAAGGGTGCCGCCCGGTTCGCACGCGGCGAAGGCATGTGGTACGCTGAAGGCTCAATCTATTTTGCCTGCACCAATGGCGGTGCCAAAAAAGCGGGGCAGGTCTGGAAACTCACCGGCGACACTCTCGAGTTGTTTGCCGAGCCGAACGACAAGGATCTGTGCGATAACTGCGACAACCTCACCGTGGCCCCCTGGGGCGATGTGGTGTTGTGCGAGGACGGTGGCGGCGAACAATTTCTCGTGGGCATCACGCCTGCCGGCCGCTTTTACAAGCTTGGCCGCAACGCCAAGAGCAACAGTGAATTTGCCGGCGCCACCTTCTCACCCGATGGCTCCACGCTCTTCGTGAACATCCAGCATCAGGCCCTCACTCTGGCCATCACCGGCCCTTGGAAAGACCGGCAGTAAACTGCTCAATCGTCGGCTTGCCGCGCAGCCAGCCGAGTTGTTTGAAGAACGCATCGGTCCGCTCCATCGTGGCAATAAACATCTTGTTTCCATCGCGGCCGTAGTTGAAAAACCCGTGCGCTTCGCCTGGATACGCCGCCAGTTCCGTTTGGTTGCCGGCCGCGGCAGATTTCTCGACAAACACCTTGGCCGTCCAGAATTTCACCGTGGGATCTTTTTCGCCGTGTAAAACAAGAGTGGGTGGTTGCCCTTTCTTTATCTGATGCCATGGAGACAGATCCATCGGCTCTGCTCCCATGCGTTCCTTGAGCGCGGTTATGTTATCCGCGTTCAAAAAATCATTTCTCCCGGGAACCGGCGCCAGAACACAGGGCGGGTTGAAGAGCACCATAGCGTTGGGCGCTGAACTTATCTTATCATCTTCGTCCTCAGACTCAAAACCGTCGATGACTCCCGTGCATGCGGCCACATGACCTCCTGCTGAACCGCCACCCGCCGCGATACGGTCCGGATCCACGCCAAGCTTGCCGGCATTCGCCCGAATCCAGCGCACGGCGCTTTTGCCGTCCGCCACACAGGCCGTCGCCAGCGTGCCATGCATATTGCGTATCCGATACTCCGCGGTCATAGCAACCATGCCCCGACTGGCGAGATAACGGCATTGCTGCTCGAACTGCGCCGGCGTACCGCTTCTCCAGCCACCGCCAAAAAAGAACACGACCGCCGGCGCCTTCGTTCGTTGTTTGGTCGGGCGGAAAATATGAAGGTGCAGTTGGGTATCACCCACTGTCTTGTACACCACCCTCTCCGCACCCTTCAGCTGAACCGGCCAAGTTTTTTTTGGTTGGGCCACCAGACCGATGGCGACCAGAATTAAACTGCAGATCAAGAACCGTTGCATGCGCCCACTGTGCCACGATCCCGGCTGATGGCAAATGATTTGGCGGACGAAGACGCTTGTGGAACACTCCGCGCATGAGCGATCCAAAAACGGTTTTGGTCACCGGCTCAGCCGGACGCGTGGGACAGGCAGCGGTGCAGGGATTACTGGAGCGCGGCCATTCCGTACGGGGCTTCGACCGCGCGCCCTCGCCCGGATTACCGGAAGCAACCGTGGCCGACCTCAGCGATCTAGAGGCGCTCAAGACCGCGCTGGACGGCGTCGAGGCGCTCGTGCATTTGGCCGCCACGCCCGATGACGTGGAGGATCCGGTTAACAATCTGTTTCCGCCAAACATCACCGGGCTGTATCACACTCTGGAACTCGCGCGCGAAGCCGGCGTGCAACGGCTCGTGCTACCCAGCAGTGGTCAGGTGAATTGGTTTCGTAATTTCGAAGGCCCCTGGCCGCTCGATGAAACCGTGCCCGTCTCACCCAAAGGCTGGTACGCAGCCACCAAGATGTTTTTGGAAAGTATCGGGCACAGTTACGCAGCCACGCACGGCATGAGCGTCATCATCGCTCGTCTGGGCTGGTGCCCCCGTGATGAAGGGCAGGTGCGCGAGATTGCCGACGAAACCATTTATCAGGATGTCTACCTCAGTCCAGCCGATGCCGGCCGGTTCTTTATCGGCTGCGTGGAGGCGGCGCCGGAGGTACGCTACGAAATCCTTTACGCCACCAGCAAGCCGGTGGAGACCTTGCGCTATAGATTGGATCGCGCCCGTGAGATCGCCGCATTTGAGCCGCAGGAACAATGGCCCGACGGCACCGAAATCATCTTCGGCCGCCGCTGGACCGATTAATATCGATCCCACCAGTTCAACGGATGCCCCACCGGCTTATCAAAGCCCAACTGCGGAATCGTAAGCGATTCCACATGGCCATCGACAAAAGCCACATTAGCACGACCACCATTTCGCGGCATTACCCGTGTGGGTGTCAGATTCCATAATGGGTCAGCCGGCGTCCGGATCGTCCAAGCGCCCATCGGACGACTGACATCTTCCTCCCACTCATTCGCGGGCCGATACATCGTATCGCGGGTTACAAATGCCGCATCCGCAAACAAAATGGTTTGAGCCGGGTTTCTTATTTCAGTTGAATGCGCTCCATCCGACTCTGTTTCCACAGCAAACGCTCCAGCCACTGAAAGATTCATGCCATATCCAATCCCGCGGTCCGGATCGCACCGCATAAGAGGGCTTTGGTAGACTCGACGATCCCCCACGTAGCTCTCCAATAAATCTGGCCATAAGGTAAGGTGCGCATTAGGAATCACGGCGCCCTGTGCCGGCGGTCGTAAAATTCCGTGGGGCACTAATCGGTCATCATGGTCTAAGGCAAAAAGCTGCTGAGCCACCGATATGTTGCGGAGATTATTGAGACTGTAAACCTCAAAAGCCTTACCTTTGGCTCGGGCCAACACTGGTGCCATCATGGAAAACAAAACGCCCACCAAGGCAATGGCCACTAATAACTCCGTGAGAGTAAACGCCCGCAGACGTTTCCGGACGGAAAAACTCCTGCCCGTGATCATACTTATAAAGACGTGAACGCATTAACCCCGTTACACAAATCTCGCCAAAGTTCGAAAAGCTTGATAAGGTTATTCCATGGAATCGGAAAACCCCAAGCCCGAACCGCAGCCGCAATCCACTCCCGTCTCCGCAGCCGCCTGGCGCTGGCCCATCGTGGTAGTCGTCCTCGCTATGATGGTGCTCGTAGCCTACATCGTTTCCCTTAAAACCGCCAAAGAGGCCGCTGCTGGTACCATTCGTGAAACCCGCAAAACCATTTCCGAGATCGGCGAAGCCGCCGTGACTATTGCCGAAAATTTCCAGCAAGCAAAAATTACTGAAACCTTCATCGAATCCCTACCCGAAGTTAGTGATGCCGGCGAAGGCCGCTTGGAAGTTGCCACACTGGAAAACACCAAGGTCTTCAAGCGCTCCAACACTCGTACCATCCTGTGGAATAAAATCAACCTAGGCACCACCGTCACTGAGATCAAGGTGCCCGCAACTTTCCGCTACCACATTGATCTGTCGGCCGAATGGAAAATCGAAGTGCGCGATCAACAATGCATCGTCATTGCCCCCATGCTTTTGCCCGCCACTCCCGTTGCCATTCACACCGATAAAATTGAGAAACGTTCAGAGAACGGCTGGGGGCGGTTCAATGCCGATGAGCAAATGGACGGGCTCATGCAATCCATCACACCCCGCCTAACCTCACACGCCTCGTCCGATACCCACTTGAACCTCGTCCGTGAACACGCCCGCAAGACCGTGGCGGAGTTCGTCCGCCAATGGCTCATGAAAGAAGATCACTGGCGCGAAGACCGGTTTCGGACCGTTACCGTGATTTTTGCTGAGGAAGCAGAGGCGGATGATTTTCCGGCGAAGCCCACCCTTCAACTGAACTAACCATCGCCGTCTTCTCCGGTTCCTCCGCCGGCGCATCCGGTTTCATCGGGAACAGGGTGGAGAAAATCATAATTTGAATTAATCCTAGGAGGCTAATGGCCGTCAACATCACGCTCCAAGTTTTGAGCGTTTCTTTCTCTGTAAACCCGCTCAACCTTTGAACAACCCAAAATCCGCTGTCGTTCATCCATGAGAGCGTGATCGACCCAAAGCCAATAGCCAAAAAGATATAGAGGCTATGATACGGCAAACTGGAGCCGTCTCCGATTACCGAACTCATTAGCCCCACTCCGGTAATCATCGCCACCGTCGCCGAACCTTGAGCGATTCGAACGACAGCCGTTGCTCCCCATGCCAAGAGAATCAGTGAGATGTTATAACTGGTGGCCAAACCCTCGATAGTTCCTCCGACACCCGCCATTCGGATCATTCCTCCGAACGCTCCCCCCGCGCCCGTGATGAGAATAATCACACCAGCCGTCTGCAATGGATCTTCCATGGCTTTGCTCAATGTGCTCATGAGCCCGTCATCAGAGACCTTGCTATCTTTAATCAACTGAGCAGCCAGTGTGTAAACAGCTGCAATTGCAGCCAACAGCATGGCGATGTTTGGCGACCCGAAGAACTCAAGGTACTTGAACCATTCCTGACCGGAAACTGTATCCTTAGCCACCAGTTTCAAAATCGAAACCAACGAAATCAGCACAACGGGCATTGCGACCGGGAGTGCCGCCATAAACAAATTCGGTAATTCGGAATCCTTTTTCTCAACAATTGTTTTTAACTCGCTGTTGGAAGCTCCCGATGCTTCGCGCATTGGCAGATCGTATTTTTCATCGAACTTTCTCGCTAGGTACAATACTAACCAAGCTGGCAAAATACTTGCCGCCAAACCGGCCATCATTGCCACGCCCAAGTCCAATTTCAGGCCATCGGCAATCATCAATGGCCCCGGTGTAGGAGGAACCATTGAGTGTGTAATGGCCCCGGCCCCGGCCATCGCCATCACAAAGAGTGTATAGCTCTTTCCCGTTCGCAAGCTCAAGGCTCTGGCCAAGGGAATCAATAGAAAGAAAACGGTATCAAAGAACACCGGAATCGAGAGGAGAAACCCACTGAGTAACAAAACAATCCCTGCACGATCCTCCCCAAAAACACTTAGCAACCAGCGCACCACCCGGTCCGCCGCGCCGCTACCCAGCATACACACGCCAATAATGGCCGCCAAAGCGACGATAAAACCAATACCGCCCGCGGTGTTTCCAAACCCAAGGAATGACCATTTCACAGCCAGCAACAAGTCGTTCCCGGTATCGTCCGGAGTTTCCTTCAGCTCTACGCGATCTTTAAATAAGCCCACATTTTCATGAGTCATACCCGGCAGATCGCCAGTGAGGAGCCCAGTTAAAATTGCGGCAAAAGTAAGCGCCAAAAATGGATGCAGCTTAAGCTTGATAATAGAAACCAGAATGAATGCCACGCTGATCAACAAAATGCCCAGCGGCCAGTAGGACATGGATTCAGCGGCTTGCGCAAAAAAAGGATGAAGCATAATAGCGATGATTAAACTGACTCAGTCAGCTCGTCGAAAATACTGTTCAACCTCATACTGTCGATTTTATTCCGGCCAAAGTTTTTCCCACCAGACGGTCGTTAGTGAGGGCTCAGCCACATCCAGCACGCGGAGGGATTAATCAATTGCCGCACCGCCTTCGGTGTTGATGGAGTAGGCGGTACGGGCCGAGCAACACCCTACAGTTACACGGAGCCGAGATCCCGCACGTAGGTAATGAGACCAGCAGGGCACCACTGTGAATAAAACGTTCCTGTCATACTTGGGTCTTGCCGTTGCCTGTGCCTGTTTTTTTTGCCAGAATGCACTCCGACCAGATTGGCATGAGATTTATGAATGCTCGCTATTTCAGAAACGCCGTCAAGGGACTGGCGCTGACGGCGGTGTTGCTGGCTCCCGCTCCCCTCACCGGCGCGGATAGTGTGAGGCAAACCTCGGTGGTGAAGGCCGTGGGCAAGGCGCTGCCTTCGGTGGTGAATATCCGCACGGAAACTATTCAGGAAGTGCGCGATCCGTTTTCCGAATTGTTTTCTGATTTCTGGAATCCCTATTACCGGCAACCGCGGCAGGATGTGCGGCGCAGTCTGGGATCCGGCGTGGTGATTCATGAGGATGGATTCATCGTTACCAACGATCACGTCGTGCGGCGCGCCACCAAGATTCGCGTTAAGTTTGCCAACGGCCAGGAATACGAAGCCGACCGGGTAGCCTATGATCAACGCAGTGACCTCGCCCTGCTCCGCATTCTCCTGCCCAAGGGTTCCAAGACACGCTTCACTCCCGTGCCCTTCGCCCGTGATGGCGACTTGTTGCTGGGCGAGACGGTGATTGCGCTGGGCAATCCCTTCGGACTGGGCGGCTCGGTGAGCCGCGGTATTCTTAGTAGCCGCGACCGGCAGGTGCCCCAAGCTGACGAGATTCTGGACATGGCCAACTGGCTCCAGACTGATGCCGCCATCAACCCCGGCAACAGTGGCGGACCGCTGATCAACCTGAACGGCGATCTGATTGGCATTAACGTAGCCATTCATCGCGAAGGTCAGGGTATTGGGTTCGCCATTCCCATCGCCCGCGTTAACGAAACGCTCGGTAAATTTTTTACGCCCGAACACCTTCGCGGCCTCTGGCTGGGCGCGCGCGTTCGACTGGATGGCAACCGCCTACGACTGGCCCTAGTGGAAGCCAACAGTCCCGCCGCCAAGGCCGGCCTGCGAGCCGGCGATACCGTGCTGGAAGTCAACGAAACGCCGGTGGCTGATTTTGTGGATTGGGCCAAGGAAACTGCGGGGCGCGGAAAGGAAAACCTGTCACTGAAAATCTTCCGCGGCGGTCGAGTGATGACGGTGACCCTCATGTTGTTGCCTGAGGAACAGGTGTTTAATTCCAAGGTCATCGAGGATCGGCTAGGACTGACCGTGCGCACGCTCACCAAGGATTTGGCGGAACAACTCGGGCTTTCGTTCTATGGTGGTTACCTGATTACCAAAGTAACCGCCCGCGGCCCGGGCGCCTCAGCGGGGCTGGAAGCCGGCGCAGTGATCCAGCGAGTAGACGATTCACAACCGCAAAGCCTCATGGCCTTTGCCCGCGATATCCACAGCCGGGAAGCAAATGATTCGGTCCGGCTCAGCGTGGTTTGGGAAATACAGCGGGGAGCCTTTTTCCAACGGCGATCGGGCGTGGCGACGGTGAAAGTACGATAATGGCAGAATCTGAACCTGATACTCCGCCGATGATTGAGGTAAATCACCTCACCAAATATTACGGTGGCCGCCCGGCGATTCAGGATTTGAACTTTACCATTCCTCGCGGGGAGATCGTCGGCTTTCTTGGCCCCAACGGTGCGGGCAAAAGTACAACCATGCGCATCCTAGCCGGGTTCCTATCCGCCACCGAAGGCACGGCACGAGTGGCCGGCCATGATGTAGCCACGGACTCGGAAGCCGTACGCCGACGTGTGGGGTTCATGGCCGAAAACAATCCGCTGCATGAAGACATGCGGGTGCGGGAGTATTTGAAATTTCGCGCCCGACTCAAGGGGTTGGACAAACCCACCAGCCGCGAACGGGTTGAGGATGTGATTGCGCAGTTTGATTTGGCTCAGGTGCATGGGCGCATGATCGGAGAACTCTCCAAAGGCTTCCGCCAACGCGTCGGGCTGGCCGATGCCCTCGTGCATGAACCGGAGCTTTTAATTCTGGACGAACCAACCATCGGTCTGGATCCGCACCAAATCCGCACGGTGCGCCAGCATATTAAAGAGCTGGGTAAAAACCATACCGTGTTAATTTCCTCCCACATTTTGCCGGAGGTGGAGGTCACCTGCTCGCGCCTTTTGATTTTTCATGAGGGCACCGTGGTTGCCAACGATACGCCACGCGGCTTGGAACAATCCCTCGGTGGCCGCCACCGGATCACGGTGGAATTACAGGCACCTCAGGAGGCCCTGCACGAGGCCTGGGAAGAAATGGCGGAGATTGAGCATCACCGGGTCCTGCCGGCGGAAGGCGATTTTTCCCGTTGCGCACTGACACCGCGAGACGGGGAAGATTTACGCCCGCGCGTCTCGGCTCTGGCCCGTGCCCGCGGCTGGCCCTTGCGGGAACTCACTCGCGAACGGCATACGCTGGAAGATATCTTCGTGCACATTACCCGAGAGGACGACGACTGATGACCGCCCTACTCACTCTGGCTCGGCGCGAATTGGCCGGCCACTTCTTCTCCCTACGCGGTTATGTGATCATGGCCGGAGTACAATTGCTGCTCGGAGCCAGCCTGCTCACGGTGGTGTATTTGCTCAACGGACTGGCGTATGATCTGCCGTTTACGGAAAAATTTCCGCAAACCGAATTCTTCTGGCTGGTGCTGTTGATGGTGGCGCCGGTGATTACCATGCGCACTTTTGCTCACGAAAAAGCCCGTGGCACGTTTGAAACGCTCATGACCACGCCAGTCAGCGATATCCAAGTGGTGCTGGCTAAGTTCATCGGCTCCTATGTGTTTTTCCTGATCGCGTTTCTGCCCACGGTGGTCTATCCGTTTCTACTGGAGCATTATGCGCATAGAACGATGCAGGTGGATTCGGGTGCGGTCTGGAGCTTGGCTCTGGGAATCGGGTTGTACGGCGCCTTTTTCATGGCGTTGGGCTGCTTCGCCTCGTCCTTGACGCGTAGCCAAATTGTGGCCGCCGTGCTTACCTTCGCCGTGGGAACAGGCTTGTTTATCCTAGGTTATCTGGCCGACCTGCGGCCCACGGAGGTGCAATGGTGGCATCATCTTGTGCAGCACATTTCCATGCTCCGCCACATGCGGGATTTCTCGACAGGCATTGTCGACAGTCGGCACGTGATGTTTTACCTGTCGCTGACGGCGGTATTTCTGTTTTTCACACTCAAATCCGTGGAGAGCCGGCGATGGAAATGAATCAATCCACACCAGGCTTTTCGGCACGCCGCCGCTGGAGCGGCTGGATCAATTTGCTGTGCGCCTCGCTGGCGATCGTCACGCTGGGGGTGGCGTTGAATTACTACGCGCATCGGCATTATCAGCGGCATATCTGGGCGCAGAATCTCGAGCATGAGCTTTCGCCGCGCACCGAGCAGTTGCTGGGCGACATGACCAACGAAGTGGAGATCACCGTCTTCTTTGATCGCACCGAATCGACTTTTCGTCTGGTTGACGAGCTGCTCAAGCAATACGTCCACCTAAACCCGCGCCTTCAGGTGACGCATGTAGACCCCCTGCAGCAACCCCGCGAAGCCCGCCGGGTGCAGGCGCGTTATCGGTTGAGCGAGCAGCAGCACAACGTCGTGGTGTTTGCCTCCAACGACAAACACAAGGTCATCTCCGGCGCGCAACTATCCCACCTCACACCTCGCAAGGCATCCGCCAATGAACTCCAATCGGCCGGCCAGGAAAACGCCAACGAAGGGGGCGGCTTTGTGATGGAACGCACGGCATTCCTTGGTGAACGCCATTTTACTTCGGCCCTGCTCGCGGTCTCCGGCAACGATCAACCGCTCGCCTATTGTCTCACCGGCCACGGGGAACACAGTATCACGAACCTCACCAGCATGGGCTTTGGGGAGTTTGGCCAGTTACTGGGAGAAATGAATTTGCAGGTGCGCGATCTTGAGCTACAGAAACAATCGGCCGTTCCCGCCGATTGCCAGTTACTCATTATCCCTGGCCCGAAATCCGAACTCACTCTGGAGGAACAACGTCGGCTCAATCAATATCTCGATCGCGGCGGGCGGCTAATGGTCTTGCTCAATCACCGTTCCGACGGCGGCCTCTCCAATCTACTGCGTTTTTGGGGCCTAACGGTGGGGCACAATACCGTGCTGGACCAGGATAACACCCTCGGCGACGGCTCTATTACGTTGCGGCAATACGTGCATCATCCCGTGGTACAAACCTTGCATCGCGAGCAATTGCCCGTGCGCCTGCTCCTACCCCGCACCATTAGTCCCCTGCCCGGCACTGATCCACTGGCCTCCAAGCAGAAGATGTATCCGTTGATCCAGACCGGCCCTCAAGGCAAAGCCTACCGGAATTTCCTCCAAAGCAACGGCGGCACACAACCCACGCTCGAACATCAGGGCGCCCTGCCCGTAGCCGCGGCGGTGGAGCGCGATACCTTGGAAGGCGTCAATACAGATCATCTTGCGCGGATTGTGGTGATTGGCGATTCACTGTTTCTCAGCAACCAAATGATCGACAAAGAAGGCAACCGCGAGCTGGCTTGGCACACGGTCAACTGGCTGCTCGACCGATCGCATCTGTTGCACGCTATCGGGCCGCAGCCGATCCAGACGTATCGTTTTGAATTTAAAGCCAACGAATTCCGAAACCTCGCCGTTATTCTGGTGGGGTTGATGCCCCTCAGCACGTTGACGCTGGGGATCTTGGTTTGGCTCAGGCGACGCACTTAAAATGATCCGAAAAGACACAGCTTGGTTGATGGTAATCGCGGTTTTTGCGGTAGGCTACCTATTGCTGTTCGAGCGGGAACACACCGAGGAAGCGCCGACCGTGCCCGTGCTGTTGACAGCATTTAATCCAGGCAAAATTGAGTCCATTGAGATCACCTACAACGGCACCAACACCATCCGCGCCGCACAATCCGCCGGGGAATGGCACCTCGAACATCCCCTGCCTTATCCCGCCATGCCCGAGGGTCCCAATAAATTGATCAGCCAACTCCAAGCCCTGACTCCGCTGAATTACCGCCAAACCGTGGACGCGCCGGAGGAGTTTGGCTTTGCACCTCCTCGCGTTGCCATCCGGTTGGAACTGCCGGATCAAGAAATCGAACTTCAACTGGGTGACTTCACCCCACTTGAGGATAAGCTCTATGCGCGCACCCCCGACCAGCCCGGCGTGTTTACCGTGAGCCGGCAGTTCCTCAATTTCCTGCCGTTCACGGCCAACTTTTGGCGTGATCAACATCTGCTGCACCTGAGTCAGTCCAATCAGTTGGAGGTGGATCACATACAGATTAAATCCGGTCCACGCCAACTCACTCTCCAGCAAACTACCAATGAAATCTGGCAAATCAGCCAGCCACCACCCACCAAGCGCGCCAATCAAACGCGTATCACAAAAACGCTCATCAATCTTTGGAACTGGAACGTCGTGGAATTTGTGAGCGACGACCCCAAGGTAGATCTCCAGCCGTTTGGCCTGCAATCACCAGAAGCCGAACTCGTCCTTAGCCGCGGCACTAACCGGCTGGCCGCCGTGCAGTTTGGCCACAGCCCCACTAACCAACCCGGCATGGTTTACGCCCGCCTGCTGCAACACACCAACGTGGTGATCGTCCCCAAGCCGTGGCTCACTGATTTGCGTGCGCCGATTTGGGATTACAGCGATCCTCATTTGGTGGATACCTTTGATCCCGGAGCCGCATCCCTGCAGCGCATCAACATCACCGCCGGCGATACATTCACCCTGGAGCAATCCACCAACGGGTTGTGGCAAATTAATTCACCTTCCCAACTCCCCGCGGATGAGAATCTGGTTTTTGCACTGCTGGGGCGCTTGCGGAACATGGAGGCTGTGTCTCGCGAACGTGAAGTGGTGGGGGATTTTTCCGCGTTCGGTCTGGCTCAGCCGACCGCCCAATACACGCTACTTCAACGTGGTGGTACCAATGCTATTCTAGGGCAGATCTCTTTTGGAGCACCGGCCGGGGAAGCCAGCGGGGAACTTTTTGCCCGGCGGTTTGATGAGGATTCCGTGTACCGCGTCCGTGCCGTGGATCATCAATCGTTGCCCGCCTATTCCTATCAACTCCGCCAACGGCGCTTTTGGGATTTTCCCGCCCAAGCCGTCACCAAGATCACCCTGACCCAAGGTGAGCAATCATTGGATTTGTTGCGTAATCAAGATGGAGAATGGACCCGAACGGGTCAGCCGCTGACTAAGGATCAGCGCGAAAAAATCCCCACCGCGCTGGGCGCTCTGGGCCGATTGCAAGCCGCCCGCTGGACGGCTCGCGGTGCGGACAAGCTAGCCACCTACGAGATTATCCAACGGAAAAAGAGCATTACTCTGGAACTCCAACACAACGGCCAAACGTTGACGCGCAAAATTCAATTCGGCAAACAATCGGAGCTCTTTAACTTCTTTGCCTTCGCCACAGATCCTTTGGAGCAGGAAGCGGTGGTCTTTGAGTGCCCGCTGAACACTTACAACGCCTGCGAAATCATCCTGTTCCCGCTGCTTACACCAGCCTCGCCAAATTCCGGCACGGATCAATAGTTCTGGAAAATTGAATCGGACTCGGGCGTCCGGAAGATATCCCCTGCTTAGCCGCGGTGGCGCTTGGCTTTGAGCTGGGCCTCGGAGTATAGGATGGCTTGGGCCAAGGCCCTGGCTTCATCCTCGGACATGTCGCTGCCCTCTTCAAGGCGTTGCTGGGCTTTGGCCTTTGCTTCCTCGGCAGCGGTCTCGTCGATATCAGCGCTGTCCGCAGCGTTGTCGGTGAGAATGGATACATGGTCGCCGGTGATTTCAACGAACCCATGCCCCACTGCGAGGATGGTTTCCTCACCACCTTTGCGGGCGATCAGTTCACCGGCTTTCACCTGCGCCATCAAGGGCGCGTGATTTGGGTAAATGCCGAGCTCCCCCTCATTGCCAGGTAGGCGCACGGAGTCCACGTCCTCAGAGTACACTTTCGCCTCCGGGGTCACGATCTCTAGCTTGAGGGTGCTGGCCATGGTCGTCAAAAATTCAGCTTAGCCTTGGATGTCCTCGATGCCGCCCTTCATGTAGAAGTTAGCCTCGGGCACTTCATCGTGTTGACCGTCCAGAATCTCGGCAAACCCTTTCACCGTGTCGGCTACATCCACCTGTTTGCCCTTCGCGCCGGTGAACACTTCGGCTACCGAGAAGGGCTGCGAGAGGAAGCGTTGAATCTTCCGCGCGCGGAACACGGTTTGTTTATCGTCCGGCGAAAGTTCGTCCATACCAAGAATCGCAATGATGTCCTGCAGCTCTTTATAACGCTGCAATACGGCCTGCACGCCGCGGGCCACACGATAGTGTTCTTCGCCCACAATGTCTGGCGTCAGCGCCAGGGAAGTGGAAGCCAGCGGATCCACTGCCGGGTAAATGCCAAGCTCGGCGATGGAACGCTCCAACACGATGGTGGCGTCCAAGTGCGCAAAGGTGGTGGCCGGGGCAGGATCGGTCAGATCGTCCGCCGGCACGTACACGGCCTGGAAGGAGGTGATGGAACCCTTAGTGGTGGAGGTAATGCGCTCCTGTAAGTCGCCCATCTCCGCAGCCAGGGTAGGTTGATACCCCACCGCGGACGGCGTACGGCCGAGCAACGCGCTCACCTCGGAACCGGCCTGAGAGAAACGGAAGACGTTGTCCACAAAGAGCAGCACGTCCTGTCCCTTTTCATCCCGGAAATACTCGGTCACCGCCAGTGCCGACAGCGCCACGCGCATACGGGCTCCGGGCGGCTCGTTCATCTGACCGTACACCAACCCGATTCGGGAGCCTTCGGTAAGTATCGGCAGGCCCTTGTCGTTGTACTTGGTGTGACCGTTTTCGTCCTTCTCGGTCTTGATCACATCGGCCTCGATCATCTCATTGTAGAGATCGTTGCCTTCACGGGTCCGCTCACCCACGCCCGCGAACATCGAGATCCCGCCGTGCAGTTTCGCGATGTTGTTGATCAGCTCCATAATCACCACAGTCTTGCCCACGCCCGCGCCACCAAACGCGCCCACTTTACCGCCCTTCAGAAACGGGCAGATGAGATCGATTACCTTAATGCCGGTGCTGAGCACCTGAGGGGTGGTGGATTGGTCCTTCAGCTCCGGAGCCAAGCGGTGGATGGGGTTGTAAATATCGTTGCCGTCGGCGTCTTTGTCCGGCTGCACGGGGCCTTGTTCGTCCACAGCATCGCCGGTCACGTTAAACACGCGGCCCATCACGCCTTCACCCACGGGCATGCTGATCGGCTTGCCGTTGTCGGTGATATCCATGCCGCGCTTCAAACCCTCGGTGGCGCTCATGGCCACGGCGCGCACCCAGTTGTCGCCCAGATGCTGCTGCACCTCGAGCGTCAGTTTGGCGGTTTCACCATTCAACTCGTACTCCACGGTGAGTGCGTTGTAGATGGCGGGCAACTGCTCGGTGAACTCCGCGTCCACCACGGGGCCAATGATCTGTACAATCTTGCCTTTGTTCATGGTCGTAAAATCGTCGTCTAAAAAATCGTTGTTATCGGTTAATTGCCTAGAGCCATCTGGGCGGAGGTGATCTCCAACAGCTCGTTGGTAATCGCCGCCTGGCGCAGTTTATTGTATTCGAGGGTAAGATCCTTGATCAGTTGGTTGGCGTTATCCGTGGCGTTCTTCATCGCCACCATGCGCGCGCTGTGTTCACTCGCGCGGCTTTCCAACAGAATCTGGTGCACCTTGAAATTAATGTAGTGCGGCAGCAATTGCCCCAGCACGTCGCCCGCGTTGGGCTCAAACTCAAACTCAGTCGCCCCACCAGCCAACGCCGTGGAAGTTTCCTCGCCCTCCACACCGGCCTGCACGCCTTCGATCTCGGCGATCGGCAGCAGCTGGTGCACTTCCGGGTTTTGCGTGATAGTATTCACGAAATTGGTGAAGGCAATGTCCACCTGATCCACCTCGCCGCTCTCAAACAAATCCACCGCCAGCTTGGTGATCGCGCGCGCCTCAGCGAAGGCGGGCGGATCGCCGAAGGAAAATTCCGCGGCCAAATCCCAACCGGATCGGATCGCATGTTGCGCGCCCTTGCGGCCGGCGGACACGATCTTCGTATCGTCGGTCAAAAATTCATCGCTCACCATGCGAAGCAGATTGGTGTTCAGCGCACCGCACAGGCCCTTGTCGGTTGTCACCAAAATCAGCGCCCGACGATCGCCGTCGCGCTGGACCATGTAGGGATGCTCGAATTCGCCCGCATGCGTCACCACCTCAGACAACACCCGGTTCATCACCTCGGCATAAGGTCGGCCGTTCAATGCGGCCTGTTGCGCCTTGGCCATTTTGGCCTGCGCTACCTTCTCCATCGCCTTGGTGATCTGGGCGGTGTTCTTGACGGACTTGATTCGCCGTCGAATGTCGCGGGGACTGGGCATTTAAATCTTACTTGTTCGCGGCCTTGTACTCGTCCAACGCGCCTTTGAGTTCCGCCTCAAGCGCGTCATCCAGTTTGCCGGAATTCGAAATCTTCTTGATGATCTCCGCCTTGCGATCAGTCATGTATTCGCCGATCGCCTCCTGAGTGGCTTTCAAGTCATCCACATCCACATCGTCAAAGTAACCGTTCTGCACGGCCCACAGCGTCACCACCTGCATCGGCACGCTCACCGGCTTGAACTGCGGTTGCTTGAACACTTCCACAATTCGTTTACCGCGCTCGAGCTTAGCTTTGGTGGCGTCATCCAAGTCGCTGCCAAACTGAGCGAAAGCGGCCAGTTCGCGGAACTGCGCCAGCTCCAGCTTCACCGTGCCAGCCACCTGTTTCATGGCCTTTACCTGTGCGGCGGAACCCACTCGGCTCACGGAGAGACCCACCGAAATCGCCGGCCGCACGCCCTGATAAAAGAGGTCCGTCTCCAGGAAGATCTGGCCGTCGGTAATCGAAATCACGTTGGTCGGAATGTACGCGGACACGTCGCCGGCCTGCGTCTCAATAATCGGCAACGCCGTGAGCGAACCACCGCCCGCGTCCGCCCGCAGACGGGCCGCGCGTTCCAACAACCGGCTGTGCAGGTAAAATACATCACCCGGATACGCCTCACGACCGGACGGGCGTTTCAGCACCAACGACACCTGCCGGTAAGCCACCGCGTGCTTGGACAAATCATCATACACGATCAGCGCGTCCATGTTGTTGTCCATGAACCATTCGCCCATCGACGCCCCGGAGAACGGCGCAAGATATTGGTTAGTGGCCGAGTCACTCGCCGTGGCGGCAACCACAATGGTGTGCTCCAAGGCACCGGCGTCCGTCAGATCCTGAATCACCTTAGCCACATTCGCGCGCTTCTGGCCCACGGCGACGTAAATGCTGTACACGGGGCGGAAGCCTTCGACGCCCTCGTTCTCTTTGTTGATGCGGGCGTTATTGATGATCGCGTCAATCGCCACGGCCGTCTTGCCGGTTTGGCGGTCGCCAATGATCAACTCACGCTGGCCGCGCCCAATCGGGATCATTGCGTCCACCGGCATGATGCCCGTTTGCAGCGGCTGATCCACCGACTGGCGGCTAACGATACCGGGCGCGATTTTCTCCACCGGATAATTCGTCTCCGCCCCCAGATCACCCTTGTCATCAATCGGTCGGCCCAGCGCGTCAACCACGCGGCCGAGCAGCGATTTGCCCACCGGCACCGACAACAGCTTGCCGGTCGTCCGCACCTCTTGGCCCTCGGCGATGCCCGTGTGATCACCAAGGATCACCGCGCCCACCTCGGTCTCTTCGAGGTTCAACGCCAAGCCGGTCACGCCGTTGCCGAAATCCAGCATCTCGTTCATCATCGCGCCGGTCAGGCCTTCGATCTTGGCCACACCGTCACCGATCTCGCGCACCACACCCACGTTTTCGCGTGCCACATCGGTCTTGGCTCCAGCGATTTGGGCTTCAATGTCCTGCAATAGGTTGCTCATGATTTGTCGTTCTTAAATTGGGTTAGAAACTTTCGGCCAACCGGCTCAAGCGCGTCTTCACACTGCCGTCATACACATCGTCACCGAGCTTCACGCGCATGCCGCCGATCAGATCGGCGTTCTCGGCAAATTCCACTTCCACGTCGGCGCCCTTCAGGCGACCGAGGCTGGCGCGCACTTCCTGCTGCTGCGCCTCGCTCAGGGCCACTGCACTTTCCACGCGAGCCGAGCGATTGTTTACATCCAGCTTCACCAACCGCTGAAGCTCCTGCAAAGTACCGAAGTACCCGCGCGGTTTCTTTTCAATCAACAACGTCACCGCCTGCCGCACGCGCGCCTCGTCCAGCGCGCCATCCACCTGACAACTCTGAAAGAGCTGCTTGGCGTCACGGCGGGATTGCTTGCTGCCTTTCATGAAATTAAGCGGCCAATTCCTTATTGGTCTCGTCGATCAGACGCTGCTGATCCTCATCGCTCAACACCTTGCCACTGACCTTGGCCGTGGTCTCCACCACCAACCGGCCAATCTCGGCCTTGAGCTCGGCCATCATCGCGTCGCGATCAGCCTCACTGGCCTCGCGCGCCTTGGCAACAATCTCCTCGGCCTGCTTGATGGCCTTCTGATTCTCCGTCTCGGTCACCTTGGAGGCAGCCTCGCGGGCTTCCTTGATCAACTGTTTGGCGTCGTCGTTGGCCTGGCTCAGAATCTCATCCTTCTTAGCCTGCGCCTCCGCCAACTCGGTCTTGATCTTTTCCGCATTCTCCATGCTTTCGGCAATGCGCTGCTTGCGGTCTTCCAGCACTTGCAGTACCGGGCCGTAGGCAAATTTCTTCAACGCAAACGCCACGATGAGAAAGGCGATGCACTGCGAAATAAAGAGCGGCCAGTTGACGCCAAAGGTCTTGACGATTTCATCCACTCGCCCACCCCCGCCGGCGTCTGCCGCAAACAAGATCAAGTTTTCCATGTCTAAGTAAATTGGTTACTGGGCGGGAAAACCCCGCCCAGTGTAAGGGTTTAAGCGCTCTATCCGAGGAAGATCGCAATAAACACAACACCTTCAGCTAACGCGGCGAAGATGATCGCCTGCGTCCGGATATCACCGGCGGCGTCAGGGTTGCGGCCAGTGGCCTCAGCGGCTTTCATACCGATGATTCCCACACCGAGTGCGGAACCAATCGCGGCCAAGCCGACGTGCAATTTGCTGGCTACCGCCGGGGCGGCGGCGGCGGCTTCAGGGGCTGCTGCTGCTAACATTTCCAACATAATATTTCCTTTTGTTCAGTTGTTCCCAACGCCTCCACGGATTGCCCATGGTCCGGCGTCGAAATTGTTCAGTGTGCGTGGTCGTCGTGCTTCTCACACATGAGAGCCGTGAACACCGCGCACAAAAGTGCAAAAACCAGTGCCTGCACTAACCCTACCAGAATCTCCAGCAGGTAAAACGGCAGCACGGCCAGCCAGCCAAAATACAGGCCGCCCATCGCCATCACCGTTTCCAAGATATTTTCACCGGCAAACACGTTGCCATAGAGACGAAAGGTTAATGCCACCGGGCGCACGCCGATGGACACCACCTCGATCAGCCCCACAAAAATAAAGACAATTACCAAGAACGTGCCCAGCAACCCGCCTCCGTGACCTTTCACCGAAAAAATGTGACCCGCAAATCCACCTACTCCCTGCTCAGTCAGGCTCCAGTACAACCACAGGCCCATAAAAATGGTCGCCATGGCGAGTGTCATGTTCAAATCCGCGTTCATACCGCGCATCAGGGGTTCGGTGATATGTTCATTGTGATGGCCAGGCTCCGCCCAGCCAATGGTGCCCAATCCGGGGATTAGGCCAAACCAGTTAGCAAATAAAATAAAGATGAAGGCGGTGGCCAAAAACCAAAAGGTGCGATGGATCATGTGATCGCCTACCACGCTGCGGAAAAAGCCGTACAAACCCTCCACCAAAAACTCTACGAAATTTTGAATGCCTTCCGGCACGAGCTTCACATTGCGGGTTGCCAACTGAACGACGAAGATGATCCCAAGCGCCACAATCCAGGTCACCACCATGGAGTTGGTGACTGGTAGCGGCCCAATTTTAAATAATTCCACTGCGTTTGGGGGCAGCGATCCAAGGAAAGGCAGACCCCCACCCACGCTCAACTCAGAAAACGAAGGGAATGTCTGAATCAAGTGCCCCGAAGTGCCCGAAGCCTCCTCGGCCACCAGACACGGCACGGCCATCATGAGAAACAAGGCGGCCAGTATTCGCTTAAAATCCATTTTTACCCAAAAATATGCAGAAAACACCGCCTATTGCGGCACTCAGCGGGCCTGAAACTAGGGTGTGTGAATTATTTCACAAGCCTTTTTTCCGCTGAACATGAACTTTTTTTGTTTGGGCCGTTCACAACGGTAATTCAAGGCTCAAACGGCACTTCACGAGCTCAGATTTTGGCAATAATTTATTGGCGCACCTAAGTTTTATCTGTAGTCTCTGGATATGCCTTCCAAGCCGAGTCAAAGTGCCGAGGATTATCTCGAGCGCATTCATGAATTACTGGAGAGCAAGGGCACGGCGCATGTGGCCGATATTGCCCAATCGCTTGGGGTCGGGCAGCCGAGTGTCACCAGTATGGTGCAGAAGCTGGCGGATGAGGGGTATCTTCATTACGAGAAATACCGGGCGCTCACGTTGACCGATGCCGGCCGGGCGGTGGCGGAGCAAATCCGCGATCGGCATGAAGTGTTGGCCGGGTTTTTTACGTTGTTCGAGTTGGACGCTGAAACGCAGGCACGCGATATCGAGGGAATCGAACACCATCTCAGTGCCGACACCCTTAAAACATTGGCCGATCTCACAGTGTTTTTCGAGCAACACCCCGAAGTGCTGGCGCAGTTCAAGGCCTCCCGTGCAGCCCAACCGGCTGAAGCTTCCAAGGGCAAATGATGCAGGTCGGCTCGTTCGATCACCTGCTCATGGTGGCACATGAGGAAATGGCTACCGCTCAGGGCGAACTGCCGGAGGCTTTGCAGACCGGCGCGCGGTCTGTACCGGTCACCTTTGAACCCAGCCCGAATACCGGCTTTGTGGCAGACGGCATTGCGCCAGATACGCTGGGTTTGTTTCTGGGTGAATCGTTGGCCGACGGGCCGAGCAGCCATCCGCAGCCGACTCAGATCATTCTCTTTCTCGAAAACCTCTGGGAATTCGCCGGCACCGATGAGGCGGCGTATCGCGAAGAGATCCGCATCACCTACCTGCACGAGCTCGGCCATTATTTCGGCATGGACGAAGACGACCTTGAAGCCCGCGGTCTCGATTAGTTTAGGATTTTGGATTTTGGTTTTAGGATTTAGTTTCTCCGCATGAGCTGGATCGACATCAGCATTCCTGTTCGCAACGGCATGGTGCATTGGCCCGGTGATCCCGGGTTCCAATCGCGCCTGCACAAGACCATTGGCGACGCCAACGGCAGTCCGTGCAATCTCACCCACATGAGCCTCAGCGCGCATACCGGTACGCACATGGATTCCCCGCGGCACTTCATCGATGGCGGCATCACCATGGAAGCCCTACCGCTGGATGCCGTACTCGGATCCTGTCGGGTGATTGAAATCCATGACCAAACCGCCATCACCGCCGCCGAGCTCGAGCCGCACAACCTGCAACGCGGCGAACGTATCCTGTTCAAGACACGCAACTCCACGCGCAGTTGGCAAAGCGATGATTTTGATGAGGACTTCATTTACATAGCACAGGATGGCGCAAGGCATATCACCGCCGCCGGCGTGCAGACGGTCGGCGTGGACTACCTCAGCGTGGGCGGCTTTAAGAAAGACGGCGTAGAAACACACGTGGAATTGCTCGGAGCCGAGGTATGGATCATCGAAGGCCTGAACCTTAGCGCCGTGGAGCCCGGGAACTATGAACTGGCTTGCTTACCCATGAAACTAATCGGCAGCGATGGGGCCCCCGCCCGAGCGGCGCTGCGACCAATCTAATATGCGAATCCTCGTAATCGGTTGTGGCTACGTCGGGCTGCCCTTGGCGCAAACGTTGGCGCGTATGGGGCACCAGGTGCACGGCACAAGACGCAGCGAGTTTTCCGCCACAAACGTGACGCCGCACGCGCTCGACGTCACGGACCCCATTAGCTTTGAGGCCATCCCAAAGGACTTTGATGTCATTTACTACACCCCATCTTCCTCACGCGGTGATGCCTCGGTGCACCAAGCTGTGTTTGTGGATGGCACCACCCATCTTCTAAACTGGCTGGGAGATACTGCAA
The DNA here is from genome assembly GCA_038139415.1 of Verrucomicrobiales bacterium. Lineage (GTDB taxonomy): Bacteria > Verrucomicrobiota > Verrucomicrobiia > Limisphaerales > UBA1100 > UBA1100. The sequence continues at coordinate 1,706 of JAYOSV010000007.1, read as the reverse complement.
CCCGATTAATTTTTACCAGCAGCACGAGCGTGTACCCGCAAACTGATGGCAACTGGGTTGACGAAACAGCCAACCACGATGGCGCTACCGGCACCGCCATTAACCTTTTACAGGCTGAAGCTTTATTTCAAGAGAGCCCCCAACTGGCGACCATCCTGCGAGTGGCCGGCATATACGGACCGGAGCGCGGCTACCTTTACCGTCAGTTTCTAAAAGATGAAGCCGTGATTACCCAAGGCGGCTCGCGCTGGATCAACATGATTCACCGGGATGATGTCGTCAGCGCTCTGGTTACCGCATTGAACATCCCCCCGGGCATTTACAATGTGAGCGATGATGAGCCACTGACCCAACGCGCGTTTTTTGAGTGGTTAGCTAAGGAGCTAGACAAAACAGTGCCGCCAGAAGGCGAAGTGCAAAAACGCAAACGAGCGGAGACCAACAAACGTGTGTCCAATGCCAAACTCAAGGCAACCGACTGGCAATTGAAATACCCGAACTTCCGGGAAGGCTACGGTGCATTGATCAATGAAGAGCAGGGCGGGCACTAAGGCCTCGCCCTACCCGACACGGAACGAAATTCGCGCGATCATTTCCGAGCCAAACGCGTGCTGGAGGCGCTTCAGAATTTCATGGCGCCGATAGCGCACGATCTCGCTGAGCCACACGTTGCTGTCCACATTCACAAACAACGTGCCCTTGCGGATGCCCACCGGGGTGGCGTGTTCAGTGACCGTGGGGTCGATCAACTCCGTCCACACCTTGCTGATCTCCGCCTCGCTTTGGCGTTGCTTCAGCCCGAGCTTTTGCATCACCGCTGGCATGAGATCCGCCGTGGTGCGTGCGTGATTGAGTCGGGCCTTTTCCTGCTCAGTGAGATCAACACCGCGCCATTGGGCCAGAATACTACGCGCCGCCCACGTGGGCGGATGAGCACTGGCTGGCTGGACACGTTTACTTGGCATCAACGAATTCGATTATCGCACAAGGCCGACCCCTACAAAGGCCACGTTATCCAAGTAACAAACATAAGTTAGTTAACGAGGCACAACTTGTGAAACAACCCCCAATTAACAGTGCTAGAATCGCGAAATAACGGGTTCATCCAAAATCACCTTAATAACTCTTAAACTGTGAAAAACAGTTTTCTCCACGGGTTGTGACCAAAAAAGTTGGTCAGGAATTAGTCAGAGTGAAGCCTATTAAACCTAATGGTTATAAACTTGGTAAGTGATTCCTAGATTCTAATCTAAAGATTCATCAATCCGCACCGAATAGGTCCCGTCAGAATTCTCAATAATTTCGTGCGGTGCAGGGGGCCTAATGGGGTCTACTACAACTTTATCATCTAATTTGTTTTCGGACTTACCTCACCCAGCGGCACACACTAGAATAATAAAACTCCAAGTCTTCATTTTTCATGCTCAGCCCAATCAGAAGCCGTATATCCGTGTCTTATAGCGAAACCTTTTATATACCTAAGTAAAGCTGGGTGCGTTTTCAACTCTCTACCGTAATGAAGTACTGCCCAATTAGCGGCCCCTTCGCTGCTATTACCTCTAACATTGTGCTGAATTTCGTGAACTATAGTAGCAATAAACCAATCATCTCCGCCAAACTGAGTCCAGTTCCAGTCACGAGACCCCATCCACGGGGGGGCGGGGGGGGGGGGGGGGGGGGGGGGGGGGGGGGGGGGGGGGGGGGGG
>JAYOSV010000006.1:0-108714 GCA_038139415.1 Verrucomicrobiales bacterium | reverse complement strand
GGCTGGGCTATCCAATGCGCACTGGAGGACAAAAAACCCTCCGCAGCAATACTCGAGAAGCTCGTAGCCATGGCCAAGGAAGATGATTCCACCTTCGTGCGTCTATACCTCGCCAGCGCCCTGCAGCGACTGCCGCTGGATCAACGCTGGGACCTCGCCACCGCGCAGGTTTCGCATGAGGCGGACAAGGATGACCAAAACCTCCCGCTCCTCTACTGGTATGGCATCGATCCGCTCGTGCCGGCGAACAAGGTCCGCGCTCTGCAACTGGCCGCCAAGGCCAAGATCCCGCTCATCCGCCAATACATCGCCCGCCGCAGCGCCTCCAAGTAACCATGAAACAGCTCCTGCTCACACTCACCCTCGTATTCAGTGCCCAAGCCGATTGGAAACAATGGCGTGGCCCCAGCGGCGACGGTCATACGGACGCCAATCTCCCTACGAGTTGGAGCGAGAATCGCAACGTCAAGTGGCGCACGCCTATCCCAGGCAAGGGCTGGTCGTCGCCCGTAATCGAGGGCAATCAGATCTGGTTCACCAGCGCCTTCGAAACCCCAGCCACCGAGGCCGAGGCCAAGGAGCGTTTGAAGAAAAATACCGGCGGCGTGCCGGTGTATGTGCTCAGCAAAGTGCGGCTGCACGCCGTTTGCATTGACAAGCAAACCGGCAAACTGCTGCACAACCTCGAAGTGCTCGTGAAAAATGAACCCCAATGGGTCCACAAACTCAACAGCTACGCTTCCCCCACCCCGATCATTGAAAACGATCGGCTCTACTGCCACTTCGGGGCCAACGGATCCGCCTGCGTAGATACCCGCGCCGGCAAGGTCGTTTGGCGCAATCAAGAGGTGGAAGTGCAGCACGAAAACGGTCCCGGTAGCACGCCGGTGCTCTGGAAGGATTTATTGATCTTCCACATGGACGGCAGCGACCAGCAATTCGTGGTGGCACTCGACAAGGCCACCGGCAAGGAACGCTGGCGCACCTCACGCAGCGGCACCATGCACGAGAATCCGCAGCTCAAGAAATCCTACGGCACCCCAATCATCCGCACCATAAAGGATCGCCCCGTGCTTCTGTCGCCCGGCTCCAACTGGCTCTACGCCTATGCCCCGGCCAACGGCAAGGAACTCTGGAAGGTCGAATACGGCGGTCTCGGATTCTCACTCGTGCCGCGGCCGGTGACCGGCCACGGCATGATCTTCATGAGCACCGGCTTCATGCGCGCCAAGCTGTTGGCCGTGCGCTACGAAAATACCGCCAAACCGGATATCGCCTGGAGCTACACCCGCGGCGTATCCACCCAGCCTTCGCCGTTGTTGGTCGGCGATGAACTGTATTTCATCACCGAAAGCGGTGGCCTGGTCACCTGCCTTGATGCCCACACCGGCGAGAAACACTGGGTGGAACGAATCGGCGGCAATTATTCCGCCTCACCCACGCACTCGAACGGGAGGATTTATTTCCACAGTCGCGAAGGGGTAACTACCGTGTTGCAAGCAGGCAAAGAGTTCAAAGTGCTTGCGAAAAACCAGCTCGAAGGCCAGCACATGGCTAGTGCAGCAGTTGACGGCAACGCCATACTGCTTCGTACCGATAAGGCACTGTATCGAATAGAGACGGAGTAAGTAGATTTAATTTATCCCTCTTATCTCACAAGTAGGCGAACCCCACTCCCAGCTTGGCCTGCGCCATATCTAACTTGTTGGACTTCCGCTCCTTGATTCAATAATTTGATGGTATCTCCGTCATTGTTGAGCGGCATCTCTTCAGCCTTGAGGACGATGACTTTTTTCGAATTAGCAGGCAGGGTTCCGGCAAGATTAAGCCTATGTTTCGCTGCATCCATCAAACTCCACCCCCTCAACGAAACATCCCGATCGGAAGTATTTTGGATGGTTAACTGCTCTCTACCTGAGTCTTTGCCTTCGGGATTTGGGACTAGAGAAACGATTCGCAATAAACCGCTTGATGGAGCTACCAACTCATTGTGATTATTACCAATCTCCATTTGATCAACGATCTGAACTTCAGATATCGGATCAGGCGTGAGGTAAACCTCCGTTTCTAAGCCTATCCCCAGACGAATGAGAACAGGTAAATGATCACTGGCATCTTCTCCCACCTCTTTAGGAATGACCGCCTCAGTGATCTTTCCCGCGAATGCCGTGGGAATCAGAATATGATCCAGAGCAGTTTCCGAACCATGATAATCAAATGTGAAACGTTGGGAAACCGGTTTAATGAACCGCATAACGTTCATTAGCTCCCTATCTCCACCTGTTTTGTAATCTTTTATTTTTCTCATAACATTGGAAACAGGCGTAGCCTCCGGGCTGCCATCTGCATCAGGAACTACCGGGTCCCAATCATTGAAATCACCAAGCACAAAAGTTTCGTAACCAGATTGATCTAGTGCAATTAATTCAGCTACCACAGCATCAGCCTGCTTTTCCCTTAGCTCGACCGAACTTTCTTTTGTGGGCACCGATTTCAAATGGAGACCAACAAAAGCAGTATCCACTCCATTCATTTTACACGTTAATATCAAGCACTTGGATGGATTAATCGGATCCTTCGGGTGCCGGACTTTGATTTCACTAAAAACCGCCGAATTTTTATTTATCAAGAAAGCTACGTCCTGCTCCAAATAGCTCTCCCTGCTCTCCATAAACCCCAACTCATAATCCAACCCTCCCTGTTTGAGAGTGCGAATTAACCTGTCGGCCGCATCCCGGTTAATGACCTCCTGAAGGCAAAGCAGATCCGGCACATAATTTGCAATTACCTCTGAAACCGCCGCATGCTGTTGCTCGATCTCCGCATCCTCATCTTTATCCTCCAGCCCCCATATCCCCTTCCCCTTTAACCTTTGAGCTTGTTCCGCGCCCGCCAAAAGCCATTTTGTGTTAAAGGTCATTATACCTATTCCACTTTTTTCTATATTAGAAAATTTTTGAGCCTGTGAGTTCCCCGAAATATCGCTCGATTTACTACAACCGAATCCGCCCACCAGTAAGACTGTCAAAAGAAAGTATTTTTCCATTTGGGGGAAAGCCTATTTCAGAAAAACAGAAACAACAACTTATCAAGGTGTCATTTAGGTCAAATTTATTATGTACCATTTTAATTTAAATGATTCATAAAATTAATTAGACCAGCGGTTTCATAAATGTTTCCTTACATACACGACTGTAACTTGAAAAATGCTTAATTAATCGTGAATATGATTAAGTAACGAGGGTAACTATTGTTGCAGACCACCTAACAAAAAAATGTTTACTGGAACGACAAAAACATCAAACACTAAGCAACAAGGTACATCATGAAAAAATCAACCCAGAAGGGATTCACCCTGATTGAACTACTTGTGGTAATTGCAATCATAGGCATTCTTGCTTCGATACTAATGCCAACACTAGCTAAAGCGAAGAATAAGGCTAATCGCATAAAATGCTCGAACGGTCAGGGGCAGATTGCAAAGGCCTTTATCGGATACGGAAGTGAATATGATTCATTCCCATGGCTGGACCCCACCCTCACTAGTGATCAGGAAGCTAACGCCAAAGGCTTTCAATATGCTTCACTCCATGATTCAAACGGTAACATCACGAGAACAGATAGTGAAAACTACTTCAAGCATGGTAGGTACAATTCTGTTTTTAATGGTGCGTATATTTGGCAAGGATACTCACTTGCGCATTCTATCGGTAATAATTCAAAAATGCTTTGCTCGCCCTGTGACCCAAAAACTATTGCCAACGCAAAAAACGGTAAAGAACTACAAGGTGGCCCTGGTTCCACTCCCTCACCAGGAATTAGCATGTACAACAAGTGCGAGCAGAGTTACGGAATATGTTTCGGTGGCGATCCCTTGATTGCTGAGTCCATTTTATCGGTTACTAGAAATATGAGAACACAGTCAGCCTATACTTTCATAAAAAAAGCCGCTGAAGCTAACGAACCTTCACCGACATATAACGGTAAAGCACCCGGAAATGGTTACGAGTGGCCGATGCCGGCCCGGAACATAAATCATGATATGTTAACGTATGAAGTAGTCCCCTACGGTGCTACCGATGTATTTGAAGACGGTGGATTCACAGATTATAAATGGCATGGAACACACAAAACAAAATTTTTCACCTTTTATGGAGGCGGTCAGTCACGACAAAGATCAATATCGAGCCTTGGTGTGGGCCAAGCACAGTTCGCAATGTCAGATGGTTCAACCTTTCAGGTCAATTCTGATACTGATGCGAAACTAATAATAGAAAAACATTACGAAAAAACTCAAGAAGGTGGATCAGCTATTAGAGGAGGCAATTTGATGTTCTCCATGCCTTACCACAAATAAAAATGAAACTACTACACATACTCCCATTATTACTGGCTACGTTCATAATCGGATGCGGCCAAGACACTGGACCCGCGGAAAATACAGCATTCGACAACGATGATGCTGAAGTTAACGGTGATCCTGAGGCGGATGAGGATCCAGCCGAGGAGTCCGAAGAGGAGTAATTTATAATCAACAACTTGGTGCCTTGTTATCGCCGATTTTAATCAAAGGCAATCAAGGCACCCGGCTTTAAGGAGTGTTCGGGCATTTCTTCATTTGAGTTAAATGTCCGCTGTTGAGCAACAGATTCAATAACATTTCCCGATTCCTCGTACTCACCAGTTTTCTTGTTGAATACACCCTTTGAATCCAGCCCGAGGTGCTTCACCATAAACGGATACATCGCCTGCCGCTTGATGTATTCGTAACCGTGTTTCTCATTGGGGAAATGCGTATTCTCAGCCTTCGCCGTAGCGCCGTAATAGTTGTAAATGTTCCGGATGAACGGATACTCGACCTTAGGGTTGTTCTTTGTCCAGTCGCCGCCCACGGAAATTAATTTCAACGGCCGTGGCGCCGCCAGCGCGGCGAACTCCGCGTTGTTCGTTTCCAGCTGCTCGGTCTTGTGGATCGGCATGCCGCTTTCGCAATGGCAACCGCCAAAGAAATGCGCGGACACCATCACCACCGGTACACTCACCGCCACGCGCTCATCAATCGCCGTCAGCAAAAAAGTCTGCGTGCCGCCACCGGAACAACCGGTCACGCCAATGCGCTTCGAATCCACGTCCGGTAATGTCTCCAGAAAATCGATCGCCCGCACACTGCTCCAGGTTTGCAGCGTGAGCGTTTGCGGATGGCTATGTTTCCAGCCCAGATGTTCCGAGTCGCCGTAGCCGATCATGTCATACGAAAACACAACCGCGCCCATACGCGCGAGCGTGGCGCAGCGGTTCTGCTGATCAGGCCGTAACCGACCGCCACCGTGTGTACTGGTCTTGCGAGCATGCCCGTGCGGACACAGGATACCCGGCCGTTTACCCTTGAAACCCAGCGGCCGATACAGGTTGCCGTACACAAAAAATCCCGGCCGCGCCTCAAACGCTGCCGCCTCAACGGTGTAGCCCTTGTACGTGCGCTTGTTCTTAAGAATCGGCTTCAACGGCGTGCGTTTGGGCCACGGGCTGAGCTGGGCCCCGGTGAGAATCTGCTGCCGCACCGCCGCCGCGCGCACCTTCCATTGCGCGAGATTGCCATGCGTGGCCGCCATGCGCTTGAGCTGCTCCACCGCCTGAGCCTCGGTTTGATAATTTCCAACACACAACGTCACCTTAGGCTTGGGTTTCTCGGCGTGAACGGCGCACAGAAAGGCAATCGACAGAATGAAAAGCAGGCGTGTCATGGATGCAAGGCTGGCAGAGCCGGTCGTTTCACGCAACTACTTCGCGGGATTTTCGTACCACAATACGGCATTGAAATCGCGTTCCTCGCAGGTGAGCAAATCTAGATCGCCATCGCCATCGAGATCCAGCAACTCAATACGGTCATACTTGAGCCCCTTTGGGCCGCCGATATCGTGCGGTTCCCATTTACCGTCCATCTGTTTCAAATAAAACACACCGCTCTTGTCGCCCGTGGCGCTCTCGCAGCTGACGGCGATTTCTAACTGACCATCCCCATCCAAATCCGCCGCGCGCGCGGCCTTGGCCGTGCCAAAACGATCGAGCGAATAAGTGATGACCTCCTCGTCCCAAGGCTGTTTCACATCCTTGCCCGGTCGCAACACCTCTATGCGATTGGGCCGCACGGCGGCATAAATCGCGGTGGTTTTTTCTTTCGCCTTGCGATCCACCAACTGTTTGCGAATAGAGCGCGTGATAAACATCACCTCGCGGCCAGTCGCACCCACACGGTGCGCCGCCCAACGTTGCGCGGGATCCTTTTGCATCGCCGCCACACCGGGATTTTCCAGCCACAACACACCGGGCGTACGACTGCGCCGATCGGAAGCCAGTACGTCGAGATCGCCATCGCCATCCATGTCCGCCTTGATCAGGCTCATAACCCATCCGGCATCGTACCAGCGATGAAACCGCCAGTCGCCCACCGCACGCGGATCCTTCGGTGATTGAAGCCAACCGATGGAAGCCTCGGCACCCTTCGATCCGAGGACGAGATCCATCCCCTTTTCATCCACCCACAACGGCACTGCAAACATCCAGGATTGTTTTCCAGCCGTCACCGGCACCGCCTGGGTGCGCCACGGCAACACTTTCCGCTGCGGATCATTACGGGGCGACCAGTGAAAATGCACCGTCCGTGTCCGGCCTTCACTGCAGCTGACAATATCCTCATCACCATCGCCATCCAGATCAACAAACACCGCATCCTCTGGTGACTTCACCTTACCCACCTCAATCATCGGCCAGCGCTCAGTTACTTTGGCGTTGCCGGGGTGTAAATATGCACGGATCACCCCACCTTCCTCCCAACCGGTGGCAATATCCAGCCGTTTGTCGTTGTTGATATCCAGCAACCGCACTCCATCAGCCCCGCGCGAAGTGTTGTCGATGATGTGCATTGGCCACGGTGCCGCCGTCAACGGCCCGGCCAGCGTGAGAAACAGGAGAATTTTTTTCATGAATCCGCTTTGCTTTTGCCCGCCCCCATTGAACCATCGCGGCATGCGCTTGGCCATGTGTTTTCTGTTCGCGTTGTTTCTGCCCAAAAACGAAACGCCCGACCCGGACCCCAAACGGTTCGCCGAGGCGATCGCCAAGTTCACTGAGGCCGACCAAGCCAACCCGCCAGCTAAAGGCGGCATCGTGTTCACCGGTAGCTCCAGCATTCGCCGCTGGGATCTCGCCAAGTCCTTCCCTAAGCTCAAGCCCCTTAACCGCGGCTTCGGCGGCTCCCATTTTTCGGATAGCAACCATTACCTTGAAGAAACCGTCCTGCGCTATGAGCCATCCGTCCTGGTTGTCTTCAATGGTAGCAACGATCTGTGGAAAGAGAAACCTCCCGCCCAAGTGCTGAAGGATTTTTTGGAGTTCAAAAACCGGATATTCAAACGCGTGCCCCAATGCAAGATTGTGCTCATTCCGGTGAAACCCAGCCCGAAACGTCTGGAGATCATCGAAACCGAACGCGCCCTCAACAAACTCCTCGCCGCTGAAGCCGCCAAGGACGATCGACTCGTCTTGATTGAAGGGATGTTCGACACCCTCCTCAACGCCAACGGCCAACCCGACGAAACGCTCTTTCTAAACGACCGACTCCATCTCAACCAAACCGGCTACGCACGCTGGACTAAGCTCCTGCGACCGCAATTGGTGAAATAAATCTACTTCACGACCATCACGCCTTTCATGATGGTCCAATGGCCGGGGAAGGTGCAGATGTAGGGGTACGCGCCCGGGGTTTGGGGGGCCAAAAATCGGAGAGTTTCGCCGGCAATGGGGGGAACCATTTTGGTATGGAATAACACGGCATCGGTCTTGGGGATATATTGGCCGCTCTTGGCCAGCTCAGGATCGGCGGCCATCCGGGTGGCAGCAAGGCCGACGGCGTCGCCGGTGCCGGGCTTGACGATCACGAGGTTGTGCGGCGTGGCGTCGGGGTTAATGAATTCCAGCTTCACGGGCTGGCTGGCGTCCACCTCGAAACGCGTCACGTCGTAGAGCATGCGTTCCTTCACGGTGGTGATGCGCACGACCTTTAGGTTTTTCTGCTGATCAAACTGCGCGTCCTTGGCCGAGTGATTCACATCCGTCTCAATACGCGCGCCCTTGGCAAAGCCGCTGATGAATTTGCGCAACGGCTCGTTGTGCATGGTGAGGTGATGGTTAAACTGCCAATGCGGCAACATCGTGGAGGCGCCGAGCGCGGTGCGCATGCCGTAGGCGAGGTGACCGCCGTGGGGATGCTTGGTCGTGTCCGCCAGCGCGTGCATGGCGGCCTCGGTGCCGATGTAGCTGGTGGCGATGGCGGCTTCCATGCGCACGATGGGATCCTTGTCGTTAGCGGCCTTACGCAGGCGAGCGTTGCCGTCCTTGAAATGCGCATGCCAGTAACGCAGTTGGTGCGTGGCGGCGGCGCGGGCTTCGGGAGTTTCGCATTCCAACAATTCCGCGAGCAGCGCGGGCTTGGCTGCCTCGAGATTGCGGTACATCCACACGGCCTCCATTTGATGATGCCGATGGCGCGCGGCCTTGGAATCTAGCGCCTTCACCCAGCTATCGAGTGCCGTTTGCACCTCGGCGGCAGGGCGTTCGCGCAGCTCGCGCTTGGCCCAGTAACGGTAGCGGTATTCCGGGCGTTTCAAAACATTCAGCAAATCCTTCACCGGCGCGCCCGCGAGCTTGGGCGGCGTGGTGAGCTTGGCTCCCTTGGGTAGGATTCGCCAAATGCGACCGCTCTTGCGATCGCGGCGTTCGTCGCGCAGGGAGTATTGCGCGTGGCCTTTGATGGGGTTGTACCAGTCGCACACATACATCGCACCACGCGGACCGTAGCGGAGGTCCACCGGAATGAAGCTCAAGTTGGTGGAGAAAATAATGTCGCCCACATATTCCTCGTCGTAGCCGAACTCGGTTTTTTTCCATTTATGAAACTCCACGCGATTGGTCGGCTTGTAGCGCACCTTCACGTAGCCGCCCTGCATCTCCTTGGGCCACGAGGCGAAGTCCACAAACTCCTGTCCGCAAGTACCGCTGTAGGCGCGCAGGCCAGCGGGACGCGGGTGTTGCTTAGGGTAAACCGGGTCGAGTGCGTGAAAGGCTTGGGCGTAGATCGGATGACTCGCCACATGCTGTCCCCAGTCGTCAAACGTCACACCCCAAGGGTTGGTGCTGTGGTAGGTACCAAAGCTGGTGAGCTTGTGCTGGCGCGGCTCGAAACGAAACCAGCCACTGTTCTGCTGACGTACCGGGCCATACGGCGTCTCAACCTGGCTGTGGTGGAAAATGGATTCGCGAAAAATCAAATCGCCATCCGGACTCCACACAAAATCATGCAGCGCATGGTGACTGTCCTCGCAGCCGAATCCGGTGAGCACCAGCTCGCGGTGATCGGCCTTGCCGTCGCCGTCGGTGTCCTTAATGAAACTCATGTGCGGTTCCTCGCTCACGTACACGCCGCCATCGCCGAATTCAAAAGACAACGGAATGTGCAGGTCATCGGCAAACACCGTCGACTTATCCGCGCGACCGTCGCCGTCGGTATCCTCCAGAATCACCAGCTTATCGTCCGGCTCATTGCCGGGGTACACGTGCGGATAGGTCGTCGAGCAGCTCACCCACATGCGTCCCTGGCTATCCCAGCGCATTTGGATCGGGCAGGCGATTTCCGGAAACTCCTCCTCGCTCGCGAATAGATTCACCTCAAAGCGCGGATCTACCTTGAACGCCTTCAGCTCATCGGCCGGGCTCATCCATTTATTAGCCCCGCGACTTGCTGCCGTGGCCGGCAACGGCGGGACGTTGGAATCATCAATCTTCGCCGGCACCGCTTTGCCCTGCGCCAGATCCCAAATGCGCCGGTCCCGGTTTTGCACCATGATGTCGAAGTTGCGCATAGCCGGCAGGAAATCCAGATAGCCGTAGCTGCGATTGCGACCACCGGTGTAATAAAACGTGTTCACCGGTCGGTAGCGCCGGAAGAACTGCTTGTTCTTTTCGATCACCGCCGCGCGCACCGCCTCGTCCACCGCCGGCCCCTTGCGACCGACGAAGGTCTTCGCAAACAACGCCTCCGCGAATACTTTGTATCCCGCCTCGTTCAGGTGACAGCCGTTGATCGTCAGGTCGGTGCCCCCCGAAGCCATCGCCTCCTCCGTGGCCGTGAACACATCTGCAAAGCCCACCCCCTGCGCTGCCGCCACCTCGCGCATCACCTTGGTATACGCCGCGATATTCTTGTTGTTCCGATCCGCCGCCGCCACGCCCTTCACGTTTTCATTCGCAATCGGCGACACCAAAACAATCCGCGGACCGCCCTCACCATTAAACGCCTTCGCCTTCAAACCCGCCACATACGTGGTGAGCTTTTGGCGAAACTCTGGCAAGCCCGACTCGCCCGCAAACGATTCGTTGAACCCGTACGCCGCAAAGATCACATCCGCTTTGGTAATGGTGAGGTGTTGCTCCACATCCGCGAAATTCGCCGGGCGCGGCTCCGTGCCCAGTTGATCCGCCGCCCAAGTGAGATTGCGCACCACCAGTTCCGCCTTCGGATGCGCTTGCTGCAACGCCGCCTCGAAATGCCCAAAATGCTGCGCCCGATCCAGCAGTGTGTTGCCAATAAACGCAATCCGCGCCCCCTTCCCCAGCTTCAACGGCAGCGCCGTTCGCACCGGCTCCGTCGCCTCCGGCCGCGGCGCCGATTTCTCAAAAATCGCATACCGCGCCAACTCCGGATCCTTCACCGGCGGCTTCTTCCCCGTCTGGGTATTCTTCGCATCATTCGCCCGCGGCGGCTTAGGATTTTTCTGGGCTTCTACCCAGAAACCAAACTGCAAGACCAACACTAGAAATAGGAACACACGCAATAGGGAATGCATGCCGCAGGCTAAAGCACAGCCATAACCAAGGCAACCTTACGTCTCGCGTAAATCCTGCAAGGCTTCCAGCAGAGAACCGACGTCGGCGTAGCGATCCTTGGCCTTTTTCTCCAGAGCGCGGAGACAGATGGTTTCAAGAGCGGGGGGAATTTCGTTTTGAGGAGCGGCCTCGGTGGGCTTGGCGAAAGGTTGATTGAGGAGGTTGTCGGCAACTTCCTGCATGGTCTCGCCGGTGAGGAGTTGGCGATGGGTGAGGATCTCGTACAGGATCAGGCCGAGGCTGAAGACATCGGCGCGGCCGTCGATATGGGCATCACCGCGGGCCAGCTCAGGCGCCATGTAAAAGGGCGTGCCGTAACGGCGCCCCACGGGCGTGAGGGCGGGATCTTCATCGTGGCCCATCTCGGGATGGGCAATATCCGGTTCGCCCCAGACTTTGGCCAGGCCCCAGTCGATGACGTAGGTGACGCCGAATTGGCCGGTCAAAATATTGGCAGGCTTGAGGTCGCGATGGATCACCCCGCGCGAGTGCGCGTGCGCGACGGTTTCACAGGCACGCGTGAGGATGTCGATCAGCGTGGGCAACGGAAAAGCGGCGGTGGTGGCGGGATCGCCGTCGTGCAGGGCGTCGATGATGTTGCGCAGATCGCGGCCGCGCACGTGTTTCATCGTGAAAAACAAATTACCATTACGATCACGGCCGAGTTCGTAGAGCGGCACGGTGCCGGGGTGGGCGATGTTGGCAGTGACACGGGCTTCGCGCAGGAACCGTTGTGTTTCGATCTCATCCTCGCGCAGGTGATCGTGCAGGGTTTTGTAGACGACCGTGCGCCGCAGGTTTTCGTCGAACGCCGAATAGAGCTTGGCGATACCGCCTTCGCTGAGTAGCTTGAAATCCTGATACTTCAGCGAGCCGCTACGCCAGCGCAGCTCGAAGGTCTTATCCGTTTCGGATAGGCGAAAAAATCCATCGCCTTCCGAACCGGCTTGGGCCTGCGTGTCATCGCTCATGGCTTGGCCGGTTTGCGCGGCCTACGCCCAAAGTCACTCACAAAGGGCGGTTTGTCAAAAGTGCTGCCATCACCGCTTATGCGCGGATCACCCGTCCGCTTCAATTCGGCCATCAACCGCCCGTGCAGCTGCTTTTGCGCGGCGACAAACTGCGGCTGACCGGCGACGTTCTTGAGCTGATCGGGATCGTTCTTCAGATCATACAGCTCAATGCGCGGGCGCCGGCCGAAGGCGTAATCGTAATGCCACTTCCACTTTGGCACATCCACCTGCTGCATGAGCCATGCCTTGGTCGGGCTGGCATCGAGATCGCCAAAGGTCACAAAGGTGTTGTTGGCCAGCGTGTTGAAGTCGGGCTGTTTGTCGGCCTTGAGATGATACGGATCGCCCATCGGCCAGCGGTCAGGTTTGAAGTTGATGATGTATAAAAACTCCGGCGTACGCAGGGCGCGTTGCGGGTAACCGAGCAGATCGGCGCGGGCACGAGCAACGTGACGTTCGCGGCCGGTAATGACCCAGTTGCGCTTGGCATCCACCAACCCCTGTTGTTTCGATTCCAACACCGGCACCAGACTGCGGCCGGTCATCACCTTGGGCGGTTTCACGTCGCCGAGTTCGAGGAACGTCGGCGCGAGGTCCATAAGGTTCACATAATCTTCCAGCACACGCCCGCCCGGCTTGCCCGGCCACCACACCGCCAGCGGCACGGCCGTGCCGAAGTCGTACAAATTACATTTGCCACCCGGAAACCCCGGCGCGCCGTGATCGCCGCTCACCACCACGATGGTGTTATCCAGCTCGCCCAGTTGCTCCAGCCGCTTGAGGATCAACCCGAGCGCGTGGTCGAAGGCCTGCACTTCGCCGAGGTAATCCGCGAAATCCTCGCGCACAATCGGCACATCCGGCAGCATACCCGGCAGCTTGCCCTTCAGCGAATCCGGGTCGATGCCCCACAGCTTTTTGCCCGAGCCCTGAATCCATTTGCGATGCACTAACGTCGGCCCGAACCAATAACAAAACGGCTTGTCCGCCGGCCGCGCCTTGAGGAACGACTCGAAGTTCGCGCTCACCTCGTCGTAGAGCACCTGCTTCGCGGCCTTCACGCTTTGACCGTCATTGACCATGCGCGAGACGTTTTGCGAAAATCCATTGAAGCGGCCACCGGCCTTTTCAAAGCCGTGCTTACCCGCGCCGAACGGGGCATCCCGCGGTGTGCCGGGCGTCCACACCTTGTATGTCTCTCCAATGTGATACCCCGAATCACGTAGCAACAACGGGAAGCTCGGAATTTTGTCATCCCACACCGCCCCCTGCAAAATCGCCGCCCTTCCGGTTCGGTAAAAATACTGCCCACTCAGCAACGAACTCCGACACGGCGTACACGAAGGCGCCGTCACAAACGCGTTCTTGAACAACACACCCTCGCGCGCCACGCGATCGAAGTGCGGCGTGCGCACCACGTCATTCGGCGACGGCCGCCCGTCCACCTTCGCATACGCGCTCGCGTAACGTCCCCAGTCATCGGCAAAGGCAAATAGAATGTTCGGCTTCTTCGCCGCCTGCACGGCCAGCGAAAGCATCATCAACGAAAACAACAGCACCCGTTTCACGCCGTCATCCTCCCGCCCGCCGCCCGCACAAACAAGCAAAACCGCTCAAGGACGCCATCCTTGACAGCGCTATCACTGTCTGTGCCTTGTGTCGGATTAAATTTACGAAAGTTTAGAATGATACCGTTTATCAGCGCTGATATTGAATCATACTGAACTATAGAATAACATAAGCCAATGCACAGTCATTCCATCGAATCATGGCAACACGATCATATTTTCGGGCAAGACCAGCCTCAAGAAGGGGAACGGCGCACCAAATGGGTAATCGCCCTAACGGCCACCACCATGGTCGTGGAAATCATTTGCGGAATTATGTATGGTTCCATGGCTCTCTTGGCCGATGGCCTGCACATGGCTTCGCATACTGCCGCGTTGGGAATCGCTGCTTTTGCATACTCATACGCTCGCCGAAATGCCGCCAATCCGGCGTTCAGTTTTGGCACCGGAAAAATCAATTCGCTGGCAGGTTTTACCGGAGCCATCTTATTGTTGGGGTTCGCCCTGTTGATGGCTTGGGAAAGTGTAGAACGGTTCTGGAATCCGGTTGGAATCGAATTCAATTCAGCAATCTTTGTAGCCATAATCGGGTTACTGGTAAACGGTGCGAGCGTATTCCTTTTGAGCACAGGCGGTAATTCCGGCCATAGCCATTCTCATAGTCATGACCACTCTCACGACCACAGTCACGGATTCGAGAATAAGGACCATTCACATCACGACCACAACCTTCGGTCGGCTTATTTACACGTTCTAGCCGATGCCCTGACATCAATACTCGCCATCGGCGCGTTGCTGGCCGGAAAATATCTAGGCTGGAATTGGATGGATCCCTGCATGGGTATTCTGGGGGCCATTTTGGTGACAAGCTGGGCTTGGGGATTGATCCGCCAGTCCAGCAAAGTGCTATTGGATTACGAAGCACCTCGCGAAATCTCCCAAGCCATTCGGGAGAAAATTGAATCTGTGCATGACAACCAGATTTGCGACCTTCATGTTTGGGCAATCGGCCCCGGAAAATATTCAGTCGCTCTTGCTCTTGTAACACACCATCCCCGCGATGCCCGGCACTATAAGGAATTGATCCCTGACCATTTGGGCGTGGTGCATTCCACTATTGAGATCAATGTGTGTTCTGGAAACACCAATCCTGAAAAATGCTGATTACTCTTTCTTCCCGCAATCACATTCCTCATCGCAGCTGGCCTCTTTAGCCGGTCTTAAATTACGCCAGAGGAGGATGGCCACGGTGACGATCACCACAGCTGGGGCTGCCCATGATTGCCAGTCGCTCATGACAGGAAGAAGCCGCCGATTTGATAGGTAGCCAGTGCGGCGAGGTAGGCAAAGCCGGTCAGATACACAACCTGCAGAATCGCCCAGCGCCAGCTGTTGGTTTCCCGGCGCGTCACCGCCACCGTACTGAGGCATTGCATGGCGAACACATAAAAGACAAGTAGACTTAAGCAGGTGCGCACATCATATGCCGGCTTTCCGTCAGCACGTGTTTCTTCAGCCATTCGGTCTCGAACGGAATCCTCCTCTGCTTCCTCTCCAAGATATATAATAGACATGGTGCTCACAAATACCTCGCGGGCAGCAAAGGAGGCGACCAGTCCGATCCCCATTTTCCAGTCATAGCCTAACGGCTCAATCACCGGCTCAATGGTTTTGCCCAAACGACCTGCAGCGCTATATGCCAACTGCTCACTACCATCCTCTGAATCGCTTTTCGGATAGGTTGTCATCGCCCAGAGTACAATGGAAAGACCCAGAATAACTGTACCCGCCCGCCGTAGAAAAATTTTGCCGCGCTCATACATTTGCAGCGTGATCTCCCGCCAACTGGGTCTTTGATAGGAGGGCAATTCAAGGACCATCAGTGTCTTTTCCGATTTTTCCAAAGTGCGATTAAACACCCAAGCAAATGTGTAGACTCCGATGATACTCAATACGTATAACCCAATCATCACCAAAGCTTTTTGGCCGGCCGTTCCCACAGGCAGCATGAGTGCGATCAGCATCACATAAACCGGCAAGCGGGCTGAGCAACTCGTAATTGGAGCGATGAGCGTAGTAATGAGTCGATCGCGCGCACTTTCCATAGTGCGCGTGGCCATAATGCCTGGTATAGCGCAGGCATAGGAACTCAGTACCGGCACAAATGCTTTACCATTCAATCCCACACCGGACATCAAACGATCCATCATGAAGGACACACGAGCCAAATAACCGGTGTTTTCCATGAGCCCAATGAAGAAAAACAGGATGAGAATTTGCGGCAGAAAAATCACCACACCGCCCACGCCACCAATGATGCCCTCGGTGATGAGCGCGCGCAAATCGCCCTCGGCCATGCGCGCCTCGACTTGTTCGCCCAGCCAGCCAAAAGCGCCATCAATGAGATCCATTGGATAGCCCGCCAAGCTGAACAACGTAAAAAATAAGCCGCCCACAATACTAAGCAGCACCACCCAACCGAGGATTGGATGGACCAGTACGCGATCCCATTTATCGCTGGGCGTCTGGCGGTCTTCCTCGCTGCGGGCAACTGTTCCTTCGAGTAATGTTTCGATCGCCTTATAACGCGTGGCAGGATCGCCGTCTTCCACGGCTGTCCATTGAGGTTGAGCTAAATCACTCGCGCTGAGCGCCACCTGCAATGCCTCCATACCCACGCGTTCGTTGGCCTGCATGGGCACGACCGACACACCGAGGCGTTCCTCCAGTCTCTTTGCTGCAATGGTGATGCCGCGCTCCTCGGCCTCGTCAGTTTTGTTGATCACCACAATCACCGGCAGGCCCAGCTCCATCACCTGCGTGGCCAAATAAAAGTGCCGTTCCAGATTGACGGCATCCACCAGGCAAATCACTGCATCCGGCTGCGGCGTGTCGGTCCGTTCGCCGCGCAACACGGCGCGCGTCACTTCTTCATCTGGCGACTTGGCATCGAGCGAATAGGCGCCGGGCAAATCTATCACCGTAAACGCCGCACCATGCCGATCCCGGCCCGTGCCGACCTTTTTCTCAACCGTCACACCGGGGTAATTGGCAACCTTCTGGCGTAGGCCAGTCAGGGCATTAAAGAGCGTGGTCTTGCCCGTATTGGGATTACCCACGAGAGCGAATGTACGATCAGAAGACATCGGAAGAAAATTACTGCACGAAGATTTGGGCCGCATCCGCCTGCCGCAGTGCCAACCGCGCGCCGCCCACCTCAAACTCAATCGGACAACCCAACGGCGCACGCCGCACCATCCGGACCGAAGCCCCGGTCAGGAACCCCATCTCCCGCAAACGCCCAGCGGCGGTTTCCGGCAAATCCATACCGCCCACAGCCGCCACTTCGCCCGCCGTCAATTGCCCCAAATGTCGCGAATCATTCATTCAGTGAAAGCTTATTGAAACTCAGTCTCAGTTTCAATTCTTATCTTTGTCGATGGGCGGGGATCGTTGATGTAACGCGTTGATGGTATCCGTTACATTCTTTAAAGACCCAACCAACACGTAACATCGATAAGAGTAATTCCGTGCAGGAACCCCAGTTGGATGAGTTTCTCGGAACACACAATTCCATTTAACCACCTTTTCCTCCCTAAACCGAAAGCGTCCATACCCTGCCCGCTCGAAACCCTTCGAAGGCTGTGCGGGAGACCACACACCCATGGCATGCTGCCTATCCAGTGTAGAAAATATCACCGGAAGGGATTGCTCTCCGGGACCATCAGACAAAGACAGTAATTTCTTTTTCGTAGGATCATAAGTCCAAAACTTGGAAAAGGCCGGTGGCATATAGCCTGTCACTGCTTCGAATTGGGCGTACCGGTGATGTTCTCTCTTTGGGACTGTAAACGTTACGTCGTAACCGATCGCATGAGGCAAACCATGCATCCCGATCGTGACTCTTTTTTTAAGGAGATGGTTAGATAAGGCAGTGGTATTTTTTGCCAAATTGCCAAAAGATTTTTCACCCGGCTGCAACCAAAACGCCATTTGATTCTCCGTGCTCAAAACGTTCCCTTTGGCCGTCAACGCATGTAGAACACTCGTGCTATTCGGCCCAACACCATCAATCCGCGAACCCGCTTCGGTGGGGTTAAAAGTTTCGGGGATTAACTGAGAACCCACATCAAAATTCGAAGCCGATTGCAGTTGTCGCCCGTGATCGGCACTATCAATGAATTCACGCCCGTTCCATGTCAGTGAATGAATGGCCCCCGCCAATCGGCTCGTGGTGGTGATAACTATTTCAGAAGGGCCCGCCTTGGCTCGAATCTGGGAGTCCCCCGAAACTGCTGCCTGAAGCGAAGCAGCGAGGCATAAGACAAACAGGCCAAGAACCCGCATTATTTCTCCAACGCGTAGGCCTTATACGCTTCGGCGATCTTGGCGGCTTTTTCGTCGCCGAGATGGAAGATCACCCGATGGCGCAGAGTAATACTCTCGCCTTTCTTGAGCGTAAAACTGCTGTCCTTACCTTGGCCAAGGCTGCGCAGGCCAAAGGGGTTGGCGGTGAATAGACCATAGGTTCGCACGTGCCACGGTGTGGGATGCCGGAAACTGCTGGGGTGATTCAGGATCGCCACGCCGACGGTCTTGCCGTTGACCGGCCCATGATAATCCACCCACTCCGCGCGTTTGCCCCACGCGGCCTTGTCGGTGATACCGTTACTGTTAATCACGCGGCCGCCTTTCTTGCTATCCACGTCCATACTCGTTGCCACGCGCACGCTAAAGCCGGAATCTTTTTGATCGGACAATTTGCAGTCACCGTGTTCAGCCGTGAACTTGATCGTCACATCAATGATGCGATGGCCATTCTCCACACGGAACTCATGCGTACGTTCATCGGCCAACAGTTTCTTGCCGTCGCCCACATAATCATTGCGCGTCACGATCACCGCCGTGTCGCCGCCTTTCACCTTCACAAACTCACGATGTAAGGTACTGCCAAGATTCGTGCGGCGGCCACTGGCCGGTTCATGCCAGGTATCAAATCCAGCCGTGCCCTGGTGGCCGAACCATACGGATCGATGGTGCGGATGATCATGCCGCTCACCTTCGCGTTTTTCCATCGGGAACGCCCGCGTCACCTCATCCCCGCTCGGCCCGATCACCGGCCACAAAAAGGGCTTGTTCGACTGGCCAATCACATACCGCGTAAACAGCTTCCCATCATACTTCACGGTCACCCCGGCCTTGGTTTTCTCAACGGCAAACCGGTCCGCCCAAACCGATAGCGTTCCCAACAGAACGGCTGCACTCAGATAAATTCGAATCCACGTTTTCATGCGTGACCAAGCGTGTGGCCGGACGCCAAAGTTCTCAAGCCCCTTTTACGCAAACCGCCGCGGATCCAAGCGCTGGGCGGCGAAGGCGATAGACGGTTGGCCTGCGAGTTGAGCCGCAACCAGTTCGCCGGTGACGGGGCCGAGGCTGAGGCCGAGCATATTGTGGCCGGTGGCGACGGTTGCGTTTTGTGTGCCGGGGATGGGGCCGATGCAGGGGAGCCCATCGGGCGTGCAGGGGCGTAGGCCGGACCACGGCTCGATGCCGTTGAAGTCGTCCGGGCTGAAGGCGGGGAAGAATTCACAGAAGCCCTCGATGATACCCTGCAGGCGGGTGCGGTTGATCGAAAGGTCGGTACCACAAATTTCCATCGTGCCGCCGACCCGAAGCTTGTTACCCATCGGCGTGACGGCGACGCGCGCTTCCTTGAGCAACGAACAAAGGCGCGGCAACTCGGCCGGCTCGTGCAGCGTGAGCGAGTACCCTTTGCCGCCTTGCATGGGAATGCGTAGGCTAAGTTGACGCGTGAGCTCGGGTGTCCATGCGCCACCGGCCAGAATAACGTGCTCGGCATTGAGCGTTTCATCGGCGGTAGTGCGAATACCGGTCAAGCGGTCGCCTTGACGGTTGAACTCGGCGCATTCGCCTTCGAGAAACCGGCCGCCCTTGGCGCGAATGGCCGTGCGGAGGGCTTCGAGAAAATCCAGCGGATCGAGATGACAATCCTGTGCAAACCATACGGCACCGGCCACGTCCATCTGCGCATCCGGATCCAGCTCACGCACGCGCGCAGCATCGCACACTTCGGTCTTCACACCCACGGCGGCGGCCAGAGCAGCGACCTTGGCTTCGTCCTCCAGCCCTGACTCGGTGCGGCACAGCATCATCAGGCCGCGCGTGGTGAGATCAAATTGTAATTCCTCAGCCCACTCCAGAAACAGGCGCCGGCTTTCGAGGCTGAAATCAGCAAGCAACTGTTTGGTATCCTCAACATGCCGCGCATTAGCGTGCCTGAAGAATTGCCAGCACCAACTCCAGAGCGCGGGATCCAGCCGTGGCCGCAGGTAAAACGGGCTCTTAGGATTGAGCATCCACTTGAGACCCTGCGCAATGACGCCGGGTGCCGCGAGCGGAATGAAATGGCTGGGCACCACCATGCCGGCATTTTCATCAGAACAGGATTCGCGCCGCGTGGGATGGCGATCAAGAATGGTGACCGTGCGACCGGCCCGTGCGAGCGACCATCCACAGCACAGACCAATGACGCCGCCGCCAATGATGAGAACATCGTGGTCTCTGGAGTCGGCGTCGGACACGTCAGCGGGATTGCCCAATGCCGGCGGCAAAGGGGTCGTTGGAATGCAGGATTAAATCGTTCTCGGCGGTTACAAAGGCACGGCCTTTCACGGTGGGGATCACGCCGCCCTCGGGAGCTTCCTGCACGAAGCCTTCGAAAACCGTATCGAGAATCCCCGCCTGCCGCCAGCTCTGGCCGGGCTGCAGTTTGCCGGCGGCGTGCAGGCAGGCGA
Organism: Verrucomicrobiales bacterium; assembly: GCA_038139415.1. Lineage (GTDB taxonomy): Bacteria > Verrucomicrobiota > Verrucomicrobiia > Limisphaerales > UBA1100 > UBA1100. The sequence goes on along the minus strand of JAYOSV010000006.1, from coordinate 88,374 downwards.
GCTTGGCGCTGGTGCCGGTACCACAGGGCGAACGGTCGTATTCGCGCCCGGGACACAGCACAAAATTCTTGCTGTCCGCCGCCGCATTCACCGGCGGCCCGAACACTTCGATGTGATCTATCTCGCCTCCTTCGGCGCCAGTGATGCCATTAGCCTCCAGCGCATCACGCACGGCGCAGGTGAAATCAGTGAGTTGTTCGAGATTATTGAAATCCACCTGAATGGTGTCTCCGGCTTCAATCAGGTAAAACCAGTTACCGCCCCAAGCCACGTCGCCCTGCACTGTGCCCCAACCGGGTACATCCACAGGCACAGCAGGAGCCTGACGCCAGCTGCGCACGTTTTGTACCGTCACCCAACCATCCTCAGGCGGCCGCACCGTCACGATGCCAGTCGGCGTTTCGATTTTGTTGTAACCGGGGGTCAATCGCCCGAGATGAGCGAGAGTGACCGCCACCCCAATGGTGCCATGCAGGCAGCCGTGCAGGTAGCCGACGTTGTTGAAGAATACCACACCCGCCACACAATCCGGTTGAGTCGGCTCGAGCAAATACGCGCCAACCATCGCCTCGTGCCCGCGCGGTTCGCAGGCCACGGCGGTGCGGAGCGCATCGTGCTGGGCACGCAGAAAATCGCGCCACTCCCCCGGCGTGCCGGCAAATTCCGGCAAACCTTCCACCACCACCCGCGTCGGCTCACCGGCGGTATGGGAATCGATTACCTTGATGCGTTGAACGGCGTCACTCATGGAACGCGCGCAGGGTACGAGTAGCTTGAACAAAAGGACAGAGTGAAATGGCTTGGCCGCACGCGGCTTTGGGTCGACTCTGCTCGGCGTGACGCGTTCGCTAGAGAATTCGCCGCCACTGCGGCTGTTGACGCTCTGCTTGATGTACCTCGCCCAAGGTATGCCGTTCGGTTTCGTCACCGGCACCTTGGCAGCTTATCTGGCATCGAAAGGCTATTCCATCGCCGAAGTGGCTGGCGTCACACTCATGGCGCAATTGCCGTGGACGTTTAAATTCATTTGGGGACCGATCATTGACCGGTTTGATTTCGCCCGATACGCGCTGGGCCGACGGCGGCCGTGGATTTTGCTCGCCCAATCGATGATGGTCATCACACTTGTGCTGATCCTTTTTCTGCCTGATCTATCCAAAGGCATGACCACGCTGGTCTGGATCATTGCCATCCACAACGTGTTTGCCTCGCTGCAGGATGTGTCGGTGGATGCCTTGGCGGTGGATCTGTTGCCCGAGAAGGAACGAGGCAAGGCGAATGGGTTTATGCGGGCGGCTAGTTATCTGGGTTCCATCATCGGCGGCTCGGTGATGGGCGTGATCACGGCCAAACATGGGCTGCACCTCGCCATCTCATTGCAAGTGGGCATCATGCTGCTGGTGATGTGCGCACCGCTCTTTCTGCGCGAGCGCGCCGGTGAACGTCTGTTTCCATGGCAACCGCTGGATCCGAAGGCCTTGGTGCCGCAACTCGCTCTCAAGGCCACCGCGTCGTTTGCCTCGATCCTCAAATCGATGAACACCGCCTTCTCCCTGAAATCCACCCGTCTCGCTGCCCTGCTGGCCATCGGGGTATTGGCGGGCACCACGCTATTGTCCTCCGTGTCCAAAATTCTCATTGTCGGAAATCTGAAATGGTCGGTGGAAGAGTACTCCGTCTGGATCACCGGTTTTGGTTATTTCTTTGCTCTGGGCGGTTCGCTGCTGGGCGGGGTGTTGGCCGATCTGTTTACAGCTCGACGCGTGGCCGGGGCGGCGACTGTGGCGCTCGGCATGGTTTGGATCGGGTTTGCCTTACTGGAACCGCAGTGGGGGAACAGGTCGATGATCATCGGGTACGCATTCGCCGAGCAGTTCTGTATCGGCGTGATGACCGTCTCGTTATACGCCATTTTCATGGGTGTCAGTTGGCCGGCGATTGCCGCCACGCAATTCACCGCCTACATGGCGCTACTCAACCTCTCCCTTACCGGCGGCACCGAGCTGGCCACACGGATGGGAGAAGCGCCAGATTTCGGACAAATTTATCTGGTGGCCGGCGTGGTACAGGTTGGGTTTCTGATGCTCATTCGCTGGATTGATGTGAGCGAAACACGGCGCGTGCTTGGCGATCAGGATACGGACGCTTCTACATTGTCCCCTGTCGCCAAATAACCTATCCTGCGGCCATCCACGTTATGCGTTTTCTTGCCTGCCTGTTGCTCATGCTGGCGCCGCTCGCTGCGGCGGCGAATCGGTCGAATGTGTTGTTTATTGCCATTGATGACCTGAATGATTGGGTCAATTGCATGGGAGGACGCAGCGGGGTGCATACGCCGCATCTGGATAGACTGGCAAAGCGCGGGGTGTTGTTCACCAATGCGCATTGCGCGGCACCGGCTTGTAATCCCTCGCGCGTGGCGATCATGACGGGCGTGGCACCGGCCAGCTCGGGCGTTTACAACAACGGACAGGACTGGCGCCGAAGCCCGCGTCTGGCCAAGGCGGTGACGTTGCCCGAACACTTTCGCGCAGGCGGCTATGAGGCCTTCGGTGGCGGAAAGATTTTCCATTGTCTCTCTTGGATCAATGACGGCTACGGCAAGCAGCAGAACGAAGCCAAGTTGTGGGATCGTTACTGGCCGGCGGCGGATCGCCCCATGCCTGACCCGCTCTGGCCCAAGGCCACCGAGGCCAAGCGAGCGACCAACGGGTATCTCTATTCCAAGCCGATTGCCGTTGGCAAAAGCGCCGAAGGTCGGCCGCCACATTTTTTTGACTGGGCTCCAGACCCGCAACCAGAAAGCAAGACGGCCGATCATCAAGTGGTGGACTGGGCGATTGGCGAGTTGATGCAGCGGCGGCCGCAGCCATTCTTTCAGGCAGTCGGTATTTTCCGCCCGCACATCCCTTGGTATGCGCCGGAGAAATATTTCGTATTGTACCCGGAAGACAAAGTGTTTTTGCCGAAGATCAAAAAGAACGATCTGGCCGATGTACCGCCGGCCGGCCATCGCGGCATCCGTAAGGCGTGGCACGAGTGGATGGTGAAGAACGACGAATGGCGCGGCGCGGTGCGCGGTTACCTTGCGTCGATCAGCTTTGCCGACGCGCAGGTGGGCCGGCTGCTGGATGCGCTGGACAAAAGCCCGCACGCGAAGGACACGATCATTGTGTTGTGGTCCGATCACGGGATGCACATTGGCGAGAAGCAGCAGTGGGAAAAATTCACGTTGTTTGAGGAATCCACGCGGGTGCCCCTGATAATCGTGGCGCCGGGCGTGACGACCGGCGGCGACGTGTGCGATCGGCCGGTAAACCTGCTGGACGTGTACCCGACGCTAAATGAATTGTGCGCGCTGCCAGAGCGAAAGGATTTGGATGGGGTGAGCCTAGTGCCGTTGTTGAAAAATCCGAAGGCCAAATGGGACCGGCCTGCCGTCACCACATGGGGCCGCGACAACCACGCCGTGCGCGGCCAACGCTACCGTTACATCCGTCACCCCAACGGCACGGAACAATTGTACGATCACCAGACCGACCCGAACGAATTCACCAACCTCGCTGACCGCCCCGAGCTGGCCGCAGTGAAAACCCGACTGACCCAGTGGCTCCCCAAAACCAACGCCGCACCGGTGCGAAACAAAAAATAATTTTACTCCAAACTCATCATGAAACTTCGACTGCTTATTCCTGTTGTTCTTCTGTTCAGCTTCCTGTTAGCGGAGGCGGGGCCGATTCGCGTGCTGTTCCTCGGGCATCCGGCGAAGCATCACAACTCCAACGAGTACTACCCCATGCTGGCCAAGGCACTGGGGCGGGATGCGATCTATTTTGATTACACGGTGAGCGTCGAGGAGGCGTTGGGTAATGCGAAGTATCTCGGCCAGTTTGACGTGCTGCTGTTGTACGCGAACCACGGCACGATCCAGCCGCATCAATGGAAGAACCTGAAAAACTACGTGGAGAACGGCGGCGGATTTGTGCCGGTGCACTGCGCGAGCTGGTGTTTCGGCAATGAACCAGGCTTCGATCAGCTGGTGGGTGGGCGGTTCCAGAGCCATCAAGGGGCGGTGTTTAGCGCGCGCATTACCGACGGCAAACATCCGGCGATGAAAGGCGTGCAGGCATTTGAGGCGTGGGACGAAACGTATTTTCACACGAAACATAACCCGAAGAATCGCACGGTGCTGATGGTGCGCGACGCGATGCCGGGCGATCCGCACACCAAGCCGGAACCGTGGACTTGGGTGCGCACGCAGGGCAAGGGTCGCGTGTTTTACACTGCCTCGGGCCACGACGCGCGCGTGTGGGGTCACGCCGGGTTTCATCAGCTGCTCAAGAGCGGCATCCTCTGGGCGGCGGGCGAATCGGTGCAGGCGCGGTACCAAAAGTTTTTGGCCGGCCGCGCGCCATTGAAGTACGAGAAGCGCGACAATGTTCCGAATTACGAGAAACGTCCGGAACCATTACCGTACCAGCTGCCGCTGTCGGCCGCCGAGAGCATGAAGTACACGCAGGTGCCGGCGGGCTGGGAGCTGCAGCTCTTCGCTGCTGAACCGCAGATCGTAAATCCTATTTATATGCAGTGGGACGAACGCGGCCGGTTGTGGGTGGCCGAGAGCATTGATTACCCAAACGAAATCAAGGAAGGCCGCAAGGGCAATGATCGCATCAAGATTCTGGAGGACACCAATGGCGACGGCAAATGTGATTCGGTTAAAATCTTTGCTGACGGCCTGAACATTCCCACGTCATTCACCTTCGCTCGCGGAGGCATCATCGTGGCACACGCGCCGGAGTTTTTATTTTTCAAGGACACCGACGGCGACGACAAAGCAGACGTGCGCGAGGTGCTGTTCACCGGTTTTGGCGCGGGCGACACACACGCCGGCCCGAGCAACCTGCGGTACGGGTTCGACAACTGGATCTACGGCACGGTCGGGTACTCCGGCTTTAACGGCCAGGTGGGCGGCGAGCAACATCGCTTCGGCATGGGCGTATTTCGCTTCCGCGCCGACGGCTCGGCTATGGAGTTTCTACATCAGTTCAACAACAACACATGGGGTGTGGGCTTCAATGAATCTGGCGACGTGTTCGGCTCCACGGCCAATAATAATCCCACTTTCTTCGGCGGTCTGCCCGCCACCGTGTACGGCGGCCAACGCGGCAAGAGTGCCCAAATGATCGCCGACTCGCCGCATTTTTACCCCATCACGCCAAACATCCGGCAGGTCGATGCCTTCAACGCCTACACCGCTGGCTGCGGCCATGCTTTTGCCACCAGCGCCGGATTCCCCAAGGCCTGGCGCGATCGGCGCGCGTTCATTTGCGGGCCCACCGGCAATCTCCTCGGCATGTACGACATCCGCCACAAGGATTCCAGCTACGAGGCCAACAACGCCTTTAGCTTCATGGCCAGCGCCGATGAATGGTTCAGCCCAGTCGTCGCCGAAGTAGGCCCCGACGGTAATCTTTGGGTGGCCGACTGGTACAATTTTATTATTCAACACAACCCGACCCCGAACAAAGGCCGCGCCGGGTATGATGCGAAAAACGGCCAGGGAAATGCCCACATCAATCCCAATCGCGACCGCCAACACGGCCGCATCTACCGCGTGGTCCATCGCGGTCACGCCCCCAAACAGCCAACGCTCAAGGCGACTACCGACCTTATCAGCGCGCTCGCTCACGACAATCTGTTCTGGCGCCTCACCGCCCAGCGGTTGCTCGTAGAGCAACAGCGCACGGACGCCGTGCCTGCCCTACAGGCAAAACTCAAGACCGGCGGCCATGCCGCCCTCCACTCGCTATGGGCGCTCGAAGGCCTCGGCAAACTCGATCGCGAGACCCATCGCACCGCGCTGATTGCAACCGATCCCGTCCTGCGCCGCAACGCCCTGCGCGCGCTCGGCACCAATCAATCGTCCGCCGAATTGCTCTACGACAGCGCCACCCTCGCGGACAAGGATCTGCACGTGCGCCGCACCGCGTTCACCGCATTGGCGTCGTTGCCCAAGAACGACACGCATCGCAAGACCGCTTCGTTGCTCATGCAACAGCCCGTCAATGCCAAGGACGAATGGTTGCGCGCGGCCCTTGCCGCAACCGGTGCCGCGGAGTTGAATGTGATCGGGTACAAGCCCAGCGCCAACATGCTGCCCAATGCCTCGTTTGAAAAAATGGGCGACAACAAACTGCCGAGCGACTGGGCGACACGCACCTACAGCGCGCGCCGTCCCGACCTCGAGCACGCGGTTGAGACCCGGAAGGAATACGTGCGCACTGGCAAGCATTCCCTGCGCATCAGTGCCGAGACACGGCACGACTCCAGCTTGTTTGCCCGCGTAAGCCTCAAGGGCGGCCGCAACTATATCCTCAGCGGCTGGGTGCGCACCGAGAATTTGCAGGGCACCGGCAACGGCGCGCTTCTGGGAGTGCACGAACTGCAACACGCCGCCAAGACCAAGGGCGTCCGCCAGACCGCCGATCAATGGACCGAAGTGAAAGTGGAATTTAAAAGCGAGCAAGACCGCGAGGTGACTGTGAACTGCCTCTTCGGGGGCTGGGGCCAAAGCACCGGCACCGCGTGGTGGGACGATGTTTCGCTCGTCGAGATCACGCCCATCTACAAGGAGAAAAGTAAGGATCCCGTCAAGGGCACGGCGTTGGCCGGCAAGAAAATCTTCGACACCCATCTTGTCGCCGGCTGCATCCGCTGCCATAAGGTTGGTGACAAAGGCGGCATCATCGGCCCCGCGCTCGACGGCATTGCCAGCCGCAAGGACGCGGACTACATCCAACGCGCCCTCGTCAACCCCACTGCTGAATTGGCCGAAGGCTTCGACAAACTCGGTGCCAGCCCCATGCCTCCCATGAACATCATCCTAAACGACCAGGAACTCGCCGACGTAATGGCGTATCTGCTGACGTTAAAGGACAAGAAATAGATTAAGGCGCTTATGGAAGCCAATATCTAGTTAGTATTTTTGGGGTTTTCGATTCCAACCGTTACCGTTGCGTTCTTTCGGCTATATCCTTACCAACTTGTAATCGCTGATTACAAAAATATATGTCCGGCAAACGAGCAGAATCACCCTTCGAATTCGTCCAGCTTCTGACCTGTAATCAGAGTCGACTATATAGGGAGGGGCAAGTTTCACCTTGCCTCAAATCACCGTCCCAAGCATTTGCTTCCAGTTCTTGGCCAAACACGCCAAAATCCGTTCTCCGTTTATCAATGAAAACTGTCTTCACCATTATTTGCGCGTTGTTCCTTAGCTTCAGCGCGGTGGCCAAGCCGAAGCAACCGAACATCATCTTCATCCTCGTTGATGATCAGGGCTATTACGATCTCGGTTGTTATGGGGCAACGGAGATCAAGACGCCGCGGATTGATGCGATGGCGAAGGAGGGTATGCGCTTTACCGATTATTACGCGGCCGCCCCGATTTGCAGCCCCTCGCGCGCAGGTCTGCTCACCGGGTGTTATCCGCGCCGGGTGGGCAATCACATCTGGGTGCACCGCGCCGATTCGGCCACCGGCATTCATCCCAACGAACTGACCCTCGCCGAGTTACTCAAGGCTAACGGCTACGCCACCGGCTGCATCGGCAAATGGCACCTCGGCTTTCACGAACCGTTCCTGCCGCGCAATCAGGGATTCGATCATTATTACGGGCTGCTGCACAACTTGGATCCGGTGGAGATCGGCTATTTCGAGAAACAAGGCGGCGTGCCGCTGATCCGCAACGGCAAGGTCATCAAGCGCCCCGCCGACCCCGCCGAGCTCACACGCCTGTACACCGATGAGGCCGTGAAGTTCATCGGTGCCAACAAGGAGCGTCCTTTCTTTCTCTACCTGCCGCACACCATGCTGCACGTCCCGCTCGGGGTCAGCGAACCTTTCAAGGGGAAATCCAATTGGGGCGAATACGGTGATGCGATTCAGGAAATGGACCACCATGTCGGCCGCATTGTGGATGCGCTGAAAAAGAATGAACTCGAGGACAACACCCTCGTCATCTATTCCTCGGACAACGGCCGTGGGCCTGGCCGTACACCAAACCAAAAGCTGCAAGGCCGCAAGCTCTCAACTTACGAGGCAGGCATCCGCGTGCCGGCCATCGCGTGGGGCCCCGGCCTCGGCGTCAAGGGCGGCACCGTTTCTCGTGCGCTCACCCGCGCGATGGATTGGTATCCCACACTGGCCACCTTCGCCGGGATCAAGGTGCCCGAAGGCCGGGTAATTGATGGCCGCGACCTTGTGCCCGTGCTTCAGGGCGAATCCACATTCGTCCCCGGACCAGCCCAGAAAAAAACCATCAACGCCGCCGTGCCGCTGCGCCGCACCTGGAATCCGCCCGGCGAATGGGCTGCCCTCATCCAGCGCCACGAATACGCCGAAGCCTTTTTCTATCACGGCAGCCAAGGCGCTCTGGCCGCTGTGCGTTGGCGTAACTGGAAACTCTACATCAATCCCAGCCTGCAGCTGTACAATCTGGAGACGGACCCCGGCGAAACCAAGCTCGTGCGTAACAGAGACATAGCCCGCAAACTGCGCGGCATGGCGATTTTGTTTCAGCATGAAATGCGCACAGACGCCCGGCCCGCCGGCGAGGTTACCCTTCGCCCCGATGGCCTCACGGAGATCCCGCGCAGTACGCTCAATCAACTCAACACCCGGCAGGAGGTCACCTATGCGCGCTATGGCGATCGCACCTTGGAGATGGATATCTACCGGCCCAAAGGCGAATGGGGTGCCCTGCCCGCGGTGGTGTGCATCCACGGCGGTGGCTGGGCCAAAGGCGACCGGACCAGCCACGCCAAGATCGCGCAGGCACTCGCCGCACGCGGTTACGTAGCGGCCACCATCTCCTACCGGCTCAGCGGCGAGGCGCCGTTCCCCGCGCAAATTCATGACTGCAAAGCCGCCGTCCGATTCCTGCGTGCCAATGCCAAAACCTACGGCATCAATCCGGATCAAATCGGTGCCATCGGTCTCTCGGCCGGTGGCCATCTCACCGCCCTGCTCGCTACATCCGGTGACGTCAAGGAACTTGAAGGCAACGGCGGCCATGCCCAGTTCAGCAGCACCATTCAAGCCGCCGTGCCCATGGGCGCGCAGACCGATCTGCTTTCCGATCGCACGCGTGAGATTTCAGCCATCGAAGCGCGCGGCAAAATCTGGCGGCAATTTCTGGGCGGCGCCTTGGCCGACCAACCCGCCACTTACCGCCTCGCCTCGCCCCTGCATCATCTCGATAAGGCCGACCCGCCCGTCTGGCTCATCACCGGCCAGAACGACGATCCCAGCACGCACGCCACCGCCTTCCGCCAACGCATGCAACAGCTCGGCCTTCAGTCCGACCTCACCATCATCCCGGACGCCCCCCACGCCTTCATCGGCCGACAAATGTGGTTCAACCAAATGATCCAACGCACCGACGCGTTCTTTAAACAAACGCTGAAGTAGCCACCCGTGGAGGAAACCTACAAACGGGAGCGAGGTGGCACTTGCCCCATTCATTATTCTCTGCACCATCGCGTGAGCATTTGCTTTCACTCCGCCACAGAAACGGCCAGAGTGCGGTGAACATTTCCCATGAAAACCACCTTCCCGATTCTGTGCGCCCTGCTGTTTTGTCTACCTTCCGCCCGGGCCCAAACCAATGACGATCACAAAACTCTGCGCGTCTTTATCTTCGCCGGTCAATCGAACATGGTGGGATCGGATTCCAAAGTGCAGGATATTAAACGCTTCCCGCCGTATTCCGGCTTGGAGGCGGCACAGGAAAAGGTGAAGTTTGTTTACTGTCTCGGCCGTGAAAACAAAACGCGTTCGGAAGGCTGGGAGGCGTTGGCACCGGTCAACAACATCGTCGGTCCGGAGCTGAGTTTTGCCCGCAAGGTGACGCGCCACATCAAGGCACCCATTGCCATCATCAAGGTGGCGGCCGGCGGCACGCATCTGGGCGGTGATTGGAATCCCGATGAATCAATCGGATTCAAGATGTACCCGCTCGCGCTGGAGACCATTCGCAAAGCCTTGGCGGATTTGGATCAGCAACAGATCAAATATCGCTTCGAAGGGTTCATGTGGCATCAGGGTGAGAACGACATGTTCAACCAGGAGTACATGCCCAACTACGGCAAGAACCTGAAAAACTTTTTGGCCAAATGGCGACGTGACCTCAAGACGCCGAACCTAAAATTCTACATCGGTGAGCTGAACACCAAGACCATCTGGGGCATGGACCTTCGCCCGCGCATGTACGCCATCAGTCTCGGCCAACGTACGGTGACCAATGCCGATCCGCGCGCTGAGTATGTGCCCACCTCGCATGTAGGCGCGGAGATCGGCCGACCGGTGGGGCTGCATTATCACTACGGCACGCTGGGCCAGTTGCAGCACGGCGAAAACTACGCCACAGCCTACCTGCGCACCATCGGGTTGAAGCTAGACCAACCTCGCCCTTTTAAAAAATGGCCGTACAAAAAAAGCAGTCCCGTGAAGCTCTTTATTTTGGCCGGGCACCGGAACATGGAAGGCGAACGTGCCTTTGTGCAGGAACTCCAACAACTCAAGGGCCATCAGGCGTTACTGAAATCCAACCCGAACATTGCTTTCAAATACAGTCTCGGTGGAAGTTATCACGTATCGAGAGGCTGGGAGCCCTTGGGCCTCACCGGTTACTACGACACCTTTGGCCCGGAGCTAAGCTTTGCGCGCACGATTACCACCGCGGAACCCGGCAATATCGCCATTGCCAAGTTCACTCACAGCGGCTCGCAGATCATCGACTGGACCCCCGAAGGCAGCCCGGCCAAAAGCCGCCATGTGTATCCGAAGTTCATTCAATTCGTGAAACAATCCGTGCAGGAGTTGACCGCCAAAGGGCACGCGGTGGAAGTCGCCGGTATTTTTTATCACGTCGGCGAGAACGATATGTCGTTTCATCCCTACCGCCGCGACGCCGCCGCGCGCGTGCAGGCAATCGTGAATCAAAGCCGCAAGGATCTGGCGTTGCCCAAGCTGAATTGGTACGTCAGCCAACAATCGCCCACCGATGTGGAACGCCTCAACCAGCTTGATGTCGTCGGCGACATGGCCAAAGTCGCCGCCGCCGATCCGCATTGCATCCACCTCAAAACCTTTAACCTGCCCCCGCAAGAAAAAATGCTGGTCATCACCACCGAAGGCATCGTGCAGTTGGGCGAGGTGATCGCGAAGGGGTATATAAAACACCAATAAAAAACCCGCACCGTTTCCGGCGCGGGTGAATTGAATTCTCCGACGTTACTTCTTCGGAATTTCGTTTAAGGTGTAGTAGGCATTCGGGTGCAGGAGCGGGAGACCATCCTTGGAGCGAATGCCGCCGGACACAAGATGGTGCACGTGCCCTTTCACAAGGCCGTCAATCTTGAGCCGAACGCTTTTGTTGTCCGCAGCCACCGTGGCGGCGGCGACCTTGGGCGTCACGTGATCCACTTCCGGGCTGCCGTAGCTGGATTGCAGGATGTAGGTCCATGCCTTCATCGAATAGCTGGCCACGTCACCGGCGGTCTTGGGATCGATCTCGTGGGTGAAGGTCAGCTCGAAGCCGTCGGGCTTGGCGCGCATTTCGTGAATTTCGAACGGCACCTTGCCCGTCCAGTTCACGCGATCGAGCGCAAATCGTTTGCCGCCGCGAGCACCCCAACCGCGATCGCTGCCACCCACGAAGAGGGCGCCGCTGGGATCGTAGTAGGAGGGAATGTTGCCCGAACCGAAGCCGGTCATGAACAGGATCGCCGCGCCTTGATACACGCCGTTGACCTTTTCCAACACCACGCGGCTGACGTTTGAGTGGCTTTGATCACTGACAAGCAGTTGATTTTTGAACGGCCCAAACTTTTCGTTATTGGCGAAGGCAAAACCGCTGGTGGAATTGCCGAGCTTGGCGTGCGGTAGCACGCAGGCCGGCGGCACGTATTCCTTCACACGCTCGCGCTCCACGGGGATGCGGCTTTTGCTGTTGGGCACCACGGGCGGGTTGGGGCCCATGTGCTTTTTCACGAGCGGCAGATCCCACCACTTGTAGCTAGCCGGATGGCTCTGAAACGAGCCCGCCTTCAGGTGCTTCAACGAGCTGGAGCCATTCCAAGGGCCCTGGTTGTCCGAGTAAAACACATCGCCGAGATGGTTCAGACCAATGCCGCCGGGGCTGCGAATGCCACTGGCAGTGGGGATCATCTCGCCTTTCTTGTTCACGCGCACACACCAGCCGCGGTAAGGGGTGTTGCTGTTGAAGGAACCTGTGAGACACAGGACCACCCACATGTTGCCTTCGGGATCGAACTGCGATCCAAAGGCGTACTCGTGGTAATCGCCGTTGATACCCCAGCCATCGGTGAGGGTTTCAAAGACATCTGCGCGACCATCGCCGTCCTCATCCTTGATGCGCGTCACTTCGCAGCGTTGCGTGGCGTACAGCCAGCCGTCGCTCCAGTGAATACCAAGCGGCTCGTGCAGCCCGCGGGCAAAGAGCTTCACCTTCATGTCGTCCGCCTTGCCGAGCGGATTGCTAACGGTGTAGATATCGCCGCGGCGGGTACTGACAGCAAGGTTGCCGTTGGGCAGCATCGCAATGCCACCGGCTTCGAGCACAACGTTTTCCGGCAGTGGGATTCGGGTGAAGTTGTAGTAGTCCTCCTGCTTCGGCTGAGCCTGAGTGGTGAAACCGGTCAGCAGCAGGCCGGCGATCAGTGTAAGTTTTTTCATCATCAAATCTCCTTAAACAGTTTTAGTTGAGGTCCCATTCGTATTTGGCGCGCAGGATGGCCTTGCCATCCACCGTCACAGGCACCAGCAGTTCCTTACCGTTGGCGCCATCACGCAGGATGGGTGCGTCCGGACTGTCGAGTGTGAGCTTGAGGTTCTTGCCCACCTTCCAACTGTTGCCCTGTTTCTCAATGAACCCGTCGGCGGCGGCGAGATAATAGTATTTGCCGCTACCAGTCAGGGTGAGTTGACGGGTAAAGGCTGGCAGAGCGCCAGCCTCGGGGATCACGTAATCTTCAATCACCGTTTCACTCGCGGTGTACTTGAACACCGGCCGGCGACCTTCCACGAGCCGATACCCGCGGAACCGCAGGCCCTTGGCCCGGTCGTCATCATTGTTGCCCAGCTTCAATTCCGGCCACGGAGCCTTCGCATCTGGCAATACGGCAATCGCCTGCGCGCGCTTGAGCTTGATCATGTAATGGCCGCTGGGCGGCTGGAATCCCTGCCCGCGCCCGTTCCAGTGCTTGGCGCCGTCCATAAATGCGCCGTGCCAGGTCATAACAATATTCAGCGCGTTGGCGTCGAAACAAATGTTCAGGTTTTCCGGATAACCCACGCCAATGCCGCGCGGGGAGGCGCCTTCAATAAAGTTGCGATACATCACCGCCTCATTGTTCTCTGGCACAATCGGGTTGCCCGTGGCGATGGCCGGCTTGTTGCCACCACCCTGCGGGGCGGTGTTGTGGGCCAGCTGTAGTTTCTTGATACCGGGCCCGGACATATCCAGCGAGAGATGTTCGCCGCCGCCTTTCTCAAAATACTCGATGCGGATCAGATTCACGCCGGCATCCAGCGTAGCCGTGCCGTTTTTGGTCACCACCCCGTGCACGCCGTCGTTGACCACCACGGGCACGCCGTTAACCAACAACCGCGAGCCGTCATCCGAACCGAGGTTGAAGGTGTACTTGCCCTTGGTCTTCACCTCGAGTTCGCCTTCGATCACCAACCCGAAATTATCCCGGGTCTCGGAAAGATTGGTATCGGCGATCCCGCTTTCCGCCTTGCCGGATTTCACCGGCTTCAGCTTCTCGAAATCAGGCAGGTTATTCCAAGCCCCGCTGTAGACGCGGTACTGGAATTTCTTCAGCGCCCCCTTGGCCACAATGCCCGCACCGGCCGGAGTCGTGCCGTCACTGAGACTTTTCACATAAGCGACAAGCGCTTTCATTTCCTCATCATTCACCGCGGGCGGCGGCGGCATGGGTGCCGCGGCACTTTTCACCACCTTGGCAATCGGATTGCGAATGGACTCAATGAAATAGGCCTCATCAAACTTAGCTTTGGCATCCTTGCCGCCAAACCCGAGGGTGACCTCGCGTTCCTGTCCCCAGAAATTGCCCTCAAACTTGGGCGCCTTCATGGCCACGCCGGCCAGCGCCGGCGGTCCGCCGGGAACCTGATGGCAAGTGGTACAAATCTTGGCCTGGAACAACTCTCTTCCCTTGGCGATCAACTCGGCATCCGCCGCGGCAAGGTGTCCGGCCAACCCCACGACCGCCAAAATCGGCAGCCACACACGGTTGGTGCATCGTGTTTTCATAAGTGAAAGCACGAAGTGTGGCGAGCCTATGACAAACGCGCAAGCACCCCACCCCGCAGACTGGCCGAAGTTATCAACAGGTTATTTTGAAGACACCGAGACTGAATCCAATTCAGGCGGGCCCTCCGAATCCGGCGGCGTTTCCGGATTTTTTTTAAGCCACCACCAGCGCGCTAACCAAAACAGGCCCAATGGCAGACCCAAGACACCGAGAATCAACAGAATGACAGACAGAATGAATGGATACACGACAGCATTCACGGTCTCATCGACAGCCAAAAATACCGCCGCCATAATCTTCTTCCGTACAAACTGAATAGCCTGCGTCTCTCCCCCCCTCCGGCCCGCCTCCAGCGTGACGGAAAGAAATTCGACGGCGTCTTGCCCGGATAAATCCTCTTTCACTTGGTCGAAAATAAGATCCAACATCTTCCCAAAGAACCACTTACGCACCAGCCCCCCGCCGGCCTGCTCCTCCATTTTAGTCAACAGTCGCTCGCGGGATTCTTTTTCCAGTTCTTGAGCCTGCGCGTCAGCATCCCTCAGTTTAGCAACCGCCAATGCCAGATCCTGTTCCAACAACCCCGAGCCATTAACGTCTCCCTGCTTCGGATCCACTCGCCACACCATGACCATCGCGTAGGTGTTAAATACCGCTGTCTCAATGACTTCGCCCTGTCGCATGCCTTGCTTGACTGCGCGACCTGCGCCCCAACTGCCCAACATGGAACTCAAGCCCAGCGACAAGGTGAGGACCAGTAATACTGGCCACATCCACCGCACATACTTGTACCAACCCCACGACACATCCAACCAACCCCGGTCGCGTAAGGTTCGCCATGCAAAAAAACCTCCCACACCACCGACGACAAACCCCACCAAGGACCAAATAATCATGTAAAACAGCCCATTCCCAATGACTTCGCCCAACGCTTTCACCGCATCCCACCCCAATCCCAGTGCCTGTGATATCGGCGCCGGCGTCGAGACTTCCGCCGCCCCGCCCATGTGGGTCACTCCAAGAAATACAAAACAAACAAAAAACCGCATTAACATGTGCCGCACAAGGTAAGCCATTAGTTTGGGACCAAATAGATAAAATTATTGTTAAAAATTAATGGATGATCTTGACAACAATCCATTCATCGTTAAGTTCCGCCGCCACGCTTGATTAGTTTGAATTATCATTTAGATGAGCAAACCAAAAATCAGCGTAAAACCAACGCAATATTGTAAAAAACAACCCAATGGCTAGAAAATTAACCCACAAAGAATGGACCGAAAAATCCCTCACCAAGGAAGATTGGAATTTCTCCCCTTTCAAGAAATTGCCCAAATCGGCAATGAGCCGCGTGTATCAGTGGGAATTGGATCGCGAACTCGGCAGTGGTAAAGGGCCCTTCGGTTCCGACGCCAAAAACAAAAAATGGCTAGCTGATGTGGCTAAAGGCAACTACGAGAATCTTCCTGTTTCCAATGTGACCTCCCAGAGCGGAGCCACTTTCAAGACCGGCAAAGAGGGTGCCTCGCTTAATGCCGATGGTGCAAGTACCCTGCACGTGTTTCAGATCAACTGGCACTGCAGCAAGCAGGAGCTGATTGATGCCTTTACCGATTGGGTGGAGGAGGAACATGAGACTCCTTTTAACACCTTCCCCACCAACACTCGCGGCCGCCCGCGCCACCAGTTTACTCTGCTGGAAAAAATTTCGATCCATCGTTTCCACCAGATTGGATACTCTGGTGGACCGAAATTCTTCCGGGAAAACGCAAAGGATAAGTTCAAGTCCGGCCTGAAGCGCATCAACTGGACGCTTGCCCAGCGTGAGATCAACCAGCACTTGAAGCAACGCACTAAGGAATTGGCGCGTATCTCCAAGGAAACCGGTAAGGATTGGAAGAAGGTCCTTTACTCCTAAACAAGGGAACCTCTCACTTACCCCGTCTGGGCCAACGCCCGGCGGGGTTTTTATTTTCCGCCGGTGGCCGGAAAATCCGTGCGGCTCACCCGGTCCCCGTTCAGATAAACCGATTCGCGCGCCTTGGATCCATCCGGGTGAAACATCAACAATGTGCCCGTGCCATTCTGCACCTCGCTGCCCACTAAGCCGTCGGGTTTCCAAGTCATGCCGGCCACCAGTTTGCCCGCCTCAAACACCGCCTCGGCCTTGCGTTGGCCGTTGGAATAGAACACTGCGAATTGCCCGTCCCGCACGCCGTTTTTGTAGTGCGACACCCAGCGGTCCTGGGAGCCCGGCGTGGTCATGGTCAACTGACCGGTATAAGCCACATTATGGCCTTTTTGGTACACCAAGCCGTCAGCGCGCCGCTCCAGCTCTACCGTTGGCCCGGCATTGCCCGGTCCGGCGCATCCCAGGCACACCAACAATCCCAATATAATGATCCATCCTTGTTTCATATATTAATCTCCTTCGCGCACCACGTACAACTGCGGCACACGCTGACCTTCTCCCCAGGCATGAATTGTTTGCCGGGCGAACCGAATTTCCTCAGCGGTCAGCAAACCGGCCAACCGGTTGATTTGCCGCACGGCTTGCGGATGGTTCTGCATCACCGCCCGGCCCCACCAAACAAAGGCTTCTGAGCGGTCCAAGGACTGCAATACCGCGCTCTTCAACCCGCCCTGCCCACGCAAGGTCATCAATCCCAGATTGTACTGCGCATCGGCATGGCCCTGATTGGCCGCAGCCCGATACCAGCGCGCTGCCTGCTCCAAATCCTCCTCGGTGGCCTCCGGTTTTTGCTGAAGCAACCAAGCCAAGTTATTTTGGGCAGCCGCCAATCCTTGTTCAGCCGCCGACTGATATCGACGAAAAACCTGTGCAGTCGAATCTTTCTCGGACTCCATTACCCGTGCCCAATTATAAGCACCTCGGCGATCGCCGGCCTCCGCGGCCTTCGCAAAATGAGCCGTGACAGCCTCACGTTTTGCCCCCGATTTCTCGGCCAACACACCCAGATGATTCTCCGCTCCCGCATGGCCTTGGGTCGCTGCTTTTACAAAAAATTCGCGCGCCTTGGCCGTATCGCTTGGCACACCCCGGCCTTCCTCATGGCAGATGCCCAAGTAAAATAGCGCACCCGCATGACCCTGCGCCGCCGCTTTGCCGGCCCATTCCAAGACCTTAGTTGGTTGACGCCCCACTCCGCCCAAGCCCAACACGTGCAGGGCGGCGAGTTCATACTGGGCCTGTGCATCGCCCTGCTCGGCAGTTTCCTGAATATCCCGGCTATTTCGAGGCGAAACCGGCCAGCCTTCGTCCAGATACTTCTGCAGCGGACCGTGCAAATCGGCAGCCTTGCGACCAATGGCTGTTTCATGTTTCAAAAAAGCATTCACCGCTTCGGAGCGCTCAAACTCCGTCGTGCGCGCCATCCAATACAGGGCCTTGGCCAAATCGCGTTTGGTGCCGCGTCCTTCTCGGTAGATGTCCGAAAGCTTCATCTGAGCGCCGTACGCGTAGCCGCCCTGGGAGGAATCGTATTCGGCCCGGTGATCATTCTCCGCAGCCCGCTGATACCAGTGCACGGCCTTCTGCAAATCCGGCTCGGTTCCCTGTCCCGTGTCGTAACGCAGGGCCAGAAAATATTGACCGCGGCCGTTGTCGTTCTCGGCCGACCGCTTATGCCAATAAAAGGCCTTCTCCTTGTCCTCCTCCACGCCATCTCCACTGAAGAGACGCATGGCGATGTTGTTCTGCGAAACACTATTGCCACGTTCGGCGGCTTTCATATACATTTCTGATGCCTTTTCATCATTTGCCTCACCGGCACCGGCGCGACCATTACCGTGCATCCAGCCGACATTATTGATGGCTCCGGGGTTGCCTTGGGCAGCGGATAATTCATACCACTTCATGGCTTCCGGATCATTCTGGGCCTTGCCGTTGCCTTTTTGATACCGCGCCCCAATGAGAAACTGCAGGGCAGCATAGCCGGCATCCGCACCGGGTTGATGCCATTTGATAGACTCCTCAAAATCGCGTTTGCCAGTCGGCCGTTCGGTGGCGAGCAAATTGCCCACAATGAGTTGGGCACGCCGGTCGCCCTGCTCGGCCTGAGTCATGAGCTTGGGCAGGGCCGCACGATACAGCCGGGTGGCTTTGGAGCGTTGGCGGTGCGTGCCTTTGCCGTCCCAAAGCTGGTCAGCCTCTTCCACCGAACCAATGGCATCACCGGCTTCCGCGGCCTGCTGATTCAGTGCCAACGCTTTGGCGTGATCCTGTTTCAAGCCACCCCAGCCACGATAATGCAGCATGGAAAGCGCACGCATGGCCTCGGTGTTGCCTTCGGCCACGAGGGCCGGCAGAGATTTTGCTGCCTGTGTAAATGCGGCGTTGCTCTTTTCCTCATCCGGTTCGGTGCCGGTGCCAAAGCGGTACATTTCACCCAGATGAGCTTGGCCCAGCCCATAGCCAGCCGCTGCCGATTGTTGGGCGGCTTGAAAGGCGGCCTTTAGGTCTACCGAGGTTCCCGTTCCGTACTCCAACAACCAACTGAGGCGATACTGGGCCGCCGCCTTGCCGGCCTCGGCCTGTACCTTAAGCTCGGCAAATTCCTTCTGAAGCCGTGGTTCGGCTTCCTTGAGTTTGGCTGCTAATCCATCGCCGCGCGTGGGTTCGACCTTTTGCTGCTCTTGGGCGGACACCTTAAGGAGCAGCAGGATTAACAGCAGTGTGCCGGAAAGAAATTTCACTGGCCTCATTCCTGGATTGTGCGACAGCTCCCGGGGTTTGTCGCGTGAAATGTGTTGGATTTATTCGCTGCCGGGCCGCAGGAATGTAGCCCGATAGTCATGATAAACGCGCGTCTCCACGTCTACGACATCCACCCAGCGGCCTTCCAGTTGCACCGTGGTTCCGTTAACACTGATGCGTTCGCCTTCTTGGTATTCGCGTCGCTTGATGATCTCCTGCTCACGGCGGTCGAATTTTTTGGAATGCACTACCAACGGGGCGCCTTTGCGGCGGGCTAAATTGTACAGATGATTCACTCGAGTTGAGCCGGAAGTGTTAAATTCACTCACCCCCAACACCTGCCATCCACCATTCTTATGATTTTGCACACGTTCCTCATGGCTGGATAAAAGAGTGTTTTGTACTTCCGGTGCGGGCAACCCCTTGGGGTCACGATCGACAACTTCAATATCGGAAATATAGTGCTTCGAATAGTGATCCGTAGCCAAACGATCCAAAATCGAGGTACATCCCGTTCCAAAAACCACGAATCCTATGAGTATCCAACGCATCCGATTAATACGTAAACGTATGATTTTTACGGGATATGTCAATTGGATAAAAAAGAAGCCGCCAACGGGAAAAAGTGGGGGGATCCCGTTGGCGGTTTTAAAGCGGACGAATTAGGGGGACATCCGCTGCGAGGGTTGTTAACAACTTAGTGGTTAATTGTCAATAACTTGCGCGGCCAGCTGGGCAATACTTTCACCTTCCATTCGGAAGATTCGCCAGTCGTTGAGCTGTTTGGCCCCCAGTTTTTCGTAGAAATCAATGGCATTCTGGTTCCAATCCAGTGCCACCCACTCGAAGCGCGGGCAACCGCGTTCCACAGCAATTTGCGCCAACCGCACCAACAAAGCGCGGCCAATACCGTGTTTTCGCCATTCCGGTTTCACAAACAAATCCTCCAGATATAGCCCGGGTCGACCGGTGAAGGTGGAAAAATTTTCAAAATAAACCGCGAACGCTGCCGGCTCGCCCGCCCGCTCCGCGAGCAATCCCTCGGCCTTGGCTCGCGGTCCAAAGAAGGATTCACGCAAAATGGCTTCGTCAGCCACTACGTGATCCAACAGGCGTTCGTACTCGGCAATATCGCGGATGAACTCCAGCACGAGCGGGATATCCGCCTCGGTGACCGGCCGAATGTTCAAGGATTCAGATGATTCGTTCTGCATTATTCGTCCTCACCCCCTTGAATATTTGGGGTCCAATGTTAGGTTGCCTCACCGATATGAGGTTTGTTTTTCCACTTTCCAAGCCACCCACCAGACCTCGCCAAGCTGGCTTCACGTTGGTGGAAGTGCTAGTGGCCATCAGCATTATTGGTATCATGGCTTCACTTCTGTTGCCGGCGGTCGCCAAATCCAAGATCAAAACCAAACGTATCCAGTGCCTCGGCAACCTAACTCAGATCGGTAAAGCCCTGTATATGTACGGCAACGACCACGAAGGTAGGTTGCCTTGGCAAATTCTCCCGAGCGATCAAAAAGTGGAACTCGGCTCCGGTTGGGATGATTTCACCATGGACCCGGCTGCCATCTTTTCATTGCCACCGATGAAACTCGAATTGGGAACAGTCAAATTTCTCCTAACGCCATTGGACCCGGAACGCGCCGCTTACAATGAGAGTGCGGAAGCTGATTGGGAGAAATATAGTCCCATCAGCGAAAAACTCATCCCGCCCAATGCCATCAGTTATCTACTCGCCGAAGGCGGCGACCTGAGCCGCCCTCGCACGGTGCTCGCGACCACCCGCAATCTCAGCCAATGCGATCTTGCCGAGTCCCGCTGGCTTGGCGCCGATGAGCCCGTGCGCTATCGCGATGCCATGGCCGGCCTGATGAAAGGCCAAGGCAATGTGGTCCTGGCCGATGGCAGCGCCCATTTTTCCACCGATGCAGATCTCGGACGCAGCGGGCAATTTACCAACCAACATCATCGCTCCAGCGGCGGGCAATCCGTGGGGTCCGCCAGCACCGTCATGCTCGGCTGTTGTGGCGGCTTTGAAGAAATTCCAATCACCAAGGTGTTTAACACCACCAACGGTAATCATCACGTCTTCATCATCGATAAATCCGGCAGCATGCGAAATGATAATCGGCTGAATCTGGCTAAGGCCGCCATGGTTGATGCCCTCTATAAAATCACGCCACGCAAGAAATTTTACATCTACTTTTTCGATAGCGGTTCCACTCCCATGCCCGGCGAATCCAAACGCGGCTTCAAGTGGGAAGTGGACTCCATCATTTCATGGGTGGACGATAAAGATCCCGGCGGATCTACCAATCCATTGGATGCCCTGCAGGATTCCTTTGAACGCATCGGGCCGGACACCATATGGCTCCTTACCGATGGTCGCTTCAACGGCCGAGGTGGAGGCAACGCCGTCCGTGACCTCATTCAAAACCTGAACACGAATCAAATGATCCGCGTCAACACAGTTGGCTTTCACCGCCGGCCCGAGGGCGTGGACCCCATCCTGAGCGAAATCGCTCAGGATAATAACGGCACCTACTACTTTTCCCGCTCCTACAAGGACGGCAAGCCGCCCCAATAAATAACAACCGCCGAGGTTTGCACCCCGGCGGTTGTACCCAACGCGCTATATGTATAAGTTGGAGAGGCTAACGCAGCCCATTCCAACAAAGAGAGACTACCACTTTCAGATCTTTCTTGCATACTGTAATTCCATACTTTTTTTATAATTGAATGGGAACCGATTATGGATACCAGTTTCGTAGGCGCACTTCGGCGGCAGTGCCGACGAGGGTTTTGAATTGAGCTGTGTCCTGGCCGCGGGAATGGTAGGGGTACACGATCTTCGGCTTGAAGACTTTCACGACGGCGGCCGCAGCGGCCACATCCATTGTGTAGGGCAGGTTCATACAAAGAAACGCCACGTCGATGCCCTTGAGCGCGCGCATTTCCGGAGTGCCTTCAGTGTCGCCGCTGATGTAAATACGCGTGCCGGCGAGGTTGAGTACATAGCCGTTGCCCTGGCCTTTGGGATGAAAGCGTTTGCGCGGCGGCGTGGTATTGTAGCTGGCCACCGCTTCGAGTTTGAATCCAACCTTGTCTGTGGTGGCGCCGTTGGCCAATGGAATTGTCTTAGCTTTCAGGTCGGCGTTCAACAAGTCCATCAGGGCCGGCGGCGCGATGATACGGGTCTTGGGGCCGACCACCGTGGTGAGCACGGCTTCCCGATAGTGATCACCATGCACGTGGGTCAGCAACACGAGGTCAGGTTTGGGGAAGGACTTGTACCAAGCGGGTTGCCCGACGGGATCCACGTAAATTGTTTTACCGCCCCACTCCACTACAAGAGTAGCATGATTGACCGGCGTGATGATGGCCGCACCTTGGTCGGTTTTAAATTTCTCCGCCGCGAAAGACGCTGGAGACAGGGCAAGACCTAGGATGGGAAAAATAAAACAGAGTTTTCTCACGACCCAAGCCTAGCCCCTCTCTGTACTGGGGGCAATGGATTACTCTTTGGTCGCCGATGGCATCGGTTTCAGGGCCACGTTGCCGCGAATCTCGCGTAACGTGTTCCAGATCGCCTTGTCGCGTGGCTGCGGTGAAGCGCACACAAAGAGATACTGGTGCGGCGATCCTGCATATTTCCAAGTCTGTAATTCAAAGTGCAACGTTTGAAATTTACGGGTAGCAAAAGGCTCAATCCAATTCACCGTGGCCGTATAGGATGCCACGTTAAGCGCACCATTCGGGTTCTTTTCAAATTGTTTCATCTTGCGCACGTTCACCGAGAACTTGCTGGTGTCCAGATTCGGGTTACCCAAACGCGCCTTGGAGAGGCCTGCGTAATAAGTGAACAATTCCTTCTGCAACACTTCAGACGTCAGTACGGGCTTAGCCTCCACGGCGAAGAGAAAGACGTAGGTGAAAAAATCCGGCTGATCCGCCTTGAACATCCCCGGCGCGAAGAGAATTTCCTCAATGCCCTTGAGGCCCAGATCCGGCGCAAAACCTTTGGGCGGGAGAGCAATGCGTTCGCCAAACCACTTAGGCGTGGGCTTGGGGATATCAAACTGCTGCTGCGCCAACGGCTGGGCCGCGGACAATGATACTCCGGACAATGCCAGAACAAGGAGGATGGTTTTTACCATGAGTTTAAAGCGGGTTGTTCCATTCGGCAGTATTTTCGAAATAAACGCAGGGCACGATCAAAACTACAATGGGGATAGCGTTCCAGAATGTGGAACATATCCAAATAGCTCGATCCGTATTCGGCACAATACGATTCCAGAGCGACCTGGGTAAATTTGATCCGCTCCGCCTTCAAATGACGCGCCAGTTTTTCATGGTTCACATCCGTCCGCCACAGTTGAGTCGACCACCCGATTCGCAGCAAGGCAAACCATGCAGGGTGTAAGTGGGCGGCTAACAAGACTTGATTGCCCCGAATCAATAACCGGAACAGTTTGTACAATTCCCGGGGACGGATCAGATCATCCACCACCACCAATCCATTTTCCACTGCCGGCAACGTCCAATCCAATCCGCCTCCGATCACCCGCTCGATGGGCCGATTCTGAAAATCAGGATGATGTTGGATCAACCATTGGATCGCCGTCGATTTACCGGATCCACTCACCCCGGTAAAGACCGCCAATCGCGTCGACCGGAATGAGGCCGCTTTCAACTGAAGAAAATCATCAAAACCGGTCATTTGATAAAAAAATCGGTAACCTCAATTGAATCGACCGGCCCTTTCAATTCGTGGTCGATGAATTCGTCGTGAAGCAACTGAACCTCCCAATAAACCGCGAGCCCATGTGTTTCCGAAATTTCCAAGGGCGGATACAACGCCTTAAACATCGGCCCAAAATCAACCTCCCCGGGAAAATGATTCCCGATCTCCTGACGCGCCGGAATGTGACCCACTCGTTCACTATAAAGGATAATCGGGCGAACCGGCTCCTCAAAGCTCACCGTGCGTCGGTTAGACCCAGAGCCTCGGATATACTGCCCCATCTCCATGTTACAAGCCACCACCCGCAAAGTCATATTCTTGAGATCAATTTCCGATTTCCCTGAAACCAGTTGTGAAATTGGCAGACAGGTACTCCGCGTGATGGCGGGAATCTGCCGAAGCGATACGCTCATGTACGATCTAAAAAAAGAGTTTTTCTGCCACAACCAAAGGCAAACAATTAAAATTAAGAGGAAAATTATGAAAACCACTGCTATAAAAATCGACCCATCAGAGCCAAGTTCCCATATCAGCCAGCTCCCGCCAAGCCATCCAAGGGCACACAAGAGAGACATCAGGATAAAGCCCGTTTTTCTTTCGGATGATAAAGCATCAAAATTCTTACTGAACTGAACTGTGTCGAAAGGATCAATCACTTCTGTGGCATCACCGCCGGGGCTGCCAGACCGCGCGTCCACCAACTTGAATTGCGTCGTCCGGCTCACCTGAGAATCCCTTAAGATCCACGCATCATCCACTTTGAGATTCGCACGCAACACGATCGATGCATGCGTTCCTTTGTAGGTAAAGCATTCAAACGAATCGGTTGGAATCTCCAGTTCATATTCCGTGCGATCCACCACGAACTTGTTGGTGTACAGATTCGTCTCATCATTGACCGGACTTGAATCATGCACATCACTGGCCAGATCGAGAGTGAACTCGGCATTTTTCCCCATCATCTTGGGGTCGGTGATTTTGAGGACGACGGTAAAATAATTCGGCCGAAAAGAGACATCCGGCCGAATTGATAGATGTAGATGGTCCGACACGTTGATTGATTAAATCATATAAAGATGGCGCCACACAACCCAACAACCCATATTATTTTTCCCCAATTGCATATAGCGCCTTGTGGGTGCGGAGGTAAATCCGGCCATGGCTGGGGGCCGGGGAGGCGGTGAGGCCGCCGGCGAGTTTGTTCTTGGACAACACCTTGAATTCCCGACCGGCCTGCAGCACGGTTACCATGCCGTCGCGGGAGGTGATATAAATCTTGCCGTCGCCGGCCACCGGTGAGGCGCGGTAGGTTTGGCGATGGGGCGACTCGGAATACAGCTGCTCGCCGGTCTTCGCATCGAGACAGGTCACCGTGCCGTTTTCACGGCAGAGATACACGAGGTTGTTGTAGATCACCGGCGAGGGCACATCCGGTGTGCCCCGGTCAATGCGCCAGACCTCGCCCTTGCCGCCCGTGCCAATGTAGCCTTTGGCGTTCGCCACGCTAATGGCTGCCACGCCGCGGTTCTTGGCCGTGGGAATCACCACTAGATCCCCGTGCGCCACCGGAGAAGCCACGAAACGCAGAGTGCGGTTGTAACGATCTTTGTGATTCAGATCCCCCACGCGCCAGAGTTCCTTGCCGTTGGCTGGATCATGGCCAATGGCATAATCGTTGCCGTGGGTCACAATCTGAAACGTGTCCCCTACCGCCACGGCGCAGGGCGAGGCATATGAGTGCTCGCACTCGGCCACGCCGTCACTTTTGCGTTCCACCTTCCAAACTTCCTTGCCGGTAAAGGTATCAATTGCCACCACCCACGCGCCGCCGGAATGGATGAGCTGCAGGTACAGCCGTCCTTGAAACAGCAGCGGCGTGGTATGAAAACCAAAGCCCAAACGAAAACGCCCGTAACGTTCCTGCGCGTTGAAGCTCCAGGCCGGCTTGCCGTCGAACTTTGTCGCGGCCACATCGCCGTTGCCGGTCATCGTGTAAATGTGCCGTGAATCCGCACTTGGTGTGGGCGAGGCTAGAGTGCGTTCCCCAGAACCCGTTCCATTGCCAGTCCCCACCGGCGCACGCCACAGTTCCTTGCCCTTAAGATCCACGGCAATCAGCAAAACCTGTTTATCGAGCTCGGCCATGGTGAACACCTTGCCGGCAAACACAATCGGCGTGGCGGAACTGGAGCCCTTGATCGGCAGTTTCCAGAGCACATTTTTGTCCTCGGCCCAATCGGTCGGGAGATTTTTCTCCACGCTCACACCATCATGACGCGGCCCGCGCCAATGCGGCCAGTCAGCCGCGGCTACTTGAAGAGCGAAAACTAAAACCAGTGAAGCAATAAGTGTGTTTTTCATTTTAAAATCAGGCGATGATGTCTTTCACCACGTGACCGTGCACGTCGGTCAGGCGGAAGTCGCGGCCCTGATAACGGTAGGTGAGCCGCCGGTGATCGATACCAAGTTGGTGCAGGATGGTGGCGTTCAGATCATGAATGTGCATGGTGCCGGGGGTCCACTTGTGTTTGTCCGGCTGCGGCTTGAGTTGATTGCCGTCGGCATCGGCGATGTTGTAGCCGTAATCATCTGTGCGGCCGTAGGTGATGCCCGGCTTGATGCCGCCGCCGGCCATCCAGATGCTGAAACAGCGCGGGTGATGATCACGCCCATAGTTATCCTTGCCCAGCCGGCCCTGACAATACGGCGTGCGGCCAAACTCGCCACCCCACACCACGAGCGTGTCGTCGAGCATACCGCGCTGACGTAGGTCCTGAATCAAACCGGCACTGCCCTGATCAATGTCCTTGCACTGGTTGCCGTGTTCCCCAGCGAGGTTGCCGTGGGCGTCCCAACCGCGATGGAAAATTTGGATATTGCGCACGCCCCGCTCGGCCAATCGCCGCGCGTTCAGGCAGCAGGCGGCAAAGGTGCCCGGCGTGCGGGCGTCCTCACCGTAGAGCTTGAAGATGCTGTCCGGTTCCTTGCTGAGATCCATCAGCTCCGGCACGGACGACTGCATACGGTAAGCCATCTCGTGCTGTTGAATGCGTTCCAACGCACCGGGATCGGACAATCGCTCGCCTTGCGCTCGGTTTAACGCTGCCAAGGTGTTCAGCTGCGCACGGCGATCTTCGCGCGAGACGCCGGCAGGATTGTTCAGGTACAGCACCGGATCCCCTTCGCTGCGCAGCAGAACGCCCTGATGACGGCTCGGCATAAAGCCCGAACCCCATAGGCGCCCAAAGAGACTCTGCTCCGGGTGCTTGGTACGCGCGTGCATCACGAGGTAGTTCGGCAAATTTTCATTGGCACTGCCCAGCCCGTAGCTCAGCCACGCGCCGAGGCTGGGCCGGCCGGGGATTTGGCTGCCGGACTGGATGTAGGTGATCGCCGGATCATGATTGATCGCCTCGGTAAACGCCGTGTGCACCACACACAGCTCCTTAGCCACCGTGGCTGTGTGCGGCAGCAGCTCACTCACCCAAAGGCCGTCAGCGTTATTTTCATGTTTGGTAAATTTATATTTCGTTGGGCAAACCGGCAGCGTCTTCTGGCGCGAGGTCATACCCGTGATGCGTTGGCCATCACGCACCTCCTTGGGCAGATCCTTGCCGTACATTGCCTGCATCTTCGGCTTGTAATCCCACAGATCAAGGTGGCTCGGGCCACCACTCATAAAGAGATAAATCACGCGCTTCGCCCTGGCCACATGATGCAGCCCGCCGTTTAGAGCCGCGTTGCCCTTGGCCGCGCCAAAGACCTCCGGCCCCATCAAGCCCGCCATTGCCGCCGTGCCCAAGCCAAGTGCCGAGCGCCCAAACAATTGCCGGCGCGTCATCATCAACTGCGATTCGTGCGCAAATCCGTTCAACATTTCATCCTTCATCATTCAATCTTTCTCCTTAGTAAATCCACATCGTGATATCGCTCGCCAGCACGGTGATTGCTACCTGCGCCCAGGCGGCGTGTTCGGCGGCGTTCAGTTTCTCATCACGCGGCGAATCGCCGACGGATAAAAATGCCTGTGCATCCTTTTCGTTGGCTGCATAGCGCGTCTTCAATGTTTTGAACAAATCCATGCACGCCTTACGCTCGGCAGCATTAGGCGCGCGGCTGGCCACCAGTTCAAAGAGCAAATTCAACCGAGCGGTGTCGTCCTTAGCATTTAGCAGTAGTCGCTGACCAAACTGTCGACCCATCTCCACGCGCTGACGTTCATTGAGCAGCGCCAAGCTTTGGGTTGGCGTACTAGTGCACGAGCGGCGCACGCAACTGCTCTCGCGGCTGGGCGCATCAAAAAGCGTCATCATCGGATGCGGGCTAGTGCGTTTCCAGTACACATACAGGCTGCGGCGATACTGGCGTGCATCCTTGTCGGCCACATAATTTTTCGTGTTGCTGCCCGGATGCATCAGCGCTTTCCATAAACCTGCCGGTTGATACGGCTTTACGCCCTCACCGCCCATGGCGGATTCCAGAAGGCCGCTGGACCATAACGCCACGTCACGCAGAGACTCCGCATCCAAGCGGAAACTCGGCCCCCGCGCCCAAAGGCGGTTTTCCGGATCATTCACCTGAGCACGGCGCGCCGAGCTTTGCTGAAATGTGCGACTCATCACCATCTGCTTGAGCATCGCCTTGAGATTCCAATCGCGGTCCTGCAAATCCACCGCCAACCAGTCGAGCAACTCCGGGTGCGTCGGCTGCTCGCCTTGCAACCCGAAATCCGCCGGCGTACGCACCAGGCCTTCGCCAAAGGTGCGCTGCCAAATGCGGTTCACCAATACCCGCGACACCAAGGGATGTCCGCGCGCAGTGAGCCATTGTGCGAGGCCAAGGCGATTGCGCGGAGCGTCCTTGGGAAATTCGCTCATCACACCAAACACGCCCGGCCGCAGTGGCTCACCCTTTGGCAGGTTATACTCACCACGTTCCAGCAGTTTAGTTTCACGCGGCTTGGGTAATTCCTTAGCCACCAGGGTGGGCTTAAAAGTCTTTTGAAACTCAGCTAATTCCTTGGCGCCAGCTTCGCCTTTTTTCTTCAGGGACTCCCACCGATCCCACGCCGCTACATCGGCAGGCGCCTTGACGGTGGGGCCGTACTCGTAGCGGTTACCGTCCATTGAGGGCTCAGCCGTGCTGTTGAAGAACGCCATCATCTGGTAATATTCCACCTGTGGGATAGGATCGTACTTGTGCGTGTGACAACGCGCACACACAAGGCTCATGCCGAGCAGCGCCGTACCTACTGTTTCCACCCGATCAAAATTATTCTTCGCTTGAAACTCCGCCGGGATCGCGCCGCCCTCGGCGGTAGTGGGATTCATCCGTACAAAGCCGGTGGCCACCTGCTGTTCCAGCGTGGGCTCAGGCAGCATGTCGCCAGCCAGTTGCCAGATGAGAAATTGATCGAGCGGCTGATTCCGGTTGAAGGCGCGCACCACCCAGTCGCGGTAAGGATAGATGGCCCGCTTATTGTCGAGGTGCAATCCGTGCGTGTCGCCGTAGCGGACAGCGTCCAGCCAATAGCGCGCCTGATGCTCGCCGTAATGCGGGCTATTTAAGAGCGCATCCACCAAACGCTCGTAGGCGCCCGACTTTTTGTCGGCCAAAAACTGTTTCAACAAAGCCGGCTCCGGCGGCAGGCCGGTCAGCACCAGGGCCGCCCGACGTGCCAGCGTGGCCTTGTCCGCCTCCGGAGCGAAGTCGATGCCCTTGGCTTTCAATTGCCGCTCCACTAGGCCGTCAATGGCGTTTTCCTTCCAAGTGGGCTGTGTTTTTTTCGGCGGCACAAAGGCCCAGTGCTTGGCGTATTTTCCGCCTTCCTTCACCCATTGCGTCAATAGCTCGCGCTCGGCGTCGGTGAGCTGCTTCTCGGCATCCTTCGGCGGCATAGGATCCTCGGTGTCATGCACACGCGCGAGAATTTCGCTCTCACCGGGTTGCTTCGGATTGATGGCTGCGTAACCACCCAGATCACTAGTGGCGCCGGCAAACGAATCGAGCCGAACGAGGTCTTTTTTCTTCGTGTCCGGCCCGTGGCAAACAAAGCATTTATTAGAAAGGATGGGCAAAATTTCCCGTGAAAAATCCACAGCCTCCGCCTGCATTGAACAAGCCACGGCCGCGACCAAAAACCAAACGCGCTCCATGCATCCTAGTGTAGAGCCGCCACCTCGGATTGCCATATTTTTGTTAGACCGGAAGGGAAACAGGTATTCCGGGATTATGCGGAAAACTGTAGCATGGAAAGGTCAAAACCTTACTTCGCACGCGGTTCCACACCGTGCAGGTGGCGCACAAAAAAGTCCATGCGCTTGCGGGCTGCGTAGCGGCTTTCACCAACGCCGTGACCACCGCCGGGAAACATGAGAAATTCAAAATCCTTGTCGGCCTTAATCAGCGCGTTGACGACCTGATAGGTGGAGGCCGGATCCACGTTGGTGTCCAGTTCGCCCACGGTCAGCAGTAATGCGCCTTGCAGCCGGTGCGCGTTCACGGTGTTGGACTGCTCGGCGTAATGCGGACCTACGGGATAATCCATCCACTGCTCGTTCCACCACACCTTATCCATGCGATTATCGTGACAGCCGCAGTCGGCCGCGGCGGCCTTGTAAAACTCGCCGTGCCACAGCATTGCCGCCATCGCATTCTGACCACCGGCGCTCCCGCCATAAATGCCCACGCGGCTGAGATCCATGTACGGATACTTTTTCGCAGCTGCCTGCATCCACTTAATGCGATCTGGGAAGCCGGCGTCATTGATGTTCTTGTAGGCAAAATGCTGAAACTCACGCCCGCGATGGTTCGTGCCCTTGCCGTCAATCTGCACGGTAATAAAACCCAGCTCCATCAGCTCATCGCGCCATTGGCCGTACCGGCTACGCCAGCCTTTCGGCACAAACGAACCGTGCGGCCCAGCGTAAATGACCTCCACAACGGGATATTTTTTCTTCGGATCAAAATTGCTCGGTCGGCAAATAATGCCGTGGATGTCGAACTTGCCGTCGCGATCCTTGGCCACATACCGTTCGGCATGACGCCAGCCGGTCGCGTAGAGATCCTTGGCATCCGCGGCCTCCAATTCGCAGAGCAGTTTGCCGTCGCTCATGCGCCGTAAGGCATGCCGTGGCGGCAAATCCACGCGGCTCCAGGTATCGATGAACACTGTCTTGTCCGGCGACACCTGCGTGCTGTGCGTGCCGTCACCTTCAGTCAGGCGAAGAAGCCCGGTGCCGTCGAAGTTCACACGGTAGGTATGCAGGTAATACGGATCCTGCCCCGGCTCGCGGCCGGCGGCTCGGAAGATAATCTGGCGCTTGCCCTCATCCACCTCCACCACCTCGCGCACCACCCATTGACCCTTGGTGATTTGGTTTTTCACTTTGCCGGTTACGCCGTCGTACAGGTAAAGATGATTCCAGCCATCCCGCTCGGACCGCCAGATGATTTCCTTCAGGTCATTGACGTCCCGGCGAAAGCTGTTACCGAACACGAACACAAAAGTCTCGGCCGTTTCATCAATCAACGTGCGCGCCTTGCCGGTAGCCACGGGAATCTCGATCACTCGATGCGCGCCGAACCCGCGCTCGATATGCTCGAATAGCAGTCCGCTAGAATCTGGTCGCCACTTGAGTTCGCGCGTTTCAAATGGATCCTTCACCAACGCCGGATCCACCGTGAAATGCTTGCCATCCTTTACCGCTTCAAACACGTGGACCGTGTGCGTCGGAATTTTGTCTCCCGGCTTGGCGTACACGCGTGTGAAGCTCTTCGGCTGCAATTGCTTGGAAGGCGACGATTCCACGTATTGAACACGCCGCTCAACCACCTGCTGGCGGCGTACAATGCCGATGTAGCGCGAGTCCGGCGACCAGCGGAGGTAACCTTCGTACCGATCCTGCTCCTTGCCGTCGTGCGACAACTGAATCTCCTCATTCCCCTCCGTCGCGCGAATCCACACATTGTAATCGCGCGCAAACACACGCCACTTGCCATCGGGAGATTTCCAGTGATCCTTACGTGAGGGCTTCTCCGGTTTTGGCGGCAGATCCACCTTGGCCGCCAACGCGTCCCGCGCCTTGTCAAATTTCGCCTTGTCCGAAAACGCCTGACGCTTGCCGGCAGCACCATCCACCAACACCCATTCGCGGCCATCGCGCAACCGGTTCTGGTACCAGAAATGCGGTCCTCCCAGCCACTGCGGCGAAATCCGCTCCTTGAACACCTTCCCGCTGATCTGCCCGCGCAGCGCGTAGGCCCGCTCGTAATCCGCTTTCGTTCCCTGCCCCTGCGCCGTTTGCCACAGCGCGCACATCGCGATCCAAAGAAAAATCCTATTCATGAACGGCCACAGTGTTCGGCCAATGAGCAAGCCAGTCAAGGCCCTCGACGCTCCGCGATCAGATCGTGCACGTGCATTTTGTTTTCCATCGCGGCAAAGCCAAATTCATCGGTGGCGCCATAGGACTGATCCGTCGCGCACAGCGCCGTGGCCGATATCAAAAGGATAATTGGGTAAACTCTCCTCGTCACAATTCGCCGAAGTACGGGCGCACTTCAACGGACGTTATTCGAACGGAACCTATTGCCACTCCCTGTCCGCCATACTACGCCAAAATCTCGCTGAGCGGGCCGGTGCTTTCCTTGAAGGATTTTACTGGGCATCCCATTTGCTGGAGAATGGTGAGATACAGGTCGGACGCCGGCTTGGTGCCGCCGGCCCATTTCACGTGCTGGCCGTGTTGGAAGCCGAGCTTGCGTCCACCGGCCAGCAGCATTGGGAAACTGCCGCCGCTGTGACTGCTGATCTGCGAGCCGCCGAGCATCAGAACCGTGTGATCGAGCAGCGAGCCGTCGTGCGCCTCAATGGATTTCAACTTTTCCATCAACCGCGCGAGGCTGGCGCAGAACATGGCATCGCGTTGGCCGAGCACTTTCACGTCGACGTTATCCGCGCCGCGATTGCCGGATCCTTTGTGGTGGAAATCATGCGCACCCCGCAGAGACGCGCCGGCGTTCTTGGCCCATACCTTGTAATCGTCGTAATTCGGACCGCCCTCACCGCCGAGGCTGTGAGTCACCACGCGGGTCATGTCGGTTTGGAACGCGAGCGCGATGAGGTCCATCATCAGCTCAATGTGTTCCTGCATGCTGTTCTTCACCGTCGGCTCCAGCCGCACGCCTTTCTCGTCAAACTTCGGCCGGCCTTCATCGAGAATATTATCGCGAGCCTGCATGCGCTGTTCCACCTCACGGATGGAGGTGAGGTACTGCTCCACACGCTGGCGATCGGCTTGACCGAGCTTGCCTTGAAAGCGTTTGATGTCGCCCACAGCCGTATCGAGCACAGACCGATCCAGCGCGATGCGTTTCTTGGCTTCCTGAATCTGCGCCTTGTCCGCCGGCGGAAAGAGTCGGTTGAACACCGCCTGATAATCCGCCGTGGCCGGGATATCCGCGCCCATCGCGTTGCGCGACAGCGTGGTGGTGCCCACGCCATTGGCGAACGACAACGCCAGCGACCGCACATAAGTCGGCCCCGCATGCTTGGCCGCCACCTGATCCATCGAGATAGTGTTGGTCACCGTGCCGGGCGTTTGCTTGATGTTTGTGCCGGTCAACCAGTTGTACGGATGCTCGTGTCCGCTGATGCGTCCCTGAATGTGCAGGAGACTGGAGAGCACAGAAAAATCCTCGCGATGCTTGGCCAACGGCCGATGCGATGTTGCCAGCGTGTAGTCCGGGCCGGTGTCTTTCGGAAACCAATTGTAATGATTGATGGCGCCCGGGATATAAAAACACGCCAGTCGCGACGGATCACTCTGCCCCGTCGCCGCCGCCAGCGTCTTGCTGCCCATGATATCGAGATACGGCAACGCCAAGGCCGCGCCCATGCCCCGCAGGGCAGTTCGTCGGGAAAGTGGTATAGATTTCAGGTTCATTCCGATTTCCTTTCAGCGTTTAAATAATATGACAAAACCCGGGCACTGGCAATCTCATTGGGTTCCCAGAAACACATCACTGCGCACCACAGCTTTCACCAAATCGCGGAGCGGATAGCGCCGGCTGCGGAGGCGGTTTTGGATGGTGCGGATTTCAGCCAGCGCGGCGACGTTCGGTTTGCGGCCAGTACCGTAAAGCGTGAGGTTTTTCAACAGGCCGCGCACGAGGTCGCCCTGATAATGCTGAACCATCAACTGCTTGAATTCCGCGAAGCTCTTGAAAGCTTCGCCACGCGGCAGTTGGCCAACCACATCGACCGGACGCGATTTGCCGGCGCCGCTCCAGGCAATCTTGCCGTCGATTTCCTCGCGATTGTATTTCTCAAACTCCACGTCGCGCCAGCGGCCGCTCAAGTCGAAATTCTGAAACGCGAACCCCAGCGGATCCATCTTCTCATGGCACACCGAGCAGCGGGCATCCGCCTGATGTTGCTTCAGCAATTCGCGGAACGGCTTGCCGCGATTGGCGTGTTCGTTGGGATCTAGCTCCGGCACTTCCAAAGGCGGTGGCGGCGGCGGATCATCGAGGATATGCCGCAGTGCCCAGGCGCCGCGATAGATCACCCAGTTGTCGCCCATCCACGTGAGCATGGACTGGATGCCCGCCTGGCCCAGCAGACCGCCACCACGCGGATCATCACGGCGCAGCTTGGTCTTGCGCAGATCGGAGTGGGCAAACCCTTCATAGCCGTAATGCCGCGCGAGGCTGTCGTTCATCATCGTCCAATCACTATCGATCAACTCGCGCGCCGGACGGTTGTCTTTGAGCATCTGCGTGACGTAGGCGATGGTCTCCTCCTGCATTGATTCTTTGAGGTACCGTCCAAAACGGAAGTCCTGATGCTGCAACGTGGGCATGGTCAACGTAATCGGCTGCCCCATCACCAGCCATTGCCGGACAAACGGCCGCACAAACGCGTCGCTGTGCGGATCAGCCAACAGCCGGTCAACCTGTGCATCGAGCACCTTGGCATCGCGGAGTTTGCGCTCCTTGGCCAATCGCCGCAGGGTGGCATCAGGTGGCGCGCCGGTGAGCATGAAGCTCAGGCGCGAAGCAATGGCGTGCTGCGATTCAGTAGCCGGACTAAGATAACGAAACGGCGCACTCATCAGCACCGAATGAAACGCCGACCTCAAGGCAGCATCGAATCCTGCGCCCTGCTGACGCACCTTGCGGTACAACGCGAAGAACGGCTTGCGTTCGCCGCTGCTCACCGGCCGACGCCAGGCCCGCTCCATCCACAAGGCCAGCAGCCGTTCGGCGCTCGAATCGTTATCCGCAAGCTCGCCCACATCCGAACCCCATTCCACTGGTGGCCACAGTGCGAGGTAACCCATCTCCACTTCGATCGCCTGCAGGGTGACAAACGGCGCCGGTGTTTCCTCGGGCGACGGTTTCTTTTTGCGATCCCACAGAGGCCGATACAATCCCGTGCCACCGGGGATTTTCTTGTCCTTTGGCGACCGATCCTCATTTTCGAAACCCTTCACGCCGTACGGCATTTCCACCATCGGCTGCAACAGCACGTCCACTCCGCGCCGGCCCAGCGGCAGGTCGTCCACCTGAATATGATACACCAGCTCCTGCGGTTTGTTTGGCGGGGCGTCAATCTCCGGTGTATCCAACAACCGTCGACCGGCTTTCACCCACAGATGCGCGCGCGGCAGATCCTTGAATTTACCCTCGAAGGTGGACACCAACAATCGCATGCGCAGAACGCCTTTGCCGTCTGCCGGCGGCCACAAGGCAAAGGAATTGCCGTTGCGTGAACCCAGCCACTGCGGCTCCATCAAGAGACCGTCTTTGTGATTCACCCCGCGCGCCTTGAAGTAGCCGCCGGTTTTCTTCCAGTCATCCAGCGTACGACGCGGATCCTTGATGTTGCGCAGATCGGAAACCCAGTTGGTCCCGCGGGCCGGCTCCAGAAACCGAATGCCCTCCACGGCCCGGCGCGTCACCTCCATCACACGCGCCACTGAATCGGCTGCATCCTGCAAGCCCGCTGCGCCGGTATCGAAACCGTCCACCCGGCCATCGGCCGGCAGCATGTAGGCGTAGTCCACCGACAACCCGGTCAAGTCCTGCAGGGCCGCCGACAACTCGCGCCGGTTCAAGCGTCGCGTGTGCCCCACACGCGCCTTGGACTGCTCCGCTTCGATCCAGCCCAGCAACCGCTTTACCGCGGCGGCCTCCGGCTGTGCCTCATCCTCCGGCGGCATTTCGCCCGCGCTCAACACCTCATGCACCAGCGTCCAGAGATGCCCGTCAGCCGCCTTGAATTCGGTCAATCGATCCAGCCGAATCCGCCCCTTCTGCGTCTCCGCCCCATGGCATTTCACGCAGTGCTCCTTCAGTACCGGCTGCACATCGCGCGCAAACGACGCGGCTTGGGTGTACCCGATTCCAAAAAACAAAATCAAAATCGCGCTTCTCATTTCAACTCCCAAAACTTCAGTTCGTTTTTGCTGCCGGAAACGGCGCGGCGGCCGTCGGGGCTGATCGCAAGGCTGATGACCGCGGCGGTGTGGCCGCGCAGGGTTTGCCGCAGCTTGCCGGTGCGCAGATCCCACACGCGCACAGTGCGGTCGTCGCTGGCGGAAACCATTCGTTCACCCTTGGCGCAGAGAGCCAACACGGTGAGATCATCGGTGTGGCCACGCAGGGTGCGCGCCTGGCCGGTTTCGGTGTTCCAAATCTTGAGCACATCATCCCATCCGCCGGACACCACCCATTTACCATCCGCGCTCCAGCCCACCGCGCTCACGGCCTCGGCATGCGCGCCGAGCACACGGTGGGTTTCGCCGGTGCGGGTGTCCCACAGTTTCACGCGGTTCTCGCCGTCGCCGGTCAGGAGCTGATGGCCATCGGGCGAGAACGCCACGCCGGTCACGTCGTACTCATCGCCCTGCTCTAGCGTGAGCAATGGCTCACCGCCCTTGACGCTCCACACCTTGGCGGTGTCATCGCCACTACCGGTGGCGAGGTATTGATTGTCAGCACTGAACACAATCGAGGTGACATTCTCCCTGTGCGCGCGCCAGCGTGTCTGCATCGCTCCGGTTTGCGCATCGCGCACGGTAATCAGCCCGACCCAACCGCCCATGGCAAGGTGTTTGCCGTCCGGGCTCCACGCCACCGCCGTTGGGGCCGTAAGCACGTCCCGGCATTCCAGCACAGTCTTGCCCGTCCGCGCCTCCACCACCCACAACCGGCCTTCATCATTGCCCGCCACCACCCGATTGCCATCCGGCGAAAACGCCAGACACTGCACCCACTTCGCCGGTCCCTTGATGGTGACAGGCGGGGGCGCCGCAAAAGATGCAACGGCAAAAGTCAGAAGGCTCAAGCAACGCAACAGCACGGAGCGATTATCAGGGACTGACACCGATTGGCAAGTGCCCGGCTAAACGAGCTGCTTGATGGGCTGGGCGTTGGTGATGACGCGCTGGACCTCGGCGGGGAGGTTGTTGCGCAGGCGGAGGTTCGAGATGTCGAAGAGCGTGTGCATCACCGTGCCGAGCAGCATGTTGTTGGTCACCAGATCCGCAGCGGGCGTGCTGGCGGTCTTGTCGCTCTGGCCGATCACCTGGCCCATGTTCAGGCCGCCGCCGGCAAAGGCGAGCGTGCACAGGCGGCCCCAGTGATCGCGACCGCCCCGATTATTGATGCGCGGGGTGCGGCCAAATTCGCCGGTGATCACGAGCAATATCTTTTCGCTGAGACCGCGGTGTTCGCAGTCCTCAATAAACGCGCTCACCGCCTTGTCCACTGCCGGGCCAAGAATAGGCATGCCGTCATCCACGCCAAAGGCGTTGCCGTGCATATCCCAACCGGTGTTGGTGACTGTGACAAAGCCGCAGCCGGATTCGCACAGACGACGGGCCATCATCATCTGCTTACCCAATGCCTCGGGCGAAAAGCCGGGGATGGCTTTGCCGTTCTTTTTCTTCTTCGGTAAACCTTTGGGAATTTTGATGTGACCGGTATCGTAACGTTCCACCCAACGCGGGTCTTCATCGGAAAGATCAAATACCTTCGACACGCCGCCGAGGATAACGTCGAACGCCTGCTGCTCAAACTCGCTGGCGCTCTCCACACCGCCCTTGTCGGCGAAGCGTTTCAGCTCATCAAGCTGATTGAGCAATCCGCGCCGATCCTCGAACCGGCCGCTGGGCAGGTTCAGATTCATGTCATTGAGAATATCGCTACCCTTGCTCGGGTCAAACGCCGCGTATGCCTGTGGCAGATCGCCAATGCCGGTAATGCGGCTCGGTACGGCGCTCAAGTCTTTATAACGCTCACCCATCGCCGCCGGCACAACGAGGGTATTGTTTGGCAAACCGGTCTCGCCGTTGTTCAACCCCGCCACGCGCGCGAACAAGCTACCCATGCATGCCTTGGTGGGATTGCCGCCGGCCGCCACGAGCGCCGCGGCGCTGGCATGGCTGCCGTTGCCGTGGGCGAAGCTGCGCACCACGGCCATCTTGTGTGCCAGCTTGCCGAGCATCGGAAAATGACTGCCAAAGGTCACACCCGGCAGGCTCGTCTTGGTTTCACCAAACATCGCCCGATACTCGTTCGGCGCGGACATCTTCGGGTCAAAGGTCTCGATATGCGTTGGGCCGCCCTGCAGGTTCAGCATCACTACGCTTTTACCGGTGAGAATGTTGTCGCCCTCGCCCGCCATTGCGCGCGTGGCCAGCAACTGTGGCAACGTCAACCCGCCCAAGCCTAGCGCACCCACGCGCAAAAATTCACGCCGACTGGCGCCTTCGCAGTTATGAACGGATTGGTTGGAGGTGATGCTAAGCATTTTGTTTTTAGGTTAGGCCAGCAACTCGGTGAGCGGGCCGGTTTGGTCAAGGTCCTTTAGGTTCGGGTCTGCCATGCCGAAGCGTTCGGCAGGATGACCGGCAAGATTCAGGAAAGTAGTGTAGAGGTTTGCCGTGGTGCGGTGGCCGAGCATGCCGTAGCCCGGATAATCCACGTAACGTCCAGCCTTCAGCTTACCACCGGCATCACCAATCATGATGAACGGCCATTCCCAGGTGCGGCTATGGTGCGCCTCAGCACCATCGGAGAGGTACACGATCACGGTGTTATCGAGCATCGTGCCGTCGCCTTCCGGGATGGATTCCAGCCGTTTGCAGAGCTTGGCGATTTGTTCAAAGTGAAACCGGCGAATGAAATGATACACGCCGGTTGCGTCCATGCCGTTCTGGCCACCACCGTGGCCGGTGTGGTGTTTACCCTTGGTGAGGCCGAGGCCTTTGAAGCAAATATCAAAGTCGCGAATACCGGCTGCGGAGGATAGAGTCAGCACATTGGTCAGTCCGGCAATGAGCGCGGCGGCGCCGAGGTCGAACTGCGCGTCCAACCGATCGGTTTCCACCTCGCTGGTGTATTTGTCGCTGGCCACCGGCGCATGCTGGCGCAGGGTGTGCTCGATTTCGTTCAGGCGGCTTTGTCGGTCGCTGAGTGTGGCGAAGGTGGCGAGGTAGGCGCTCAGCTGTTCCTTCTCCGGACCGCCGAGCGTTTTCTCCACGCGCTTTACATCTTCGCGCACGAAGTCGAGTAGGTTGCGCTTGGCGAGAAAATCATTCTTCGCATTGCCCTTGGCCACGCTGCCGAAGAGAGTGCCCATGGCCTGGTCGGGCTTTACCATGATCGGCAGCGGCTTGTTTTTGCCGATGGCCGAAATACTGTAGACCACGCTGTTCTCCAGGCGTTTGGAAATACCAAGGCCAATGTGCGGGAAAATGCCGCCGAGATGTTGGGCCAAGACGCCGTCAACCGTCGGACCAAGGATGGCGGTGGATTCCCCTCCCTGCCCTTTACCAAATGCTCCCAGTGCCTTAAAATTATTCGAGTGCCCACCCCCGGCCACCTTGCCGGAGAGCCCCTGCACGATGGTCATTTTGTCCTGCCACTTGGCCACCGGCTGCAGCGACATCGGCAGCTTGCGGCCTTTCAGGGAATGGTCGATAAATTCCGCCGGGCCATTGAGTGGCCGTTGATGGCGTGGCTTGCGGGTGATGCCTTCGGGCGCAATTTGGTTGGGCGGCAGGCCGTTGCTCTCCACCACGAACACAAACCGTGGTGCGGACGGCGTCTTGCCCTTTGCGCGGGCTTTAAGTTGCTGCACCACCGGACCAAGCGCCAGGGCGCCCGCACCAAGACCGGTGTTGCGAAGAAATGCACGTCGATTAGCGTTCCAGTTCATGATTGGTTTTCAGTTAGATCAGACTAGGTTACTAGGCCTAAAAATTCAATGATAACGTTCTATTTGTTGTTCGCTGCCGCGGTCAGTTTTGGGGTGCGATATAAAAAGGAATCGCTGCTCAAAATCGAAGTAACCAGCGCCTCGAAGCTGCCACCGCTTTTGCGGTATGCCTGATACGCGGCACGCAGGCTGGGCCCGTCGCCGAGATTCTCGTTGCGGCCGGTGAAAAAGCGGAATACGTGCCGCACAAACACCTGCTCCACTCGCTCGCTCTTGGCCAAAGCGTGCACGAACTCCGCGGCGGTTTTCGTTTTCGTGCCGTCGATGCGCTGGTCGCCGGTTTGATCAATACCACCGGTGGCGTTCACGGGGCGCTTTAATTCCAGTGCGCGCCAGCGGCCGAAGTGGTCATAGTTTTCAAACGGCGTACCGACATCATTCATCAGCTTGTGGCATTGCCAGCAATACGCTTCACGCGTGACGGCCATGCGTTCGCGAAGGGTTTTCTCCGGTGCCTCGGGCAGCTGTGCATCGACGGTGATGGGAATATCCGGCACAACATTGCCGAGCAGGCGTTCGCGAATCCATTTGCCGCGCAG
This sequence comes from Verrucomicrobiales bacterium, assembly GCA_038139415.1. Classification (GTDB taxonomy): domain Bacteria; phylum Verrucomicrobiota; class Verrucomicrobiia; order Limisphaerales; family UBA1100; genus UBA1100. The sequence continues at coordinate 47,708 of JAYOSV010000006.1, read as the reverse complement.
GATGGCGTGGTTGTCCTGATTCACCGACCACGCCACCAGCCAAGATGGTTGCGTCAGGATGCCCGCGCGCGTCCCCGCAGGCATGGTGATTGGCTGTTCATCGGTCCATTTCCAATCCGGCGGCAGGCTGTAGGATTCATGCAGCAACCCCTTGCGCTCGTAGCGCACAAGCTCTTTTTTGTTGGCATCGTAACGCGTATTCACGAAAGCGCGGTTGGTGGTGAGCAGTTCACGCAACACCTCTTGATCACGCTCAAGGATCCAACGGACGAGATTATCCGTGTCACTCACCAGCACCTGCGCCTTATGATGCGGAAATTCATTGCGGTTCTTGAATACCTCCAGCGCCTTTGGGTACTCGAAAAATTCGTGGAAAAACCGCAGGATACGCGGCCGGCGCAATTTTTCATCAGCAAACATTTTCTTCACCGCCGCCGCCACGCCCTCGGCAGTATCCAGTTGGCCGTCGGCCGCCTCTTTCACCAGCCATTCGGGTGGACGTTCGTCGGTTAGCGCAAAGGCCAGGCTGTCAGCGATCTCCTCCGGGCGCAGCCGGGCGCGGCCGTCGGCGCCGGTTTCCCCGCCCAGTTCGTAGCGGAAGATGGCATCGGGCACGAGATACACAGCCGCCAGCGTGTAGCGCACGCCCGCGACTCGGCCGGCTTCCTTCACGGTTTTTTCGAACAATTTGAGGAACCGTTCCCGCTCCGATTGGGTGGGTTGGCGCTCGAGCACGCGCTTGAACTGCAGGTCGATCGCCCTGTTCATCGCCGCCTTATCCAGTGGCTGTTTCGGATCAACGAACGCCAGGTAATCCTTTTTGGAACCAATCATCGGCTTGAGGTTGCCTTTCTCCAGCGTGTGCCCGGTAAGCCGTTCGAGAATGGTTACCGCATTACGGATCAACTGCGAAGTCGTCGGCACGTCCATGTGCGGCGCGCCCATGTCGCGAAATAGGAATCGTGGATCGGGCGTAAACGGATTGCCCACCAGATTCTCAAAACCTTTCGCCTGTTCCTTGCGAAACGTCTCGTACAACTCCACGCTGTGCCGGCGGATGCGTGGGGCAATCATCAACCGCGCAGCTTGGTTGGGATCAAACAGCAAATCATGCTGCACCTTGTTGCCACTGATTTGTTGCAGGCGTTGGGTAAAGTTGCGACGCGAGCGTTTCATTTCGGCCTTGATCCACGCCAGCACCCTGGCACTCGCCTCCGGATCCGGCTGCGGCTCGCCGTCAGGCGGCATGTCGCCCTGCTCCAGCTTGTCGCGCACCACCGCCCAGCGTGAGGCACTGGTACTCTCTTTCATGTCCGCATCCAATAGGTCCAGCGCCAGATCTCCCTTCAATTTCTTCGGACCATGACACCGGATGCAGTGCTGTTCTAGAAACGGCTGTACGTCCTTTTTATAAATCGCCAGATTTGCCGCCAACGCCTTAGCATCTGCCTCCTTCAACGCCGCTGCCCGCACCGCCTCTTTAGTTGCATCCGCTGCCCATCCCTGGCAAACGAGCCCGAGTATCAGCAAACTGCATGCAATTCTTATGGGAAGAATCCTCATTAGTGGTTTAACGGCTGTCAAGACCATGAAGGGCAGTTTGTTCGCGAACTCATCGCACGATCACCATCGCCGGACGACTTGCCGCTCGGGAACCATCCGCCCGGTGCCCAACCGCGTAGAGCACTCGCAAGCCGGGCGATAGCTTGATACCCTTCAATTCCCACGGGGCGGTCGTCACCATTCCCAATGATTGATCGCCATCGAAATACTCCACCTTGGCATAGTCGCCCTTCATCTTGACCGAAAAGGTGTGCTCAGCATTGAGATTCAGATACCCCCCATAACCGAGGCCACACAGGCCTCCACCACCCCACTGGTTATTGATCTTCGCATACACCCGGCGCGGGCTCATGATTTCCAAATCCGTACAAGCTGAATGATACGCCCGCCAACTCGCCGCCGTGTAGGCGTCCGGAAACCAGACCGGATGTTTGGCCTTAATTCCATCCTTCGCCGGCGCTATGGGATTCCAGCTTCCCAGCGGATCAAAATCACCCACCCACCCCTGAGCCCGCGTCAATGGCTTGAGCCTCACGGGTTGGCCGGGGGCGGGGAATTTCTCCGGCATGCGCGCGGCGATACAGCGATCCAGGAAGAACATGAAAAAGTTGAACTTCGAATAGATGCCGTGTCCGTGGCCATAGGTGGAGGCACGGCAACTCAGGTCCGCGGGAAATTTCTCATCAGTTCGGTACGAGCGCACGCCTTCGCGGAGATCTTTCTTGGAGGCTTCCCACGCGAAGGCAAACGGCACGTTCTGCGTCAGCTCCGGATATTGCCGAAGCCGGTTGGGAAAGGAATCGGCCCAGGCCAGCACGCGCTTGGGCGCCCGCGCATATAGATCAGCGCACATGCGCGAGCCGTTCTGCCCCAGCCAACCCACGATAGGCACCGTGCTTAACTCGGGATGGCCGGTGGTCCGGCCGGCCTGATCCAAGTAGCGCAGCAACAGACCCATGTTTTCCATTTCATGCCCGAGCTTAAAGCGGCCGTTGCGTTTGTCGTTCACGCCCAGATCATACTCAAAAGGCCAAGGCACGGTGACTAATGCAAAATTCCAAAGATTCGCCAGTTCGCGCGGGTCGCCACTATGAAACACAAAGCAGGCAAATACCCCGCGCACCGGCTCCTTGCCCCTGGGCAGGTAAAGATGGATCCGATCCTTGATGTCGCGCACCTCACGCCAGGTGGGTTTGCCGTCCAGCTGATTCACCGGCAGCCAGCCCGGCGGAAACGCTTCGGCTGCGCGCAGGCTATTTACTCCACAAAGGAGCACCACACAAACCAGCCATCGTGGAATGAATTGTTGACAATGCATGGATCAGATTTCCATCCGCCACATCGTTTGTCAAACTGCTGAACCAACAAATCAAGGCAGCCGTATCGCCGGAGCGCGCACCTACTTGCCTAGCGGGTGTTCCTTCAGCAGATCCTCCACGTTGTAGAGATCTTTTTTGTCCTTCATCTCCGCGCGGACTTGGGCGACTTGTTCGGTGGAGATGGGCGAAGCCTTATTGCCAAAGCTGTTGCGCGCAAAGGTGAACACTGCAGCAATCTCATCATCCTTAAGCAAATGCTCGAACGGCGTCATCAGCACTTGGCTGGGATACTTGACGCCATTCACCGTGATCGGCCAGCTCTGCCAGCAAAGACGGCGGTTGCTTGAAGGCACCGTCGGTCGCCGGTATCAATTCAGGCTGGTAGAAGCTCAAGTGGTTAACAACCGCCGTGAGGCTTCTTCTCTGCCAACTGCCCGAGACTCTCAAGACGTGGCAATAACAACGCCACACCTGCTCCCTTAAGAAACGAGCGTCGCTGCATTGCACTGAGTTTCGGCTGCTTCATCAGCACATTTTACTCCAATCACTTCACCCTCTTCAACACAACCCGAAACCCGATGTGATTGTATTTGACGCCGCCAAAAAACCCGCTACGGAAAGTGGATTCGCAATACTCGGCCGTGCTGCACCACGCGCCGCCACGGATCTGGCTGAGGCCATCCTTCTTCACGATCACCAACGGATCCGTGCCGCCGAGTCGAGGCTGGCCGGGTACGTAATGGTCCGCCACCACCTCGGCCACGTTGCCGTGCATGTCCCGCAGCCCCCAGGAATTGGGCCGATAGCTACCGACCGGGGCAAGCGCCTCGGCCACACCATCGTTTGCCTCCCGATGTCCCCAGTGATAATTGGGATTCCCTTCACGCAGCGCGACATCAGCAAAGTTTCCGTGATCCCCCAGCGCTGCCGGGTTATCGCCAAACGAATACCGGCTATTGCTACCCGCTCGGCAGGCGTACTCCCACTGGGCCTCAGTGGGCGCGTCATACTCCCAGCCCGCCGGCAGACTGCCCGCCTTGCGCTCAAGGTCATTCAACTTTTTGCAAAAGTCCGTCACGCTCTTGGCCTCGCTGACACCCCAGTAAGGCGCGTTGGGATGCAGCGTGAAATCAGCCGATGGATTTCGCCGGGCCACCGCGTAGTATTCACGCTGCGTCACCTCGTGTTCGCCCAGCCAAAATCCTTTAGAAAGTGTGACCTTCACCGGCACTCGATCGCGTGTGGCGGCCGTGTCACCTCGGTTCGTACCCATCATGAATTCCCCCGCCGGACACCAGCGAAAGCTCATGCCAACGGAATTGACGAACCCTTCTCCGGCCTGCCGACCTTCGCGCAAGGCACCCGCTCTCGGGAAATTAAGGAGTTTGCCGATCCCGCGCGCCGGGGCGCCGGACGTCCAGCCGCGCGTTGCCTTGGTCAAGGCCGCGGTGGTTTCCTGTACTGAACCATCCAGTCGCGAAATATTTGCCGCCAAAGCCGCCGCCATCGGCGTGGGGGCTGAGCCTTCCCGCAACGGCAGGGTTTGCTGGTCCGGCCCGCCAAAAGCAACCACCACGCCCGGCGGTGTCTCAAAAGACCGCAGCCCGCCGCGCACGGCCTTGCTTTCCGGCTTGATAGGCGAGGTCCAGCAGGCGTCGGCAAAGATCAGCAGCGTCCTCGCGCCGCATTCCTTTTGACGCAGCTCGATCAACTTGGAGAGATCCAGCCCCCACTTGCGGTAATCCCCGTCGTTGGCGATCGTTTCGCCAGCAGGTCGCAGCAGGTTATAATTCTTACCCAACCGTTCCACATGAGCCCCAAGCCCGATGTAATAAAACAACGCCACACCATTGGTCGGCACACCGCGAACAAAATCTTCCGCCGTCTTTTTCTGCACCTCGCCCTTAAGATTCTCCACACGCTTTATAGCAAAGCCCGCCGCCTTGAGGGCAGCTTCAACACGATCCAAACTCGCCTTCACCGGTGCCAGCGTAAGCCCCTCGTAATTCGAGTTGCCAATCAACAACGCCATCCGATGGCCAGAGGGAACCTCGGAGGCCGCGGCAAATTGCAGCGTAGCCAAGATGGCGAGGACAAATCGCATGCGACATTTTTATCACACGCTCATCGCGAACACAAAGCATTGGGGATTGCGTGAACCTTGGGCGCATTGGAAGATGATCACCCACGCGCAAAAATTCACGCCGACAGGCGCTTCAAAACTGCCGCCGCTTTACCCCGAACAGCACGCGTACTGTTCTCTACTGGCTGCAAAACGAGGAACTTACGAAATTTGCCGACCTGCCCAGCGGAGGTGACAACTCCTACCCCGGCTTCGTAGAGCTCGATGATGGAACGGGCCTTGTCTCATGGTATTCCAGCCATGAGAAAGATGCGAACGGCAAAACGATTACCGCAATCTACCTAGCAGATCTGAAGCAGCAGTAGGCGGCTCATTTGCCCAAAGGATGTTCTTTCAGTAAGTCCTCTACGGTGTAGAGGTCTCTTTTATCCTTCACTAGGGCGCGGACTTTAGCCACTTGCTCTGGAGCGATCGGAGAGGCTTTGTTGCCAAAACTATTGCGAGCGAAGGTAAGGACGGCGGCGATTTCGTCATCTTTCAGTAAATACTCAAACGGCGTCATCGGCACCTGGCCTGGATACTCCACACCCTTGACAGTAATGGGGCCAATCAATCCCTTAAGCGTGAGTTTGATGAGGCGTTCGTCATCCTTGAGCATCCATTCGGTGCCGGCCAAGGGTGGGAATCCAGCGGCAGGTAAACCGCCGCCATTGGGTTGATGGCAGGTGGAGCAGTGGGCTTCGCGCGAATAAATCTCGGCGCCTTTGCGGAAGAGGTTAGCATCCTTGCCGGTCAAATGACGCGGCACACCCACGGGACGTTCGCGGGCGCCGGAGAAGACCCTGTTATCCAACGCAGCCGTGGCGGCCTGAAAGGTTTGCTCGGAATGCTTGTCGAGGCCCTTTCCTTGCGCGGTAGCCAGAATGGGCTGAGCCACGGCCTTGGGCAAATAGGAGGAGGCGGTAATAGCCTCCATCCGCACACGACCATGGTCATCATTGGCAGCAGCCTTGAGAAGTTCTGGGTAGTTATCGAACTGATCAGCGTTAAAGCGCAGGACGCGGACGGTGGCAGAACGGATGCGGTGATCTTTGGAATCTAGCAATTGCTTAAGCAACGGCTTGTTGAGTCGGTCGATGCCCCAGCTCACCCAAAGGGCCTCGAGCAGGTGATGCTCATCCTCAAGCGACGGAATCCATTTGCCGAGTGCGGCGGTGACTTCATCGGCATCGCGGCCACGCAACTCGCGGCGTGTACGATAGCGGCTACGGTACTCGTGCAGCTTCAGGTTTTCCAATAACACGGGAATCGGCGCGCCTGCGATGTTCGCGGGCTTCACCAACGGGCGGTCGGGATAGGTGATGCGATACACCCGGCCGTGCACGTGGTCGCGGTTCGGGTCGCGCGCATTGTGTTGCATGTGGCCAATGAGAACGTTTTGCCAATCGACGACATAGAGCGAGCCGTCGGGTGCAAATTCAAGATCGACGGGCCGAAAGTTAAGGTCCTTGGAGACAAAAAGATCTTGGCGAAACTTCGTGGTGAAACCGGTGCCGTCCTCGATGATCTGATGCTGCTTGGCACCGAGAAAACCAATGGAGTTATTGTAGAGGACATCACCCTGCACCTCTTCAGGAAAATGGCGACTGCTCACGAACTCTAACCCAGACGTCGGCCGCACGGAGTTGGAGGTGAGAAGACTGGGCGCACGAAGGTTGGCGCCATACACAGCCTTCACCGTGCCGGGGGTCATCCAAGAAAAACTTGGACCGGAGGTGTGCAAGAAGAAGTCCTGTCCATACCGGTCAAACGCAATACCCCACGGGTTCGGGATGCTGAACTGTGCATGACGCGTGAGCTTTTTGGTGCGCGGGCTGTAGCGGAAGAAGCCACCGTTGGTGGCACGCACAGGCCCGTAAACCGTCTCCACGTTGCTGTGCAGAAACACGCCCTCGGCCATGTGAATCGCCCCGGAGGCATCCACGCAAAACGCCGCGATCGCGTGGTGCGTATCGTGATCGTCAAACCCGCTCAACAACACTTCCTTGGTGTCGTACTGATCATCGCCATCGGTGTCGCGCAGGAAAACAAGGCTGCCGCTTTGCGACACGTATACACCATCATGCGCGATTTCAAACCCCATCGGGATGTGCAGGTCACCGGCAAATACCGTCTGCTTGTCGGCCTTTCCGTCGTTGTTCGTGTCCTCCAGGATTAGCAGCTTATCCTCCGGCTTCGAATCGCCGATGCGGTAGTGCGGGTAGCTCGCCATCGTTGCCACCCATAACCGGCCCTGGTTGTCGAAGGCCATCTGCACCGGGTTCGCGAGGTCTTTGAACTTTTCCTCCGAGGCAAACAGCTCAATCTTATAACCTTCGGCCACCGTGAACTGCTTCAGTGCATCCGCGCCCTTAAGATACTCCAGAGTACCGTTCTTACGGTTGCTGGGGTTGTAGTTAGTGTCCACCTTCGGCAGCTTCGAAGTCTTTGCATCCGCAGCCGCCACATCAAACGCCTTGCCCGCCAGCGTCGCCCAGATCGCCTGATCGCGGATCACCGTCATCTCGCGCGTCTTCTTCAGCTCGAAAGGATAATTCTGTGGCCCAAACGGATTGTAACGCCGACCGTACACGTGCACCCCATTGGGCACCTTGAAATCGTTGTGCCACATCCAGTTCTTCTCCTGCACAGCCGCATGCACCTTTTTGCGCAGCGCATCGCTCGGCTTTGCGTTCGAATTTCCAAAAATTGCATCCGCCAGCATCGGTGCCAACCGGCGATAGCCCGCATCATTCAAGAGCGCGCCATCCACCGTGTAACGCTTGCCATCCGCGTACCAACCCGCCGAAGGTGCAAAGGCGTCCACAAACAAAACCTCATTCTTCGCAGCCACCTCTGCCGAGGCCGCCACGTACAGCTTTAGGCCCACATTGGTGGCCTTACCGTTTGGCGTGTTTTGCACTTTGGATAAATCCTGCACCGCCGTCGGCGACACCAGCGCCACGCGCGGCGCGCCCTTACCGTTATAGCGAATCGACTTTGTGTGCCGTAGAAAGGCATCCAATTCCTTTTTGTAGCGCTCCACGTGTATCGTCCCGTCGAAAGAGGAATTGAACCCGAAAAACGCCAGCACCACATCCGCGCCCAGCCGGCTGATCCATTGATCCGGCGTCTCGAAATGCCCCACCGGATTACTGTTCACCTGATGCTCCGGCTTCACATACGCCTTAGCGCCCGGGAAGGCATACTGCTGGGCTTGGTTACGCCCCGGATGCGGCCGAAACGCCGGCGTGTTCCCCTCATCGCCCATGTTGCGAATGGTCAAATTGTGTTTCGGAAACCGCAATTGCAGTTCCGTTTCGAAATGCCCGAAATGATTCATGCGACTGGCCATGCCCGAGCCGATGATCACAATAGAATCGCCCTTGTTTAGCGCCAACGCCTTCGGTGCCGCCTGGATATCATTCAGTCCGCCCAATAGCAGACCACAAACCACGAGAAAAAAGTGCACGTTTTTCATGAATCAGAACGGCCTACCCTGCGGAAACCAAACGCTGCTGGAAAGCCGAAAATATAAATCGGACGTGGTGGAACAGGTCCTCCCCGAGAGGGGCAAGCTGCTCCTTGCCCCTAACTTGCGATGCTCCGCTGAGAACGTTCAGGCCCAATTAATCACCCACTCCGTCACCGTCCGAGTCTTTCACCCCGGAGAGGGGGTGGTTGATGACGGCTTGCCAGGCGATTTCTCGGAAGGTGCGGTCGAGGGCACGGCTAGGAAATTCCTTATCGCCACCGAAGGCGATGTCGCCCTCGATCAACTCGGGTGAGCGGCCATAAAGAGTAGCGTAAAAGACGTAGCCTTCCAGTCGGTCAAAGCCCGGGCCCAGATGGCCAAGGCGATCGCGCCAAAGAGAGCGGTCCTTGCCACCAACGGATTTGTGCAGGCCCTGCACACCGGGCAATTCGCCACGCAGAAAATATTCAGCCGCCAACACCATGGCATCCGAGGTTGGCATGATGAACACTGTGCCGGGATGCTTTTTGTTGAGCAAATCAACCAGTTGTTTGGACTGCACATTTTTTTGTTTGCCCAACCGCTGCCATACTTGCGCTGTGAGCGCCTTCTCGCTCTTGGGTGGATTGGGGCCAAGTTGATAAAGCTGCGGCCAAGCATCCGATAAATAAAATTTCATACCCGGATTGTACTTCAGGCAAAAGTCCATCCAGCACAGGTAATAAGCAGGCTGATCGTTGAAGTACGGCCCCCACATCATCGCCTCCCATTTCGCGTTGGCGATTGAAGGCAGTAGTACCGGGCGCGGACGTTTATCGAACTGGAAGATGCCGTTTTCCTGTTCCCACTTGTAACGCGTGCTGCCGGTAATGCCACCGCCGGTGTGCAGATGCAGTGGCTGCTCGAAACCGGCCGCCTTGCAGATGGCCGGAAGAGTGCGGTAGCCGGGCATCATAAAGCTGTGCCCCGTGCCCACGACGCGCAATACGCCCTTGGTCTTAGGAAAACTGCGAATGCTCGCAAGCTCCTTCAACTCCGCCGCGCTCTTGTACATCAGCGCATGCTTGGGAAACTCTGGAGCCTTGGCCCACGCCGGATCCGCCGTAAAATTATGTGGCGCACCGCGCTGCCGCCGTTGCTGACCTTGAATCTGATCACGGAATGCCTGTGCCTCCTTGAGGCTCAGCTTGCCGTCCTTATTAGTGTCTGCGGCCGGAAAGCGTTTCAGCAAGTTAGCCAGCTGTTTTTCAGTGGGCTGTTGTGCTTGGAGCGACCCAGTGACAAGCAGACCCAACAGAAGGAGGTAAATGGATTTCATATCGGAATTGGTTTATTTCTGAGCCTTCAATTCTTTGAGGTAAATGATAATCGCCTGACGGTCGGTTTCATTCAACAGTCCCTGAAACCCCATCTTCGTGCCGGGCACAGCCTTGGTTGGTGCTGTCAGGAATTGATCCAATAGTTCCGCGGACCAACGCGCATCGTCCTGCGCCATCTGTTTCATGGCGGCAGAATATTCATATTCTGCAACTGAAGCAACAGGGTTGTCAAAAACGTGGCTGATATCAGGGGCAATTAGCTTGTTGGAATGACAGGCAGCACAGAGGTTATAAATGGCTGCACCTCTCTGGGCGAGAGTCATGTTCTCCATGGTTTTTTGATCGAGAATGTATTCGGACCGGATAGCCATCATTTGTTGTGTTTGCTTTTTGGTCATACCTTTTCGGATTAGGTGATACGCCCGAGCCTCGATCATGCCGCAGCGGATTTCTATGAGCCCCAGTTCTGTCGCAATGGCCTTGTATTTGGCGGCATCAAAGGTATTGGGCTGACTCCGCAGTTTGGCCATCTCCACCAACAATTCATTGCGCTTGGCAATAAAGCGTTCGGTTTGTGGCCAGAGTTCTTTCATCGCCCCGGTCACGATTGCGTGCTGGCTGGCGTTAAGCATGTTGGCAAATTGATTGTAGATTTTACCGCGACTGGCGCCATGGCCGCTTTTGTGCCGAATGGAAACAAAACCAAAAAACTGCGCCGGTTGACCAAGCGGAAAGGTTTGATTGTCCATCATGGTTCCAGTCAGCCATGTGAACGCTTTTGCATAGAGGTCTTCATATTGCGCGGCGAGCTCACGGCCGAGCCCGGGAATTCGCCTGCGTTTGCGATTCTGCTCATCCTTGGAAGCGAGGCCGGGGTTCTGTCTCAAAGATCGCAGATGGCGCCATTGTGCAGCAGTCAGCAGATCTTCCACTGTTGCAAATGCACGAGCCTCAATGAGTCCCACCTTCGCATTCAGCCAGCCAAACTCTTTTGCTAGCGGTTCCATTTCTTCCTTTATAAACGCGTCGCCGGTGTAAAGATGATGTTCGAGCTTGCGCAGGATTTTGCTTCGGCAGACCCACCAAGCTTTCAAAACGGCTTCTTCCTCTTTCACAGCCTTGAGCATGACAGCGCGTTGCGCGGGTGTGGCCAAACTGTAAAAAGCACGCCCTAGTTCCCCGCGCTGAGCTACGCGCCCACTTGCATACCGCACCGCCACAAAACCAAAAAACTGGGCAGTTTTACCAACTGACAATTTCTCGTTATCCGCCGGGGAGCCACTAAGCCATGCGAACCCCTTGGAATACATCGCCATGCTCACATCTTTTTCGGTTCTCGTTCCGGAATATTCGCTTTGGTTCCAGTTGTTATTACCGTCATTCCTACCCTTTTTTCCTTTGCCTCCCTTCTCTAGCGGCTCGGAGGCTGCAAAAAGTGCTAAGGATAGAACTAAAATTGGAATGCAGTACTTTTTCATTTCTGGGCCTCTCTATTCTAACTATTTTTTTTGACCTTTCCTGCCTTTTCCTTTTCCCCCCTTGCCCCCTTTCCCACCTTTGCGGGTAGGGGTAGGTGGCTTATTGGGATCGTATTGTGGATTAACAACCGGCAACCGAGCATTCACTTCTTTGAGATATTCGCTCAGCTTCTCATTTAGCTCTTTCGTTTTGTCCGGCATGTTAAGGGCAAGATCATTGCTCTCGCTAATATCTTGCCGAAGATTGAAAAGGTTCAACCGATCGGTTTCATAAAATCGAACCAACTTTAAATCACCAGACAAGATTGCTGTGTGCGGTCCATCTTTGCTTTGGTAATGAGGAAAGTGGAAAACCAGTTCCTCGCGAGGCCGTTTCACTATTCCCTCACCTTTGGCCAGTAGCGGGACGATACTGCCTCCCTCCACGCCCTTGGGCAGCGGCCTTTTTACGCCGGCCCACTGGCAAAAGGTCGGAAAAAAATCATAGCCCACCACTCGCGAATGGCAAAAGGTGTTCGGCTGAATACTCGGTCCGCGAATAATAAGAGGCACGCGGATACCGCCTTCCCATACGCCGCCTTTTCCTCCCCGCAATGAACCGTTGCCCTTACCGCCCCCTGCACCGTTGTCAGACATGTAAATGAAGTACGTGTTATCGGCCGCCTTCAATTCATCAAGAGCCTTCATGAGCATGCCCACACCGGTATCAAGATTCTCCGCCAACGCCCCACGCGTAATTTCCTTTTCATTACGCCGACCGCCACGCGCCTGATACTCCCTCTTGGTGGCCTCCAGTGCATTTTGCGGATAGTGCAGAGCGTGATAGGAAAGCTGGATGAAGAAGGGCTTCTTTGCCGCATGATTCTTTTTCATGAACGCAATGGCACGCCGGCTCATGCCGAAGATGTCCACCGGGTTGGGATCCTTGTGCGGGGCGGCATCCCCGTTGCCGGTATCCCCATCGTGCGCATCATATCCGTGTTGTCCTGGGCCGCCGCCGGCAATGTGCCATTTGCCGTAATGCGCGGTGGCGTACCCGGCAGTCTTGAGCATTTCGGCAATTGTAATTTCCTCCCGGCCAATTTGTTTGCGGATTGTCGGCGGGATGAGTTTGTAACCACTGGCGGCCGTCATCGTGGGTGCGGCCTTGGTCCATTGCAGTTGCGCCGGACTCTTGCCGGTTTGCAGACTGACCCGCGTGGGCGAACATACTGAGGCCGGTGAATAAGCCGCCGAAAACCGCATTCCCTGTTTTGCGAGCTGGGCAATATTCGGCGTGCGCACAAAGTCACTGGCTGACCATGGCAAATCCGGATGCATCCGCGCCGATAACCCGTTCCACGCCTGATCATCAGAAAGAACGAAGATGATGTTAGGCTGGGTCACCTTATCATTGGCGGCAACTGCATCATATTCCGCAGTGAGAAACAGTGAAACTAAACACACCGAATAAATGATTTTTTTCATTGGTTTTTGTCAGGTTTGATTTTTCGACCAGATTCATGATGAGCCGTATGCGAGAAGAAATTCTCTGGCAATTCAGATTCTTCAGTCAGTTGTATCATGACACTCCTTGGGCCACCTTTCCCTCGAGGCAGGTTGTCCATGAGCATGCGATGTATGCCTCCAGTCTCGCGATCCGCCCAAATCTCAACCCGCTTTGGTCCCCGCACTTCATGCGATTTACGGAGGCACACCAGCCCCATCATTGCCCGGCCTTCAAATTCCCGACCGGCTTCCGGCAACGATTCAACGAAGTATTTTTCCCGCAGTTGCATCAGTTGTGATTGCAAGTTGATGAAAGGCAAATCCTGTTGTTCCCCGGGCAGCCCTCCACGAAATCGGTTCAGATCGGAACTAACATGGACCGGCCCATCCTCGCGCATGGCCCAGCTTTCGGTTCCATCACACCCAGTTAAGCGTTGGCGCCCGTCCTTCAATTCGCGAATCAAAACATATTTGTCCGGCCCACGCACATGCAGGATGGCACCATCAATGTTTCCCTGTTTTTCGTTTCTGGGAGTGCTTGCGGGATATTCATCAATGACCTGGATGGTATAGGTGCGGTCGATGGATTGTTGCGCCACAGCAATGATGCGCTCCAGTGACGCTGCCGCCGCCTCGGTGGGATTGATTCCCTGAAAAATGAATATAAGGGCCACACACGCAACCATGGCCGTTGCCGTAAATGCCGTTTGCTTGGGACGGCCAAACAGCCATGACCATGATGTGGACTTTTCTGGTGCCACCGGTTCTTCAATCGCCTGCATGACCGAATCAACGCGCATCTCGTCCTCAGCAGGGAAACGCCGGCTCATATCCGTGAGCAGCCCATGGACAACAATCGCCTCGGCGACCTGCGGGTACATTGCCTTTGGCATGTCCGGGCCTTGATCTGCCTCCCGTCCGGAATCTTCATCGAGCCAACGGTTCAGTTGGTCATCATATGATTTGGGTTCGTTCTCGCTCATGGCTGTTTTGCTTCCGCTAACAAAGCGCCTTTTCTTTTCAGGCAATCGGCCAGCATAGCGCGTGCGCGTTGCAGGCGTTTCTTGCAGGCCTCCAGCGAGATGCCCAGTCGCTCGGCCACGCTCTTGGTCGGTTCATCCTCCAGATACCGCCCTTGCACCACGGCTCGGTGATTTTCCGGAAGTGCCTCCAGGCATTCATGCAGTGCGGCGACCTTGTCGTCCCAGGTGTCGCCGGGTTGTGCCTGGATGTTTTCAAAATGTTCGTCCACCAGTTCAAGCACTTCGTCGGGCAACGCCAGCGGGAGACGGTTCTGCCTGCGGTAATGTGCCATCACCAGTCGATGAGCGATGCCACGCAGCCACGGGCCAAACGGCCGTGACAGATCGCAATCATCAAGACGCTTCCATGCCACCAACATCGTTTCCTGAAAAAGATCGTCAACCGCCGCCTCATCATTCACGCGTGAACGCAGAAAAACCGTTAACATCCGGGTGTTCTCTCGGACTAGAATCTCAAAGGATCGTTTTTCTCTTCCGCTCACGGTTTTCGTTTACAAAGTCGTTACCTAAAAAAGGTCACTATCAAGTATTGTCACTAGAACCTCAAATGGGGACAAAAAAGAGACGATGATTAAAATCGCCCCTGCAAAGCCGAATTTGAAGCCCTTACGCTTTTTTAGTTTCAACGTCGGCGAGGAAGTGACCTGAACCAAAACACACACGCACAACTGGTAAGATTCCTATTCATTAACCCTATAGAGCATGAAATTAGGTTCTAGTTACATGAGAGAGATATCTTATTTCCGGCCAAATTCAGGATGCGCCACGATGGCGTGAATGGCGGCACGGAGCGAATTGTTTTGTTTGGCCGCCGATTGGAAGACTGCATCAACATACGGGCGGTCAGCGCGGGTGACTTCGCGGCCATGGGCGTAGCTGATAAGTTTGCCGATGATGCCCTTGAGGATGCGTTCCTTGTCGGCCATCAGCGCGGCTTTGAGCGTGGGCAGGTTGCGCACCTCGCGGCCGTTGGGTAGTTTCATAACAGCATCAATCGGGACGTTGGTGAATTTGAGTTTCTTGGTAAACACGGTGGCTCCTCGTTCGGCCGGGACTTCTTCTACATGGCGATACTCGCTCCGTTTGCGACCAACGGGATCGTAATATTCAAGGGCGAAACCCAAGGGATCGATTTTTGAATGGCAGCGAGCGCAGCTCTCGAGTTCCTGATGCTTGAGGATGGCTTCACGGACGGTCGTGGTTCCTCGGATGTCCGGCTCGTTGATCAATATATCGGCGGGTGGCTCAATTTTTTCGTTGTAGAGGTTTTTCAAAATCCATGAACCACGATGGATAGGAGAAGTAGCAAAGTCGGTGGAAGTAAGCTTTAGAAACCCGGCCTGCGCAATGAGCCCACCGCGTTCGCTATTCTCGGGGAGCTTAACCGGCACGAAGGCATCCCCTTTGACTGCAGGTAACCCGTAGAAGCGGGCCAAGCGGTCGTTGGCCATCACGAAATCCGAATCAATGAAGTGTTCCATGCTCAGGTTCTTCTCCAGTAGATGGCGAAAGAGCTCGCGGCCTTCGCGCCCCATGGAATCAACTGTCATGCGGCGGACGTTTTTGAACACTCGTACGTCCGGACCAAAGTCATCTACCTTGTCGCGCTGTAACCACTGACGGGTAAAGTCGTCGATGAAGCGGTCGACCTTGGTGTCCTTCAACATCCGCTCCACCTGAGCAGATGGATCATTGCCCAGTGCGCCGGATTTGGCCGCGTTTAGAAGCGTAGTGTCCGGGGTGGAATTCCAGAGGAAATACGAAAGTCGGTGAGCCCGTTCCACCTCGGTTAGCTCAGGCGACTCGGCCTTGTAGATAAAGTGCGGCGAGGTTAGCAGCGCGATCAGCACGCTGCGGGCGCGGGCGGATGGTGATACCCCACGGGCATGCTGCTCTTCCGCAATTTTCACGAAAGCCGAACGGTCCTCCGCAGACAACGGACGCTGCGTAAGCAACAATGCAATGTGATCAACCAGCTCGCCCGACTTCATGTTCGGCTTGGGAAGAATGACCTTCATTGCGGTGGTCGGCCATTGCTCCGTCAATGGGCCGGTCACCTTCATATGGGAGAACCGCATGGCGGGACCGTTGTGTGGTTTATTTGCGAGACTCCTTCCCGGCACACGGGCACTGTCAAAAGTGAAGGCCAACATGTCGCCCACTTTTAGGGTGAGTTCGGTCGTAAATCCTTTCGAGCCATGCGGCATGGGTATTCGGCGGATCAGCTGAAAGTTGGTCGGATGTCGCCCGTCCCCCAGATTGATTCCGATGACCTCGCCTTCCTTGGATTTTTCAGAATGCGCCCTCACTTCAAGCCGGTACACCCCAAAGGCGGGGATCACAAACTGGTCATGGCTCTCCGGATCAATGGAGAAATGCAGATTACTGCGGTAAGGGCGAAAGCCCGTGATCACATAGTCGCCCCCATCGCGGTAATCCCCGCCACCTCCAGTCGCAAAGTTTTTACTGCCGTGAAAATGTCGCACATCGAATTCCCACGTCCTCGTCTCGGGTTTGGCTTTCGGCAATATGCGCTCGGCGATGAAGCGCGCGGTCTTGAGATAGGCCATGACTTGATGGGGCGACATCAGGTGAGCCTCGCCAAACTTATCGAAGCCGTGCTCCACGTGATCGGGTGGCAATAGACCGGTGAGATCAAAGTCCACGCCGAAGAGATCATGCATCGTGTTAGTGTACTCAGCACGGGTGAGTCGCTTGAGAGGATTGGCCGGACGCTGGGTGAGGATTTGTTTCTGAACAATTTGCAAGGCTTCGGCCCGTGCTGTGGCCGTGGGCTGAGGCGCACTCTCCGGCGGCATTTCACCAGCCTCAAGCACGGCGGCAATGATCTCCAGTAACTCCTCATCGGCGAACAAGGCACCAACCGGCTTGTCGAGTCGCACCTTGCCCTTTTGTTTTTCAGGGCCGTGGCACTTGACGCAGTTTTGCGCGAAGAATTGCTCCAGTTTGGGTTCCGCTTGGAGGGCAACCGGCAGGAGGAAACCCACCAACAGCATTGCGCAAGGCAGACGCATTATGACAACACCTCGAACGCGCCGGTGCTTTCTCCGAATTGGTCCTGTTCGGCTCCGAATAGTTGGAGCAAGCCGAGATACAGGTTACTCATCGGCACATCCCTCTTTTGCCAATGACCGGCTGTCTTCACACGGCTGTCCAACACCAAGGCCGGCAGGTCGTCGAAATTGTGAGAGTTCGCGCTGCCCATGGATGCGGTGATGAGCGTGGTCGTCTGATCGAACAGTGAGCTATTACCCACGGTGCGTTCCTTCATGGTGCTCAGCGAGGCATTGATCCGCTTGAGGATAGCGTGCTCCAGCATGAGCAACTTTTTGATTTTCTCAGGCTTCTGGCCGTGGTGGGAAAGATCGTGGTAGTTACCACTGAGATCCGACTCCTTGAAGCCTTCCCAGAACGGAATCTGCACCGTGACCGCACGGGTCGAATCGGTTTGAAGCGCCAGCACGGCAAGATCCATCAAGGTACCGACGTAGTCGTCCACCGACTTGCGGTCAAAGTTCTCGATCTCGTAATCCGCTTGCGGCTTGGGGCGATCGGCCCAGTAGGCGCGACGTTTGACAGTCTTCTCCACTTCGCGCACGGAGGTGAGATACTCGTCCATTTTCGCCCGGTCGGTGGCGTTGAGCCGCTTCTCCATGGACTTAGCCTGACGGAACACCGCATCGAGAATACTGCGGTCCTCGGCGAGCACCTGCTGTTGCGTCTTCTCGTTTTCATCGACCTGAAAGAGCAGGTTAAAAATCTTGTGGGGAGAATCGATCTGTTTAACTGGCAAGCCGTGCTTATCCCAAGAGATCTGGGAAAAGTTCAGATTCTCTCCTGCTTGGAAGACCAACGACTTGAAACGCGTGTCTCCACCAATCAGATCGGCGACGGCCTGGTCAATCGATAGCCGGTTCTTGCGGTGCAGCTTGTTGAAGTACCCGGAAAGAACACCCACGCAAGGCGTGTGGCCGAAACCATTCTGCACAGCAGGGTTGTCCAACCCGCTAAATATTTTCAGGTGGTCAAAGTGATCGGACAACTGATTTAGCAAAGGCGGTGTCTTCACAAACCCACCATTGTTCTGCGGAATCAGTTCCGGCTGGTAGAAGCTGAGGTGATTGACAATCGTCAGCAACCTTCGCGGTGACTTCGCCTCCTCCGCCTGACCCAAGCTTTCCAGCCGCGGCAACAACAACGCCACGCCCGCTCCTTTAAGAAACGTACGCCGTTGCATGGTCTGGCGGGCCAAATGCTCCATCAGCCGAATGTACCCCCTTCACTTCACCTCATTCAATATGATTCGAAAACCGATATGATTTTACTTGGTGCCATTGTCCACCATTGCCTGACGACAATTTATCTGAAAATCATCCGTGAAAACCTTTCCTTACGCGCATGCAGCACTGCGCCTGCCGACAAGGGCCGTCAAAGGAGGATTCGACCACGAAAACTTACGGCGCCGGGCGATGCTTGCGAATGACGAGGCGCACGCCGAGATAATTTCGCTGATCGCGGTCGCCCATGGGTTGGCGGGCGGCCGTGCGGCAATTTTGCGGGGTGCTCACCCATGAGCCGCCGCGCATCACGGCGTTGTCACACCACTCGGCCACGTTGCCGTGCAGGTCATGAATGCCCCAAGCGTTGGGCGCGAAGGACCCCACCGGAGCCAGACCGGCGTGGCCGTCTGCCAGCGTGCGATGAGCGTGGTTGGTGTAAATGCCGCCGGTGTCGTAAGCGGTCTTGTCGGCAAAATTTGCGTGGCGCGGCAGTAGCTTTACATTGCTGCCGAATGACCATGCGCCCGTTGTGCCTGTGCGCGCGGCGTACTCCCATTGATCCTCACCCGGCAAGGCAAACTCCCAACCCGCCGGCAACAGCTTCTGGGCGGAGGCATTCATCGGGCGAATCTCCCGGTCGCGCGTGTCCTTTGATTGGCTGACCATGTTGACCGGATGCAGCTTGTGACGATCTACTGCCGCACGATGCCGACTACCTCGCCATAACGCGCGCGGCCATTCGTACTTCGCCATCCAAAACCCGTCAGCCAAGACCACCTCACGCTGAGTTTCATCGGCGTGCCGGCCGGTTTCATTCTCCGGACTGCCCATCACAAATCGCCCCGGCGGGCACCAGCAATAAACCATCCCACGCGGCCCCACCCATTCGTCACCGGCTTGCCGGCCCGGTCCCAGCTTGTTGCTCGGCGAAATGGCCTGGGACGCTTTGCCCAGTGTCTTGAAAACCTTTTCCCCATCGCCGAGAGCTAGCGAACATCCCTCGGGAAATTCCATCGACTGCGCGGCCACCTTGGGCGCATCCACCACCACGAGCTGCCGTGTACTGCCGCCCTTGGCGTGCAGTTGCGCAAACACATAATCCAACCCCAAGCCCCGGCCCGGTTTGGATTTGGTATCCAGCAGGCACAGCGTTTTACTACCCTGATATTCGCCCGGAGCAGCTTGCCCGATGAAATAAACAAGCCCTGTACCACGTACCGGGGTGCGCGATGCAAATCCCTCGATCGAACGCTTAAGCTCGTTGTTATCGAGATTGCTTTTCACCGTGCACTGGAATCCATGCCGCTCCAACCGCGCCACCACCGCCTTTAGATCCGGCGCCTCCAGCTTGAGTTCCGCCGCGGCGTAATTGTGGTTGGCGATCACCAAGGCCGACCGGTGATCGGCATGAATAAAACCACACCATGTGAAAAGCGCGGCAAAGATGAAGAGCGCGCGCCGCATGTTACACCACCAACTCCGCCAACGGTCCCGATTGATCGAGATCGGCCAAGCCAAAATCAGCCACGCCGAATGTGTCGCGTTGTTCGCCGACGGCTTGAAGCAGGGACAGGTAGAGATTGGCAATCGTACGGTGACCCTGATTGCCGTACCACGGATAACGCAGATAACGGTTGCCCAGCTTGAGCCGTCCACCGAGGTCGCCGATCAAAATAAACGGCCACTCGTGGCACACCGGATGATGCCCCTCAGCCGAATCGGACAAGTACACGATCAACGTGTTGTCCATCATCGTGCCATCCCCCTCAGGCACGGCTTCCAGCCGGCGGATGAACTTGGCTAGTTGTTCCAAGCACCTGCGGCGGATATGCGCATGGCAATCCGGACCGGAGATTCCGGCGAATTGCTGGTAATTTCCGTGACCGATAGCGTGGGCACCAATGTAGCCGTCACCGCCTTTCAGTCCCAACTCACTCGCCATGCAGGAAATTCCGATGCGATCCGGGCCGGCACCGGCGGACATGGTCACCACATTCGTTAGCCCGGCAACCATCGCGCTCGCGGCATTTTCGAACTGAGCCTCCAAGCGTTCAAACACGCCGGTGCGGCCGGTTTTCGTCTCGGTAATCTGGCCGGTCTTCGGGTCAATCTTCGGGGCGGCCGCCGCGATCTGCTTGGACATCGCCGCAAGTTTGCCCTGACGATTGCTCATGGATTCAAACGCCTCGAGATAACGACCGAGCTTTTCCCGCTCCGAACCGTCGAGTTGCTTCTGCAACCGCTTCACGTCGTCCGCGAGAAAATCGAGCAGATTGGTATCTACATCAAAATTCTTGCGGGCGGCCCCCGCCGCGCCGGCGGCGAAAAATCGCTCATACGCCTGCACCGGATTGAGCAGCGTGGGCAACGCCTTGCCGCGAGTCATCGACGTGAGGTTGTAGGTCATCGACATTGCCTTGTTCGAAACACCCAGACCGATGTGCGGATAAATGCCGCCGAGCTTACGCGCCATGGCGACGTCAATGGTCTCACCGTACGCCTTCTTTTTCATCGGCCAACAACCAAGCGCGGCAAAGCCCATGTTATGGCTGCCGCGCGCCACGCGCCCAGACAGGCCGTGGATCATCGTCATTTTCTTCAGCCACGGCGCCAATGGCTCCAATGACAGACTCATCGCGTGCCCGTCCAGCGGTCGATCCTCCAGTTTCGTCGGCGTCTTGGGAAACTCAATTCCCGCCGGTTGCACATCGCGCGGGTACACGCCATTGCCCTGCACAAAGAACAACACCCGCGCCGGCTTAGCCTTGGGCGCTGCCTCCAGCTGATTCACAAATTGCGTCAGCATCAACCCGCCCGCACCCAGCGAGCCGGCCTTCAGGAAATCACGGCGTTTCAAGTTCATCTTAATCCTTCGATTGTTGAGGTAATTGTCGCATTAAAAAAGAGTCTGAAGCGAGCAAGGATTCCACCAATGCACGAAAACTGCCACCGCTATTCCGATAGGCGACGTGCGCATCCTGCAAAGTGTTTGCGTCGCCGAGCGTTTCGTTGCGGCCCATGAAATAGCGGAAGGCGTGCCGGACGAAGACTTGCTCAACGTGCTCAGACCGAGCCAATACCGCCATCAACTCGGCCGGGCCGTTGACGCGTTTGCCATCAAGCTCCTTCACGCCGGTGCGATCGATCCAGCCGGTAGCGTCCACGGGCTGGCCAGCATCACGGCGTTGATAGCGGCCGTAATGATCGTAGCGCTCGAAGGTCACGCCTAGCGGATCCATCTTGCGATGGCACCGCCAACATTCAGCGGCGGCAGTAGCCTGCTTGAGGCGATTACGAAAGGTCACATGCTCAGCCTCAGGCACGCGGGCATCCACGCCGATAGGCACATCGGGTACCGTGCCCCCCAGCAGATGAGTGCGGATCCATTTGCCGCGTTGTACCGGATGATTTTCAAAGTTGCCGCTCCACGCCGCGAGCCAGGCCGGGTGCGTGAGTACCCCGGCGCGTTCGCCCTTAGGAAATTCCAGTGGCTGCTCCGTTAAGTTCCAGCGCCAGTCGGGCGGAAGGTTAAAGGCGGTCTGATACGGCCACCATTTGTGGTGGCCCTGCACCAGTTGCACGCCCTTGTTTTTAACAGACTTGTAATTGGCGTTCACATAAAACCGCCGCGTGCTCAGCAGCGTGGCGAGCACCTCACGATCCGTGCGCAACGCATCGCGCACGGTCGTCTCCAAATCCGCCACCAACAAATCCGGCCGATGCACCCCACCCTCGGGCGCGTCCTTAAACACCTCGCGCGCGAAGGGATAATGAAAATATTCGCGGAAGAATTGCAGGACACGCGGATTGCGATCCTGCGCCAGGGATTCATCAGCTAAACGCGCACGAACCTCCGCGGCTACTTCCGCTGCGGTATTTAATTTCCCCTCATCCGCGGCCACCAGCAGCCTATCCACCGGCCGATCATCCAGTGCGTACGACAACGCGTAAGCCGTCTCGCGCGAGCTCAACCGCACGCGACCGTGTTGGTCCGGCTCGCCCGTGCCTAGTTCCATGCGATAGAGCACTTCCGGCTGCAGGAGAATCGCCGTCAACAACGCCTTCGCCCCAGCCACGTGGCCGCCCGTATTACTGGAGGCCTTATGAAATGCCCCGAAACGTTCCTGCTCCTCCGCCGTAGGCGCGCGCCCCACGATCTTGCGAAAAGCGGTCTGAATACCATCAGTCACTTGCTGCTGCGTGGGAGGCGTTTCAGTAACCAGCACTTTGAGCGGGCGATCTCTGCTGGTGGGTGCGGTCAGGGCCTCGGCAATTTTCTTGGCGTTACCGAGCAACGGGGCCGTGGCCGCCTCATCGAGAAAATAGCCGGCCGAGAAATCCTTGAAGTTCGTGCCATCGTTCAGGTTCAACCCATTGGCCAGACCAGTGATGCGCTCGCCCAGGCGCGGCATAGTGGCGTTGTAAATCGCCGGGCGCATTCGCCACAGGCGCGGAGCCGCAGGTGTCACGTGGCTGCGGCGTTGACCAAAAAGCGCGACATGATCCACGTAGTTACCGAACTGCGGTTGCGTCAGCTTCTCCTCCGCCAACGCACCCGGCTCCTGTGTCTTCAATAGCTCGCCGCGAATCCACGCCAGCACCGCCGCGCGTTCGGCCGGATTCGGCTGCTTCTTCTTCGCCGGCGGCATATCGGCGAACTGCAATTGCTCTTGCACCAACCGCCATGTCTCCAGCGCGCCCTCGGTCATCGTCGGCCGGATGTCTTCCAGCGACAACTTACCTTCCTGCGTTTCGTTGTCGTGGCAGTCCAGGCAGTAGCTCTCGAGAAACGGCACAACGGTTTTCCGGAAACCGGCTTCATCCACTGCCGCTTGGGCAGTGAGTGCCCCAAGAAAAATGAAAACCGCCGCGCGCATCATTCCACAATCAGTATATCCAGCGAAGAGCATGTCACTTCGCAGCAGTTATTGCAACCTCATGTCTAAGGCCGCGCCTTGATGAAGGCCGCCAGCTTCGGACGCAGACCCGCAATGGAGGTGGCTGATTGCAGATGGTCGATCAGGTTTTTGCTTTCGGGCCGGGGCACGGTGTAATCGTAAAACTCTTCGGCCAACACTTTGCCGCTCGCGAAATCGATCCATTGCGTCAGTCGATAACGGTCATCGCGGATACTGTAGCCCATCGATTTGGGCGGAGCGGATTTAAAATTGTAATCCACCGGCCGTGGAAATTGGGACAAGGCAAAATTCTTGGTGGGCTCTGGGTGATCGAGCTGGCGCGCGAGGCTTTGGCCAGCAAGCCCATCTGGTTTGAGCAGTCCGCACAGCTCAGTGAGAGTGGGGTAAATGTCCAGCAACTCCACCGCCTGCCGGATCACGCGGCCGCGAGTCTTTTGCTGAGGAGCCACGATGAGCAACGGCACGCGCGTACCAAGGTCGTAGTTGGTGAGTTTGCCCCAAAGATTTTGTTCGCCGATGTGAAAGCCGTGATCGCTGTACAGGCTGATGACTGTATTGCGATCCAGGCCGAGTCGCTTCAGTTCACCCACCACGCGGCCAACCTGCGCATCCATGAATGAAGTAGCCGCGTAATAGCCGTGCCGCAGTTCGGCGACCTTGGCGGCGGTTATGGCGCCTTGCCTAGGGATGTCCGTATAGCCCCGTGCCTCGGGCCATTGATGCGCGGCGATGGCCGGAGCGCCTTGGGGCATCCGCGGATTGATCGGCTGCGCCAGCTTCGCGCGATCGTACAGCGCCCAATACTTGGCCGGAGCAGAAAACGGCATGTGCGGTTTGCGAAAACCTACTGCGAGGAAGAAGGGCTGACGGGTACGCTTGAGCAATCGCAGCTTCTGAATCGCAGCCTCAGCTACCTTGCCGTCGAGATGATCGCTATCCGCACTCGGCGACGATTCCGCGCCCGCCGCCTTGCCGCCTGTGCGGTTTTTAGGCAACAGATATTGATCGATCTTTTCGCAGTGATCGAATTCCGGCTGGCCCGACCACGAGGGAGGATCAGTCGAAGGTTTGCCGGAGCCATGATAAATCTTACCGATCGAATGCGTATGATACCCATGCTGCTTAAACCACTGTGGCAGCGTGATGACCTTGGGCTTTTCCTCGCGAAAATGTTTCTTCAATCCCCACACACGAATCGTATCCGGCCGCATGCCCGTCATCACCGAGGCACGGGAGGGGTTACAAATGGCGATTTGGCAATGCGCATTGGCGAACACCGTACCTCGTGCGCCGAGTGCATCAATATGCGGTGTGACCGCCAGTTTGTCGCCGAAAACCCCTACGCTCGCGCGAAGATCGTCCACAACCAGGAACAACACATTCGGCCGGTCCGCCGCCTGCAGCGAGGCGCCCAAAAACAGGATGGCCAAGGTACGCGCGATCATTTGAGTTTCATGAATGATTTGTAATTCAGCGGCCGGCGCTGCGCAGTGCCGGCATCGCGGATTAGGTGGAACAACCGACGAGCCACGGCGCGCGACTGAAGGGGATCACCCGTGTCCACCTGCCATTGCTTCAATGCCGCGACCAGTCGAGCCTGCGTGGCAGCATGTGCGGGTGTGTCGGCGAGGTTGTTGAATTCAAACGGGTCCGCCTTCAGATCGTACAACTCGTAGAGGGGCGGTTTTTTCATCAGCGCATAAGCCGCGCGTACCTGATCGGTGGCCACGGCGAGCAGTTCCGCTTCCGGCGCGGCAAAGAATTTTTTGCCCATGGTAAAGGCATACCCGGGGTTCTCCTCCCCGGCGACCGGGTTGTAGATCAGCTTGAACCGTGCATCACGCACTGTGCGTTGCGGCCAAGGATTGTGGTTGGAGTGCACATGAAACTCGGTGAAGAGATACTGCCGCCACACCGGCTGTTGCCCGTGCACCAGCGGCTTGAGGGAACGACCGGCCAGCGTGCCGGGGATGCGCGCGCCGGCGATATCGCAGAAAGTCGGATACAAATCGAGTGTGCTCACCAGTTCCTCCCGACGCTGGTCGGGCCGACTGTTCGGCCAGCGAATAATCATCGGCACCTTCAGGCCACCCTCGTAGGAGGTCCGCTTGCCGCGCAGCATATCCGCACCATGATCGCCGATGTACACCACTACCGTGTCCCGCGCGCGACCAGATTGGTCCAGCACGGCGAGCAGCTGCCCGATGTACGTGTCCAATCGCATCATGCAGTTGTAGTAATCCGCCGTTTGCTGGCGTAACTCGGGATGGTTAATGCCCATGTACGGCAAGGCCTGCACCTCCTTGCCGGTCAATGGTCGCGCGGGGATTTGGTCCACCTGCTTGATAAACGGCCGGTGAGCGTCCGGAAAATTGACCTGTAAATAAAAAGGCTGCCCGCCCGCCCGCATGAACGCACCGGCGTGTTTCAGGTACGCCGCCATGTCTTTGCGGGCAAAGTTCGAACTCGGGATGGCCTTGAAATCAAACGGGAACGCGTCCTTCGGCTTGATGTGTAGCTTGCCGATCATGCCCGTGCGATACCCTGCCTGCTTGAGCGTTTTCACGACATTGGGAATCTTGCCCGAATACATCGAGTACTCCCATGTCGCCAGACCGATCTGGCCGTTTTGGTGCGGGTACAATCCAGTTAAAAAAGCCGCGCGCGATTGCGAGCAACCCGCCTGCGGCACGTAGGCATTGCGAAACAACGTGCCCTCCCGCGCCAACCGATCGAGATGCGGCGTGCGGATCGGCGTGCCGTAGCAACCCATCTCCGGCCCGTTATCCTCGGACACAATAAACAAAATGTTCGGCGCAGCAGCCGACACGAAATCCCCGAAGGCGAGTGCAACGGTACAAAGAATGAGTCTTTTCATGTGGTTCATTTTCGGGCTTCCTCCTTTCGCAAGGTCCAGCCATAGGTGTGCGGATCAAAATGATAGGCCTTCTTGGAAGGCGCGTTGGGGGCAAAGTGTTTGGGAATCCACCGGGCTAATTCCGCGATTACAGGCCGCGAGGCTTCGACTCCGGCGATGTTGGTCCATTCCTGCGGGTCTCGCATGTGATCGTACAGTTCCTCGGTGCCGTCAGCATACCGAATGTAACGATACCGGTCCGTACGCACGGCGCATTGGCCGCGCTGAAATTCCGTGATCGCCGGAGTCGCCCATGGGCCGTCCGGGTTTTTCAGAAGCGGCACTAAGCTTGGGCCATCCAACCCAGCCACCGGCTTGAGTCCGCATAATTCCAGCAGCGTGGGATAGATGCTGAGCGTATCCACCGGCAGCGAGCAGCTCGTATTGCCGAGCGTCACGCCCGGTGCGGAGATGAGAAACGGAATACGTGTAGCCTCCTCCCAGAGCGTGCTTTTGTGCCAGTGATTTTTTTCGCCCAGATGCCAGCCGTGATCGGACCAAAAGACAATGATTGTATTCCGGTGATGCGGGCTTTGCTCCAGCGCATCCAGTACTCGGCCCAGTTGGGCATCGGCAAAACTGATGCTGGCCAGGTACGCGCGGATCGCTTCTTTCCATTTGCCGTGTTTCTTGATGTGAAGAAATTCATTCCGTCGCCGGGCCGACAAGGCACGGCCCTCGGCGGGAATGTCTTCAAGATCATTCGCCCGCGTCTCAGGCAGTCGGATATCCGCTAAAGGATACAGATCGAAAAACCGTTGCGGCGCATACCACGGTAGGTGCGGACGAAAGATGCCGCACGCCAGGAAGAAAGGTCGATCCTGTTTGCGCCCGAGCACGTTGATCGCGTAATCGACCGTGTTAGCATCGTCGTAATCCGCCTCGGCCAATCCTGGAATTACCCCCCAATCCCCTTCATACGGCGTTCCGGTCATACCACTGAACGGATAGCCCTTGGGATTCGGCGTGGGCTTGGACCAAGGATAATTGAGTCGATGCCCGCGGAACCATGGATCATCGCGAAAGGTCAGCCGATGAAAATCATCCCACTGATCGGGCGGATTAAACCCGGCGGTATGATGAAACACCTTGCCCGCACCGAACGCCCGATATCCGTTTTGCCGGAAACACATAGGCAAAGACACCGCATTGGGCAGGTGCGGCCGCCACCATTGGCCGTTGTTGTAGATGCCCGTGCTGGATGGCCGCCGGCCCAGCAGTAGCGCCGTGCGGCTCGGGCAACACACCGGCGAGGCCGTGTGGGCGTTGGTGAAATTCACGGCGCGTTTGGCTAGTCGCTCAAGGTTAGGCGTGTGCACCTTGCCCCCGTAACCGCCTAACACGCTCGTCCAGTCGTTCATGTCGTCGACCGAAATCATCAGAACATTCGGGTGCTTCGCCGCCTCCACGGGATGGGTAAGCAGCACCCCCACTATAATGAACAACAAATGGATCATTCGCCCGCTTTGTAATCCGGATTGCGCTGGGGCATTTGCACCTTGGCCTCGGCGCGCCAAGCCGCCAATTGCTGCTGCAGCGCCTTAGCCTTTGCGGGCATTTTTGCCGCGAGATCATTTTGTTCGCCGAGGTCTTCTTTGAGGTTAAAGAGTTCCAAACGGTTGGTTTCGAATGACTCAATCAGTTTCCAGTCGCCACTACGGATCACACTACACGGTCGCGCACCGCCCGGATGGCCCGCACCGATGTAGTTGGGGTAATGCCAGTAAAGCGCTTCGCGCTTCACAGTTCCGGTTTGCTTAAGGAGCGGCAAAAGATTGCGGCCATCCACGTGCTGCTTGGGCCGGGCGGGTTGGCCGGTCATGGCCAGTAGCGTAGGATAATAATCCGTGCTGATTACCGGCACTTTGCAGGTCGAGTCGGGCTTGATCACGCCGGGCCATTTCACAATCAACGGCACACGAATACCGCCCTCGTAAAAGTTGCCCTTGTTGCCACGCAATGGCTGATGCGAAGTGATCCGTCCGTGCCCACCGTTATCCGATGTAAAAATCACCACCGTATTCTTCGCTAACCCCAGTTTCTCTAATCGCGCCATGACCCTTCCCACAGAGCGATCCACGCTTTCCACCATCGCCGCGTATGTAGCATTTCTGTGCCGCTCGCCTTTCGGTTTTTTTTCGTATTTTGCCACGCGCTCTTTCGGCGCCTGCAACGGCGTGTGCACCGAATAATACGACAGGTACAAAAAAAACGGGCGCTCTTTGTTTTGTTCGATGAACTCCTCGGCCTCCACCGTAAGCCGATCCGTAAGATACTCGCCCGGCTTGCCATTAGGTAGCGTGTTCCAGTGCGTGTACGGATGCTTGCGCGTCATACGCCACTTGCCGTTGTAAGGGAAAAAATAATTACCCGGATTACCCATGTTGTTGCCTCCCACATTAAGGTCGAACCCCTGATGCTTTGGGTAAAACTCACGATCCCAGCACACATGCCACTTACCCATCGTCGCTGTAGTGTACCCGCCCGCCTTAAGTGCTTCGGCGACAGTAAACTCTTCCAGTGGCAGGTTTTTTTTATAAATTGCTTCAATCAACGGCAGCGGTTCCTTAATCCGTTCCGCGCCTTGAATCGGAATCGCGTGCGTGATGTGCAGACGGCCCGGATATTTTCCGGTCAGAATACTCACGCGCGTGGGCGAGCACACACAGCTCGCCGCGTACGCGTCGGTGAACAGCATGCCCTCTTTCGCCAACCGATCCACATGCGGCGTCTCATAATAATCGCTCCCGTAACACCCCAGATCCGTCCATCCCAGGTCATCGATCAGGAAGAATACCACATTCAAACGCTCCGCCGCCGGCGCCGCAAACACCAGCACGCTGACGATCCATGCCAATACAAGTGGTCTCATTCGTTCACCTTTTTTTTCATTGGCTTCACTTGGTTGTCGGTCACCTTGCCCAGCGCACCGGTGATCGTCACCGCTTGCGATTTGGGATCGGCAGACCACGCCGTGTTCCCCATAACCTCGGCCGGGGTCCTGGTATTTTGAATGACGATGCCCGTGCCCAGGAATTGGCTGATTTGATTGCCGTTGGCTTTCACGCTTTGAGCCTCACTGGCATGCACCGCGTGACGCCAACGGTTCACTGTGTTGTTTTCAAAATCCACCGTGGACCCAGCGCGCACCCACACGGCAAAATTCGGCGGCCCACCGCGACGCGGCCCGTTGCCGTGAAATTGATTCCCGGAAATCGACCCCGTGCCCTGCAACAACACGCCTGCCACACCGCCGCCGTGTAACACGTTCTTTTCCATCACCACTGTGGACTGCTCCAGCACCGCCACCAGCGGCGGCATGCCCCCCTCACGCCGGAGCGTGTTGCCGGTGAGCGTCACCTTCGATCCTTTGCGGATGCCCAAGGCTGCCAGCGCGTTGTTGATCACTTGATTATCGTGCACCACCGCCTCAGCGCCATCCACGCCGATGCCCGAAGCCCGGTTTTCGCGACAGACATTCTTGAGAATCTCGGCCACCGCATGCAATCGGCAGCCAATCCCGGCAAGCTTGTTCTTGAAACAACGATTGCCGCGGATAATTGGACGCGCGTATTCCTCCGCGCCGATACCGGCCATGTCGTTTTCAAAACAATCATTGTCCTCAACCAACGGCCGCGTGTCTTTGCCGGATCGGATACCAATGCCTGCGCGCCGATTTTTGTAGCAACGATTACCTTTCACCGTCGGCGAACTACCTTCGCTGATGCCGATACCTGCGCGGATGTTGGAGTGGCAGGTATTGCCGATTACCTGCGGGCTCGCGCCGTTGTGCCCGATGCCGGCATAAAAATTCTCGAAACAGGTGTTCCCCTCAATCAGCGCCGTCGCCCCGCGCATCGCACCGATACCGCCGCCCATGTTGCGATAGCAACTATTTCCCAAGATTCGCGGTGCGACTTTTCGCCCTTTCGCTCCTGTGATGCCAATGCCGGTATAGCCGATGTGATGCACGATGTTGTTCGCCACCACGCACGTGTGCCGCACCTCAACGCCCGCCGTGCCGGCCGCGCCAATGTGTTCGTGCGGCTGGTCATTGCCCTGCGTGGCATGATGTTTCTTCCAAAGCGCCTCGTCATAACGGCCTACACCGGTGATCGTGAATCCATCTAGCACGGCATCTTCGGCCATCAACACGCCTGGCCCTTCGCCTTGCGGGTGGTTCAGAATCGTCGCCTCGGCCCGCGCCAAGCCCAGCTTGCCCTTAGCGTCCTTGCCCACACTGCGCACGGTGATGCGAGGCTTCATCTTCAGACGCTCGCGGTATTCGCCCGCGGCCACCCACACAGTGTCGCCCGCTTTAGCCGCATCGATCGCGGCCTGGATGGTAGCGAACTGCGACGGCACCTTGAGTTCCGCAGCAAACGACGTGGACAATACGCCCAATACCAATAACAAACAAACCCAACGGCGACTTGGCATGCCCGATGAAAGCCCGTTCATCGGCACAAATCAAGACCGATGCTTTGCAGTTGCGCAAATTCCCACGGCGAGGTTGGATTTTGGCACGCTATGAAAACGATTTGCTCCTGCCTTGCCGTTCTCTTTCTGTCGCTAACACCTCAATCCTCAGAGGCCGCCCTGCGGGCGGGGGCGCATACGGCGGATGCCACGCCCATGGAATTACCCGTGCTCGTCAATGGCGGGATGCGGCAACGGGAAGTGAGCGAGGTCGGCTCACGCATTACCGCGCGGGCGATTGTACTCGATGACGGGAAGACACAGCTGGCAATGGTCGTCGTGGACAGCTGCATGTTGCCGCGGGATTTTTTGGATGATGTGAAAGCGGCCGTGAAAAAGCGCACAGGCATCCCCGCCTCGAAGCAATTCATCTGCGTCACTCACACGCACTCGGCACCGGCAAGTATGGGTTGCCTCGGCACGAGTGTGGATCCGCGGTATCCGCTCCTGCTCAAGCGCAAGATCATCGAAGCGATTGCGACTGCCCAAAAAAATCTCGAGCCGGCGCAGGTGGGCGCGGCGGTGTTTGATGCCAATGAATTCACCGCGCTGCGCCGCTGGGTGCTCCGACCCGATCGCGTGCGCATGGATCCCTTCGGCAATCCCACCGTGCGCGCGACAATGCATGCGGGTAACAACTGGGACGATGTTATCGGCGAAACCGGCCCGGAAGATCCGGATTTCTCGCTGATCAGTTTTCAATCGCTCAAAGGCCGACCGATTGCGGTGCTCAGTAATTTTTCGATGCATTACTTCAGCGGCGTAAAAGGGCTGAACGCCGATTATTTTGGGATGTTCAATAACCGCCTGGAGATAGCGCTCACGTTGCCACAAAATGAGACGTTGCATCCGCCATTCGTTAGCGCGCTAGGGCACGGCTGCAGCGGCGATATTTGGCGGCGCGATTATACCAAGCGGCCGCTGGAGAATCCGAAGATTGAGGATTACACCGATGCGCTGGTGAAGAAGGCGCTCGCCGCCTACAAGAAAATCAAATACGACCGCACGGCCACGCTAGCCATGGCGCAGACGGATCTGCCGCTGAAGTTTCGCGCGCCGGACGCGCAGATGCTTGAGTGGGCGCGCGGCATCGTCGCCAAGACCGAAGGTCTGCCCAAGACGCAGCCGGAGATTTATGCGCGCGAACAAATCTTCCTGCACGAACGCCCCGAGGCCACACTCTGTCTGCAGGCCATTCGCATCGGCGACATCGGCCTCACGGGTATTCCCAACGAAGTCTACGCACTCACCGGCTTGAAACAGAAAGCCGTTAGCCCGCTCGGCACCACCATCACCTTTGATCTCGCCAACGGCTCCGAAGGCTACATCCCTCCGCCTGAACAACACACGCTCGGCGGCTACAACACCTGGGCCGCCCGCACGGCCGGTCTGGAGTCCAACGCCGAGCCGCGCATCGCCGAGGCGTGCATTCAACTTCTCGAGAAAGTCGCCGGCAAACCCCGCCGAGTACCCGTCACCCCACATGGCCCGGCGGCCGAGGCAATTGCCAAGCTGAAGCCCAGCGCCTGGTGGCGCTTCGATGAATTTGCTGGCCCACGCGCTGAGGACGAAATGAACCGGCACGACGGCATTTACGAAATCCAGGTCGCATACCAGCTCGCCGGTCCGCATTCGGAAAAATTCACGCCCGGCCAAGTCAACCGCGCCGCCCATTTCGTCGGCCAACGCATGCAGGCTCGGCTGCCAAAGCTCGGCACGAGTTATACCGCCTCACTCTGGTTTTGGAATGGTATGCCCAATGATTCGCGCGAGGTGCTTGGCTGGATGTTCAGCCGCGGCCGCAATCACGCCCTAGGCACTGGCGAATCTCTCGGCCTCAACGCCAAGGGCCAGCTCATCTTCCGTAGCGGCGAAAAAATCTTCACCGGCAAGACCGTTGCTCCACGCTGGACCTGGCACCACGCTACCCTCGTTCGTAATAGCGACACCGCCCGAATCTACCTCGACGGCAAACTTCAAATCGAAGCCAAGATTACCGCGCCACTGCCCGTCCAGTCGCTTTTCCTCGGCGGCCGCCACGATAATCAAGCCAACTGGGAAGGACGACTGGATGAAGCGGCGGTGTTTGAGCGGGCATTAACAATTGAGGAAGTACGAGCGCTCTCCTATTAACCTCAGATACATAGAGAGAACACCCAATCCAAAATTCGGTTTTCTTCCTAGAGCCGCTTTACCTCTGTAGTATACTGACCTCCACGTAACTCAAAAATATTTCGCCAATCACAACCGAATCCGCATGATCCAGCCACGTCTCCTCCTATTGTTAGCCTTTTTGATCCTTTGCGACCAGGGTGCGGCTCGGGAGCGCACGGCATTTTTCGACACATTGGAAAAGCGGACGGACATTTCATTTCTCCGAGGCAAGACGGGGGAACCTTACGTGCATTTCTTCGCTGCCGAGGCCGAGTATGGCGCATTTTACAGCATGCCGATGCTGGCGGAAATACTGAATAAACGGCACGGATTCACGGTTTCCATTAGCTACTCACTGGATCGTGAGGGCAATATCGACAGCCGCGTGAAAGAAGGTCTCACCGGTTTTGATCTGCTGGAGCGCGCGGATTTGCTCGTCGTGTTTACCCGATCCAAATACCTCACTAAAGAGACCGCGATGCAGTTCCAAAAATACTTGGACAGCGGCAAACCGTTGGTTGGCTTTCGCACCGCTAACCACGGCTTTAACTTCAGTAAAGAGGCTCCGAACGCGGACTATCTGCGAACGCAGGGCTGGACGCATAAAGGCCCGCAACTATGTCGCATGTGGAAGCACAAGTTTGGCGGTCACCACGGCGGCAGCCCAAAAGACGGAATGCTGACCGACATCTATCAGGACGCGCAGCAGACCGAGCACCCAATTCTCCGGGGCGTGAAACCTTATCCGGACCCGCGGCACCTTTACATTTTGCTCAATGAACCGGGCAAAGACCGATACGATTTCACGGCACTGATGCACGGCAAAGCGCGCAAGATTTTTGATCACAAAAAACATCTGCCCGAAGTGCAGCCGACGGTCATTTTCTCAGAGCAACCCCGCCGCACGGTTTATTCCAGCACTTGTGGCGCAGATACGTTCAAGAATCCCAATGCCCGCCGACTGGCATTGCAGGGGATCTTATGGGCATTGCGTCTGGAAGACCGTATTCCCAAGGGCGGCGTCGATGTCGATTTCTTTCGGGATTATCAAATCCCCGAGGACACCCACCTGCGTGAAGGCGATCCGCATCGCGGCCGGCCGGCGGAGGTGTTTGCTTCGGCGACCCCTGCGGATGATTACCAAATGGTGCTCATGCCCGCGGCCGATAAGAGCAAACGCCTCGCGTTGTTGGCCGAAACGCATTTAATTAAGGGCGGCAGCGAAACCCCGGCTCGGCAACCAGCGGTTGCATATCCTTATCTGAATATTTATCAGGGTAAGGAGGCCAGCCTCTACCGGAACCACACTGAGTATGAACCTAAGCTCCATCAATTCTATGCCCGACAAGGACGCTTCTATTTGGAGAACCCCGATCGCCGCAAAGCTATAGTGCCGGCCTATCCCGGGCTGGACGCCAATCTCCACGGGCACTCAGGCACCTACCACAAAAACGGCATGCGCACTGACGTTCGCGATGCCATGGAGCAAGGCAATGTCATCCAATACGTCGATGGCCATGGGCTGTCTTACGGACTGTATCTGGACCGCGCCGCCGGCCTGATGCTGGTGTACGACGCGAAGCAGGCCGTGCCGCGACAATTCTTTGCCGAGGCGTTGGTGGACTACAACGACTATCGAATGTCCACCGCGCGCGCCGCCGAAGTGGTCGGCAAATCACAATTCACATTGGCAGAGAACGGTTGGGGCGAGCAGAAGCTGCATTTCAACGGCCATTACCGGTACGAAACCAGCGCCGTGTTTAGTTACACCGTTGAACAATCTCATCTGCTCGAATTTCATCAAGCACATGGCCAAGGAGCCGAGGCGTGGTTGTCGCAACATTTCTACGCGCCCAAAGGCCACGGCGAGCTAAGTTACCTATTGAGCGCCCTGAAGGATGCCACGCTGGAACAATCCGGCACGACGACCTTTCTCAGCTGGAAAGACGGGGATGCCGTCCTGCTCGTCGGCATCCGCCACGCGCAAGCCGATCGTTCCGGCAAACTTCGAATTGCCCCGAGCCAAAGCCCGCGCGGTTTTAGTCTGAGCTACTGGCGCGGTAGTGCGGATCGTTTACCAAAGGTCAAACGCGCGATGACCGGCCACGCCAAAGCCCTCGACGCCATCGCTCCCACGCTCCCTGCCATGACCAAAGGTAGTCCCGCGCCTCAGTGGAACCGCGTTCTCGTGGGGCATGGTCAACTGGCCGATCCCAAGAACTATAAAACTCCGTACGTGATCGACACGCTGCCCGTGCCCATCGTCAACCCGTACAAGTCGCCTATGGTTTTGTCCGGCATCGCATTCAACCCGAAAGGCGAGGCGTATGTGGCGACGATGTTTGGCGATATCTGGAAAGTGTCCGGCATTGATCATGATTTGAGACAGGTGAAATGGAAGCGCATGATCGCCGGCCTTAACTCGCCCTTTGGCCTCACCTTTCATGACGGCGTTTTATATGCAGGCGACAAAGCCGAGTTGATCGCCCTGCACGATCTAAACGGCGACGAGGAATTCGATTTCGTCGAGCGCGTCAATCAGGCTTTTGTCCCCATGCACCGGAACGTACACGCGGGCGCCCCACGCGACAGTCAGGGTGCGTTCTATTACGTCACCGCCGGCGGCGTGAAAAAACTATACAACAACACCGTAACCCTTCTGTCACCCGCCACCCGCACAGCCATGGGCATCGGCGTGACGCACGGAGACCGCGTCTGGTCCGCCCCACAGGAAGGTGACTGGACACCAGCCTCGGCGATCTTCGAACATCATGAAGGCGACGATGTCTATCGGCCCAACTCCCGCGAACACAAATCGCTGGAGCAAATCCGCGGTTTGCTGGACCCCGCCCTCGTGTATATCCCGCGTGGCATCGATAATTCCACAGGCGGTTTTGCCACAGTGCGTTCCTCGAAGTTTGGTCCGTTGGGCAATAAAATGCTGTGCCTTTCCTACGGCGCCTGCTCCAGCATGATCGTTCTGCGCGACAAACCGGTCGGCGCTAAACGTTTTCAAGGCGCGGTGATTCCGATGGAAGGCAATTTCATCAGCGGCCTGCGGTACGGTGAAGCGAGCCCGGTGGATGGTCAGGTTTATGTGGTCGGCCATGACGGATGGGGGACGTACGCCGTGTCAGACGGATGCCTGCAACGGATTCGTTACACCGTGAAACCCGCGCATTACCCCATGTCTTTCCGCGTCCACCAAAACGGGGTAAAACTAACCTTCGACGAACCACTCGATGCCGATTCGGTGCAGGACATTCAAAATCTGTTCGCGCAGCAGTGGAATTACAAATACTCCAACGCATACGGATCGCCGGAGTTTTCAGTCAAATCGCCCGATCAGGAAGGGCACGATATACTAACGGTAAAATCCGCGCACCTACTGAACGGCGGAAAAACGCTCTTTGCTGAAATCCCTGACATCGACCCGGCTATGACCGTTCATGTGTACGGCAGCCTCAAGAGCGCTAGCCTGCAGCCGGTCGAACTCAACATCTTCATGACCGCCCTGCATTTGGACAAACCATTCACGGCATTTCCAGGCTACAAAAAATCCTGTTGCGTAGCAGATGCTCAGGTTGCCTTGGATCTCCCCGTGATGATTGTCGGCCTGAAAGACAAACCCATTCACGCGTCCGTGCGCGCCAAGTCAACGATCATCACCACCACCATCAACGATCAGATGCAGTTTATCTTTGATGCCGCCAACCAGAAAAAGCTCGGACACATCAAGCAGGGCGACATCATCATCTTTCGCATCCAGAGCAACGCCTCCACCGGCGGCACCCAGCACAATGCGCTGGTGATCAACAAGTCCGACACCGACGTTATTGGAAACTTCTGCGACAAAACCGCCGCGAGCCTCGAAGCCAAACAAAATTCCTACGTGCCCCGCTATAACCGCGGTATAGCCGCCAAAGTGCTGGCCCACAGCACCCTGATCGGGCCGATGGAGAAGAAGGAATTCGTCTACCTCGCCCAAGAAAAAGGGGAGAAAACCCTCATCTGCACCTTCCCCGGCCACTGGCGTCTGATGCGGGCGGATTTCACCGTCCACTAACCACGCGCAGCCACGCCTCAACATTTATTCCCTGACTGGGCCCGGATGATTGATCTTCGTGGCGTTGTTGGAAACTCCAGGCATCTCAGCGTGAGGGTTTCTTGTTTTTGCCTTTCCGGGAGGCAGGATCTTCCCGTCTTCGATGCGGGGCGGATCGTGCCGGTTGGGAGTTGGGTTGGCTGGGATGGAATCCCCCGTCTGCTTGGTCCATTCGGTGAGTAGTGCTTGTGCTTGCTTGAGGGTCTTCGCGTGCTTGGGGTCGTCTGCCAAGTTTCTCAGTTGATGCGGGTCTTCGTTGACTTGGAAGAGTTCCTCAGGAGGACAAGGGTTGGCGAATAGCTGACACTGCTTGGGGTTGGTTTTGCCTGCGGCATGAGCCTGCCAAAGCTCGAGTCCCGCAGGGTAGTGGTCATCCGATTCGTAAGAAAGGTTGGGCTGGTTGGGGAAATTGTTCCGGATATAGAGAAAGTTCCCGAAACGAACCATGCGTTCGTGCGCCTGATAAACGTGCCAGTTGTGTTCAGCAAAAATAAAGTCGCGTGTCTTGCTCTTGGGATCTTCCAAGACGGAAGCAAAGCTCACGCCTTGGATGCGTTGGTCTTTCTTGGCCCCGGCCAGTTCCAATATTGTTGCACTAATATCGATGCTGCTGATTAGCGAGTGCGTCTCTGAGGGCGCAATGGTGCCGGGCCGCGCAATGAGGAAGGGTGTACGAATGCCGCTATCATAAAGACGAGTCTTACAACGCGGAAACGGCCGGCCGTTATCGGTCATGTAAATGATGTAGGTGTCCTTCTCGATGCCCTGCCGTTTCAGTTCGGCGCGCAGTTGGCCCATGTAATAATCCGTACGGCTCACCTCATGCATGTACTGGGCGAGATCCGTGCGGGTAACCGGGCCGTCGTAGAGATACGGTGGCACCTCAATGTCCTCGGGCTTGTATAACGGCGCCTTGTCGTTGAGCGCCCAGCCGCGATGGGCGTCGCTAGAAGCGAACCAGAAAAAGAACGGTTTATCCTTCGGCCGCTCCTGCAACATTGGCACCCAGTCCGCCGACTTGCTCGGACCTTTGCCGCCGGAAACCTTATCGAACCCACGATTCACCGCCTTGCCCATATGATGCTTACCAGAGATTGCCGTGTAATACCCGGCTACCTGCAACGCCTCGGGGAACACCGGCTGATCGGCCGGTAGTTCCGTATGTAATTCCGCTGCACCTGTGTTGTGCGGATACCGCCCACTGATAATGCTGCAACGACTCGGCGAACAACTGCTGATGCTCAAGTAGGCCCCATGAAACAACATCCCCTCATTCGCCATCTGATCCAAATGCGGCGTCTTCGCTACTTTACTACCGTAACAACCAAGGTCATCCCAAGAGATGTCATCGGTGATAAAAAGAATAAAATTAGGCTGTTTGCCTTCCAAAGTGGCAAACAAGAATATGGAACTAAAGAAAATGTAGAATCGGTTCATTTTTTTATTAGTCTTTGATAATACGACCCTGATTAATCTTTTCCAAAGCTGATGAGGAATGTTTTGGCTTATAGGGATACCAGTCAGGGGCACCAAACCAGTCGTACATGACGGCACGGAATTTTTCTATTTTCTCAGGGGGTTCTTTTTTCCATCCCATATCGCCGGTCTCGGTGATCCAAGTGTCGAGCGCGGCGCGCATTTCGGTGAGGGCCTGCAGATGTTCCGGGCGGGTGGAATCGATGAGGTTGTTAAGTTCGTTGGGGTCGGCCTCAGTGTCGTAGAGGTATTCGCGGCGAAACTCGGTGAAGAGCGGGCGTAGGTGTGGGTCAAGTTTGCCTTTTTTGTACAGGTCACGCATGACCTGCTGCACGGGGAAACATTTCTCCTTATAAAAATTCACGTAGGTGCCGAAGTTGATCTCGGGTTGGAAGTTGCGGATGTAATGGTAACGCTTACCGCGGACCGATCGCAGGCGGAACTGCACATCATCCACGCGATCGCGCGCGCTGAAGGCGTAACGGCGCTGAGGATCACGGTCTTTTCCGAGAAACACGCGGCTCTGCATACCCAACGGCCGCGGCACGCCGGCCAATGATAACGTGGTGGCGGTGAGGTCGAGCAGGCTGATCACTTCTTCATTCACCGTACCGGGCTTGAAGCCTTCGGGCGCAGGATAATTCTTGGGCCACTTGATGATCATCGGCACGTGCAATCCGGTATCGTATACCCAATGGATACTACGATGATCCACGCGACCGTTGTCGCCAAAGACAATGATAATCGTATCGTCGAGCAGCTTTTCCTTTTCCAGCTCCGCTAACACAATGCCCACGCGGCGGTCCATGTTGGAAACGGAGTTCAGGTAACGTGCCCATTCCTCGTTGGAGGTTTTATGCTTAGGAAAATAAGCCGGCGGCACGACCGATTCCGGCTTAGCATATTGCACGTGCTCCTCCTCGCCCCACCACTTGATGCGCTCGGGACGGTTCGTGCGAAAATCGTAAATATCGTACTCCGCTTCCGGCGTGTTCACCTGTAAAAAGAAGGGCTTACCCTTTTTGATTTCATCCCAGTTGGTACTCTCAAAAATTTTGCCTTCATTCACGAAATTAAGATCGAGCTTACCAGAGCCCACGACTTGATCGCCCATTTTTTTGATGGAGCCGGTCAGATAACCTGCGTCCTTCAACCGGTGAGTCAATGGCCGCACACCTTCGGGGAGTCTAAAGCCATCATCCCGGTGATCAGGAAAGTGATGCAGGTTAACCGAGGTCTGATACATGCCGGTCATGAAAGCCGAACGGCTGGGGGCACAAACCGGCGCGGTCGCAAATACCCGCGTGTATCGCACCCCCTGCGTCGCCAGTTTATCTAGACTAGGCGTGTGCACCCCCTGCCGCCCGAAGCATCCAAAATCCAAATTACAGTTGTCGGTGATTAACCAAAGGATGTTTGGCTTATCTTTCGAAAAAACAGCGTTTACCGAAAACAGCCACAGGAAGCAAAAAAACAAGTACCTCATGGAGGTGGCTAGTGTGGACACTCCGGGAGATTGGAGCAAGTTTCCCTTTGGGCAGCAAAGAGGTTTACCTCTTTCCTAGAACAATTCTTTCACAGTCTCAGGAGGCCTACCGATCACTGCCTGCTTACCTTTAACCACAATTGGGCGCTCCAGCAGGATTGGATATTTTATGATGGCCGCGAGCAGTTCTTCTTCTTTGGAATCCGGAGAGAGTCTGAGTTGGGAATACACCTCTTCCTTAGCACGAATGGCCTCATGAGCTCTCAATCCCAGTTTGCCCAGCAATTCCTTTAATTCCACCTCATCCGGTGGCGTCTTTAGGTATTCCACAATCTCCAGCTCCACTCCGGCATCCTCGCAGAGTTGCCTTGCCTCCCGGCTTTTGGAACAGCGAGGATTATGATAAATGCGCATTACGCGTAATTGGAAACGTACGGGAGTTTTTCGGCGACGGTTCTAGCGGCTTCGAGATTTTCGAGGAGACCCGCGCGGGCGTCCCAGGAACCGTCAAGGTATTGGCCTTGGGCGCCGGGTTGGATTTCCAATGAAATGGTTTCGCCGCCGGCGGTGATGGTAGCAGCGGCAACGTCGATGGAAAGTTCGGCGGCGGGATCGGCTTCGATGGCGTCCTGCAGCTTGGCGCAGGTGGCATGGTCAGCAGTGAAGCAAGGGACCGCAAGGGAGACGCAGTTGCCGTGGAAAATTTCGCTGTAGCTCTCGGCGATGATGGCGCGGATGCCCCAGCGCTTGAGGGATTGCGGGGCGTGCTCGCGGCTGGAGCCGCAGCCAAAGTTCTTGTTGGCGACAAGGATAGCGCCGTTGGCGAATCGGGCGTCGGCGAAGGGATGGGTTTCATCCTTGGCGACGAGGCCTTTGATGTCGTCAGCAAAGGCGTGCTCGCCAATGCCGTCGAAGGTGACGCACTTGAGAAACCGCGCGGGGATGATGCGATCGGTATCGATGTCGTTGCCGCGCAGCGGGATGCCGGGGCCGGTGACTTGGCTAATGATTTCGCCTGCCATTTTAGTTCTCCAAATGTTCGCGCACGTCGGTTACTTTACCTTCCACGGCGGCGACGGCGGCCATGGCAGGGCTCATCAAAAGCGTTCGGCCAGTGGGGGAGCCTTGGCGGCCCTTGAAATTGCGGTTCGAAGTGCTGGCGCTGATTTCGTTCCCGGAAAGCTGATCCGGATTCATCGCCAGACACATGCTGCAGCCGGCTTCGCGCCATTGGAAACCAGCTTCATCGAAGACCTTATCGAGGCCTTCGTCGATGGCTTGGCGAGCGACTTCCTGCGAACCGGGCACGGCGAGGGCGCGCACTCCGGTGGCGACTTGTTTGCCCTTCACAAATTTTGCCGCCTCGCGCAGATCGGATAAACGACCATTCGTGCAGGAGCCAATGAAGACCACGTTGACCGGCGTTCCGATGATCGGTTGGCCCTCCTCGAAGCTCATGTATTCGTAGGCCTCGCGCACGACGAGTTGATCGGAGTCGGCGAAGGAATCCACCTGCGGTAGATCTTGCGACACGCCAACGGATTGGGCAGGTGTAATGCCCCACGTCACGAAAGGCTCGATGTCTTCGCCTTTAATCTCAATGACATCGTCGTACTCGGCATCAGCGTCGCTGGCGAGGGATTGCCAGTCGGCCACGGCGCGTTCCCAGGCCTCGCCTTCGGGGCAGTAGTCGCGGCCCTTCAGATAATCAAACGTGGTTTGATCAGGATTCACATAACCGCAACGTGCACCGCCTTCGATGGACATGTTGCACACCGTCATGCGCTCTTCCATAGTCATATGATCTATGATGTCGCCGCCGAATTCGTAGGCGTAGCCCACGCCGCCATTCACGCCAAGGTGATGAATGTACGCGAGCGCCACGTCCTTAGCGTACACGCCGGGCCTAAGGCTGCCGGAGAAATTGATGCGGCGAACCTTGAGCTTAGCCATCGCGAGCGTTTGTGTGGCGAGCGCGTCTGCAACTTGACTCGTGCCGATGCCGAAGGCCAGCGTGCCAAACGCCCCGTGCGTGGAGGTGTGCGAATCGCCGCAGGCAATCGTCATTCCCGGCTGCGTGAGCCCGCGTTCGGGGCCGACCACATGCACAACGCCCTGCTCACCTTTTTCCGGCGAGAAAAAGTTGATACCGTAATCGGCGGTGTTTTGCTCGATATGCTGGAGCATCTCTTCAGCCAATGGATCCTGCAACGGCCGCTGCCGGCCGGAGCCGGTAGTGGGGATAATGTGATCGACTGTGGCAAATGTGCGCTCGGGAAAGGGCACCGAAAGCCCCTGCTCGCGGATCATCGCAAACGCCTGCGGCGAGGTGACCTCATGGATGAGATGCAGGCCAATGAAGAGCTGATACTGTCCCGAAGGCAACTGCCCCACGCAGTGCCGGTCAAAAACCTTATGGTATAAATTTTGGCCCATGGATTGGAAAAGGGGCGGGAATCTATCAGCGAACCCGGACTGGAGCAATCCTATTTCCCTTTTGACAGGCCGCGTTGGGTTTGGCAGGTTGCCCGCCCTTCCACCCAAAGGAACACACAAAATGGCAGAACCCCTTGTAGGCAATTTGTTGGTCGCCCAAAGCGGCGGCCCCACCGCGGTCATTAACGCCAGTGTCGCCGGCGTTATTAACGAAGCCGGGCGACATGAATGCATAGAAGAGATCTATGGAGGCCTCAATGGTGTATACGGCATTCTTCACGAAAACCTCATCGACATCAACGAGGAGAGCAACAAATCCGTACAGGCCCTTAAACACACACCGGCCGCCGCGCTGGGCACCTGCCGTTATAAAATCAATTTCAAGAAAGACCCCGAGCAGGCAGAGAAGGATATGAACCGCCTGTTTGAGGTGATCGAGGCGCATAACATCCGCTACTTTTTCTATGCCGGCGGTAACGATAGTCAGGACACCACCAACAAGGTGCACCAGGAAGCCGCCAAACGCGGGTACGACATCCGTGCCATCGGCGTCCCCAAGACGATCGACAACGATCTCCCGCACACCGACCATACCCCGGGCTACGGCAGCGTGATCAAGTACAACGCCACCACTGTGATGGAAGTGGGCGCGGATGTTAGCAGCATGGCCACCGACGACGGATCCTGCTGCATCATCGAAGTGATGGGCCGCGCGGCCGGCTGGATTGCCGCCGGTACGATGCTGGCCAAGGAACAGCCCAACGATCCGCCGCACATTATTCTGCTGCCGGAGATCGCCTTTGATGAAGCCAAGTTTCTCGCCCGCGTTAAGGAAGTAGTGGATACCTCCGGCTGCTGCGTCGTGGTGGTCGGCGAAGGCTTGAAGGACGCCGAGGGCAACGAAATCGGCGCGGACAAATCCAGGCTCGATGCCTTTGGGCATCCCGTGCTGGCAGGAGCCGCCGATCGATTGGCGGAGATTGTGGAGCCGGCACTTAACCTCAAGACCCGCACGGTAAAGCTTGGGTACGCCCAGCGCGCCGCGGCGCATTACGCCAGCCAAACGGATGTGGACGAGGCCTTTACCTGTGGCACGGCCGCCGTGCAAGCCGCCGTGCAGGGCCAGAGTGGCTACATGGTGAAGCTCGTCCGCGAAAGCGATGAACCGTACCGCTGGACGACCGGCCTGCAGCCGTTGGATGACATCGCCAATGTGGAACATTTCATCCCGCGCGATTGGATCGCCGAAGACGGCTGGTTACCGAATGAGAAGTTTGAAACCTATGCCCGGCCGTTGATTCAGGGTGAATTACACTTGCCCACCAAGGGCGGGTTGCCGGCTTTTGCCCGGCTCAAGAAAATTGCCGTGGAGAGAAAACTACCGGCCCGCGAGGCCTAGAGTCCGCTGATTTCACGCCCGCCTTCCTGAGAGAAAGGCGGGTTTTTTCTTTTCGCCCCATCGTTCGTGCGCTTTCATTCACGCATGGGCGAGGGTCAATGGCAGTTCGAAGGCGGCGCATTTCATGAATCCCTGCCGGAAGGTCGGTCAGCGGGTACGCTGGAGGTGAGCCCGGTCAGCGTGAAATTTGTCTCCGAGGCCGGCACGGTGGAGATGCCAGTGAGCGGATTGCAAATGGAATTGGGCGGAGCCGCCAATCGTATGCTGTTCCTGAAACATGCGGAACACTCGGACTGGACCTTTTTCACCACGGACCACGCGCTGATGGAGCATCCGGTGTTTGCTAAAGACGCACGCACCGCGGCGGCCCGCAG
This sequence comes from Verrucomicrobiales bacterium, assembly GCA_038139415.1. Lineage (GTDB taxonomy): Bacteria > Verrucomicrobiota > Verrucomicrobiia > Limisphaerales > UBA1100 > UBA1100. Next base: position 3,855 of record JAYOSV010000006.1, on the reverse strand, counting down.
TTCCGTGAGTCGCACCAAATGGATGAGCCGCGCCTCGGCGTTCACCTTCCTCGGCATCGTAGTGGCGATTGTGCTCGGTCTCTGGTGGGCCAAGGATCCAATGGCCGCGGCCGTAGCCGGAAAGATACCTGTAGAAATGGAGCAGAAGATTGGCGACGCCGCCTTCTCTTCTCATGCCCCAGCCAATAAATTGGTTGCCGAAGGAGCTATCCTAGAGGATTTCAAGAAACTATCTGATCCACTTCTCGAGGCCGTTGAGAGTGAACGGTACACCTTCGAATTTCATATCTTGGAAGATCCGACACTGAACGCTTTCGCCCTACCCGGTGGAAAAATGGCCATTCACACCGGCCTAATCCTGAAAGCCGAAAGTGCAGAGGAAGTTCTTGGCGTAATGGCTCATGAGATGGCTCATGTCGAATTGCAACATTCAATGCGTAACCTCGTAGAGATGGTGGGACTATACGGTATAATCAGCGCTGTATTAGGTGACGTAAGTGGTATCGCCGCCATTTTAGTAAATAACGCGCCATATCTCATGCAAATGAAATTCTCGCGCGATCATGAACGAGAGGCCGATGCAATGGGTTTTCAATATCTGATGAAAGCCAACATTGACCCACGCGGCATGGTCGCTTTTTTCGAGACAATTCAAAAAGAGCACGACGAAGCGGGGGCCCCGGATATGGATGGTACTCTGAGCATGCTTTCCACTCACCCGGCTACCAAGGAAAGAATCGCCAACCTGAATGCGCTTATTGAAAACAAAGCCAGCACCGGCCCGTACCGGAAATTAGACTTGGATTTTGAAGCCTTTCAGGAAAAACTCCGAGACCATCTGAACCAGTAACCATGCAAACCACCATTGAGGGCGGCTCCGCCTTCGCCTACATCAACGTGGACCTCGATCCCGGGGAAACCATCATCGCCGAGGCCGATGCCATGAGCAGCATGGACGCGGACCTGGACATGGACGCCAAACTCAACGGCGGCTTCCTCAGCGGTCTGGCCAAGGCCTTTCTAGGCGGCGAATCGTTGTTCGTGAACCATTTCACCAACAATACCAATGCCGCCCGACGCGTGACTCTCGTGCAAGGCACCCCCGGCAACACCCGTGCTGTGCAGCTCAACGGTCAGGAATACTGCCTGCAACCCGGTGCTTACATCGCCAGCACCCCCGGCGTCACTCTCGGAGTCAAGTGGGCCGGATTCAAATCATGGTTCGCCCGCGAAGGCCTATTCAAGCTCAGCGTCAGTGGCACTGGCACCGTGTGGTACGGCGCCTACGGTGGGCTCCTGGAGAAAGAGGTGAACGGTGAATACATCGTGGACACCTCCCATCTGGTCGCCTACGAGCCTCAAATGAAACTCAATATCCAGCTCGCCGGAGGATTATTCAGCAGTCTGTTCGGCGGGGAAGGCTTCGTCACCCGGCTGGAAGGCAAAGGGAAAATCATCGTACAAACCCGCAGCCTCAGCGGCTTAGCGGACTGGATCAATCCTCGACTCTGGTAGCCATGCAAATCGACATTACCCATCGCCCCGGCAACTCCGCCGCCAAGGTCAGCCTGCAGGCCGGCGAATCCATCACCGCCGAAGGCGGCGCCATGATCGCCATGAGTGGGCACATGCAGGTGGAGACCACCACCCATAAAAAAGGCGAAGGCTCCGTTCTAGGCGCCCTCAAGCGGATGGTGACCGGCGAATCTTTTTTCATCAACCACTTCACCCCGGCTGGAGCCCCTGGCGAGGTGTTCTTCGGCACGGCCCTTTCCGGGGACATGATGGAGTACAACCTCAACGGCCCCGGCCTGATGGTACAGGGCGGCTCCTACGTGGCCTCGGCGCCCACGGTGAATATGGACATCCAATGGCAAGGCTTCGGCAAAGCCCTGTTCTCCGGGGAGAGCATGTTTCTCATCCACCTCTCCGGAAGCGGCCCGGTGATCCTAAACTCGTTCGGCGCCGTCTATCCCATCCAGGTTAACGGCGAATACATCGTCGACACCGGCCACATCGTGGCCTTTGAAGAATCGCTGACCTACGAAGTATCCAAGGCCGGTAAGAGCTGGATCTCTTCATTCCTCGGAGGCGAAGGTCTCGTCTGCAAATTCCGTGGCCAAGGCACCGTATGGTGTCAGAGCCACAACGCCGGCAGCTTCGGCACCGCCCTCGGTCCCAGCCTGAAACCCCGTTAAAGCCCGGAGACATCCCATGCAAATTACCATCAACCGCGACGGACAAAACTACGGCCCTTATACGGTCGAACAATTGCAGCAAATGCTGCAGGCCGGGCGGGCCCAGCTGACCGATCTCGCCAATTACGAAGGCGCCGCCGAATGGGTGCCGCTGAGCCAAATCCCCGGCGTGACTCAAGCCCAATCCACTCCGGCAACCGCGCCCATTGATGCGGATACCTACGTACCCACCGGCCAACACGAGCATGAATTCCGAATCGAATGCAAACCGGATTTCAGCTTCCTCACCGTGCAGGTGCCCGCCAGCCAAACCCTCAAAGTGGAAGCCTCCGCCATGGCCACCATGTCCACCAACATGGTGATGAAAACCAAAATGAAAGGCGGCCTCAGCCGCTTCCTCGGCGGGGAGAACATTTTCATCAACGAATTCACCGCCCAAGCCGGCCCGGCCGAAATCGGTATTGCCCCCGGCAGCCCCGGTGACATGGACCACGTGTTCATGGACGGCAGCAGTGAAATCTTTCTCCAAAGCTCCGCCTACGTAGCCTCCAGCATGAACGTGGATGTGGACTCCAAATGGCAGGGCTTCAAAGGCTTCTTTTCCGGAGAAGGCCTGTTCCTATTACGCTGCACCGGCCAGGGCGACCTATGGTTCAACACCTACGGCGCCATGATCGAAGTGCCCGTGGATGGCAACTACGTGGTCGACACCAGCCACGTCGTGGCTTTCACCAGCGGCCTGGAATACAACGTGGAATCTGTCGGCGGCCTAAAGAGCCTGTTTCTTTCCGGAGAAGGATTGGTTTGCCGCTTCCATGGCCAAGGCAAAGTGTGGATCCAAACCCGCCACCCCATGGCCTTCGCCAATTGGGCCTACCCATTCCGACCTCAGCAGAACAACTAGACTTAACGTCGTTATTGTGACGAAAGTCCAGCCCCCCAGCGGAGCTCGGCTCCGACTGAATTCCGTCCGTTGCTCGAGATAAACCAATGCCGGTGGTCTTTTTAAAAGTCCCTTTGAGATAAGCAATCCATGACGACCCAGCTGGTGCAGAAGGAGCCAGAGTGGGTTACGCCCAACCGACCAATGTAGTCAGCAGTCCTACCCCAATCGCGTGAACCGATCCCATGCGCATAATACGCCCATGTTCGGTTCATTCAGAAAACAGCGCAACTGCTAGGCCCACTTGGCTAACGCTGAACACGTCCGCTGACGAAAGAGTGTGCCGCGCGCTGCACAAACCCACTTTGGTAAGCACGATATTGAGACTTGGTAGGCCGTGTTAAGCCCACAATTACGGTGCCGGGAGTGCGATCTGCTTGGTGCGAAGTCAGCGTTGTGCCACGGCCATTCAGTTTGGATGCGATGGGAGCAAAGGACAACGTCAATTGACGGTTCTTACGCAACATCAAACGGGCATTCACTGCACCGTTCAAATCGTATATCACCTTTTCAATTTGAGGGCCGCGCGTGTGCCTCGCTACACCCAATGGTTTCCCATCCATCAATATTCGGTGGTTATCCGTAGCAGATAACCGCGCTGTGCCGCCTGACCAAGGCGTCGGTATAACACTGACGGGCAACTGAGTAGAGCCGCCTCCTGTCGGAGGTGTCGGAGGTGTCGGAGGTGTCGGAGGTGTCGGAGGTGTCGGAGGT
>JAYOSV010000005.1:70290-112146 GCA_038139415.1 Verrucomicrobiales bacterium | reverse complement strand
CACCAGCTTGACCTCCACCAGCTTGTCCTCCACCAGCTTGTCCTCCACCGGCTTGCCCTCCACCACCCCAGCTTGGGTTGCGTAAACTAAGGCGCACATAAGTTCCCGCAAAAGGGGCTCCCACACGCCGATTGGGTGCAGCTATATTAGCAACGGATGGATGGGTTGCGGTTCCTCCCGGAACGCCCTTGGCGTAGGTGTTGTTAAACATCAACCCACCGCCACCCTGTCCTCCTGGACCTGTTTGCCCTCCTTGACCCTGGCCGTTTTGCCCTCCTTGACCTTGGCCGTTTTGGCCTCCTTGGCCAGGTTGGTTGCCCATTATCCCACCTTGTCCAAATTGTTGGTTACCTCGGTTGCCGTATTGCTGGTTACCAAATTGTTGGTTACCACGGTTGCCGTATTGCTGGTTACCAAATTGTTGGTTACCACGGTTGCCGTATTGCTGGTTACCAAATTGTTGGTTACCTCGGTTGCCGTATTGCTGATTGCCAAATTGTTGGTTACCGCGGTTGCCTCCGTATTGCTGATTGCCAAATTGTTGGTTACCGCGGTTGCCTCCGTATTGCTGGTTGCCACGGTTGCCTCCGTATTGCTGGTTGCCATAGCCTCCGCCACTATTACCGCCATACATTTGCGCCTCGGCAAATGGGCTGGCCCATAGCATACATAAAGCCGTTCCGGCGAAAAACGAGATGGATTTTTTCAGCTTCATTACTCTCAGAAAACTTACGTTTAAATTAGACGACAAACAAGCCTTTCAGTTACCTTTTTCACTGAATTTAGGCCTTATTATGTTATAAACTTCCGTTCAACTTGATTAAACGGAGCATCGAGCATGCCATTTCGGTTTGGTTTAACAAATTATACCAATCAAAACGACCGCATGAAGGCCCTGGGCGAGGATGGCTGGGAATGCTATCAGGTGCTCGTGATCCCCGGTGAGGGAGGGATCATTCATCGCGAGTACCGCTTCAAATGCAGTGCTTTGATGTTAAGCTTCAAAAGACCCAAGACCGGCTCCACGACTGAGGTAAAAGCCGGTCTCAAGAAATCGACTCCCGGCTAGGGAGCAGGCGTGGGCACGGGAGCGGGAGTGTTTCCCGGGAGAGGCGGCAATGCGGACTGAGCGTTGGCTTGGATTATTCCGTTCGCATCCCGAAATTCCTTAAAGACGGCGCGCACAATGTTGGTGTCCAAGAGAATGGCCTTGAAGTTCCAGTTGGAACCGCCGGGAAGCGTAGCGATGAAATCACTGGTGGCGCCCAGTATTTGATCCCCCGAATCAAACACATCAAACTCCAGTGTAAGTTCGTCGATGGCATTGGTGCGAGTATTGGTCACGGTGCCGCTCAGCGCGCGAATTCCATTGTTCGTGTCTGTAGCAATAGAAAATGGAAACAACTGAATCCCGACCACCTCATGGACCGGTCCGGAGCCAGAATTGGTCAGGGCGTTCGCAGTCGCGTTGTCGTCCAACGCTGCCTGTCGCTGGGCTTCTGCCTCATCTTCCACAGCCGTTTCATAAACCCGCGATGCACGAAATTCCTCAAACGCCAACTCCTGTGCTTTCTTATTCAGAATCGCCAAACGCCGCGTCAATTCGCGGGTGGGCGGCGAATCAGCCGGCATGGAGAGGAGCTGGTTGCGGATATCAATCAGCTCTTTTTCGTTGGCCGTCTTGGTAGCATTCACATCGCGCCAAGCCTGCAGCGCCTTTCCCACCTCAGTCAAAGGTCGATCGGGATTCACTCTACGGCCCAGCCCGCTAGGGCCCTGGCAAGCCATCCAGCCAACCATACCCATCAGCATCCACACCGCCGCCATCCAGCCACGATTCATCCGCAAACTTTAACGAAAAACGACTCCAAAAACAAGCCTGCTCAGCATGGCCTGTCTTGTGCTCACCGCAGACCTGCGTTAACCTCTCACGCATGACGTCCCGGATTGAGCGCACCATCACGGTGAATTGGCGCCATCAGGTTTTGTTCACGCGGAATGTGTTTGATGCTGAGAATGCCACATTGCGCGATACGCTAGTGGACTTCGAAGAGCGCGAGCCACGCAAGACGCTGATCGTCGTGGATGAGGCGCTGGCCAAGGCGCAACCCACCCTGCTCACGCAAATCCAGGCGTATTTCAAAACGCATTCGGATTGCTTGAATCTCGTTTGCGAACCGGTGGTTATGGAGGGCGGCGAGCGCACCAAGAATTCCTACTTCCATGTAAGCGAAGTGCAATCGCAGGTCGACCGGTATCACATCGACCGTCATTCATATATGATTTGTGTGGGTGGCGGCGCGTTGCTGGACATGGTGGGCTTGGCCGCCGCCACGGCTCACCGCGGCATCCGCCACATTCGAATTCCTACCACAACACTAAGCCAGGATGATTCAGGCGTGGGCGTGAAGAACGGGATCAATGCGTTCGGTAAAAAGAATTTCATCGGCACCTTTGCGCCGCCGTTTGCAGTGATTAATGATTTTCAGCTACTATCCACCCTGTCTGCCCGCGACAAGCGCAACGGGTATGTAGAGGCCGTGAAGGTGGCCTGCATTCGGGACACGGAATTTTTCGACAGCATTGAGGCGGACGCGGATGCCTTGGCGCAATTCGAGCCAGCGGCCATGCAACGGCTAATCCATCGCAGTGCGGAATTGCACATGAACCACATCGCCTCCAATGGCGACCCGTTCGAAATGGGCAGCGCAAGACCGCTGGATTTCGGCCACTGGGCGGCCCATAAATTAGAACAGATTTCCGAGTACCGCCTACGCCACGGTGAAGCCGTCGCCATAGGTATTGCGTTGGATTGTATTTATGCGCGCGAGATGGAGTTCCTGCCCGCCGAACAATGCGATCGGATCCTGCGTTTACTAGAGCGCCTCGGCTTCACGCTCTGGAGCACGGATTTACTGCATGCCGATGCCGATGGTAAACTGGTGGTGATCGAAGGGCTCGAGGAATTCCGCGAACATCTCGGCGGACGCCTCACCATCACGCTCCTGCGCAGCATCGGCGATGGGTTTGAGATTAACGAAATGAATCTACCCAAAGTGCTGGATGCCATTCATGAGCTACAGGAACGCGCCGAGGGATGCGAGGATTCCAAGATCATTCCCGCTCAGGGATAACCGCGCATGAACCGCGTAGTCGTGATCAATGTTGTGGGGCTGTGCGACCGGCACATCGGACCGGACATGCCGTTCCTTTCCGCCTTCCGCGAGCGCACGCAACATAGCCACATCGATCCTGCCTTCCCGGCGGTGACTTGCACCGCGCAGTCTGATTATGTCACCGGCAAGAGCGCGAGCAGCCACGGCATCGTGGGCAACGGCTGGTACAACCGGGACTTGGCCGAGGTACAGTTTTGGAAGCAACCTAATCAACTCGTGCAGGGGCCCAAGGTCTGGGACACCCTACGCGCGCGGCATCCGGACTTCACGTTTGCCAAGGTGTTTTGGTGGTACAACATGTACTCAAGTGCCGACTGGAGCCTCACTCCGCGCCCGATGTACCCAGCTGATGGCCGGAAAGTTTTTGATATCTACACTCACCCCGCCTCCATTCGCGCGGAGATCAAACAGGATTTGGGCGAATTCCCGTTCCCCGGGTTTTGGGGGCCGGCCGCTGGCATGACCACGCCGCAGGGCTCAGCCGATTGCGTGAGCTGCTGGATCGCTGGGTCAGCCAAATGGGTAGAGGAACGGCAATCGCCGACACTGACCACAATTTACCTGCCTCATCTAGATTATAACCTTCAACGCCTGGGCCCGAATCATCCGGCCATCGGCACTGATTTGAATATGATCGATGAGATCGTGCGCGATCTCGTGGAGTTCTACGAAGCCCGCGATGTGCAACCGGTGATTCTCTCCGAATACGGGATCACTGAAACGAATCGAGCCATTCACCTGAACCGCCATTTCCGCGAACAGGGCTGGCTGACTATCAAGGAGGAACTCGGTCTGGAATTACTGGACGCCGGCGCCAGTAAAGTATTCGCCGTGGCGGATCATCAAGTGGCGCATTTGTATGTCAACGATCCGGCGATCTTAAACGACGTTAAACAACTCGTCGCCTCGATTGAGGGGGTCGATTCTGTGTTGGATGGCGAAGCCAAAACCGAACGCGGGATTGCCCATGAACGCGCCGGAGATCTGATTGCTGTTTCAACCGAAGACAGCTGGTTCACCTACTACTACTGGCAGGATGACTCCAAGGCGCCGGACTTCGCGCGCACCGTCGATATCCACCGCAAACCTGGATACGACCCAGTGGAACTGTTTATCGACCCCGAAATCACTTTCCCCAAACTGCACATCGTGCGGCGGTTACTGCAAAAGAAACTCGGCTTCCGTATGCTCATGGACCTGATCCCGCTCGACGCTACTCTGGTCAAAGGCTCGCACGGATGTCGCCCAACCGATCGCGCCGATTGGCCCGTGCTCCTGTCGGCTACCGATGCCCTGCCCCCAGGCAATGCCCTGAAGAGCACCGACGTGCATGATGTCATACTTCGCGCCGTGGGTTAAATGAGATTGTGCGTAGCCCACCCACCGCTAAACTGCGCCCATGCGTAAATCGGTCCTGTTTGCATTACTCATCCTAAGCCTAAATCTTTCTGCTGAAAACTGGCCCGGTTGGCGCGGACCACGTGGAGACGGCACGAGCGTGGAAAAGAATATCCCGACCGAATGGAGTGCCAATAAAAACATTCTCTGGAAAACGCCCATCCCCGGCAACGGCCATGCCTCCCCAATCGTCTGGGGAGACCGGATTTTCCTAGTGACCTGCGACGAAGAAAAACAGGACCGACTCCTCCATTGCGTGAATCGCACCAACGGCAAGGTCCTGTGGCACCGCACGGTAGTGAAGTCCCCACTGGAACGCGTCCATCGGCTGAACAGCCGGGCCTCCAGTACGCCAGTCACCGACGGTACGCACGTGTACGTTTCGTTTCTCGACCAAAAAGAAATGGTCGTGGCCGCTTACGACTATACCGGCAAACCGGTTTGGCAAGTGCGTCCCGGCGTGTTTTCCAGCGTACACGGCTACTGCAGCTCGCCGGTTATCTGGAAAGATAAACTGATCGTGAATGGCGACCACGATGGCCCCTCCTACATCGTCGGCCTCGACCGGAAATCCGGCAAGACACTCTGGAAAACGTCGCGCGCCAATCGCACCCGCAGCTATTGCGTGCCCACCCTCTTCACCCTAAACGGCAAAACTCAAATGATTCTCAGCGGCGACAAAAGCGTAGCCAGCTATGATCCGGACACCGGCAAAAACATTTGGTACCTTAACGGCCCCACCGACCAGTTTGTCGCCTCCATCGTGTACAACGCGCAGGCCGACCTACTCTTCATGACGGGCGGCTTCCCGCAGCACCACATCATGGGCATCCGCCATGACGGCCAAGGGGTAATTGATGAGCAGAACAAAATCGCGTGGCACCATCGCACGCCCAACTGGGTGAGCTACGTGCCCTCGCCGATTGCCGCCGGGCGTTATTTCCTGATCGTCAATGACCGCGGTTTCGCCAGTTGTTTCGACGCCAAATCCGGTGCACCCACTTGGGCTGGCCACAAACTCAGCCGCGGCGCCCATGCCAGTCTGGTCAGCGCCGAAGGGCTTGTGTATTTCACCGTCGACGACGGCACCACCTACATCATTCGTCCCGGCAAAGAACTGGATATTATCGCCGAGAACGCCCTCGGCGAACGCGTATTCGCCAGCCCAGCCATCAGCCAAGGCAAAATCTACCTCAAAGGTGACCAGCACTTGTACGCGATCGGAAGATAACCAAATCTGGCAAACAAACTGCTTTGATCAAGGGGGACAAAGCCGTTTTAGCTTGAAAAACAGCCATTTTTGCATTAGTTGTTAAAAGGACGGTGGTTACAATACGCCAAGGATAAACCGCTCATGAAGAACACTCTATTTTGGGGCATCGCATTTTTCTCCCTACTGCATGGATTATCTGCGGGCGTTCCGGGTATTCCCGGTGCCACCAACACGCCTCCCTCAATGGTCCCCGGAGCAATTCCCGGCGGTGTAGGCACGATTCCAGCAGTCCCGGGCGGAGTACCCGGCATGGCCCCTACCAATGCCGTCCCCGGTGGCGTCCCAGGAATCGCCCCCACTAATTCCGTTCCAGGGATGACCCCTGGCGGAACCATCCCCGGGGCAGGTATCCCTGGGGCCCCCTCTATCAACCCGGGAACTGGTATTCCCATCGGTGGTGTTCCTGGAGGACCGGGCACGACCCCCGTCTCAACCAACGCCCCACCACCACAGATCCAAGAAATCGTTACGCCGGAAATGATTCAGGAGGCAATGCGTGTTTACCTACAGGGAGCAAGAGTCATTCGCGAAGAAGCAGAATACGGTCTTGTTCGCCAGCAACACAATCTCGCTGTCCTTTACGGTTTAGGTCTTGGTGTTCCATTAGATCACCAAAAAGCATTTGAGTGGTACAAGAAAGCTGCGGATGAAGGTTTGCCTGAATCTCAGTTCAACTTGGCCCTCGCCTACCAAAACGGCATGGGAACGCGCAAGGATTTGGTGAACGCCTTCAAATATTACATTTTAGCCTCAGCTCAGGGGCTCATGATCCAGACAGACCCCAATGAACTACCCCGACCTTTAGCATCAGAATATCGTGATTACCTTGCCCGCTTTCTCAATCGGGAACAAATCGAAACAGGCCAGCGCATGGCCCGTGGCTTCATGACTAATCTGGAACGGCGGCGTTATTACAAGCGCCGCCAGCTATTCGATAAATACAAAGCCAGCCTGATCCGTTCCGGGAAAAACCACATGGAACCGGATAATTATTCGGACTACCTGGAAATTCTACTGAAGAACGGCACGCAAATTTATGACCTCTATAACCGTACAAATTTCTTCCCGCCGATGATTGAAAATTTCACCTATCAACGCATCCCGCCCCCGGCAATTCTGGTTCCGCCCACGGTAGATACAGATAAAGACCCCTTATCGCCGACGCTCCCCCAAATACCAGAGCCCCCCAAACCCGGCAGTTAATCTACATCGGCGGCTTCGGCTGCCAAATGATGGCGCACCGCCAAACTTAATAACTGGCCCACCACCATCAGGGCCGCTAAATCCGCTTCGTTAAACTCCGTATCCTCGTCGGTGTCTTCCACGCATAAAAGCCCCAACTCTTCCTCGCCAAAAATCATCGGCACATAAAGCCCGGCGTTCATTGAAAGGCGCCGCACGCATTCCTCCTTGCCCACCTGTTGCCAAGAATAGCCTGTGCGAATTTCAAGGGCTCGATGGGCAAGTGTGTCGCTTAAAATAGGTTTTAATGCAGGACGATGTGCCTGCAATCGAATTCGGCCCGTCCCATGGTCTACCACAAAAAACGCAGCCCGTTTTGCCGTTGGTAGCCACTTGGTAACTCCATTTACAAACCAGTCAGCCAGCGCCTCGTTGTTCTTCGCGCGATGTATTTGAGCCACCAGTTCAGGCAGGAGTTCCAGAAACTCCTTTGAGCCGGTGCCTGCCTGCCCTGACTCAGACAAAGCCAATTGCCTGTTGGGCCGAATGCGGCCCATGGGGCTCTTGCGACTTTTCAAGACCGAATCTAAATCCGTTTTCTTTCGGTGTCCCGGTTCGAAATACCGATAGCTTTCCTCTTTATAGACCGGATAGGAATCGAGCGCCTCGAACGCACAATCATCATCCTCTTGGGTTGCCGGCACAGCGGGCGTTTCCGACCTGCGTTTCGGCATCGCCGAATGACCATTATCATAACGGAACCGCATCACCGCCCCGCCAATGCGCACCTCATCCGTAGGATTCACTACAAGCGCGCCGGACAGTGCCTCGCCGTTCACCAAGGTGCCATGAGTACTGTTTAAATCTTCCACCCAACATATTCCACGCGTTCGCCAAATCCGGGCATGTGTACGTGAAACTTTGAGATCCGAACTCAGGTCCACATGAATCTCTTGTTCGGGATGTGTTCGTCCGACAAAGATTTCATCAAGATCATATACCAGTTCCTCCTGCCCCGCATCGGTAGTCAAATCAATATGAATGCCCTTTACTGGCCGGCCATCATTTACGGCATCCGATCTGGATTTAGATGGATCAGAACCTGTAGGGCGATCTGGACGCCTCTCCGGACGGGGCTGGCCGGGATTAGGCTTATTCTGTGGCGCGCCACCTCGTCGATGCGCCGTGAGCGGTTTGCGCAATGTGAGCTTGGTGCCGCCCAACATTATTTCCGCCTGAGGTAAAATCTCCATGGCGGCCACCAATCGTTCCCCATCAACATACGATCCCCCGCTACTGCCAAGGTCCTCCAGGAACACCTTGTCTCCAGCTAGCCAGGCCCGCGCATGCACTCGCGACACCAATTCATCCGGCGTTAAGTCCAACTGCACCTCGCGCATTTCATTGCGTCGCCCGATCACGATCTCGTCATGCTCCAGCATCACGGTGCGCACTTCGCTGCCTCGTTTGATCTCCACCTCGATCATTAGCCATCACCTTGGCGAGAGGCAGTGCCTTCCGTCAATCATCATCGACAAACGGAGCTTGAGCCTACCCACCCTTGTCCGGCATCTTGTCCTTCCTCGCCATGAGCACCGCCACGACAAGAGTCATCATTCAACGGCAAAACGGCGAAACCCTCGTTGATCATAATCTTGCCCACGGTACTTTCGGCATTGGACGGGACCCCGAAAATGCACTGGCGGCTAACAGCGATTATCTCTCACGCCATCACGCCACCCTAACCCTCACAACGGATCAGTGCTGGATCGAGGACAACCAAAGCACCCACGGCACTTTTCTGAATGGCGCCCGTCTCACCGAACCTACAGCTCTACCCCGTGATCAAGCTGTGCAAATCGGCGACTTGTTTCTCACCATCACCACCCCGAGAGCCACCAAACACGCTGCCCGTCTCTATGTTCCTGGCGACCTGATCGGCAATGGCCGCTACACTCTCAAACAGGAACTGGGGCGAGGCGGTGGCGGCGTCGTCTGGCAGGCTCGAGACGAGCATTTGAAACAGGCCATTGCCATTAAGCGACTCCCACCGGAGCTCGCCAATGACACCGTTGCTCTCGGCGACCTCATTAGCGAAGTGCAAAAAGCCCGACTACTTAGTCACCCGCACATCATTCGCATTCATGATTTTGTCAAACTCCCCGACGAGCTCCCCTTCATCACCATGGAGCTAGTCGAAGGCACTGATCTGGGTTCATTACGAAACCAGCAAGCTAACACTTGTTTCACATGGAGCCGGCTCGAAGGCCTTGCAGTTCAAATGTGCGAAGCTCTTCAGTACGCGCACGATCAACAAATCATCCACCGCGATTTAAAACCCGCTAACATGATGATTACCCGCGAAGGCAACCTGAAACTTGCCGATTTCGGCATCGCAGCAAGTATCTCGGATAAAAGCCCAACGGCTGAAATGGAAGGCGATGCGAGCGGTACCACCGTTTACATGAGCCCCCAACAAATGCGCGGCCAGCGCCCGGAACCTGCGGATGACATTTACGCGCTCGGGGCCACCCTGTACGATCTAATCACCACTAGACCGCCCTTTTACACCGGCGATATTTTCCAGCTCGTTCAAGATGTGCCGCCTCCCACCATTTCCCAGCGCATGGCTGATTTCAAACTGGAAAACCATCTCCCACCGCACGTGGAACAGGCCATCATGCAATGCCTCGCCAAAAACCCTGAGGAACGCCCGGCGTCCGCCAAGGCTTTAGCCGGTCTCTTGCATCCTGGTGAAGCCCCACCTCCACCACCTGTGCCTGCTCCAGAAGAAATCGAGGAAATGGAATCCATTCTCAGCGAGCCCCTCCAGCATACCCAGCAATTCCTAGAGAAAAACCTCCCCCAACCCGTCACCAGCTGGTGGCGCGTAGCCAACACCCGCAAACGCGACTACGCCTTGCTTGGAATTCTTTGTGGCATCCTGATTCTTCTCGAGTTGGTCTTTTCCAGACTCGCACACGATTCCTTTTGGCATACCCTTGCCAAACATTTTTTCATTCCCTGGTAAAACGGGAAAAGAAGCGTCGCAATTATTGCAACCGAAATCCCATTCGAACATTACGCCGATGCGTCCGACTAGGATTCATCCGCAACGGGTTGATTGAGATACTTGAACCTTGAGCACGAGCGCTAGCTGTGCTCGCTACTGAACCCGGAACCGCACGAGAGGCCGGCGCGGACCGGCTCAACCGCGGTGAAACACGAAACCCGCCGATACCTCCTACCATCCGTAAAACACCCCCCCGATGCCGGCCTGTGGAACTGGCGGCCTGAAACGGCACGGTTAATACCCGAATATTTCCCGCCAACATGGGGTGGTGATTTCCTGAAGGAGGAGGAGTCACTCCGGGAAGCCCCGGAGCCACTCCACCTGGAGTAGATATTGGTAAACCTGTTACCGAATCAACACCCATACCACCCATACCAGGTAGCCCGCCCGGTACCGTTCCGAGAGCTTGAGTCACACCGTTAATGGTGACACTGCCGGTGACATTGCCGGCGTTGCTACCTTGAGGAGGGGTTCCATTGAGGGCTTGATTCACCGCAGCATTCTGCTGGGCATTAATCCCAGTTACCCCATTGGCCGCGTTTAAACCGTTAATCGCGGCCGTGCTATTAATCGACTGGAGCGTTCCGGCGATACCCATCGCGCCTAAAGAGCCCACCAACGTCTGGGCATTCGCAGTAAACGCTCCCGCCACAATCAGAATGAATGTCTGTCTCAATACTATGTTGTTATGGTGCGCTCTCACGCTGAAACGTCAAGCTAACGATTTCTGTGACAGCCCTAAACTCCTAAAATAATCAAGAAACCCTTGAAACGCCTATTTCATGGCCGCCTCGATTGCCGAGATGACTTCCGGCGCGTCGGGTTTGGTACCAGGCGAAAACCGCTTCAGCACCTTGCCGTCCTTGCCCACCAGAAACTTCTCAAAGTTCCAGCCGATCTTCTTGAGACCGGCCTGTTTTTTTAGGTTCTGGTACAACGGATGCGCGCTATCGCCGTTCACCTCAATCTTGGCGTACATCGGAAAGGTTACCTTATAGTTAGTGGCGCAAAATTCTTTGATCTCCGCCAGGGTGCCCGGCTCCTGTTTCCCAAATTGATTGCAGGGAAATCCCAACACGGAGAAGCCTTTAGCTTGGTACTTCGTATGCACGGCCTGCAATGCGCGATATTGCGAGGTCAGCCCACACTGCGAGGCCACATTGACCACCAACACAACCTTGCCTTGATGGGGCTTCAAGCTGGTGGCTTTGTTGCTGATATCCTTGAGCGGAATCTCATACACGGATTTTTCCGCGACTGTGGTTAGGGCGAATCCAAATAGGGCGATGAATAAAGCTGAACGCATAGGCCAATCCTCCTGCTAAGCTTCCGACCGGTCAAGCCAAGAAACTGGCCTCATGAGTAAACCCATTTGAGAAAGCGCCATCGTGCGGATATAGAACAAAATAAACCCACAAACTCTATGTTAAACAAGCTGTCAAGCCACCCTCTTCGTAGGAGTTTACGAGCTTTCGGGCCATAAAGTATTGCAGCGGCGGTTTGGTTAAGTGAATAACGAAAAGACGAAGGGGCTGGACGGTTAATTGCCGTGACGTAGACTGACGGGAATGAATGATCTGGAAAAAACAAGCTAGAGGAGTTACTAGGATTCCCTATCAAAGATTACCCCGATCTTTTCGACTTCGAAACACCTTCAAAGATTAAGCGCACACAAACCGCATCCTTACCGGAAGTGATTAAATATCGAGGCATGGAATCGTGTATAATCGCATATGAAGGCAGTTGGGTAAACACAAGGGGTAATACATGTTGCTGCAGCGGAAAAGCAGAAGTAGTGGATCACCTCATCCCAATTTCCTCGAATCGCGCGAGAAAGGAATTAGGAGTTAAACCTCTTCCTGGTAAAAAAGTTGAATCCCAAGAAATAGGCTCTGCTCACATCAGCAATCTAATACTAGCATGTGCAGCATGTAATAGCAGAAAACTACAAAGCTTTGATCGTGAAACAATTCATCGAGTCATTGGTTTTTCACCCTGATCAATCCTCCTCGTGAAACTCCTTCAGCGCGTTGGCGAGCCTCCAAAAGGGCTGGACGGTCCTGAGCGGGTGCAAACCGGAGGCAATCGGAGGCAAAATGGCCCGATTTTAATGTTGGTGTGTAAGGTAAACCTCTTGAAAAACGCACCTGTCGGCGGTTTTGAAAATGGTGCGCACTGCTGGATTCGAACCAACGACCCCATCGGTGTGAACGATGTGCTCTACCACTGAGCTAAGCGCGCACTGGAGGCGAAAAGCTAACGCTTCCCGAAAAAGTTTCAAGCGTTTCTTGCGGCGGATTTTCGCCGGCCTTGGCGTTGCACCAACGTATCCCGCTGCTCCCAGGATACATCGTGCCCGGGGCAATCCATATTATAATGCAGCCCCCGGCTCTCAGGGCGTTGCAAGGCGCAATTGATGATCAACTCGGCCACCTGCGCAATATTGCGAAGCTCCAACAAATCGGCGGTCACCTTGAAATCCCAATAGTATTGTCGGATTTCCTCAAGCAAATTTTCAATGCGCGCACGAGCGCGGAGCAGGCGTTTGCGGGTGCGAACAATACTCACGTAATCCCACATACAACGGCGGATCTCATCCCAGTTATGGCTGACCACCACGAGTTCATCCGGATTTTCCGCGGCACCGGAATGCCACTCCGGCAGCGCCACATCCACCGCCGGCTGCGGTTCGGTTAACACCGATTGCGCCGCGCGATGGGCACAAACGAGGCCTTCCAGCAACGAATTACTGGCCAAACGATTGGCACCATGCAGGCCCGTACTCGCTACTTCGCCCACGGCATACAGCCCCGGTAGGACCGTCCGGCCGTCCACATCGGTTTGTACGCCCCCGCATTGATAATGCGCTGCGGGCACGACCGGGATGGGTTGTTTGGTGATATCGATGCCGAACTCGAGGCACTTGCGATAGATGTTGGGGAAACGGTCAATGATAAACGGCGCCGGTTTGTGGGTGATATCCAGCAGCATGTGATCAGACCCAGTGCGTTTCATTTCGCTGTCAATCGCGCGCGCCACAATATCGCGCGGCGCCAGACTGGCCATCGGATGGGCCTCATCCATAAATTCGCGCCCGGTCAAATCCTTCAACACCGCCCCCTCCCCGCGCAATGCCTCGCTAACAAGAAAGGATTTAGCCTTGGGATGATACAGGCAGGTGGGATGAAACTGCGTGAACTCCATGTTGGCCACCGGCACGCCCGCGCGGTAAGCCATAGCCACGCCGTCGCCGGTGGCAATATCCGGATTGGTCGTGTACAGATACACCTTGCCGCACCCGCCTGTCGCCAATACCACATGCGGCGCGCGAAAGGTTTCCACCTTGCCCGAGTTTCGATTCAGCACATACGCGCCCACGCACCGATTCTCGCCGGACAAATCCAGCTTGGCCGAGGTGATCAGATCGATGGCGAAATGGTCCTCGAACACACTCACATTTGGCGTTCGTTCCAAGGCCGCCAATAAGGCCCGCATGATCTCGCGCCCCGTGGCGTCCTTGGCATGCAACACCCGTCGCTTGGAATGCCCGCCCTCTTTGCCGAGCGAATAAAACCGTTCGCCATCGGCTGAAATACTTTCGCCCCGGGTAAACTCCATTCCGAGATCGATCAACTCCTCCACCCGCGCCGGTCCTTCTTCAACAATCGTGCGCACAATCTCTTCGCGGCATAACCCCGCGCCAGCCCGCAATGTATCGGCCACATGCAGATCCACCGAATCAGTCGGCTTGGTCACAGCCGCAATGCCGCCTTGCGCATACTGCGTATTCGCCTCGGCGAGATGCTTCTTGGTGAGGATCGCTACGCGTCCGTGAGGCGCCGCCTTCAGGGCAAAAGTCAGCCCCGCGATGCCGCTGCCAATGACGATGTAATCAAATTCCTTCATGCTCACAGGGCGGTATTATCAATCAACCGTACCGGCCCCACCCGCGCTGCCAGCAACAAACGCGTGCCGCGCACGGCTTTTCGAACGGGCCGGAAGGAGTCTGCGTCAACCACCTCCACATAGTCAACCGACACATCCGGCTGCGCCTCCATCAATCGCGTCAATCGACGCTTCAATCCCTTAACAGAATCGCCAACCGATTCCTTCGCCAACCGAATGGCCGCCGGCAGAACGGACGCCTGTTCACGCAAGCGCCCCTTCAAGCGCACATTGCGGGAACTCATAGCCAACCCATCAACTTCGCGCACCGTCGGCTCTAGGATTAGGCGCACCGGGAAATCCAAATCCCGGATCATGCGACGGATCACGGCCACCTGTTGAAAATCCTTTTCGCCAAAGACCGCTTCGGTTGGCTGCACGAGATGAAATAACTTCGCCACAACCGTCATCACTCCCGCAAAATGCCCGGGACGATGTTCGCCTTCAAACTGGAGGGCTAAATCGTTCTCCCCAATTTCCACACTCGTCCCGACCGGATATAACGTCTGCGGCGCAAACACCGCGTCCACGCCCTCGGCACGACACAATTCTTTATCGGCCGCCAACGTGCGCGGATACCTTTTTAAGTCCTTCGGGTCATTGAACTGCGTGGGGTTCACATACACACTCACCACTATCACACCGTCTTCGCCGGCTAGTTTACGGCCACGACGGATGAGACTTAAATGCCCCTCATGCAGCGCTCCCATGGTGGGAACTAACACCACACGCCGCCCATCCCGTTGCCAACGACGTGAGTGCCGTTGCATGGTTTGAGGGCTAGTGAGGTTTTTCATGGCAAATAAAAAGGGCCGGCGAACCGGCCCCTCTAATTGCTTGCCGGCAGCTTAGTTCTTAAACTTCATGGACTGCGCCTGCGGCATCTCGTGGGCGCAAGGCTGATCGGTCGGCGCATCGGCCTCCGCATCGTTCGCCGACACCACATGGTTCGCCAGCATCCACGCCTCGACCTCGTCGCCACTCACGTCCGCCAGCATATTGCCATTGATCTCCACGCACGGTTGGAGCATCTGCCCAGTGCGCTCAATCATCTCGGCGCGGTGTTCCGGATTGTTGATCGTATCCTTTTCCTCCCACTCGAGTCCATGCTTACGCAAGACAGCGCGCACGCCTTCACTCCAGCCACAGGTTGGCTTCAAATAGCAGGTGATCTTCGGTTGTTCCATAGGCATCAAGTATAGCGTAAGATCCCAAAAATGCAAACCTCGCGCTGGATTGATGGTCCCAATCCGCGCACACTGCACGCATGGCACGCCGTGTTCTCATTGCCCCGGATAAGTTTAAAGGCACCCTATCCGCGTTGGAAGCCGCTCAGGCAATCGCCACCGGCTGGCGCCAAGCTCGGCCCGAAGACACCCTTATCCTCCAGCCCATCAGCGATGGCGGCGATGGTTTCGGCGTGCTGTTGGCCGAGGCGTTAAACGGGAAACTCACTTCTTGCGAAGCCTCCAACGCTGCAGGCCAAATGATCATAGC
Organism: Verrucomicrobiales bacterium; assembly: GCA_038139415.1. Lineage (GTDB taxonomy): Bacteria > Verrucomicrobiota > Verrucomicrobiia > Limisphaerales > UBA1100 > UBA1100. The sequence continues at coordinate 96,602 of JAYOSV010000005.1, read as the reverse complement.
TACTTACTGGCTGACGCCCGATCAAACCGCACTGATCGAGAGCGCTAATGTGATTGGCCTCGCCATGTTAGAGCCTTCCGAACGAGCACCGCTTGGAAACGACTCCACCGGCTTGGGCCAAGTCATCCAACACGCAACGACCAACGGCGCGAAGCGCTTGATCATCGGCATTGGCGGCAGTGCCACCAATGATGGAGGATTCGGCATGGCCCGCGGCTTGGGCTGGGAATTTTTGGATTCTGCGAACAATCCACTCCCCGAATGGCCTGCACTGACGCAGCTAAATTCCATTGTACAGCCACTGAATCGTCCACTACCTCCAATCACGACTGCCGTCGATGTGCAAAACCCATTACTGGGACCCAATGGCTGCACCCGAATCTATGGACCGCAAAAAGGACTCAACGAATCCGATTTGCCGATAGCCGAAGACGCTCTGAAAAAATTAGCCCGGATATGGAAGCAACAAACTGACACAGATGCGGCGCAACTCCCCGGATCCGGCGCCGCCGGTGGATTGGGTTTTGGTTTGCACTGTTTCGCAAATGCCGAGTTGCAGCCCGGGTTCGAGCTGTTCGCCCGTACCGTTCGATTGGTAGAGAAACTGGCTGAGGCCGATATCGTGATCACTGGCGAAGGCGGTATGGATCGCCAAACCGTCATGGGCAAAGGCGTGGGCGAACTAGCCAAGCTGGCGCGTCAACACGATTGCCGTTGCCTTGCCTTCGCTGGAACGGTCTCTGATGAAGCCACTCTCGAAAGTGATTTTGAACAGTGCAGCGGCCTAACCGAGCTGACTTCATGTACGGAAGCCATCGCCCATCCCGCTCGTTGGCTTCAAGCGCTAGCTCAACGCACCGCCGAACACCTCACCGAAACTGAACCGAACTAATCACCGCTGGATCCAGCGTCATTTCGCCGAATATAGAAGTCCGAACGCGCACGCCTTTTGCGCTCCATTCTAATATTTCCCCAGTAACTCGCCCTTCCCCGCCAAGCGTGATCCACGCTGACTTTTCTTCGTCCGGCTGAATCTTCGGCGCGGCAAACACCACGGTCGCAACTTTCTCCAGCGGCACGGGCACCTCCGCAAACGAAGTTTCCACCATCAACTTCCCTCCCTCCACGCTGCCAACTTTGCCTTTGAGATTATTCCCGTTTGAAAAATGCACATGATCCTCTTCGCCCCCGACCGCTTCAGTCCCGCGCCCGTTGGGCAACTGCCCATTCCAGTGGCGCAAACGGATTCCAGAAATCCGCATGCGATCGGCCAATTGCGGATTAAACCCAAGCGCCCCGCCTCGACCGGCAAAACCATTGGGATCCTTCCAAGTTTTCACCAACTTACCACCCACCAACAAGGAAATCGCCGACTTCTTCTGATCCACTAACACCTTGATCGCAGCCTCTTTAGATGCTGGCCATTTAACGGACACCGTTCCAATGCTCGTAGAATTGTAGGTCAATCCATCGGGCGACGTATTGCGATACAAGTGCGCGTAGTTTTGGTACAGGCGTAGTTTATAGCCATTCACGGCGTTGTATTCGCGCACGCGATCCGCACAAATCACTACATCCATTCCCGGCATGTTTTTCCAGTTGAATGCAAAAGACAACTCGGACACAGCCGGCCATTTAAACTCGCGTCCAATCATGCTACCAACTTGATCTGTGACGAGCGCTCCCTCTTCAAACCGCCAATGGAGAGCAGCCAATCCGACTTTTAAATCGATGGGGGCCTCTCCACGGCGCACGCGAATCTTGAGCGTATCGCCCACCAAATGTTTTTTAACCGCCTGGATCAAAAGTGTCCGATCCAAATATGCTTTGCCGTTCATGTGCGTAATCAAATCGCCCACCTTAAGCCCGCCTCGCATCGCCGGACTATCCGCCATCACTTCAGTGATCACCACACCGCCTACGTCCTCCCCGTCCTCGCCCAACACCACGCCCATCAAGGCCGCCCCCCAGCCGCGCAGACTTCTCGGCCCATGGTAAACCAACTCCCCCTCCCCGCCCGGCACCAGCCAAGCCAGATGGTGGCGAGGAACAGATAACTTGCCGGCAAACCAAGTCTCGATCTGCATCGCGTCGGCATTAAGCTCATTTAAATTGATAGCCAACTCATCGCCGTTTCGAAAACGCACGCGTGCCGTATGGACCCGGCGTTTCGGTGCATCTGCAGCACTCAACCGCAACTGCCGCAAGCCCTTCTGGGAAATATACCGCACGCCTTCAAAGGCGGGGTGACGCCATGCCATCCCTCTCCCTTTTTCAACCCCCAGAAACTGCGCCTCAAAGCGACCCCCATCGGTCATCGTAAATACCCCCACCCGAGGCGCCCCCACCAATCCGGAGCCTAACAATATCCATGTGAGAATCGTTTTCATTGTCCCGCTCCTTTGCCTTCCGCCTTACCTGCGCCCTCGGCTCGACATAAAAGCTGCAGTTCCGATCCTGTTCCCGGATGGTTAAAATAAATCAGCCCCGTGAATCCTTGGCCCGGGAAAATATTTTTAGGCGCTGAACTGAATTGCCATAACGATCGCTTCAATTGCTGGCCCGTTTTGGCATCCATCACATCCAACATCACGCTGCCTCGATCGTTGCTGAGCACCACCTCAAAATCCGCATGCATGGCCATGACTACATCCGGCTTCAGGGCAATCTCCGGCACGGGCCCTTCGGGGATTTCAATCATCAATTCAATTCGCTGTTCATTACCCAGGGGCTGGGTCGTTTCTGCCCGTGACCAGGATTCACACACCAACACAAAGCGATCGCCTCCCGGCGCATTCCCTGAGCATCCCACCAGGAACAATGTTAGAAAAATCCAGTGCACACCGCACTGTACCCCCTCCAGCGATTTTGGCAAAGCCCACTTATTGCGAAACCGGAGCCACTTTGTTGATTGTGAGATAAAACGTATTTTTGAAAATTTCCCCGTCGACAGTGTCTAGATTGTAGCGAATCGCCATCGAATGTACTGGCTTCACTTTGTTCATTCGCAAAAAAACAGACCGGCCATCCGGCAACAAGCGGACATCCAATATCCCCACCGGATCCCTGCCCTGCTTCGAAGGATCTTTCACCGACCAATCCTTAGAGCCATAGGTGCCGGACCATTGATAGTTCCATTGTTCAGCCGCCCAACTGTCGACATCCTCAGCGATCTTTTTGTCGAGCCGTTCACTGAACTTCAGCTGAATGCCGGTGGAATAAACCTTCACCCCCACCGGACTAGGAAACGGTTCACCGGTATAACGCACGCGCTGGAGACAACCATCACGCACGGCCGCCGTCTGCCACCCACGCAACCCCGATACATACAGGTGTCCGTCCTTGGAATTAAAACGCCCACGACAGACGCCGGAGAGAAAGCGTCCCGGCAAGGCCACCGCGCCGCCGTTATCTCCGCCATCACTGATCACGTGCATCATCGTGCAGCGGCCGTAGGAGAAATGGATCAGACCGCCCCCGAACTCATCCCACTGATTTTTAGGCACCCACACCTGTCCGCCGGCCGAGTTATCCAGCACCCGTGGGACCCACATCAGGGGCGGATCAAAGGTTGTCGGCGCCGTGGCCCGTTTGTGCATCGGCATATAGCCGTAAAACCCGCCGGGTTTAATTATATCCAATCGTGTCTCCGGCACCCAGGTGCCCTGCTGATCCGCGGCCGTAATGACCCCGCTGGGGCTCACGCCGAGACCGTTGGGATTGCGAAAGCCGGTAGCCACCACGGATAGTTTGCTGCCATCGGCCGACACCTTCAACAGCACCCCTCCATGCGGCGTACCTTCGGCACAGCGAATGAAATACAAATTCCCTTCCGGATCGGATTCCAAACAGGTGGCATACGAATGCCCGCCGCCGCCGATCATGATGTCGTTGTTGAACGCCTCATAAAAATCCGCCTCACCGTCCTGATTACGATCATGCAACCGCGTGATTTGGTCGCGGCCTAATACGTACACCTGCTCCTTTATCACCCGCAGGCCCAAAGGCTGATACAAACCCGTGGCAAACCGCTGCCACTTCACCGCCTTCAATTCCGCATCAATGCCCGTCACCTTCCAAACATCCCCGTGCGCCATCGCCACATAGCAATCGCCGTTGTCTGTGAAATCATGTCCGGCGGTAAACATCAGTGCTTGATGCGGATTTTTGTAGGGTACCGTTATGGTATCGATGGCAAACGGCGTTTTGCGCCGATCCAACACGCCTTGGGTGACGATCGGGGCACCCCATCGAAGCCCCCCCGGCTCCAGGGCAATGCCCTGTTTTCCAGGTCCGCCAGACACTTGCAGCTCCTTCAGGTTGATCTTCGCCGTCACACCCTCGAGTTTCATGGTGAACCATTTCCCATTAACCGGCTTTACCATCACCACACGCTCAAACTGCAAGGACCCATCCGCCCCAGCACGAATCCATGGGGCATCGTAAATCTCCGCCTTACCCACATCATAACGAAACACCGCACGGTCGCCGGCCAGATAGAGACCCTTGTAACGCACATGCCCCCGAGGCAACGGGCCGTTCTTGGGATTACGAGGATCAGTAAATGAGCCTACCTCATTCGCCACCCCCGGACTGGCTGGACTGGAGAAAACCATCGTTCCATCAGGCGTCAGCGGATTGATCAACCCATACCGACGTGGATGCGGTTTCAGGAAACCGCCCGTCCAACCAGCACGCCACACGCAGAGATCCGTATCGAACACCATCGTGCCCTCACCCTTCGCCCCCACCGCCACGGCGATCCCTTTGTGCGTACTGCCCTTCGGTGTTGCGATATGCCCTGAAACAAACGGACCAAACTTGGTTTTCGCATAGCGATCATCCATCCAATCCGCATCAGTCTGGCGCGTTGGGTCGTTGACCGGCCCTGTGCCGCGCACGGAATTATCGATCGGAGGTTTGGTTGCCGGGGCTTCAACCGCGCGAACAGAACCAAAAGTTAGCAGATTTAAAACGATTACAAGTGGGGTGATTCTCATGTTAAAATAAATTAATTTTATTCGGGGCGGAAATGACGGATCCGAGCCTGACTATCAACATCAACCAAAGCAACGTTTTGAATAAGTGTCTTACCAGCCGCAAACTTCATGACCGAAGTGTCCAGTAAGCCCCAAACCCCGTCAATCCCATCGAGAATGGGGATAAGTCCGGTTTGGAAGATCCGACTCACTCTGGTCTAGTTTCCCCGCTGATGAGGAAGCCACTGCTTATTTTGGCATTGGCCGGGGAGGTTCTCTTCGGAGGAGGTTTATTGGCTCAAGACGCGCCTACGGTATCGCCGTGGAAGGTGGACGCCCTGAGCAGTGAAGGCCAAATCCAATATGATGTGAACACCGGCAATATGACCGCCACCAACGGCGTGCGTATCACTTACAAACCAGGCACGCCAGACGAGGCGGAACTCACCGCCAACGCCGCGACCATCAACCAACAGGCCGGCACTGCCGTAGCTAACGGCAAGGTCACATTACGGCGCGATGGGACAATCTGGAAATCCGAACAGCTCACCTATAATTTCCGCACCAAAAACATTGAGTCCGCCCGTTTCCGCTCCGGCTCATTGGCGGTGTTTATGGAAGGCGAGGCCATGAAGGGCGACCAGACCAACGACGTCTACCGCGCGCAAAATGCAATCCTCACCACTGATGACACCAAGAACCCTGACTTCTTTATCAAGGCCAAAGAGGTGGAGGTAGTGCCCGGCGAATACGCCATCTTTCGCGGCGCGGTCGTGCACGTTGGCAAAGTGCCGGTGTTCTATCTACCGTACTACCGTCGCAGTTTTAAACGTCATCCTTGGAACGTCCATCTGGAACCAGGTTTCAAGAGCGAATGGGGTGCGTTCCTACTAAGTGCCGTTCGGTGGCCTTCTAACGAATACTTGGGCGGTGAGTTTAATTTGGACTATCGTGCCGATCGAGGCTTTGGCTTGGGTCCCTCGCTGGAATACAAAACCCCCGAATGGGGTGAAGGCAACCTCAACCTGTATCATGCTTCCGATGATGATCCGCTAACCGATTCCCGCGGCTTGGCCATTTCCCGCGAACGTAACCTCGCCCAATGGAACCACCGTTACTCGAAGGATGAATTCAGTGCCATCGGCGTACTGGAATACGAATCCGACGAATACATGCGACGCGATTTCTTTGAGGATCGCTACCGACAAAATGTCCAGCCCAACAGCTTTCTGGAAGTCGCCAACCACTGGGACAACTACAACCTCAGCGTACTGATGCAGCCCCGTGTCAACGCCTTCTATGAGGGGATCCAGCGCAGCCCGGACATTCAATTCACCGGCACGCGACATCAACTCGGCGACACCCCGCTTTATTATGACACCGAATCAAGCGTGGGCTACTTCCAGCGCCGCTATGACTACGCCAGCACCAGCGAGGACTACGGCCTGCTTCGGGCCGACACATTGCATCAGGTTTATCTCCCCAAAACCATCGGCGGCTGGTTGAATGTGACACCACGTGTTGGCATGCGATTCACTCATTACGGCGAGAGCAACGGTGCCGGCAGCACCAAGCCCAGCAGCGAACGCTACGTAGCGCACACCGGCGTGGAGGTTTCCACCAAGTTCTCCAAGATGATGCCGGAATTGAATAGCCGGATGTTGGGCATCGATACCGGAGCCCGGCACATCATCCAGCCCTCCATCAATTTTGCCTTCATCCCACGTCCGAATCGCGTGCCTGATGAATTGGATAAATTCGATTACGAAATCACCAGCCCACGCCTGTTACCCCTAGAACTTCCCGAGTACAACGCCATCGATAATATTGACAGCCAAAACGTCGTCCGCCTCAGCCTCCGAAATCGACTCCAAACTAAGCGCAACCAGACCGTGGTGGATGTGGTGGATTGGGATGTCTACACCGATTGGCGCATGGATCCGAATAGCAATCAAAACACCTTTGCTGATGTTTTCTCTGACGCCCAACTCAATCCCCGCGATTGGATCAGCCTTTACTCCAACGTGCGCTACGACGTCGACAACTCTCTATGGCGCGCCTTCAACCAAGGCATCAACCTCCACCCACAAAACCATCGTTGGAACCTGACCGCCGGCCAATATTATTACCTCGCCCACCCAAGCACGAGCACGGCCGATCGAACCGATGTTTACTATAGTGGAGCCGGACTGCGCTTGAATGAAAACTGGTCCTTTAGCACCCGCCAATATTTCGATGCCAAAGCCGGCGAGTTGACCCAGCACGATTACATCCTGCACCGGGACATGCGCAGCTGGACCTTTTTCCTCGACCTTTCGTTCCGCAAGGACACGGGCAGACGCGACAACGAGATGGCCCTCTCCTTCAATTATTCGCTCAAGGCTTTCCCGCGCAAACCCGGTTTCAACTAGCGATCCTCAGCGACAAACCGCGCTACCACAGGCCGGTGATCTGAAGCGGTGCCCCAACCCGAAACGGCCTGCACCCGCGTGCCGGAGCGATCCAACTCCCGCACCATCCCCTTGCTGGCTAACTGGTAATCCAACCGTGAGTACTCATCTTTCGCCCAGTAAAAATGAGTCCACGCAACACGACGCGAGTCATATCGTTGGTTGGCCGGTTGCAGACCCCGATCCCCATTGCGTTCCACGGGCCGCAAATCCACCAGCCGAGGTGCGCGCCGTCCGATTAAGTCCTTGATCGGATCCGCATCAGGCGTGTCATTCAAATCCCCAACCACCAACAGGTTTTCAACCGCTCGGCAACCAACCGACGCAAAGCACGCGACTCCTCCAAACGCAGGGCTGCTTGATCCGCGAAACCAACCGGCCGCTTGGATTTCAAATGGGCATTGAATAAAACGAATCGGTAACGCGTGTTTACCTGAATTTCCACCTCACCGATTCCCCGGCCTACCTGATAGCGCTTCCGATCCAGCAGAAAAGGAACCCGCGGATGCGATCGATCCTTGGCAATTGGAAACCGACTGAGGACAGCCAAATGAATAGCCGGATCCGGCCCAACCACCCAAGCTTCATAGGGATAATCCAAACCTTTGGCCTTCAACCTTGATCGCAATTCCGTCAACGCCGTTCGCCTGCCCATTTCCTGTAACGCGACCACGTCAGCGTCAATTGATTGTAGGATCTCCACCACCTTAGCTCGCGACGCCTCCGGTTTAGCTTTGCGTGTTCCGAAATCTTTCAGGAAATAGTTCTCAACGTTATACGTCACCACCGTGAACGTCTCCGCGCCATGAACCATCCACATCGACCCAATTAGGGCAACCATGTATCTCCAAGCCATGCCCAACCTTATCCGTTTATGATGCAGGACGGAAAGACATTTGCCGCCACCTATTCTCGTGCTATACTCGTCTGCCCGTTTATGGAAAATGACAAGCCAGCAGAACTGACTGATATCCAGAAAGAACGCGACCACCGCGAACTCCGTATCGACAAAGTGGGCGTACGCAACCTGCGTTTCCCCATCCGTATCCGCGATAAGGCGCATGCGCATCAGGACACCATTGCCATCATCGGAATGTTTGTGGATCTCCCTCATCATTTTAAGGGCACGCACATGAGCCGCTTTATTGAGGTGCTCAACGCCCATGGCAACGTAGTACACGTAGAAAACATCCCGGACATTCTGACCGCCATGCAGGAACGCCTGGATGCCCAAACGGTACACCTGGAGATGGATTTCCCGTTTTTCCTGGAAAAAGCCGCCCCCGTCACCGGCAAAACCGGTTTACTTGATTACGGGGCTCGGTTCGACGCCACGGCCACCGGAGGTGATATTGATTTCGTACTCGAGGTTCACACTCATGTCACCACGTTGTGTCCTTGCTCCAAGGCCATCAGCATCCATGGAGCCCACAACCAGCGGGGCGAGGTCACCGTTCAACTGCGCAGTAGTGAGACGGTTTGGATTGAGGATGTCATTGAACTGGTTGAAGCCAGCGCAAGTAGTGAGCTCTATTCACTACTCAAACGGCCGGATGAAAAATACGTAACCGAGCGAGCATACGAAAATCCCGTGTTCGTGGAGGACTTAGTTCGTAACGTCGCCACCCGCCTCAACGCTCATCCGCATGTGACCTGGTACAAAGTCGAGGCCGAAAACTTCGAAAGCATCCACAATCACAACGCCTACGCCTGCATCGAAAAGAGCTAGAAAGCCGTAAATTCAACGGTAAAAAAGATCACTTTTTTTGTGGCAATCCGAGTGTCTTTTGATACATTCCCGAACCCTTTTGCGGAAAAACCGCTGAAAACCGGCAACCTAGACACTTTTTTATAATCGTGGCAGCAAAGAAGAAAACAGCGAAAAAGGCGGCCAAAAAAGCCGCACCCAAGGCTGCAAAAAAAGCCGCACCGAAAACTTCGGCTAAAAAGGCAGCTCCCAAAGCTTCAGCCAAAAAGGCCGCGCCTGCCAAGGCTCAGGCAAAGAAGAAGGCGGCAAAGAAAAAGGGGAAAAATGTTGCCGCCGCTTCGGCTGCTTCCATCCTTGGCGTTGCCAGCCCCAAGAAAATAACCGTAAAAACACTACCGAAGGCCAAGGCCCCCGTATCTAAGATCCGCGTGAAGGCCGAGTGGAAGAAGTTTTACGAGATTCTCCTCGAGTTACGCGGCCGCCTCACCCACCAGATGGACGACCTCAAGAAGGAATCCGCAGAGGAAATGAGCAGCTACTCAATGCACATGGCGGATTCCGGGACAGATAATTTTGACCGCGACAATGCACTCAGCCTCCTCTCCTCCGATCAGGATGCCGTTTACGAAATCGATGAAGCACTAAAGCGCATCGAGAAAAACATCTATGGCGTTTGCGAGCTCACCGGCAAAAAGATCTCAAAAACCCGCCTCACCGCGGTCCCTTGGGCCCGCTATACCGTGGAAGCCCAAGCACGATTGGAAAAAGAAGGGGCGGTTCGACAACGCAACAAACTCGGCAGTCTCGGCACCATTGATGGCGCCGGCGCCAGCAAAACCACCATCTCCGAATCATCTGACTCCGGAGCCAAATCCACCAAGTAATTTAACCATCATGCCACGCGAAATTGTCATTCTCGAATGTACCGAAGCCAAGGCGGAAGGCAAACCTGTCTCCCGCTACATGAGCACCCGCAACAAAAAGCTCCAAACCGAGCGTGTTGAGAAAAAGAAATACAACCCCAGCCTGCGCCGACACACGGTTCACCGCGAAATCAAGTAACATGCCCCCTCGCAAAAAAAAGACCACCACCACCACCACACGTCGCACCCCCCGGCCCAAACCGGAAATGGACGTGAATATTGCCGATCTTGAACCCAAGAACGTGGACCTCCTCCGGCGCTATGTAACCGATGAAGGCCGCATCTTGCCGCGCAAATACACTGGGTTCCCCGCTGGCCACCAGCGCCAGCTCACTCGCGCCATCAAGCGCGCGCGTCAAATGCTGTTAATGAAATAACCTTTCTGAACGGCCCCTTGGATCTCTCCGCCGGGCCGTTCCTTTTAGGCTATTATTGCAAATAGTTTGCATCTGTGATTTACCTCGCACTCATTGGTTCCGTCGCCGCTGGGGTTCTGGCGGTCTTGAAATGCAAGCTGGATGATCCGCACCGGCTAAAGCTGGTGACCGCATTCACTGGCGCCTACCTCATGGCAATGACTTGCTTGCACCTTATTCCGGAAGTCTTCGGGGGCGGGCACCATCATCATGGCGACCATCATCATGGACCGAATGCAGTCACATTAGGGACCTTCATTCTCCTCGGATTCTTTTTACAAGTCGCGCTGGATAATTTCTCCGGCGGACTGGAGCACGGTCATGCTCATCACACTTCCGGCCCCATGCCACTGGGCATGATTGGCGGTCTGTGCGTCCACGCATTCCTTGAGGCCATGCCACTAGCCCATATGGAAACGCCCCGGTTGCTGGCTGCGATTGTCGTGCATAAATTCCCTGTCAGCATCGTACTCCTCACCATGTTGTTACACAACAGTCGCACGTCCAAAAACGCATACCTTGCCTTACTCGTGTTTACCTTAATGGCCCCCATAGGGGCACTGATCGGCAGCCACCCTAAACTCGAAAATCAGGCGCCTTACCTGTTGGCGTTGGTGATTGGTATTTTTATGCATGTCTCCACCACCATCCTTTTTGAAAGCGGTGAAGCCCATCAATACAATCGCCGCAAAGCCATCGCCATTTTCTTGGGCGCAGCCCTAGCTGCCTTGGGAGTTTTCCTCCCCATCCACGCTCACTGACCTTGGGCCAACTGGAATTTTCTACCTCTAGCCGAACTGTCAGCCCGCGTGAACAAACCGCCCACTACGCCACTCGCCTAGGCGCTGCGTGCGAACCAATCGCATTCCCTGGCCCTCGAATGCCGCCTGCACTTCGGCAAATTGCGTATCCAAAATGCCCGCCAACACCAGTGCACCGTCGGGTTTCACACGGGCAATAAGCCGTTCCGCATTGGCGATGAGCAGATCATAAAAGAGATTCGCACACACCACATCGTGCTTCACTCGTGCTTTCAAGGAGAGCTGTGTCACATCCGCGATTTTAAGTTGAACCCGTTCTTCCACGCGATTTTTCGCCGCATTTCGGCGAGCCACACGCACGGCTTCGGAATCATAATCAAACGCCTGAACCGGTCGATACCCCAATTTCGCCGCCGCAATCGAGAGGATCCCCGATCCGGTTCCGACATCCAGCAAACTCTGGGGCTGTCCTGTCTCGCGCAGGGCGACCAATTGGCGCAGACAAAACTTGGTGGTGGCATGTTGGCCCGTACCGAAGCTCAGGCCTGGATCTAGGATCACTACTTTCTGCCCGGACTTCGCCTTTTCGTTGCGCCAACTAGGTTTCAAAAGCAATTTCCCTTGGATGTCGATGGGTTTAAAATGTCGTTTCCAAGAATCCACCCAGTCTTCCCGCCGCAACCGTTTGACCTCCAATTGCCCTGCCCCCACTTCCAAACCGCAATCCGCTACCGACTCCAATCCCGCCTGCACCGCGTGCCGATGAGCTTCGGTGACCCTTTGTTTCTCACCGAGATATACCGACAAAATGGGCCCAGACTTTTCCGGATGCGTGAACACCGAAGGCGTTTGTTCAAACACCTTTTCCAGCACCCAACCCACGGCCTCTTCGGCTTCGGCCGTGGTAGCGAGTGAAACCTGCCGAAAGGCTGTCTTCATGAACCGGCAGCAATCGCTTCCTGCTGCAGTTTGGCCAGTGCCTCAACGCCGGTACGCCCCAAGGCAAGCATTTCATTCAATTCATCAGCACTAAACGTCGCCTCTTCGCCGGTGCCTTGCACCTCGATGTATTTGCCGGTGGTGGTCATAACGAGATTCATATCCACCTCGGCCGCTACATCCTCAACGTAGCACAAATCCAGCAACGGGGTGCCTTCCACAACGCCAACACTCACTGCCGCCACTGGATCAAGAAACGGGCTCTCCAGAAGTTTACCTTCGTTGATCAACTTGTTGACCGCCAGGCTTAAGGCCACATAGGCGCCGGTAATCGAAGCTGTGCGAGTGCCGCCATCGGCCTGCAGGACATCACAATCAATCCAAACCGTGCGGCTGCCCAGCTTCTTTAAATCCAACCCAGCCCGCAATGATCGGCCGATCAAACGTTGAATTTCCGTCGAACGCCCGTCGAGCTTACCCTTATTCACATCGCGCCGTTTCCGGTCGAGTGTGGAGTACGGTAGCATCGAGTATTCGGCCGTGATCCAGCCGCCTTCGACTCCCTGCGATTGCATCCAGCGCGGCACACTTTCTTCGATGCTCACCCCACAAATGACGCGGGTTTCGCCCCATTCAATCAACGTGGAACCGGTGGCATGAGGTGCAATGTTGTTTTGGAAAGAAATCGGACGCAATTGATCGACGGCCCGTTGGTCGTGGCGCTGGTAAGTTTCGCTCATAAGCCGCGCAGTGTAGGCAGCCACTTTTCATACGGCAATGCCGAACGCCCGTTTTTCATCGTAACCAACGGCCGCATTTCCTACCGTCCGGTCATGACGCCGCGCGTCCCATGGAATCCGTTAGAAGTCATGCAACTCCTCTTGGCTTGGATTTTCGCGCTTATGATTGGCCAACTCGCCTTCAATCTGATGATCCCACCTAAAATCGAGGGGGAACACACCGTGAAAGACGGCAATCAAACGCTCTCCGTAACGTTTCTGGATTCAACGCAATACACCCATGCCGAGCACAACGGCACCTATCAATTTCAAGGCGAAGGCACCGCGATCAACCGCTACGCACTCACACTATCCCCCGAAGACGAGCCGGAAATTGCTGTAACTTTTATGGGCACTTTACGGGATCGCATCGGCCTTTTGGTCACGAACATCTTATTCGTCCAACTCAGTGCACTGGGTCTGATCGCGCTGCTCTTGCGATACCACAAAATTTCCTGGAGCGCCGCGTTCGGCAGCATCACGGACCACCAACGCACTCTAGGCCTACCTCTGCTGTACGGCATTGGATTTGTCGTCCCCGCCCTTGGGCTTCATCTCGTATCGCAGCAATTCATCATCGCTCTGGGTGGCGAACCCACCTCACAAGAGGCTGTTGAGATGGTCGCCCGAGCCAGCGCCCCACCGGAGCTTGCCCTGCAGGCACTTAGCGTGGTGGTGTTTGCCCCGGTTTGCGAAGAGCTACTTTTCCGCGGAGTCCTCTACCCTTCCCTACGCGATCTTGGCCATCGCCGCATGGCGATTGCCGCAAGCTCCCTGCTCTTTGCCGCCATCCATGGATCCCTAGCCCTGATGCTGCCGCTCACGGTGCTTGCGGTCGTCTTAGTTTGGCTTTACGAAAAGACCGGCTCCATTATCGCGCCCATTCTGATGCACGCCGCCTTTAATGCCGTAAACTTCGCCATGATCAAACTCATCCCTCAAATCGCCCAATGAGCATGAGCGAAACTGAATTAATCCGGCGCCTCACTCGCGATCTCCCCGCCGATTCATCGGTGTTAACGGGGCCCGGTGATGACTGCGCCGTTCTGGATTGGGGTGGATCCAAGCTCCTCTTCAAAACCGATGCCATCGTGGAAGGCATCCATTTCGAAAGGAATACTTCCCCCGAGGCCATCGGACGCAAAGCATTAGCGCGCGCCCTATCAGACATAGCCGCCATGGCCGGCACGCCAACCCACGCTCTGGTTACGCTCGGGGTTCATTCGGACATGAAGCCCGATTTGATCGAAGCCGTTTACCAGGGCCTTCGTGATTACGCCCAGGAACATCGTGTTAATATCGTCGGCGGCGAAACCACCACCTTGCCGCAACTCACCCTTTCCGTCTCCTTGATCGGCGAAGTCGCCGCCCCAATCCTCCGCACCGGCAGTGAAGTAGGTGATGCGATTTTTGTGAGTGGCGAATTGGGCGGTTCGTTAGTCGGGCATCACTTGGAATTTACCCCGCGCCTCAAGGAAGCGCGTTGGCTTGCGGATCAGGCAAAAGCACACGCCATGATTGATCTAAGCGATGGCTTGGCCACGGATCTGCGGCATTTGTTGACCGATCAAACGGGAGCCGAACTGCTCACACGCGCCCTGCCCATTCGGCGCGCAGCCAAAGAGCGGGCTCGGGAAAACCCCAGCGGAAAAACCGCCCTTCTGGCCGCGTTGACGGATGGAGAGGATTACGAGCTTCTGTTCACAGTATCGCCAAAGGACGCGGTCTCCGTACTGGACGGCTGGAAATCAGCTTTCCCCGAGACTCCTCTGCATTGTATTGGCAAGATCACCGATCAACCCGGCATTGCTCTACGCGATGACAAGGGCGTGAAACCGCTTACTCATCATGGATACGATCACCTCGAACAGTCCTGAATCCACACTCGCCTTGGGCGAACAATGGGCCACCGAAGCGCGTCCCGGCTGGGTGATCGGCCTTGATGGAGACTTGGGCGCCGGCAAGACGCAACTAGTCAAGGGTATCGCGCGCGGCCTTGGCATCACCGAGCCCATTACTTCGCCTACATTCACACTGGTCTGTGAATACGAAGGCCGGCTCAAGCTGGAGCATTTAGATTTTTTTCGGTTGGAAAATGATGAACAAATTTCCGCCAGCGCACTCGACCCTTATTTCCAGCCCGAAGGCATCGCCGTGATCGAATGGTTCAATCGCTGGACCGGCCCACGTCCGGCCGATTTCCGGCATGTGACACTGCAGCAAACGGGCGAACACGAACGCCTCATTCGCTATGAAGATCTTGGCACTTGAATTCAGCTCTCAACAACGCTCGGTGGCCATCGTGGATGACTCTGGCGTGTTGAGCGAAATTACAACCGATCAACTCAAGACCGGCCCGCTCGTGTTGATTGAGCAGGCACTTCAACAGGCTCAAATCGGCCGCGAAGAAATCCAGCGTCTCGGCATCGGCATCGGCCCGGGAAGCTACACCGGCATTCGCTCGGCAATCGCCGTGGCTCAAGGCTGGCAACTGGCCCGCGACACAGAGCTATGCGCGGTCAGCAGCGCTGAAACCCTTGCCGCCACCGCCCGCGGCAACGACCTTCGCGGCGAAACCCATTTTATCATCGATGCCCAGCGCCATGAATATTATCACTGCACTTGGCAGCTTTATGATCAAACACAACAGGAAACCAGCCCGCTCAGCATCATCGGCGTCACCGCCGCTGCCGAACTGAAGGCTCACGGGCCGGATGCCGCGGGATTCCCTAGTTGCGAACCGCTTTACCCTTCGGCTACGGCGCTCGCTCGACTGGCCATGGAACGATCAGACCACATTCAGGGCTGCGAGATTGAGCCCATCTATCTGCGCCCCACGGAATTCACCAAGACCCCGCCACCACGCCAGTTGTGAATGACCTCGCCTTGCCCAAGCGTCTGGCCTTGGGGCATTTTTGAGCGTGAGCTTTCCTCACCGCTGCTGGGCTGAAATCGACCTAGACGCGTTACGCAATAATCTCGCGTGGCTGCGTCATCGTATCGGTTCTGGCAATCGCATTCTCACCGTGGTCAAAGCCGACGCCTACGGCCATGGTCTCCGCCAAATTGCCGCCCTACTGATGCAGTCTGGCACAGATGTCTTTGGCGTGGCCAACCTCGATGAAGCCCGCGACATCCGTGCCGTGGGTCGCGGCTGGCCAATCTTGATGCTTGGCGCCTGTCTCCCGGGAGAAACGGATCGAGCCATCAAAGACAACGTCATGCCCACCCTCTCCTCACTTGAAGAGGCCCGGCGATTCTCCAAGGCCGCCAAGAAACTGAACAAAACGGTCCGCGCCCAAATCAAAGTCGATACCGGGATGGGCCGACTAGGCGTTTCAGAAACGGATGCCCTACAACTGGTCCACGCTGCAGCTAAGCTTCCGCATCTCGAGATCACTGGCCTCTACACCCACTACGCTTCAGCCGAAGATAATGCCGCCTTTTCCCTGCGGCAACGACAAGCGTTCAGTCAACTAGTACAATCACTCGATCAGATTCCCGAATACCTTCACGCCAACAATAGCGCAGCCCTGCTGCACGAGCCGAACAGTATCTACAATCTTGCTCGTCCGGGTCTACTGGTATACGGCGTACTTCCGCCGGGACGCCGCCACGCACCGGCTGTTTTGAAAAAAAACCTCCAACCCGCCCTCAGTTGGAAATGTCGAGTGAGCTTTCTAAAAACCATTTCCAAGGGCACCCCCCTGAGCTACGGCCAACGCTTTACCGCCCCCCGCAAGATGCGCGTGGCCACGCTCACCGCTGGTTATGGCGACGGCTATCTCTCAAGCGGAAGCGGACAGGCGCGAGTGTTGATCGGCAACAAACGCTGCGCTGTACTGGGGCGGATCACCATGGACCAGATGTTGGTGGATGTATCGCGCGTTCCCGGCGTTCAATGCGGGGATGTAGCGGTGCTAGTTGGATCGCAGGGGCGCCAAACCATCACGGCCAATCAACTCGCCGAATGGGCCGGCACTATTCCGTGGGAAACGCTCACCGCCATCACCCATCGAGTTCCCCGTCTTTACCGCGGAGGGCAGGCCGCTTGACCCCACCGCCTCCATACCGTTTACTGCGCCTGTGGGAGGAAAACCGATGAGTGTCACACGCTTCTTGGGAACTGCGCTGAAAGGCGCGGCCATGGGAGCTGCAAACGTCATCCCCGGCGTGTCCGGAGGCACCATTGCCCTGATCAGCGGCATTTATCAGGAACTGATCGACACCCTCAAATCGTTCGGCTGGAGACCGATCAAACAGCTGACGCACGGCCAGTTCAAAAAATGTTTTGATTCACTCAATGGCTCCTTCGTGTGCGCGCTCGGCATTGGACTAGCCGTCAGCATCATTACGGTCGCAAAAATGCTAGAACGTCTCCTCGCCAATCATGAGACTCTGACAATGGCCTTCTTTTTCGGGCTGATTTTGGCCTCAGTATTCATCGTCGCCAAACAGGTGCCGAAGTGGAATCTGACCAGCGGCCTGGCCTTGCTGGTCGGCATCGCCATTGCCGCGGCAGTGTTACTGCTCGAGCCGCTTCAGCAAAACGCCAACCCCGGCTACCTGCTTCTCTGTGGCATCGTCGCGATGTGCAGTATGATCCTGCCCGGCATCTCCGGATCCTTCATTCTGATTCTTATGGGCAATTACGGGCTGGTCATTGGTGCCATTGGGAACATTCGTGATTACAAAACTGCCCTGCCCGTCCTGGTCCCTTTTGGCTTTGGATGCGCCGTCGGTCTGTTGGGGTTTGCTCGTGCCTTGTCCTATGTACTCGGAAAATTCAAAGCCACCACGCTGGCCTGCCTTTCCGGATTTGTAATTGGCTCACTCGCCGTCATCTGGCCGTGGAAAACTGAAATCACCAAAAAGTTTGAGAGCAAGGTCAAGGTCACTGGTTATGAATGGAATTATCCAGCGCCCGATCAAGCCCTCTTTCACGCCGTGCTACTCATGCTTGCCGGCGTCGGTTTGGTACTGATCCTCGACCGTTTTGCCGGCCCAAAACCCGACACCTCACAAGGCAAAGCCAACAAATGAAAGCCGCCGTCCTTCATGGTCAAGAGGATGTCCGGATCGAGGAAATGGATTCGCCAGCCCTCCAGTTGGGCGAAGTGCGTATCCGAATCGGAGCCGCCCTTACTTGCGGTACCGACCTGAAGGTTTACCGTCGTGGTTACCATGCCCGCATGATCACGCCGCCGGCCGTGTTCGGCCATGAATTTGCCGGCACGATTACCGAGATCGCCGAGGGTGTCACTGATTGGAAAACCGGGGATCGGGCCGTCGCCGCCAACTCCGCTCCCTGTGGGCAATGCCCCTATTGCGAACGCCATCAACCCAATCTGTGCGACGACCTTCTCTTTCTCAATGGTGCCTACGCCGAATCCATCGTCGTGCCGGCTCGCATTGTTGAAAAAAATCTACTGCCTTTATCAGCCGACACCACCTTTGCCGATGCCGCGCTCACCGAGCCCTTGGCCTGTGTGGTGCAAGGTATCGACGATTGCCAATTCCAATCCGGCCATCGAATCCTCATTATCGGCTCCGGCCCAATCGGACTGATGTCCGCCAAACTTGCCCAACACGCCGGTTGCGAGGTTCATTTGGCCGGTCGCGGCGAAGCCCGCTTGCAAACGGCCGCCCAACTGGGCGCCACAACGCATGAGGTTCATGGAGACGATGTTGTCGCAGCCACGAGCGCAAGCGGACCATTTGACGTGGTAATCGAGGCTGTAGGAAAACCGGCCTGCTGGGAAGCCGCTGTGGACCTCGTCCGCAAAGGTGGAACTGTCAATTTTTTCGGTGGATGCCCCAAAGGCACGGCCATCACATTGGAAACCGAGCGTATTCACTACAGTAACCTCAAACTCCTCGCCAGTTTCCACCATACGCCGACCACCATCCGCAAGGCGATGGAACACATCGAAGCCGGCCGCATCCGATCAGAAGATTTTGTAACCGGCAACTGTTCCCTGAACGAATTGCCCGCAATCTTTCAGGAAATGGCCCAAGGTAACCGGGCCGTGAAGACCCACATCCACACCCAACCCAACACCCCGTAACATGCCTCCGCAACTCATGAGCCTCCTCGGCCTCGCCGCCTTCATTACCCTCGCGTGGGGCCTTTCTGTGCGACGACAGCAATTCCCTTGGCGCACAGTTCTGGCCGGACTGGGCCTGCAGGCACTCATCGCCTTAATCATGATCCGCCCTAGCGCTTTCAGTGAATGGGTCTATGAGCAGGCCAACACTGCCGCGGCCAACCTCATCTATTTCGCTAGGCAAGGCACCCAATTGATCTTCGGACCATTAGCCAAACAGGAGGCATTACAGCCGGTCTTCGGGAATAACGACGCCATGGTGCTGGGCATAACCATTTGCGGCACCATCATCCTAGTCGCAGTGATCTCCAGCTTGTTCTACCACCTTGGATTGCTGCAGCGAATTGTCCGCGCCATAGCCTGGGTGATGCAGCGCGTGATGCGCACCAGCGGCAGCGAAAGCCTCTGCACTTCCGCCAATGTGTTCATGGGCCAGACCGAGGCGCCACTGGTCATCCAACCTTATCTCAAAGGCATGACCAAGAGCGAGCTGATGACTATGATGGTCGGCGGCATGGCGACAATTGCCGGCGGCGTGTTTGCCGTCTACGCCGGCATGGGGGTGGAAGCGGGGCATCTGCTCACGGCCTCGCTCATGGCCGCGCCCACAGCCTTGTACATGGCCAAGATTCTCCTACCCGAAACGCAACAAAGCGAAACAGCCGATGGCGCCGATCAAGAGGTGCAGGCCGAAACCACCAACGCGCTCGATGCCATGTGCCAAGGCGCCAGTGATGGAATGAAGCTCACGCTCAACGTGCTGGCCATGTTGATCGGATTCACCGCCGCCATTGCCCTGCTCAATTACCTCATTGTCCTGCCGCAAAACTGGATAGGTGTTAATGCACCGATAACATTCGACCAGATCCTCGGCTGGCTCAATGCCCCCTTCGCATGGCTCATGGGGGTACCTTGGGCCGATTGCGACGCCATCGGCCAGGCCTTGGGCAAACGCATCGTGTTTACGGAGTTCATCGGTTATATGGAAATCACCTCCCTCAAGGAGACGCTGGATCCCCGCAGTTTTACGCTAGCCACATTTGCCATTTGCGGATTTGCGAACTTTGCGAGCATCGCCATTCAAATCGGCGGCATTGGTTCACTGGCACCGGAGCGCCGAGCGGATCTGGCGAGCTTGGGCCTACGCGCAATGGCCGGGGGCATTCTGGTAGGCTACACGAATGCCTGCATCGCGGGCTTATTTCTTTGACCGCCCGCAGTGCGGCGTCACAATCGCTCCATGCTGCGTGTTGCTGTTTGTTCTGCGGTGAGTTTGGCCGCATCCCTTTTGGCCGCGGATAAACCGGCCGACAAATTTGATGATCCGCTCAAGCCGTTTGTCGAAAACTTCAAGGGCCGCGGTGCACTGAATGACGGTTCTCAGCCCGCCTCGCCTGCGGAGGCGCTCAAGAAACTCAAACTCGCAGACGGCCTGGCCATGCAGGTGGTCGCCCATGAACCGGCCGTAGCCCAACCGCTCAACATGTATTTCGATGAACGCGGCCGACTCTGGGTGACGCAGTATCTCCAATACCCGTTCCCCGCCGGCTTGAAGATTGTGGAGTACGACAAGTATCTGCGGGCCGTGTACGACAAAGTGCCGCCGCCGCCACCCAATCATTTTCACGGGAAAGACAAGATTACCATCCACGAGGACACCGACGGCGACGGGGTCTTTGACAAACACAAAACCTTTCTCGACGGCCTGAACATGGCCCGCAGCGTGATCACCGGTCGCGGCGGCGCATGGGTATTGATGCCGCCGTACCTGCTGTTTTATCCGGACAAAAACGGCGACGACATTCCGGATGGCGATCCCGAGGTACACCTCACGGGGTTCGGTCTGGAAGACACTCATTCCGGTGCCAACAGCTTGCGTTGGGGCCCGGACGGCTGGATCTACGGCGCACATGGCAGCACCTGTACCGCGGAGATTCAGGGCATCAAGTTTCTCGGCCAGGCCGTGTGGCGATATCATCCGCGCACCAAGAAATTCGAGGTGTTCGGCGAAGGCGGCGGGAACACGTTCTGCATCGATTTCGACAGCCAAGGCCGGTTGTTCTCCGGCACCAATCACGGTAACACACGCGGCGTGCATTATCCGCAAGGCAGCTGCTTTACCAAGAACTGGGGCAAGCACGGCCCACTCATCAACCCCTACGCCTTCGGCTACTACCAGCATATGGCACACGAAGGATATAAACCGCGATTCGCGCAATCGACGATCATCTACGAAGGCGGTGCCCTCCCCAAATACGAAGGCAATATCATCTCCGGCATGGCACTGGTGAACCGGGTGCAAGCCAGCCGCTTGTACCCCGACACCTCCACCTTCCGCACCGTGGATACGCCGCCGATGGTTACCACCGAGGATCGTTGGTTTCGGATTGTGGACACCAAGGCCGGCCCGGATGGAGCCGTGTATTTCGCCGATTGGTACGACAGCCGCCTGAGCCATCTCGATCCACGTGACACGTGGCACAAGAGCAGTGGACGCATCTACCGGATGCACGCCAAGGACGCCAAGCCCATCAAACCGTTTGACCTGAAGAAATATTCGAACACCGAGCTCATCATGGAATTGGCCAACCCCAACAAGTGGTTTCGCCAAACTGCCCAACGACTGCTGGCCGATCGCCGGGATCCTAAAATCATCCCCACCCTGAAAGGGCTGGTGAAAGCAAACCGCGATCAACTCCCGCTCGAAGCCTTTTGGGCCATCAACCATAGCGGCGGATTTACCCCCGAGTATGCGCGCGAGACTCTGAACCATCCGCATCCGTACGTCCGGTTCTGGACCATCCGATTGCTGGGCGACGGTAACCTCATGAACGCCGACCTGCGTGCTCAATTAACAGCCTTGGCCGGCTCGGAAGGAAACGTCGAGGTTCGAAGTTGTCTCGCCGCCTCCTGCAAACGCTGGCCCGCCAAGGATAGCTTTCCCATATTGGCTCAGCTCATCCGCCGCGAAGAGGATGTCAACGACAAGCACATCCCCCTGTTGCTTTGGTGGGCGCTCGAGGATAAATCGACCTCCGATTTAACAGAGTTGATCAAACTGTTGCGCGATCAGGAACTGTGGAAGACCCCCATGATGCGACAGCATCTCCTGCCCCGCATAGCCCAACGGTACGGAGCCGAACCCATTGGCCCCAATCTCGCTATGGCCGGCGCCCTCTTTTCCTTGGCTCCGACTGCCGCCGACAAGGATCGGCTGGTCAATGGACTCGAAGCCGGCTTGAAAGGCGGTTCGGCCGAGGAGCCGCCCTTGATCCTGCGGAAAGAGGTTAAAGCCCTTTGGACCACCCGCCCGCATTCTCCTGCTCTGATCAGTCTCGCTACTCGTGTGGGCCTGACTGAGGCCATGGACAAGGCGGTTGCCCTGATCAACGATCCCAAGACGTCCGCCGCCGACAAGCGCGAGCTGACCCAATTACTGGCCGAACGCCGCAGTGAGGCAGCCCAGCGCTTGTTACTGCAACAATTCAGTGCCGAGAAAAGCACCAGTCGCCGAATTGAAATCATGACCGCGCTGCAACGATTTGAATCAGATCAGATTGCCCCGACACTGCTCGACCGCTGGGAAATCATGAGCAGTCGCGAACACGAGACAGCCCAGAATATTTTGAGCAGCCGAGCCAACTGGTCACTTGCGCTGTTGCAGGCCGTTGATCAAGGCAAGCTGGCGCGCGAGGCGATTAAGCCCGCCAGTGTACTGGCGATGGAGAATCATGGCGGCAAGACCCTCATCGCGCTTGTGCGCAAACATTGGGGTCAGTTGCGCCAAAGCAATGAAGCTCGCCAGAAACGTATGGCGGAGGTCGCCAAGTTAGTCGCCGAAAACAAAGGCAACGCGCAGGCCGGTGCGGCGGTGTACCAGACCCTGTGCTCAGCCTGCCATCGACACCGTGGTAAGGGCGGCAACATCGGCCCAAATCTGGATGCTTATCAGCTGAACAACCCCGGCTTTATTATTCCGGCTGTCGTGGATCCCAATCTCGGTATTCGCGAGGAATTCGCCGGGTTCAACGTGATCACCAAGGATAACCAACGGCTCACCGGGTTCATTGCCCAGAACGCCCCGCGCTTTATTGTGCTGCGGGATCTGGCCCAGAACTCCATCACCCTGCCCCGCGCGGAGATCAAGGATCTCAAGGCCATGCCCGTTTCGCTCATGCCCGAGGGCATTACCGACGCGCTGACCGACCAGCAGGTGCGCGATTTGTTTGCCTATTTGATGGGGAAATAGCGCCGAACTGCTTGGCAAAACACAGCGGTTTCGCTACCGTCCCGCCCTTCATGGCATACATCAACGAGCATTACCTGAAGCTGCAAGCCGGTTATCTCTTCCCCGAGATTGGCCGCCGCGTGAACGAGTTTACCCTGGCCAATCCGGACGCCGCCGCGCGCCTGATCCGCTGCGGCATTGGCGATGTGACCGAAGCCCTGCCCGCCGCCTGCGTGGAGGCACTTCACTCCGCCGTGGATGAAATGGCCAATCGCGATTCCTTCCGCGGCTACGGCCCGGAATTAGGCTATGAATTCCTGCGCGAAGCCATCGCCGAAAATGATTTTGCCGCTCGAGGCGTGAATGTCGGTGCCGATGAGATTTTCATATCCGACGGCGCCAAGTGCGATACCGCCAACATCCTGGATATCCTCGGCCATCAAAACCGCATTGCCATCACCGACCCGGTGTATCCTGTGTATCTGGATACCAACGTGATGGCCGGCCACACCGGCAACGCGAATGACGCCGGTCAGTACGAAGGCATCGTTTACCTGCCGTGCACCGCGGAAAATAATTTTGTGCCCGCTTTCCCCACAGAGAAGGCAGACATTATTTACCTGTGTTACCCCAATAACCCGACCGGTGCCACCGCCACGCGCGAGCAACTCGCCGGTTGGGTGGCGTACGCCAAGGAGAACGACGCCATCATCCTGTACGATGCCGCCTACGAGGCGTTCATCCAGGACAGCGACGTGCCGCATTCCATTTACGAGATCGAAGGCGCGCGCGATTGCGCGATTGAGTTCCGCAGCTTTTCGAAAAACGCCGGCTTCACCGGCACCCGTTGCGCCTTCACGGTTGTGCCCAAGGAATTAACCGGCAAAGACGACGAGGGCAACGAACACGGCTTGCACGGTCTCTGGGCGCGCCGCATGGCCACCAAATTCAACGGCACCAGTTACCCGATTCAGAAGGCCGCCGCCGCCGTGTACAGCAAAGCCGGAAAAACGCAGGTCGCCGAGCTGGTGGCGCATTACATGGGCAACGCCAAAATCCTTCGGGAAGCGGCCAGCGCCAGCGGACTGGAAGTCTACGGTGGCACCAATGCCCCATATATCTGGATGAAAACGCCTGGCGGCGCGCCGAGCTGGGATATTTTCGATAAGGTCCTGAACGACGCTTCGGTGGTCATCACCCCGGGCGCCGGCTTCGGATCCGCAGGCGAAGGCTATTTCCGCATTAGCGCCTTCAACAGCCGGGCCAACGCCGAGGAAGTCGCTCAACGCATCAGCGAGTTGAACTGGTAGCGGCCGACCGTTACGGCACGACCAATTTGGAGGCGAGGTTGTAACAGGCCACGCCGTTACTCTTGCGTACAAACAGGCGGCCGTTACTCACCACGGGCGAGGGACACCACATCGCCTTCACTCGCGTCTTGGCGAGTTCTTGATGCGCCTCGGGCGAGGCCTTGAGCATCACGAGGTCGCTGCCGTTTTTCTCCAGCACAATGAATTTTCCGTCCGCGACCAGCGGCGAGGAAATCGTGCACTTGCGCTTCTCATGCCATTTCACCTTGCCGTTAGCCAATTCGACACACATTTGGTTTTCGCCGCCGGCAAAATACACATGCCCCTCGAAGATCACCGGGGTGGACTGTGTGCGGCGCGCTTCCAACGCGTGATTCCACACCATCTCCGCACCGTGTCTGGACAATTTGTATCCCGCCAACCCGATTTTCTCCTGGCGGGAATACGTCACCAGCCAATCGCCAACCACCACCGGCGTGGATTCTCCACCGCCCTGAGCCGTCCACAGCACCTCGCCCGTGGCCGGATCCAAACAGGAAACATTGCTGCGCGCATTCACGATCAGGCGCACCTTGCCTTGGTCTTCCCAAATTACCGGTGAAGAGTTGCTCGCCGACAATTCGTTTGCACGCCACAACTCCTTGCCTGTCTCCACATCCAGAGCAACCAGCTTGCCGGCCATGATAAAGGCTTTATCCCCATGAATAAGAAACGAGGAAGCCGTGCCCTTACCCGGGAGCTCGGTCGACCACAGCGTCTTGCCCGATTTCGCATCCACGCAGTAGGCGTGACGACTACCCGCGGCAAACACCTTACCGTTCACCACCGAAGGGGTGCTGGAAGATTTACGGCCGGTCGGTTCACCGGGCGCCTCGGCGCGCCACAGGGTTTTGCCGGTATTGCCATCAATGCACACCACGACGTCCTTGGCCTGCCGCACGGAGGAAGGCACGACCTTGATGATTTGGTCGGCCGCCAGTTCACTGAAATTCTCTTCCTTGATCCACGCCTTGAACGCCGCGTCGCTCTCGAAGGTCGTGCCTACTTTCTTGGAGACCTTAACAAGTTCCGCATATGGCACGGCGGCTTTGCCTTTCTTGAAGCGACCCTTCACCCAACCGCTCAAGCTTTGAGCCAGCTTGGCATCAAGATTTTCCTTCACCCAATTATCCGCCCACTCGTCCAGCTTGGCACCGCGCAGCCGAGGATTCAGATTCACCCGGGCCTGCTCCATCTTTTCCACGAGCGTCTTATCGGAAATATTCCGGAACCCAAGACGGCGCGGGGTCAACTCATTGATTTCGCGCTGCTTCGATGGCACGTCCAGATGCCAGACGATCCCCATGTAAATGCGGTTGCCCGAGACCACGAGGCTGCCATGCCCGCCATCATCTTCACTGGGAATTTCTTCGCTCTGCCAAAGCTGTTCCGGGCCGGTTTCGTCAAACTCTGTCCGCAACGGGGTCTTGTCCGTCACCAAGCCATTGCGGTCCGCTCCGCGCCATTGATTCCACTCCGCGGCATTCAACATTGCCACGCTGACCATCAGGAAAAACCATGCCTGTTTCATGAGCGCATTGGACTAGCCCAACCGGCCCCCGCATTCAATCGCAAAACTCAATTGGGCATGGACAAATTCACCCGGTGCACTAGCCTTCGCCCGTGGATCCGTTTCTACTGCTCCTCATCGGCCTGGCCACCGTCCTCGGCGG
>JAYOSV010000005.1:55039-70190 GCA_038139415.1 Verrucomicrobiales bacterium | reverse complement strand
GGCAAAATCGGCATCATCATCGCTCTCGCCTGCCTGATTGGCCGCTGTTTGCTGGCCAGTGGCGCAGCCGATCGGATCGTCCGCAGCGCCCTGTCGATCGTGGGCGAAAAAGGTGCCCCAGCCGCCTTTCTGGCCAGCGGCTTCACATTAGGGATTCCTGTGTTCTTCGATAGCCTCTTTCTTTTGGCCGTCCCGATGGCCAAGGCGATGTGGTTGAAGCTCCGGAAGAATTATCTCCTCTTGCTGGTGGCCCTCATTGCCGGTGGCACAATGACGCATTCGCTCGTCCCGCCCACCCCAGGCCCACTATACGTTGCCGGTGTTCTAGACATTAACATCGGCACGATGATCCTAGCGGGCCTCACCGTCGGTCTCTTTACGGCCAGTGCAGGTTACTTGTATGGTGTGTGGTTGAATAAACGAATGGATATTCCATTCCGGGAAAGCCCGGAGTCGATTGAGAAACTCGAAGTACTCTCCGCCAAGGATACTTCGGAACTCCCCTCGCTCATCACGTCCCTTACCCCGATTGCCCTGCCCATCCTGCTCATTGCCGGCGGCACCTTGATCGGGCACACCAACGCACCGGATACCCTGAAGCGTTTGATGTCCATTCTCGGCGATAAAAACATCGCGCTCGCCATCGCGGCCGGCCTGGCACTCTGGACGTTGGCCTCGCGGGTGAAGGACACCAAAAAGCTCGGCGAACAAATGCAGGGTGCCCTACAAGAAGCCGGCCTGATCATCCTCATCTGCTGCGCCGGCGGTGCCTTTGGTAGCATCCTGCTGCAGACCGGCATTGGCCCGCATCTACAATCCAAAATGGGATCGAATGTCGATGCCATCTGGCTCCTGCCCTTGGCCTTCATTCTCACGACCGTGATTCGAGCCGCCCAAGGTTCCGCCACCGTGGCCATGATCACCGCCGTCGGCATTTTCGGCAGCATGTTCACTTCCATGGATGCCGCCAGCCAATCCTATCATGCCGTGTACCTCGCATTAGCGATCGGGTGCGGCTCCAAGCCGTTGCCGTGGATGAACGATAGCGGTTTCTGGGTGATCAGCAAAATGAGCGGTATGACCGAAAAAGAAACGCTGCAAACCTTTACCGCCTGCCTGTCGGTCATGGGAGTGGTGGGCATCATCATCACCATCATCGGTGCCAAATTGTTTCCGTTGGTCTGATGAAAACATTCCTGCTCATCCTCGCCCTTGCCGGTCTCCTACAGGCTGAAGAATATGATCTGGTCATACACGGCGGGCGCGCCATGGACCCGGAAACCGGCCTGGACGCCGTTCGCCATGTCGGCATTCGCAAAGGCGTTATCGCCAAGATCAGCGCCGAACGTCTGCAAGGCAAACGCATCCTCGAAGCCAACGGCCACGTGGTGGCCGCCGGATTTATCGACCTGCACCAACATGCCCATGAGCCCCTCGACTACCGATTCAAGGCCATGGACGGCGTCACTACCGCGCTGGAACTGGAGGTGGGCGCCTTCGATATTGATCTCTGGCTCAAGCAACGCGCCGGCAAAACACCGGTTCATCATGGCGTGGCGATCGGCCACATGCCGGTGCGCATGAGTGTGATGGGCGATCGGCCCAGCTTTTTGCCCGGTGCCAAGTCCAAGGCTGCCGGTCAAACCGCCACCTCGGAACAAATAACCGGCATCAAAACCCGTATCGAATCGGGCCTGAAACGCGGCGCTCTGGCTGTTGGGTTCGGACTGCAATACACCCCACAGGCAAGCCAATTGGAAGTGCTGGAGATTTACAGACTGGCCGCCCGCTACCGGGCTTCCTGCCACGTACACATGCGCTTCAAGGGATTGAATGTGCCGAACAATTTGTATGCCTCCGTGCAGGAGGTGATCAGTGCCACCGCCATCACCGGCGCGCCCACACACATCGTCCACATCCAAAGCACGGGCAACCGCACGACGCCCGAGCTGCTGCGCATGGTCACTGGCGCGCAGCAAAGCGGACTGGATGTGAGTGCTGAAATTTATCCCTACACCGCCGGCATGACCGATATTCGCTCAGCGATTTTCGATCCCGGCTGGGAGGAGCGCGCCAAGATCACCTACAAAGACCTGCAGGATCCGCGCACCGGCAAGCGCCTTACTCCGGAAACATTCGCCGCGCTGCGCAAAACAGGCGGCATGATCATCGCCCACACCAATCCGGAAAGCCTCATTCGCGAGGTCATCGCTCATCCGAAAATCATTGTGGCAAGCGACGGACTGCGCGGTCATCCCCGCAACGCCGGAACCTTCGCCCGGATCCTTGGGAAGTACGTCCGAGAAAACAACGATCTCACTTTAATGCAGGCCCTGCGCAAATGCTCGCTCTGGCCCGCCCAACGCCTCGAAGCCCGCGCCCCCATTATGAAACGCAAAGGCCGACTGCAAGTGGGCGCGCACGCTGATCTGATTGTGTTTGATCCCAAAACCGTCCGCGACCGCTCGACCTTCGCCGAGGCGAACCAATACTCCACCGGCTTTCGGTATGTTCTGGTTCAGGGCACGCCCGTCGTGAGCGAGGGTAAGCTATTGGAAAACACATTCCCCGGACAGGGACTGCGCGCGCCAGCGAAGTGATCAACGCTTCTTTTTCTGATCGAGCACATTCACCCGGCTCCGCTGCCGCGTAAGCTCAAGGATCTGCGCGGGCGTGGCGATGCGGGAAATGTTTAGATAATCCGACTGCTCCTTGTCATTTTCCGGATAGCCCTTTACGTGCACCGCGGCGATCTTCTCGTACAACGCCGCCAAGGCCACCTGACTCGACGTCGTGTCGTATCCCCACAACGTCACTGGACACTCATAGTCCAACTCCTGCACCAAACGAATGCACCGGCGTACATCCCACACCTGCATCCCGGCCAGAGTTTGCCCGAGCAGCATGAAGCGCCGGCGTGTCTGCGTGATGTGCTGCTTATCTGGAGTCAACGCGCTCAAGCCAAGGCCTCGCGGCATGAAGGCCACAAACACGACATCGCCTTTGCGGACGCCTTCCATACGCTTGGCGATAGCCTGTCGTTGTTTATCCGTCACCGGCGCATCCACCTTGATCCCGGCGAGTTTCAATTCATCCCCCCAAACATTCGCGAACGCCGGCCGACCCAGTTGCAGGTATTTGTGCCAGTACTCCTCATTCAACACCTCCACATCAACGCGGGTTGGTTGCTTCAAGCCCTTGCGGTAGGCGATGTATGCGCGCAGGCGCATATCCTTCTGGCTATCAAAATCAAACGCCTCAAAAATCACCTCCCCATGCTCCGTGCTAAAGGCGCGTTTGGCATTGAGCGCCCCTTCCTTCAAGGGCCAACCTCGAAACACTTTGTCGCGAAGTAGGTCCATTGTCTTTTCTGAAGGCTTGGTTTTACCATCAGCCAGTTGCGTGAAGGTCTCCTGAATGTCGGCATTGATGGCGTCCTCCGGCAGCTTCTTAAACACCTGCAATTGTTCCGGTTGAAAGAATTTTTCTGCGGCCACAGTGACGGGGCTTTCCTCGCCTTTGAGGTGGCGGTTGAACCAGCTAAACGCCGGCACACGCAATGGCTGTGTATCGCTGTGCCCACCGGGCACGATGGTCAGGCCGAGCTTATCGCGTTCACCATGCAGACCATAGATTCGGCGGGCGCCATTAAACACATCAGTCACGCCATCGAGCGGGAAGATACGATCGTCGTCCGTATTCAAAATCATTAAGGGCCGCGGCGCCACCAGCGCGGCGATATGATCGAAATCCCAGCGGTAGGTGTTCACGTGAAACATACAATCGCAGTGTCCTTCCACGACGCCATGCGCCAATCGCCCGCTGTTCGGATAACCGGCGTACACATGATTCTTGAGACTGGTAATCCCCGCCACCGGCGCGGATACCTTAATGCGTTCATCCAGCACACTGATCCACCAGCTGTACGCGCCGCCACCACTGCGGCCAGTGACACCAAACCGATCCTTGTCCACAAAACCCAATGTTTCCAAGTAATCCAACGCCCGAATGCAGTTCCATGCCTCCACAGAGGCGGAAGAATAACCGCGCGAATTCCACCACCACATGTCGTGATTGTAGGTTCCGTGATGAATGCCCTCGATCTCGCCGAGCTGAAGGGTATCGATGGTCAGGCACACGTAACCGTGTCGCGCGAACCAGATTCCGTGATGCTGATAATGAACCTTGTTGCCATAGCTCACGCCGCCCTTTTTCACTCGACCGTGACCGCAAACATAGAGGATGGCCGGCGCGGGTTTCTTAAGGCCCTTGGGCACATACAAATTCGCCGTCACATACAGGCGCGGAATGGATTGATAATGTAATTTCCACACCTCGAAATCTTCGTGCTTTACCTTGCCGGTGATCGTGGCCTTTAAGGGGGTACGTTTCGGCATCGGATCCAGCCCCAGCATCTCATGCATTTCCCGCCGATAACCATCTTTGCGCGCGTTCCAATCCTCAAGCGTTTTCACGTCAGTCAGACTGTCAGCCGCTAGACGGTCAGTTTCAGACTGAAAATACCGCGCGAACATCTTGTCGCCGGGCGTATTAAATACCGCCGCACAAAGTGGTAATACCCCAAGGATTCCAATGAGTAATCCGAATCTCTTCATTTTTCTCCAATGCAATACAGCCGCGTGTCGGTGCGGATCAGTAGATTCCCACCCGCCATTGCGGGCGTGGCCATACAAATCCCCTCCCCATTCCGCAGCCGGTTTATGCGCATTAACTTATAGTTCCGACCAGCCTCCAGAACATAGGTGGCGCCGTTTTCATCTAGGAAAAAGATCTTCCCGTTGTACGCCCAGGGCGAACTGGTGAAGGCGCCCCCACGATCGACCAACCGTTCCGGACCGAAGACCAGTTTGCCGTTGTCGGCTTCATAAGCGGCTACCAAGCCACGGTCTAACAGCACGTAAAGAAGATCACCATAAACAATGGTGGAAGGGTTATAGGGCCCCGCCCGACGTTGGCACCATGCAACAAAATCGCTGTCACCCTGATCCGGATCCAGAGATATATCGCCCTTGGCTCCCGGCCGAATGGCAAAGATGGGTTTTTTGCGATCCCCGACATACCCGGAAGTCACATAAAGCAGGCCCGCCTTCGCATACGGCGTGGCAATGGTGATTGAGGAGTTGCCGCCAAATTGATACAGCAATTTTCCGTTCAGATCATACGACCGATTCTTGTTCGTGCCGGGTGAAATGATTTCTGTTCGTAATTTGTTCTGCCAAATAAAGGGCGTTGACCAGTTGCTCTTTTCGCCGTCACGGTTCGTTTGCCAAAGTTGCTTCCCTGTTTTTGCATCCAACGCCACGAGGAACGATTGTTCTTCGTTGTCGTTCACAATGTACAAGCACCCATCGTGCAGCACTGGCGATGCGGCAAGCCCCCAGCCGTAGCGCGTCTTGACCGCCGCCCATTCCTTTTTCCACAACAGAGCCCCTTTCAGATTGTAACAAAAGAGACCGTGATTGCCGAAATAGGCATAGACCCGTTCCCCGTCAGTGATCGGCGTTTCCGAAGCGTAACTGTTCTTGATATGAATATTCCCGCGTGGCTTACCGGAAAGCGCTGTGCGCTCCCATTGCACCTTGCCGGTCTTCAGACTGACACACAGCACTTTCCAATGATGTGTACCTGTCGGCGGTTGATAACGGTTACCCCCAAAGTACAAGCCCTTCCGGGCCTCCCATTGCCGGCCCTCTGTGGTCACAGTCGTGATGAAAACCTGATCTCCCCACACCACCGGCGAGGACCAGCCTCGCCCGGGAATCGGCGCTTCCCACCGAACATTTTCCGCGGCACTCCATTGTTCCGGTAACGCGGGATGCGAGGACACCCCCAAGGCGCCCGCCCCGCGAAATTGAGGCCAGTTCTCAGCTGCCCCCAAGACAGCCGCGCTTACAAAAAAAAGGATTAGATTTTTCATTTGCTTCCGATGCACCAAAGGCTTTTGTACGTGCGCACAAAAATATCTCCACTAGCAAAGGCCATCGAAGATTGGGTCATTTCACCCAGCGCGTTCGTAGCCAAAAGTTCAAATTTTGGCGCGGACCGCAGGACAAAGGCATCGCCCGATTGATTGATGGCGTACAACTTGTCACCCGCCTCCACCATGGAAGACCAAGATTTGCCGTTACCCCCTTCACCGCGCAATCGTTCCTCCCAGACCAGTTTACCCTGACGTGCCTCGATGCACTGTGCGACTCCGTCCTCATTCAAAATGTAAACATGCCCGCCCACCAAAACACCGGAGCCGATCCGCTGTTTTTCCCGAGGGCGCGTCCAAAGCTGATGCGTGTCCGTAACATCTCCCTCGCCGCCGGCGCGTACACCCACGGCTGTACCGCGATACCCGCCCATGGCCACGATGACGCCGTTTTCATAAATCGGTGAGGTATACACGAGCGGATTAAGCCCGCGGCAACTCCATATCTCTTTGCCTTTCAGTGGATCAAACGCCACCACGCGATTCGGGTACGACATCAGCAACTCATCGCCACGCTTGCCATCAATCAAAATAGGCGTGGTCCAGGACCCGACCCATTTGCCTCGTTGCCCATCTTTGGCAATACCGGATTCGCCGCCAGCCTCATCGTGTTGCCATACAGTTTTGCCGTCCTTGAGATTCAACGCGATGAGAAAGGTTCGCTTGCCGGGGCCAAAATTCAAAAAGCACTGGTTCTGATAGATCACCGGCGAAGCAGCATTACCCCAAATATGTTCCTGCTCGCCCAAGTCGCGCCTCCACAACTCGTTACCATCCAGATCGTAACAGAACACTCCAGCAGAAGCATGTGACACGATGACGTGCTTCCCGTCGGTAACCGGCGACGCGGAGCAGTATGGATTCGTGCGATGTGTCGGTTCTTCCGTGTTGAACTCCACTGTTTTCTGCCAAAGCAATCGACCGTTTTCACTATGGAAACAAATCAGTTGGCGTTCCCCCTTCGCTTCAATGGCCTGAGTAACGAATACCTTATCCCCCCAGACAATCGGGGAAGAATTCCCCCGCTCAGGCAGATCAATACGCCAGCGAACATTGTTATCCCGGCTCCATGTGGTGGGGTAGTTCTTTCCTTCAGCCTTTCCCGTTCCTAATGGCCCACGCCAACCGGGCCAGTTTTCAGCGAATGAAGCGACGTTAAGGAAAATATAAAACGCCACGCAACGGCCGACAATCGTCTGCATGGCTTTATGCTAAAGAAAGCCGAAGCAGGGTCAACCCCCCGCTTCAAGGCTTAGGTCGCCATCACGGGCGGCTCAGAAAGCGGTTCAACGGGAGAATTGCGATGACGCCACTCGCGGTAGAGTTTGAGCGGATTGCGGTAGACGATGTACCCGGCCAGCATAAGCATGCCGATAAACACCAACACAGGCACGACAATCGCCAGAATGGCCGTGATCACGGCTCCAACGCCTTCGCCAGTGGACACCATCCAATTGGCCGAGCCACCGGTCAAGGCAGAGGAGGCTCCGCGGGTCACCGTGGTGGTCAACTGCACCGCTCCGGCAGCACCACCGCCAGCGATAGCCGCCAGCGACCATTTCAGCCACGGGCTCATGTCCTGTCCAAATACAGATGCTGAAGTCAGCGTCCCTGCCACCACAGCCGCCGGGGCAGCCACGGTATCCAATGCGTTATCCAGCCACGGAATGTAATAGGCGCCCACTTCAAGGAGCGCCGCCAAGCCAAAGGCCGCCAGGGCGACATTGGAATCCATCCACACGAATTCCTGCCCAAAGGTCACTTGCCCGGCCTTGCCAGCGATACACAATACTAAGGGGGGAATAAATACACGAAAACCGCAGGCCGCACTCAGGCCCACGCCCACCATGACACTTAAAGCGATTTCCCAGTTATCCATGTCACTAATCTATCATAGAAACAGGCGGTGCGGAAGGGAAAACGATTACAAAGGGCCGCTCGGTTTATAGCGCGAGTTCGACGGAATCCCAGAATTTCAGGCGCGCCTCAAGGGCTTTTTGCGCAGCAACCAAAGCTTCGGCCTCGCGAAAGGGATGCCCTTCGCAGAGTACATCAAGCATGCGCATAGCCATGGGACCGTGCTCAAGCTCATCCAAATCTACGTGTCGACTGAGGTAATAGTGAAAAGTCGGCGCCAGTTCAGCGCTAATATTCATCTCGGCCAATAACGATCGAAACATCCGGGGAATCACATGCTCGCGGCCCAAAGCAAAGGCCGCGGCAACTTCATGCAGTTTCCCTTCGCCCACGATCTCAAAGGTCGTGCGCATAAAGTCATTGGCGGCAGCTGGGGCTATATCAGTTTTAAGCGCCATATCCACGCCATCGAGTCGCACGCGATCAAGAAAATGATTGATACCCACCGTGTCCGCCGCCACGTCCTTCATAGATTCGACGTACATTTCGAAATGGCTTAGGTAACGCACGGCTCCAGCCATAGGCGGGGCCTCGTCCGATTCCTCTTCCAGCACGATTTCGTTAATGAACCGTTGCGCGCTGGAGAGACGACCAGGCAACCACGGTGTCTGGGCCGGGGCCAGCTCGCGTTGCAGCGCCTTGAGCAAGCTCATGAAATCCCACACGGAATACACATGATACTGCATAAACACCCGCAGCCTGTCCAAGTCCTTCACTTTGGCATACACCGGATGCTCCTCGAGCCGATCCTGCAAAGGTTTAATGACGGTCAGATCCATGAAATTCGTTTAAGTGTCGCGAATGGTCGCCGTAAGTTTTTCGGTCAACGCCACCACCAACTGGTCATGCGCAGCATTCACTTCTTTATCCTTCAACGTTTTTTCAGCATTCCGATAGGTGAAGGAGTACGCAAGACTCTTCTGGCCTTCCGGCACGTTTTTCCCGCGAAACACATCAAACAATTCCGTGCTCACCAGATTCGCCGGCTTAGCCTTTTTCACCACCGACAACACATCGGCGTGTGTCACTGATTCAGGCACCAACATTGCCACATCCCGTTCGCTGGCCGGAAATTGCGGGAGGGCTTTAAACGATTTGTTTGTCGTCCGACGCTGCAGCAGCACATCCAGATCCAGCTCCGCCAAATACACCGCTTCGCGAGCCTCATAGCGTTTTCCCAAAGCCGGTTGCAATTGACCGAGCTGGCCAATGACCTGCTTGCCCATTTGAATCTCTGCCGATTCAAGCATCAGCGTTGTCGGTGTTTCCCGGCGGGCGAACTGGACACCAAAAACGCCCAGCGACTCGAGCAATTCTTCCACTACCCCCTTTAAATCGCTGATATCAAGTTTTGCATCAGCATCCTGCCAAAACGCGCTTTGGCGACGACCCGTCAATAGCATGGCCACCTTGCGGCTTTCCTGTGGTCCAGGGGAAAAGGTGCGACCCACTTCAAACAACGCCGTATCCATGTTCTGGCGTGCAAGATTATTGCGCAGTGAATCCAACAGGCCGGGCAACAAACTCGGCCGCAGCACATTCATGTCGCTAGAAAGCGGATACTCCAAGTTCACCCAGGCCTCGGCCGCTAGTTCCGCCGATTTATCACTGATCAAGGTTTGCCCCTGAGCTTCGTCCAAGCCAAGGCCCGTTAAAATCTCACGCGCTTCGGCCAGCGCATCGTGTTGGGCATCAAATTCATTTTGCCCCAGACACCCGCGCGGCGGCTTCGCCGGAATCGCATCCACCCCGTGCCCCCGGCAAACCTCCTCTATCAAATCCACCTCACACTTGAGATCCACTCGCCAAGTCGGAATGCGGAAGGTCGCGGAGGCATCGTCCTGTGAAACCAATTCCAACTCCAAGCCCTGAAGATACTCCACCGCCTTGGTCGGCTCTATTTTGATCCCCAATAGTGCATCGGTACGCGAGTGACGTAGGGTAATCTCCTTGGCCTCCGGGACCTTCGGAAAAGCATCCACCACACCAGCCAGCAATTCGCCGCCGGCAACCTCAACAATCAATTTCGCGGCCCGGCGACTAACCCAATCCGCACAACCCACATCCGCTCCGCGCTCGAAGCGATAGCTCGCATCGGTATGCAGCCCGAGCTTCTTGGAGGTCGCACGAATGTTTTTCGGATTAAAATACGCCGCCTCCAATAAGACATCCTGCGTAGCGTCGTTGATCTCGGTATTCAACCCTCCCATCACGCCGGCAATCGCGATGCCTTTTCCGGAATCCGCGATCAACAGATTGTCCACTCCCAGCTCATGCTCAGCCTCGTCCAGTGTGGTGAATTTCTCCCCCGCATTCGCCCGACGGACTACTACCGTGTGGCGGCCTTCGGTCTGAGTCAGAAGATTAAGGTCAAATGCATGCAAGGGTTGACCTGATTCCATCATCACGAAATTGGTCACATCCACGATATTATTAATCGGACGAATCCCCACCTGTTCCAGACGACTGCTCAACCAGTTCGGACTCGGCTCCACCTTCACACCACGAATGGCGCGGGCATTATAGCGAGGGCAAAGATCTGCATCGTCGAGCTGCACAGCCACCACGCTTTCAACCGATTCAGCGGCTTCGGACAACTCGGTACCCGGCAGCTTGATCGGGTTACTCGTCAATGCGGCGATTTCACGGGCTAGCCCCAAAACACCGTTGAGGTCTGGCCGATTAGGCGTGACTTCTAA
Source organism: Verrucomicrobiales bacterium (assembly GCA_038139415.1). Lineage (GTDB taxonomy): Bacteria > Verrucomicrobiota > Verrucomicrobiia > Limisphaerales > UBA1100 > UBA1100. The sequence goes on along the minus strand of JAYOSV010000005.1, from coordinate 59,576 downwards.
ATCATACACCGTGTCCTTCTCCGCACGCCCCAGATGTTCCCCAAAGGCCTGCCCCAATTGGGCGTCCTTCGGCAGAATCAAAATACCTTCGTGATCGTCGCTGAGCTTCAGTTCCCGTCCGGAACACATCATGCCTTGAGATAGTTCACCGCGAATTTTGCCTTCCTTGATGACGAACGGCTTTTCACCTTCCTCCACCGGCATGGCCGTACCGAGAGTCGCCAACGCCACCTTGTCGCCAGCTTGGAAATTGGTAGCGCCACAGACGATCTGTAATTCCTGTGAGCCATCACTCACTTTGCAAAGGGCCAGCTTGTCAGCATTGGGATGTTGATCGCGGGTAACGACCTGCCCAACCACGATGCCCTCGAAGGCACCGCCGGTTTCCTCGATGCCTTCCACTTCCACCCCCAGCATGGTGATGCGCTCGGCGAGTTCCTCAACCGACCAGTCGAAGTCGACATATTCTTTGAGCCAATTGTAAGTGACTTTCATGGGGCGTTAAAATTGGCGCAGGAAGCGCGTGTCATTTTCGTAAAAGAGCCGGATGTCGTTGATGCCATAGCGCAACATGGCTATGCGTTCGATGCCAAAGCCAAACGCCCAACCGCTCCATTCCTCGGGATCGAGCCCAACCTCCTCCAGCACAGCCGGATGCACCATGCCGCAACCGGCAATCTCCAGCCAATCCTTGCCCATTTTACGGGTCAGCGAGTTGGCAAAATCGATTTCGAAACTCGGCTCCGTGTAGCTGAAATAATGCGGCCGGAATCGAATCTGAGTCTTCGGCCCCATCAATTCACGGAAGACGAACTCCACCGTGCCCTTGAGATCACTCACCGTGACGTCTTTGTCGACATACAATCCTTCCACCTGATGAAAGGTGGGATTGTGGGTGGCATCCGCGGTATCGCGCCGGTACACGCGGCCCGGCACAATAATGCGTACGGGTGGCTTCTGCTCCTTCATCACACGAATCTGGACGCTGGATGTATGCGTACGCAGCAGCGGTCGGCCATCTGTCTCCACATAAAAGGTATCCTGCGCATCACGCGCTGGATGATCGGCTGGTGTGTTCAGCGCATCAAAACAGTGGTACTCATCCTCAATCTCCGGCCCATCCGCCACCACAAAACCCAGCTTGCGAAAGCTTTTGACGATATCCTCTGTTACCTGCGTGAGGGGGTGCAATTTCCCTAGGCGCCTCCGACGACCCGGAGCCGTGAAATCTGTCGGCTCAACGGGCTGGGCCGAGACCAGCTCAATGCGATCCCGCGCCGTCTGTAACGCCGCCTCGAGCTCGCCCTTGGCGGCGTTGATGGCTTTACCGGCCATCGGACGCTCTTCCTTGGAGAGCGACCCCATCTGTTTCATCAGGCCGGTGAACCGGCCTTGTGGCCCGAGCCAGGAGCCCTTGGCGCGATCCAATGTGGCTTGATCCGTGGCCTTATTTAGTTCAGCAAGCGCCTCTGCTTTCAAAGGATCAATTTCGTCTAGCAACGACATGGTGTACAGGGAATGTAATGATTCAGGTTCGGCCCACAAACAAAAAACGGGCGACCGTCTGGCCGCCCGTCTTGGAAAAGTTAAGCGTTATTTCGCCTTCGCCTCCAAGCCTCCTCGGGCGGCCTTTACCAACTCGGTAAAAGCGGCCTCGTCTTGGGCGGCGATGTCGGCGAGCACCTTGCGGTTAACCTCGACCTCGGCCGCCTTAAGGCCCTCGATAAATCGGCTATAGGTGATTTCATTCGCTCGGCAGGCAGCGTTGATCCGCACATTCCACAAGGCGCGGAATTCACGCTTCTTATTACGGCGGTCGCGGTAGGCATATTGCCGACCGTGATCGAGCGCATCCTTGGCGTAGCGGTAAAGTTTACTGCGGCGTAGCCAAAAGCCCTTGGCGGCTTTCAACCAACGCTTGCGGCGTTTACGTGAGGCGGGTCCGTTCGTTGATCGCATGGGATATCCTTAGTGGCTGAAGGGAAGACTTTCAGTGATGCGTCGCATATCGTCCTTCTCGACATACGTGGCACTGCCCAGACGCCGGCGGCGCTTGGGGCTCTTACTGCTCAGCAAGTGGCGCTTGCCCTGACGGTTGCGCTTCACCTTGCCCGAGGCGGTTACTTTGAACCGCTTCGAAACCGCCTTGCGCGTCTTATTGACAACTTTCTTAGTAGGCATGGAAATTCCTTCGTTTTCTTCCGAAAAGGGCGCGAAGAATAGGAGGAAGCCTCCTGAGGTGCAAGTGATTTTTCAGAATAAATCAGGATTGGGAGCTTGAGGAGAATTTCCGTATTTTGCAGGCATTTCCCGCTGTTCTACCGGATTTCCATGAATAAAGGTCATTTGCCGTTTTATCTCACCATTTTGGCGATAATAGGTGACTTCCCCATGGAACCGCCCGTTTTCCTTCCGACCTTCGCTTTGTATCGCGCCATCGGGATAAAAGGCCCGCACCCAGCCATGTTGCTGGCCGGCCATATAATGACTCTGCACACGCACTGAGCCATCGGGATAATGCTGCACTGCCTTGCCTTCGAAAGGTTTGTCAGACTTCAGCTCGTATGCCACTCCGTCTCGATATTCCAACCGCTCGGTGTCCACCACCTTCGGCCAGCCTAAGGCGATTAGTAACAACACGCACACCGCCCCCACGGTCACCGGTGCGTAAAATTTCCAAGTGCGCCGCTGCGCCGCCGCCGGCCGCCAAACCGGCAACCGGTTCCCATGGCGTTCCAAGACCGCCGCCAACGGCACCCAGCCGGACTCGCCCTGTTCCCAGGCCCAGTCGGTTGCCTTTAAGGCGCCCTCCCCCTTCAGCCGTTCCAGCTGATTCAAATCAAATGGCCCCCACTGCTGATCATTCTTGGAAATGTACACTTGCACAATTACCTCCATGAGTTGAGACAGCCCGAGCGGGCACGCGGATTGAAGCGACCTCAATCCAACCGTGTCATGCCCACTACAACCTGCCACACATTTCGTAAAAGTCAACATGTGCCCGCGGCCGCCACGGCCGCCAACACAGCATCGACTGAAATCTCATTTAACCCCTTGCCCCCTTCCAGAACCATTACATGATCCTGCGGTGGCTGCCAAACATCTCGATTCGTTTCACCCCATAGCACCACGCAACGCACGCCCAAGGCGGCCGCCAAATGAGTGATCCCCGAATCATGCCCTACAAACAATCGGCACTGACGCAATGCATGTGCGGTTTCCAAAAGTGATTTCCCAAAATGAATTTCACCCTGATCCCCCACCATGGATTCTATCCAACCGAGCCGATCCTGCTCGGCCTCTCCAGCTATTAGTAAGATTCCACCGCGCTCCATAACCAGCGAATGTTGTAAAAACTGTTCCCAACATGTCTCGGGCCAATTCTTAGCCTGACTACCACTTCCGGGATGGGCACCTAATGCGTATAATGAATCCGCCTGATTCGGCAGGATCAAGCACGGTTCGGGATTCGCCCCCGCAATTCCCAAAGCCTTTAAAGGTTCGAGCAATATTTTTGATATGGATTGATTCTCGTTGTCAGGCGGACGACCCGGACCCGAGATCCAATCTCCACACCAAACTCGTTTTACATTATCCTCCCATACACCGTCCGGGTCATGCAGATAAGATATAATTGCGTCAAATCCACTCAGCCATTCGACTGCCCTTTCATCCAATTCACCCGCCGGAACAAAAAAAGAAGCCCACTCCAAATCATCAAGACACCTATAATGTTCAAAAACACCCGCATAATTACCCAATTCTCCGCGATCAGCCGACACCAACCCACCCAACTCAGTATTCGGAAAAGCCCTACGCAATGCTGCCCAAACCGGCAAGGTGACAATAAAATCCCCCACAGCTCCGCCGCGAACCACTAATATCCGACAAAACATCGTATTCACCGTCCATCGTTTGTCACTGGACAAACCGTGCCTGTCTTGTAGCTTGAGGCGGAATTAACTCTCAACCTATTTTAAAATGAAAATTTGGACCTATTTTTTAGCGGCCGTACTTTGCGTGATCGTCGGCCACAACCTTAACGCCAACGATGATCGTGAAGGTAATAAACGTGAGCAACCACGTGGAAACCACACGAAACGTGACAACCCCCATCAAGTAGATCGAGATCATCATCACGACCGAAATGGTCACCGCAAAAACATCGAACAACAACACCACGAGGGCAAAGAGCTAGAACATTGGGTGCGCCAACAGCAAAACAAAGCCCATGAACTCCTTAAATCCGGCCGCAAAGACGAAGCTCATAAATTAATGCAGCAAGTTGAAGAGGCCATAGCCAAACATCAAAATGCTCGTAACCGCCACCAACACGGGGAAAATAAAAACCGCAACGAACGCATTCACCACATACACCAAGCCATCCAACACCTAAAGGCCGCCGGCCTAGATGATTGGGCTGGAGAACTAATGAAACAGATACACGGTCGCCATCATGGAGACCGGGAACATCATGGTGAGCGGGAACATCATGGTGAGCGGGAACATCATGGTGAGCGGGAACATCATGGTGAGC
>JAYOSV010000005.1:0-54939 GCA_038139415.1 Verrucomicrobiales bacterium | reverse complement strand
GGAACATCATGAAGACTGGGAAATCAATGAACTTCGAAATCATGTTCGCGAACTATCTCGTGCACTACATGAAATCCAAAGACACCTAGAAGAACTCCAAAAGCGATAAACCTAGATCACTAAAAATCTCAAGCCGCCTATTTAGGCGGCTTTTTTTATTTGAAGGCGGTCACCCCTAAAACCAAAAGCAACACTCCAAGGGCGGCACGTGCAATACAGACTTTTTTAAACCGACCTTCATTAGCAGTCAGGTACTCAATCCAATCTCGCATACGCCACGGCGATGCCGTTAACCACATTCCCACAACGACCATCAGATAGGCCATCGTGACCAACACTAACCTCCAATCACTCTCATGCCATCTGGCTGTGTCGACTATCAGTTTAGCCAGTAGAATCATAACAACCGCCGAACCACGCACAGCCAGAAAGTCTTTCAAATAGACGCACGCCCCAATGCCGGTCACGAGGATAAACACGTTGAAATGCAGGCGATAACGCTCAAAATCGCTCATACTCTCTCCTTTTAAGATCAGGAGAAACCAAACCATTGCCGCGATGATTGTGAAATAGCCCGCGTTGTCATTGCGCGGAAACCCCTTCGTAAAATCTAACGCCTGCTCTCGGGCCATCATCCCCCACACACCGCTGCCCAAGGCGAGAGCGCCGAGGATCATTGATAGGGTGGCTAGTGAAATTTCAGGCATCAGTTGAGGTTTATAATAGCCGGGTTTCCGTATAGGGTTGTGGGAGAAGTGCTCTCGATTTCCACATCCATTACCTGCCCCACAAAGCGGTCACCGCCTTCGAAGACCACGATCTTGTTGCAGCGCGTCCGCCCTTCCAAGCGTGCAGCATTGCGGCGACTCGGCCCTTCCACGAGAATCTCCATACGGCGACTGACGTATTCGTTGAATTTGCGCACTCGGATTTCGTCCACGGCCTTCAGCAGGCGCGCGTGGCGTTCCTCAATCAGCTCTTCAGGTAATTGATCCGGCATCTCCGCGGCAGGTGTATCGCGACGTCGGCTGTACTTGAAGAGGAACGCATTATCAAACTCCACCTCGCGGCAGAGGCTCATGGTCTCCTCGAAATCCGACTCCGTCTCACCCGGGAACCCCACGATAATGTCCGTGCCCACCCCCATCTCCGGAGCGGCGGTGCGTAGTTTTCCCACCAGTTCTAGAAAACGGTCGCGCGTGTAGCCGCGGTGCATCAGCTTGAGCATTCGATCGCTTCCGCTTTGCACAGGCAAATGCGCGTTTTCCATCAGCTTGGGTAGGCGCACGTAGGCATCCACCAAATCATCGCCGTACCCTTTAGGGTGCGGTGAGGTAAAGCGAATCCGTTCCAGACCCTCGATTTCATGAACGGCCTCAATCAATTGCACAAAGGCGCTCTTGCCGTCCTTCTCTCCAATCTCGCGTTTGCCGTAACTATTAACTATTTGTCCCAGTAAGGTGACTTCCCGCACGCCGTTCTCCACTAACTCGCGACATTCAGCCACAATATCCTCAATACTACGGCAGCGCTCACGTCCGCGCGTGTACGGCACAATGCAGAAGGTGCAGAACTGGTTGCAACCCTGCATGATACTGACAAAAGCCGTCACCGCCTTCGATTCGCTTTGCGCGTTGAGCAAATGCTCGCGGATGGCACCTTCACTGCCCTCCTCTTCGTCTGTGTCCACCACCTTGTCGCGGCGCCCATTCAACAAATCCTCAAGATACTCGCCGGTACGATGAAATTTCTGCGTGCCTAGCACCAAATCCACATCCGGCAATTGATCCACCAGCTCTGCCCCACGGCTCTGTGCCATGCAGCCCATGAATCCCAGCACAGCGTCCGGATTATGTTTGCGCGTCTGGCCGATCAACGTCTCCATTTTGTTGATCGCCTTTTGCTCAGCGGCATCGCGCACACTGCAGGTATTTAGCAAAATCACATCGGCCTGCGCTTCGTCCGGAGCCACTGCATAGCCTTTGGCCATGAGCTGCGCGGCGACCGCCTCGCTGTCGCGCTCATTCATCTGACATCCGTAAGTTTTGATGAAAACACTCGGCATTTCCGGAACGGCGGACGGTACGGCAGTCACGTTGAAAATGAAAGGGCAAACACGGTATCCACTGTCATCAACCGGGCATTGCCCCCACGGCGCACCTCTGCTAAAACCTCGCAGCCTTCAGGCAATATCATGGCCGAAACCAACTCGCTTTCTGAACGTCGCCGAGCCTACTGGCGCGACAACCTCCGCATCATGGCCTGGCTGATGGCCGTCTGGTTTATCGTATCGTACGGCTGCGGCATCCTCCTCGTCGAGCCACTGAACAAAATCTCCCTTGGCGGCTACAAGCTCGGCTTTTGGATGGCCCAACAGGGCTCCATCTACGTGTTTGTGATCTTGATCTTTGTGTACGTTCGGCTAATGAATCAGCTGGATGAAAAATACGGCTTTGGCGAAGCCGAAGTAACGCCCTCCACCTCTTCAGACACTGAACCCGACTCCAAGGAGGACGCCTAATGGACGTCAAGACCTGGACGTATCTGATCGTCGGCATAACCTTTGCGGCATACATCGGCATTGCCATCTGGAGCAAAGCCAAGTCCACCAAGGAATTTTACGTGGCCGGCGGCGGCGTGAGCCCCATCGCGAACGGCATGGCCACGGCAGCCGATTGGATGAGCGCCGCCTCCTTTATCTCCATGGCTGGCCTCATTGCCTTCAGTGGCTACGGCGGCTCCGTGTTTCTCATGGGCTGGACCGGCGGCTACGTCCTGCTCGCTCTACTGCTCGCGCCGTACCTCCGCAAGTACGGCAAATTCACCGTGCCTGAATTCATCGGCGAACGGTTCTATTCCAAGACCGCCCGGGTGGTGGCCGTGGCCTGTCTCATCATCATTTCCGTCACGTACGTCATTGGCCAAATGAAAGGCGTTGGGGTTGCTTTTTCGCGCTTTCTGGAAACCGACTACAACACCGGCCTCTTTATTGGCATGGGCATCGTGTTTTTCTACGCCGTACTCGGCGGTATGAAAGGCATCACCTACACACAGATCGTCCAGTACGTCGTCCTCATTTTCGCGTACACCGTCCCGGCGGTGTTCATTTCACTCCAGCTCACCGGCAACCCCATCCCGCAACTGGGCCTCGGCGGCGAATTGCCCGATGGCACTCCGTTGCTGGCCAAGTTGGATCAAGTCGTCAAAGACCTCGGCTTCGGCGAATACACCACCAGTTCGATGGGCAGCAAACTGAACATGTTTGCCTACACGCTGTCGCTCATGATCGGCACGGCCGGACTGCCCCACGTGATTATTCGCTTCTTCACCGTGCCCAAAGTCAGCGACGCCCGCCTCTCCGCCGGCTGGGCACTCGTATTCATTGCCATTCTTTACACCACGGCCCCCGCCGTCGCCGCCATGGCTAGATTAAATCTTTCTGAAACCATCCAACCCGGAAAAATCGGCAGCGCTGAGGGCAACCTCGAATACGAACAGCGCCCAGAATGGTTTCAGAACTGGGAAAAGACAGGCCTTCTTGGATTCGAAGATAAGAACGGCGACAACCGAATCCAGTATTATAACGATCAAAACGAGGCCTTCGCCGCCAAGGCAGCCGAGTACGGCTGGAAAGGCAACGAGATGACCCAGGTAGACAAAGACATCATCGTGCTCGCCAACCCGGAAATTGCCAAGCTCCCCGGCTGGGTGATTGCCCTCGTCGTCGCGGGCGGACTAGCCGCAGCGCTCTCCACCGCCGCCGGCCTGTTGTTGGCGATCTCCTCAGCTATTTCCCATGATCTCCTCAAAGGAATTCTGAAGCCGGAGATTTCTGAAAAGGACGAACTTAACGCCAGCCGCGTTGCGATGGTCGGCGCCATTATCCTCGCCGGTTACTTCGGCCTGAACCCACCGGATTTTGCTGCCGGCACCGTGGCCATTGCCTTCGGCCTCGCGGCTTCGTCCATTTTCCCAGTGCTCATGCTCGGTATTTTCTCCAAACGCATGAATCGACAAGGCGCTATTGCGGGCATGATTGCCGGCCTCGGCATTACCCTCCTCTATGTGTTCCAGCACAAAGGTATCATGTTTATACCGGGCACTTCGTTTCTCGGAAGCATGGAGGAAAACTGGTTCTTCGGCATCACCCCCAACGCCTTTGGCGCCGTCGGCGCGATTGTGAATTTTGCGGTGGCCTTCGCCGTTTCCAGTAACACGGAAGCCCCGCCGGAAGAAGCGGTGGAACTCGTCGAACGCATCCGCACGCCAGGGGATTAAACCCGGCGACCGCCAAGCACTTCCACGATGGATTCCCGTAAGACTCGCACCATGCGACGCAATTGCGGGTCCGTGGTACAGTAAGGTGGCAGAAGTGGAATCACATTCCCAATCGGCCGTGTTAAAACGCCGCGCCGAGCCATTGCCTCGCACACTAGAATACCGGCGCGATCTTTCAGCGCAAACGCACGACGCGTTTCCCAATCCGCCACTAACTCCACACCAGCCACCAACCCTTCCCTTCGCACATCGCCAACCGCGGCCAATTCCCAGAGAGAATCCAACTCGCGCGCCAACACGTGTTCCATCATTTTACGCCGCGCTTTGCCCTTCGGTTGCTGTAGTAACTCCCAACTGGCCAAAGCCGCGGCTGCCCCCAACTGATTGCCGGTGTAACTGTGCCCGTGAAAGAACGTTTTAAACTCCTCGTACTCCCCCAAAAAGGCATCGTACACCTGTTGCGTCGTCAAGGTGGCCGCCATCGGCAAATACCCTCCGGTCATCCCCTTGGCCAGACATAGGAAATCCGGTGCGACCTTTTCCTTTCGTCCAGCGAACACCTTTCCCGTACGGCCAAACCCCGTCATCACTTCATCGGCGATCAATAACGCCCCGCTCTCCCGTACCGCCTGAGCCACTCGCCTGAGCCAGCCTTCCGGATGCATCACCATGCCCGCTGCCCCCTGCACGCGTGGTTCCAGTACCATGGCGGCGTAGTTCTTGCGCTTCAGTTTCGTCTCCACTTTGCTCACACATTCCCATTGGCATTTGCGTGTGGTCCGGGCATCCGCGCGATCAGCTTTGGCTTGGTTAAAGGGACACCGATAACACGCCGGCGACATGGCCTTATCCGATTTAAACAGCAGACCGCCATAAGTTTTATGAAACAAATCAATGTGCCCGAGACTGGTCGCGCCAATTGTGTCCCCATGATAGGCCCCATCCAATGAAAGAAACCGCGGCGACCGCGAACGCCCGGTGCGCCGGGCGAATTCATACGCCATCTTGAGCGCGACCTCTAGGGCGGTGGACCCATTATCCGAATAAAAAATTTTCCGCAACGGCCGACCGGCCGCCTTCACCAATTTCTCCGCCAACAATGAAGCCGGCTCATTGCCCAACCCCAACGCGGAGGTGTGCGCCACCTGCTTTAACTGCCGCAGAATCGCGCGGTTCAGCTGAGGGTGATTGTGGCCATGCAGATTCGTCCAGATAGACGCGTTTCCATCGAGGTACTTGTTACCCTGCGCATCCTCCAACATCGCCCCCTTGCCACGCACCAAGACGATCGGCTCCGCTCGTTCCCAATCCCGCATTTGGGTAAAGGGATGCCAGACATACCGCTGATCCAGATGGGCGAGTTTATGCATCGACCGCCCTTTCGCCCAATGCCCTCAACAGAGCATCCAAGTGTTCCGGTTGATGGACCGCGCTCACGGTCACCCGCAATCGCGCCTCACCTCGAGCCACCGTGGGATAACGCACAGCCGGCACCCAAATTCCAGCCTCCCGCAAACGCTGCGCCACCCCCAAGGCGTTGCGTTCATCCCCGATCATCAAAGGCAAAATAGCGCTCCGTACCACGGGCAATTTCCATCCCTGCCTAATCATACCGTTCTTCAAGGCATCCACATTGGCCCACAGACGGGTGCGCATCGCTTCCCCTTCGTCCGACTGCACCAATTCCACCCCGCGCTTGGCCGCAGCTGACTGGGCGGGCACGGGGGCGGTTGAAAAAATAAAGCTACGGGCGCGATTCACCAGTAAATCAATCAAGGCCTGCGATCCGCAGATGTAGCCACCAGCCGCACCCAAGGCTTTCCCCAACGTTCCAAGTTGCACCTCCACGCGATCGGCTACTCCCATTTCCTCCGCCACCCCGCGCCGCCCTTCGCCATACAAACCGGTTGCGTGGGCTTCATCCAACATCAACCAGGCGCCATACCGGTTTTTCAACTGCACCAAATCACGCACCGGCGCCAGATCGCCATCCATGGAAAATACGCTTTCCGTAATGACCAGCGTATTCCCTTTTTTCTCGTTTGCCCATTGGAGAAGCCTTTCCAGATCGGCCAGATCATTGTGTTTGAACACACGCAATTTCGCGCCAGATAAACGCGCCGCATCCACCAGGCTAGCGTGCACCAGTTTATCAACAATAACCACATCGCCCTGGCCCACCAACGCCGGCACCGCACCCAGCGCTGCAGCATAGCCCGAGGAAAAACACAGGGCTCCTTCGGCTTGCTTAAAGGCAGCCAGCGACGCCTCAAGTTCATGGATAATCGATTGGGAGCCACTGATCAAACGTGCCGAACCGGCACCGGCTCCCAAGGTTTCCACGCCCGATTGCGCCGCCTCTTTCAAAGACTCGTGGGCCGCAAACCCAAGATAATCGTTAGAAGAAAAATTGATCAACGCTCGCCCCCCCGCATTTACTTCAACCTGTTGCGGCGATTCCATTCGGCGCAATGTACGTAGCAAGCCAGCCGTCTCAATGGCTTCCAGCTCTCCATTCAGAAATTGTTTGAATGCGTCACTCATCTCACGCCGCTTTCCGCGTCCCCGCTACCCATTCGCCATTAATCATCACTGCATCAACCTCGCCTTGATGCGCCACAATTTGTTCCGCCAAGCCCCCGCCAACCTTACTGTGAGGCAAAATGATCAGGTCCGCTGATTTGCCCGGCTCCAAGCTGCCCACTTGTCGTTGCAGTCCCAACGCTAGCGCTGCATTTTGTGTCACCATGTTTACGCAAGCTTCTGCAGTGATTCGCGGATGATTCTGAATGAACAGTCGCATTTCTTCAAAGAGATCCAGCTCTGCGCCCGAATCGTGAACGGTTGCCAAACTGTCAGTCCCCAGACACAAGTTGACCCCTCTTTCCAGGACCGCTTCGGCCGCAAAATCTTGATGCCCAAAATAATCATGGCTCCGCGGACAGTGTACCCAATGCGCTGCTGCCTCGGCAATCCGCTCTCGATCGAAATCATCCAGATAATTTCCGTGCACGAGCACAAAGCGTTCCCCAAGCAGTCCGGCGCGCTGGGCGTTGGTTAAGGGAGATTGACCGGCGCAATCATTCATATCACGACCAGCCTCCATTAGGAAATCGAACATGGCCCCGACTCCTTCGCGAAACATTTGATCTTCCTCTGTCGACTCACCAACGTGCATTGTCATCGGCAGGTCGCTGAATTCCGCACATCCTTCGAGCAATTCGAACTTGGTTGTATAAGGCGCGTGCGGTGACAACCCCAAGGACCCCCGAGGTGGAATATGTTCCTTAATCCAAGCCTTCAGTCTCCCCAATTCTTGAGCACTGGCGCTCTCGCGCTTCAGCAAAATAATCTCGAGAAACGACACCATGCGCAACGGCGTTTGGTGCCACAGTTCGGGCAGCACATTCAGACGGGTTTCAATATTTCCCAGTGTGGTGATTCCGTGGCGGAGGCATTGTTGCGCACCGCGCAGCCAGGATCGTCGATGTGCGGCATCATCCACGTCCGCTTTTAGATCAACCATAGCCCGAATCCAATCCGTGAACGAAGAGGGCGAAGGAATGGCCCCGGCAAAATCCGTGTAATCCAAATGACAGTGGGCATTCACCAAACCAGGCATTAGAATGACCTCACCCAAATCTTCTGTTTCGGCTCGATCGAGACAGCCGTTCCACGGGCCGATTTCTAAAATACGCCCGCCTTGAAGACTAACGAATCCGTCCTCAATCGGCGGAGAGGAAACAGGATAAATGTGGCGGGCGCGCAAGAGCATGCGCGAAGCTACCGATTTCCCTCTGGCGCGGTCAACGCCGCGCACGGAAAAACTGGTTAGGCCGCGGCGGCTTGCAGCGCCTGTTTGGCGCTGGCAGCCACCTTGTGGTTGCGGGATTTAAACTTATTATGCCGCTTGCGCAATTGGGCTTGGATCTTTTTGGTCACCAGATCAATGGCCGCGTAGAGATCGCTCTCTGCATCCCGGGCAACTAGATTTTGCCCAGGCAACGCCAGTTTCATGGTACAGGTGTACTGTTTTTCAGGCACACCTGTGTGGTCACGCTCCAAATTGACAAATGCCTTCAGCGCGTGGGTTTCCTGGTGATCCAATTTTTCGATGCACAGGCGCACGTGTTCATTGAGGCCATCGGTAAGAGTGACCTTGTGAGTGGACAGGACCAATTTCATACTAACACAAGTTAGCACAAAAGCCGGGGATCGCCAGCGGACGGGCAACAAAATTCATTCACTTATTCACAACCCACAAACTTGCGGTGGACCTCAAATACGCCGCGAAGACTGGCAGACATTTGATCCTGAATCGCCTGAACATCCCGATAAACTGCCACATTCTTACGCTGTGGTCGGGCAGTTTCCCGATCGTTGAGTTTCACAAAACGATCTGACAGATCGCTGATGGAGACTTTTTCACCGCGTTTCCGGGCCAAACACCAAATCGCCTGCAACGCTGCGCCATACGCCGCGCCTTCGCCGACGGCTAAGGTCACGACCTCGGCATTGAAAATGTCCGCCATAATCTGGCGCCAGAGTTTGGAATTCGCCCCGCCGCCGGTCACCCGAATCTGTTTGGCCTTCACACCCAAGTCCGCCAATCGGCGCAAGCCGTAGTTCATCCCCATCGTCACGCCTTCCATGGCGGCTCGAGCAAAATGCCCCTGCCGATGCGTACGCGTATTGGCGCCAAGCCAAACACCCGTGCCCTCCGGCACGTTGGGGGTTCGTTCTCCTTCAAGATAAGGCAAGAGAATCAACCCGTCACTGCCGGCTCCAACCTTGGCGGCCGCCTTTTCATATTGCGCGTGCGATAACCCGTAATGTTCACGCACCATTTCCGTGGCCACGGTCACGTTCATGGTGCACAGGAGCGGTAGCCAGCGGTTGGTGGAATCACAGAAAGCCGCGGTCTCCCCTTCGGGATCAATCACAGGTTTGCCCGCGCATGCATAGATCGTGCCGCTCGTGCCAAAGCTAGCCGTCACAATGCCCGGACGCGTATTGCCCGTGCCAATGGCACCCATCATGTTATCGCCGCCGCCGGCACTGACTACGGTATCGGTGGAAAGCCCCAATGATTTAGCGGTCGCCGCGGACAACGTTCCGGCCGATTGATCGCTCGCGATCAATGGCGGCAACGCCTGCGCCAGTTTGGGGTCGATGGCCTTGATGGCGGCGCTCGACCATTTGCGATTGGCTACATCCAACAAGGCTGTGCCACTGGCATCGCCGTACTCCATCACCGCATTGCCGGTGAACCAGTGATTCAAATAATCATGCGGCAACAGTACTGTCGCAAGACGGCGGTAATTTTTGGGTTCATGCTTTTTGAGCCACGCAATCTTGGGCGCTGTGAATCCCGGTAACATCGCGTTCCCCACGCGACTGATGGTTTTCTTGAGCCCACCGAGTTTCTTGGTGATAGCCTCGCATTCTCCGCCGGTAGTGGTGTCGCACCATAATTTGGCCGGCCGAATGACTTCGCCATTTTTATCCAACGGCACAAACCCATGCTGCTGGCCGCTGACCCCAATGCCCTTCACTTCCGCTGCACTCGCCTTGGCTTCCTTGAGGGCGGCCTTGATCGCTACTGCGGTGGCTTTCTTCCAGGTTTCTGGATGCTGCTCCTTGGCTCCGGCCGGCAGACCCTTGATCAAGCCGTAGCCACGTTGGCCGCTGCCAAGTACCTTGCCGTTTTTGGCATTCACCACCAAGGCCTTGGTGGACTGTGTGCCGCTATCGATTCCGATATAAAGTTCGCGCATGTTAAACAAGTTGTTCGGCCACCTTCGCCAGCGGCCATGTTGATTCTTCCCGGGTGCTCAAATTCTTGATTACAGCTTCTTGCGGACCGGTTAAACGGACGGAAAATAGCGCGCCCATTTCGAGAGCCCGCTTAAATTGTTTGTCGGGTTTCTGGGGCACCACGGAATATTCCGCATTCAGCCCGAAATCGCGAATCTGCTGTACCAATCCCAAGGACGCGGCGCGTAGGGATTCGTCTTCAATCAGCACAAAGGCGTCGATGGATTGGTTGAATTCCGGTAGCAATTTCCGGTCCTTGAGCAATTCGGCCAGCACCACATCGCCCATGGCGAACCCGGCCGCCGGGAGATCGTTTTTACCGTCGGACACCAAACTGACCAGCTGGTCGTAACGCCCGCCGCCAGCAATCGCCCGAAATTTCCCATGCCGATCAAAGGCCTCATACACGACGCCGGTGTAGTAGGCCAATCCGCGAATGACATTGTAATCAATCTTCACGTAATCCCCCAAACCTCGGGCCGCGAGATTATCCAACACAGCCTGCAATTCCTCGGTGGGTTCGCCGGAATCAATGAAGTTCCGGACCTGCTCCAGTGTGAAACCCAGCGCCTGAAATTTTTTATCACTCTCTTCAGGCGGCGTGCGCTCGATTTTATCCACCGCCTGATAAAAATCATACGCCTTGGAGTCATCACTGCAGTTAGCCGAGAAGAAATCCTGCCACGCATTTCGGCTACTAAGGCGGATCACAAAATCGTCGGCCGTCAGGTCAAAACTGCGCAACACATCAATGAGTAGCGCGATCAATTCCGCATCCGCCGCCGGATCATTTTCACCGAAGATATCGGCGTTGAACTGGAAGTGCTCACGTAGTCGGCCTTTTTGCTGGCGCTCATAACGGAACAGTTGCGGGATCGAAAACCACTTGATGGGCTTTTTATAGTGGCGCTCGCGGGCCGCGATCATGCGCGCCACGGTGGGCGTCATCTCCGGCCGCATCGATACAGCCCGCTCCCCTTTATCAGTGAAATTATATAACTGCCCGACAATCTCCTCGCCACTTTTGGCTGTGTACAGGTCAAGGGGCTCCAGAGGCGGCCCGTCATAGGCCTGGAAGGCATACCGTCGGGCTACCGTTTGCCAACGGTCAAAGATGTATTCGCGCACACCGGCGCTCCAAGCCTCGCCTTTAGGCAGAGGCTCGGGAAAGAAATCACGAAATCCCGGCAGTCGTTCCACGCGCAAAGAGAAACAACCGCAGGGCCTCGGGGTCAAGCGCGGGTTAGCCTGTTATTCGGCCAACCCCAAATGAGACACCGCGCTCTTCAGTTCTTTACCAGGCCGAAACCGCACCGTCTTCTTGGGCGGAATCTGCACGGTCACTGTGGGATTTTTGGGATTACGCCCTACACGGGCCTTGCGGGTAACCACATCAAACACACCGAAATTTCGCAGCTCTACCTTGCGCCCTTCGGCCAACGCGGCACTGATGCAATCGAGTGCATGATGCACAACCACCTGCAGATCGTGCTGGCTCACCGGTCGCTCCGTGCCTCCTTGCTGAGCCACGTATAGAGCGATTCCTTTTTTGGTTAATGTGTGATGACCTTCAATTGGAAACATGCCAAACCTTTCGTTTACTATGAATGATTCTGCACTCCATAGAAAACCCGTCAATCGGTTTTTTAGACATAAATTGTTCAAGCTAAACAATATCCACGTTTTATTGGGTCCCGGTAAATTACCGCAAAAAAAACACCGCAAAACGCGGTGGTTTACGAAACCAGAGTGGTTCCCAGAAAAATCAAAGGCCCAAGTGTTCCCACAAATCTTTCGGCTGCAACCGTAGATTGATGTAAAACTCACCAAACCCACCGTACCGGGCGCTCACTTCATCAAATCGCATCTCGTATACAATCTGTTTCACCGAAGCCACTTCCTTTGCCATCAACGTCACGCCCCACTCCCAGTCGTCGAGCCCCGTACTGCCCGTGATCAACTGGCTGATCCGACCGGCAAACTTCCGCCCCGTGGTCGCGTGGCTGCGCATCAGTTGCTTGCGATCTTTAAAATCCAAACCGTACCAATTCGCATCCCCATCGTTTTGCAAAAACTTGCGTTGAAACTTTTTCCGAAGCTTGGTCCAGCAGGATTCCGCCGGCCAGCCATCGCGTTTTTTGAGCATGGGATAAAAACACATCACATCCCAATCCGGCATCTCAGGATACAGCCGATAATGTTTGTAATCCTTATTCCACTGCTGCAGCTCCTCCATCTTCTCCTCAAAGGCCTTCGTGCCGGGCCTTAGTTTAAACTCCCATTTCGCCCGCGCCTCCAAGTCCGTATCCGTCGGCATATAATCTGTCAATTCCGTGACACTGAGATAACTGTAAACAATCTCTAAAGCCCCCGGCGGAAAACAGGCCTCCAAATCCCGATGCAATTGAGCCAAACCGGACAAATCTTCATGAAACAACATGAAAGCCAAATCCGCTTTACCTCCTACATTCGCGTAAGGACGGATCAAGGGATGCGACGCATTGTTATTGGCCTCACACAACGATTCCAAGTTGTCGCGGGCCTTCGAACTTTCCCCCGGCTCCAGCTCCGCCCACATCATCCGGTCTAACCGGTAAAATAAGTGCATCACATGGATGCCCTCTTTCATCGTTACATTCGGCAAACTCATCGTAATAAAAAGCAGGGCGGAGCCTCTTCAATCTCCCGCCGTTTGGCAAAGGAAAAGCGAGGGCCGATCACCCACTAGTAATCTTTTGATATAACTGAAACAATCCCACGCTCGCCATCGCCACCGCGGAAATCCAAAGGAAAACTGTCCAGACAGCCCCTGGTTGGAGCGGTTTATCCGTTTGTTTGTAACGGAAATAGAGTGCAGCGATAGCCAATAACGGCAGCATCAATGCCTGCGCCACACCACCCACCAGAACGAGAGTCACCGGTTTCGGCACAAAGATGAACATCAACGCACAAGCAACCGGAATCGCGATACAACATTTAGACAGAAGCTTCGTTCTTGCTTCCTCGGTTGAAGGTTTCTCAATGCGCCTGAATAGCACTAGCCCATCCGCCAGCAATCGGGCGTTGGACGCGGAGGCCGTCACCATGGTTGAAAACAAAACAACAAACGCGCCCACCAAAAAAATCGTTAATCCGGCTTTCCCAAGCGGGCGATACATCTGGGACAAATCCTTAATCATACTATCATCACTGACCCCCACGGCGGCGACCTTTAGATCCGCCACCGCCATTTCCATCGGCTCAATCATTTCTGACTCCTTGTCCCGCTTTAGCTCAACGGCGATCAACTTGTCCAAATAACCGGTCGCAACCGCGATCTGCTCTTTGACATGGTCAAGTCGCTGACCATCCGTCATATCCGCCCCGAACACGGTGGACGCATTCATGGCCGTGCGCGCCTTATCGAAGTGTTCCTTCAACTCCACTGAAGGAGATTGATCCACCGCAGAAACCAAAGCGGGCATCTGGGCTTCTCGGAATTTTTCTATTTTTTGCTCAGGCATTTCAGCGCGATGCAGCAGCGCTGCCCCCAACAAAAAGAAAGCCACCGTCGCGCCGGTATACACGACCATCGACAACCATGCATCCACACGCATGATCCTCAACCATCCCTTTGCGCGGTCATACCAAACTGTCGTGGGATTGGCGGTCCCCACATTTTTTGCGTACCCCTTTTCCAGACACCAATACGGGTAATAGATCAGCTCTGAGGCCCCGACCCCGATGATTCCGAACGCCGCAAAAGCCGTCGAAAAATCGCCTGGTAACTGGAACTTCAATCCCTCCTTGATATCCGCCCAAGAGATTGAAAATTCTTTCATCCCTTCGGACGTTTGCAGACTGATCAGAGCAAACAACGTAGCAAAGGTGAAAAACACCACCATGATCGTAGAAAAAATTTCCACCGGTTTGTACTTACCAGAAGCAAGAATCGCAATGGTCCCCCCTGAAACCACAACCGCAATAATACTCGGACCGTTAGTTCCCAGCTCAGAAACCCAGCCGAGCTCCATCACCACTTTCCCAACACTCCCGACAATTCCTCCAAGTTGAAACAAAATACCGACAAACATCAGCAACCAACACCACACCACCCAAGAGACAATGAACCGCGGTCCCGGAACGGTATCCAGTGCTTCCAGCGTGGTCATGCCCTTGGAGATTGCGAATCGACCCAGCTCCACTTGCACCAGCACCTTGATCATGCAACCGGCAATAATGAACCACAACAGACTGAAGCCGTATTCAGCCCCCACCTTGGGCGTGGCAATCAATTCGCCAGAGCCGACAATGCAGGCGGTGATGATAAGGCCGGGACCGAGGTGTTTGAGGGTGCCACGCCAGTCCGTTGGCGCGTCTTGTGGGCCGTCCGAAGACATGGCAGCAGGCTAGGGATTTGCCCGCGCGATGACAAGCCCCACCTATTTCCAGCGGATCACATCCCCCGGCTCAAGAGCGGTGGCGGTACGACCGGAAAGGGGTTTACCCGCGCGCTGAATAGTCGCCTCCGCGGCACTGCTGATTCCAGCCGATCGCCGCGCACTATACAAGGTAAGGCCCGGCTTCCACTTCACGATCTTGCGTTGCCCATTCTTGGGATCAAACAAAACCACAGTGGGATCATCAGTAATCTTGGCCGGAGTCGGCGGGGGCGTTGTCGGCACGGTTTCGTTAGGCGAACGCGGCCGATACTGCAGTTTCGCCGTGGGCATCAGCTTCCGAAGGTTGGCAATCCGTTCCTCATCAAGTGGATGCGTTCGCAAAAACCACGGCACATCACCACCCTGTTGTTTATTATGTTCAGCAAACCGCAGCCAAAAAGCCACGGCTTCCTCCGGGTCATAACCCGCCCGCGCCATGTAAGTCAGGCCAATGGTATCCGCCTCATTTTCCTGCAAACGGCTATGGGGCAGCTCCGTGCCGAGCGTCGTGCCCAAACCATAAGCCGCGTACAACAGGTTCCGAGTGTTGGAATTCAATTGGTTCATTTGCGAAATCATCGCAATGCCCAAGCCTTGAATGGCCAGCACGCGGCTAATTCGCTCCGAACCATGATGCGCCACGGCGTGCGCCACTTCATGTGCCAGCACGGTTGCCAATCCGGCCTCGCTTTGGGTAATCGGAAGCAAGCCAGTGTAGACCCCCACCTTGCCCCCCGGCAGGCAGAAGGCATTAGCTTCGCTGCTCTCGAATAGCACAAACTCCCACTGCGCCTTTGGTAAATCCGCAACCGCTGCAATGCGTTTTCCAACACGCTGAACCAGCGCGATGGCCTCCTGATCCTGACTCAGACTATTGCTAGCCTTCATCCGGGTAAACGCATCGCGCCCCATCGCCCGTTCCATGGAAGGAGAAATCAGATTAAACTGAGACCGCCCCGTTTCCGGCACCGTTGAGCAGCCCACCGCATACCACAGCAACGCCACTGCCACTACACAACTACCGCTCCACCGACTCATCACGTCGAAACTGAATCAGAATCCCGCGCATTTCTCAAGCTTGCACTCTCGGCTCACGATTCGCATAGTGTGTTTGCCCTACGATCGGCTCGACTTGGTGTGAATAAGTTGGGATTCAATACACCCGCTTGTTCCCCTATTTTTAAACCGGTTGCAATCAGCAACCTTCCGCAAGGAGGAGTGGATATGAGATTATACAATCGGGGGGTATTGTCATTTCTTATGACGGGCATTTTTGGCCTGTTGTTAAACCTAAACCTTAACGCACAGCCTGTGCCCATCCCGGTGCCATCCCTCGGAGCACCCGCACAAAAACCGAAACTCCTCCCCCCACCCAAACCCGGAGAAAAGCGTGGCCCCGAGACGCCGAACATCATTTTAATTGTCGCCGACGACCTCGGTTGGGGGGATCTTGGCTCGTACGGTCAGCAACTCATCAAGACCCCTTACCTCGATCAGCTCGCGGCCGGAGGTATGCGGTTCACGCAGTTTTATGCTGGAGCCCCTTTGGGGAACGCGTCGCGCTGCGCGTTGCTTACCGGAAAACACACCGGCCATTCCTACATCCGCGGCAACCGCCCCGCCTCGCTGCGCACCATTGATACAGTGATACCCATGTATCTACAGGGAAACGCCCAGTACGAAACCATTGCCCTCGGCAAATGGAATCTGGGCAGCAAAGGCACTCCGGGTGAGCCGTTCAAAAAAGGCTTTCGCCATTGGCTCGGGTTCGTGGATCAAACCCACGCCAACAACCATTACCCCACCTACGTTTGGCGCTACGAGCCTGGCATCCGAGGTGTCAATAGCTGGAACGGCGATGTGGCCATCCAGGCCAATGCACGCGGCCAGCGTAATGCGTACTCCACCGACCTGCTTACCAAGGCTGCCTTGAACGCCATCCGCATTTACAAGCCGGACTGGTACAAACATTACCGTCCGTTCTTCCTTTACCTATCCTACACTGCCCCTCACGCGAACAATCAACTTGCCCAAAAGGCCGGCAACGGAATGGAAGTTCCCACAGACTTCCCGTACAGCGGCGAAAAATGGCCGCGCCCTGAGCGCAACAAGGCCGCCATGATTACCCGACTCGACACTGCTGTCGGCCAGATCATGGCCAAACTAAAGGAATACAAACTGGACGAGGACACGCTCATCCTGTTCACCAGCGATAATGGCCCTCATCAGGAAGGCGGCAACAACCCGGCCTTCTTCCGCAGTGCAGGCCCATTCAAGGGAATCAAGGGCAACCTGTACGAGGGCGGTTTGCGCGTTCCCATGATTGCCCGCTGGACCGGAAAAATTAAGCCCAACACCGTGACTGAAGAACCCTTTGCCCATTGGGATGTACTGCCAACCCTGCTTTCGGCGGCGCGGGTTTCCAAACCGCGCGAGATTGATGGCGTATCCTTTTTGCCCACCCTGCTCGGCCGCGAGCAATTAAAGAAACACGATTTCCTCTACTGGGAAATGCACGAGTACGGCTCACAACAGGCCGCGCGCAAAGGCAACTGGAAGGTCATTCGGCCCGCGCCTGGCAAGGCCTTAGAATTGTACAATCTGAAACGTGATCCGACCGAGTCACAAAACGTGGCGAGCTTAAACCCAGAAGTGGTGACGGATTTCGAAAACTTCCTGCGCACAGCCCGCACCCGCAGCGTGCTCTGGCCCATTACGCAGCCCAAGGAAACTGCTAGTCGGCGCTAGGCTACTGCTTTGGCGAAGGGGCTTCGGCCACTACCCGGAACCCCGCGTGACTCATGCCGGTGTCTGGCGTGGTTTTCATACGACGAAATGGCCGGTATGCGCCGCAGTATAGATCCGTGCATAGGAACGATCCACCGCGCTGCACGCGCTTCCACTGGCCCGGCTCGTTCGGATCATAACTTTCGGTAGGCCCTGTGGGATTGGATACGGGGCTGTTCCCGTAATAGTTCGGCATGTACCAATCCGAGCACCATTCCCAAACGTTGCCGCCCATGTCGTAGAGGCCATACCCGTTGGGCGGATACTTGCCCACAGGCGCCGTGGAGTAGTAACCATCCTTCTCGGTGTTTTCACGGGGAAAACGCCCCTGCCAAATATTGGCCATGATCTTGCCTTCCGGCTCATGCTCGTCACCCCATATATATTCCTTGCCCTTCAATCCGCCGCGCGCGGCATATTCCCATTCCGCCTCGGTGGGCAATCGATGTTTGATCCCCGTCTTTTTGGTTAACCACTTGCAATAGGCTTCGGCGTCGTACCATGCAATATGGACAACCGGATGATCCGCTTTATCCTGATAACCGGTCTTGCCCGGGCCATCCGGGAATCGCCAGCTTGCCTCAGGCACATATTTCCACCACGCCAAAAATGCGTTGTGGTTTTTCAACATCTCCAACGGAATATCCTCGTTTGGGGGCATAAAAACGATGGAACCCTCCTTGATTCCCGAAAATTC
The DNA here is from genome assembly GCA_038139415.1 of Verrucomicrobiales bacterium. GTDB lineage: Bacteria > Verrucomicrobiota > Verrucomicrobiia > Limisphaerales > UBA1100 > UBA1100. Next base: position 36,939 of record JAYOSV010000005.1, on the reverse strand, counting down.
TGCCGGGGGAATTTCTGGAAAATCCTCCGGCTTCGGTTTCCGCTCTGCGATGGTCTTATAGCCGCTGTCTTTGGTAAACGCCTCAAACTCTGCATTCGTCACTTCGTGCTTCCCTATCCAAAAACCATCCACTTTTACCTTGTGCACCGGTTGCTCATCCTGTTGGCCGGCTGCAAAGCCCATTTCAAAATTTCCGCCATCCAGCCAAACCATTGCATCCGTATCGAACTCAACAGAACCACCCGCATTCGGCAGCGACACCTTGGGCCCGGAACTTTCAGCAGGTTTGTCCGGCTGACATCCCAGTGCCAGCCCTAACACCACGATGGTGATCGTTTGGAAATAATTATTCATGAATTGCCTTCGTTTTCGTTGAGTTCTTTTCATTTCCGTAAGCATCCAATCCTTCACGCATCTCGCGTTCGGCTTTGGTTTGCTTCACGCCCCAAATCATCCAGGCCACTGTGAGCCCAATCCATAAGACCACAAATCCTCCCACCCAAATAGGCCACTGATACGATTGGGTTTTCTGCTCTGAATCTGCCGAAAAGTCCGCCATCAGGGCCCGAGAACATAACTGCGCCGGATAAAAACGCAATGCGAATCTGGTGGACGGCAGGTCTTGGGGCGTGTTTCATCCCGCCATGCCGCCTGCGCCGCTCCAGCCCGGTACGCTGTATCTCGTTGCCACGCCTATTGGTAATCTTGAGGATATAACCCTGCGAGCCCTCCGGACGCTCCGCGAATGTACGGTGATAGCCGCGGAAGATACTCGGCGCGGCCGCCAGCTCCTCAAGGCGCATGAGATTGATCAGCCCCTATTCAGTTGTCATAAATTCAACGAAGCCAAACGATCGGGAGAATTACTGGATCGCCTAGCCCAAGGCGAAACTATTGCCCTGATCAGCGATGCCGGCACGCCCGGCATCAGCGACCCAGGCGAACGCATCGTACGCGCTGTGCTGGGGGCCGGACATCGTGTGGAAAGCGTACCGGGCCCATGCGCCCTCGCTGCCGCCCTGCCCACCAGTGGTTTGCCCACGGAGGAATTTCATTTTGCCGGATTTCTTCCGCACAAAAGCGGTGCCCGCGCCCGCAAGCTAGAAGCGCTAGATACCGTACCCGGCACGTTGTGTCTCTACGAATCCCCGCATCGGATTGTCAAACTGATGGGGGAACTCCACGCCCAATGGCCCGAGGCGCAGGTGGTGTTAGCGCGCGAGTTGACCAAAAAATTCGAAGAATACCTGCGCGGTACTCCGGAGGAATTGGCCGAGCATTATGCCGAGCGTAAGCCGAAGGGGGAATTTGTTGTGCTGGTGCATCGAGCTTGAACCCGACGAGTGGGCGTGGTTTCCTTCGCCCATGGCCAACACGTTGTACGTCGGCAACCTGCCTTTCAAGATTTCAGACGAAGAACTCGCCGCGCATTTCGCGGCGGCCGGCGAAGTAGTGGAGGTGACCCATGTACGGGAGCGAGGCAGCGATCGCTCCAACGGGTGTGGGTTCATCGAAATGGCTGATACCACGGGAGCCGAAAAGGCTGTGATCAGCTTGGATGGCTCGGAACTGGCTGGCCGCACGCTCACCGTGGGTTTGGCCCGGCCCTAAAGAAATTTCCCAGGATTCATGATCCCTTTGGGATCTAGGGCATCTTTCACCGCCTGATGCAAACGGCGCACTTCCGGGCCGGCAGCCAGCGGCCACCAGCGTTTCTTGGCAATACCAATGCCATGTTCGCCGGTGATTACGCCATCGTGTTTGACGACCCATCGAAACAATTCGTCCAACGCCGCATCACGCCGTTGCTCATGACCGACTTGCGTGTCGTCCACCATCACGTTGACATGAATATTTCCATCGCCCGCATGACCGAAACAGGCCACCGGCATGCCGTGCTTTTTTTGGAGCCGAGCGGTGAACGCCAATAACTTCTCCAGACACCCGCGAGGCACCACGATATCCTCATTCAATTTTACGAGACCGGTATCGCGCAGTGAATAGGAGAATTCCCGGCGTAACTGCCAGATAGCCTCCACCGCTTCGGCGCCCAGCGCCTGATCAACAAACCGCGGTTTCAATGGCTCTAGCAGGCGTTTCACGTCCCGCAACTCGCTGCGCACGCTCTTTTCCTGCCCGTCCAACTCGACAATCAAATGCCCGCGACATCCGGACAACCGCCGGCTGCCGGTGCGTTGCATAGCCGCATTGAGGGTAAACTCATCCGCAATCTCCAGCGCGCTGGGAAGAAAGCCCGCCTTGAAAATCTGCCGTAACCCCTTGGCCGCCGCGGCAATGGTCGGCATGCCCACGGACAACGCCGCTCGATACGGCGGCAACGGCAAAAGTTTGAGCGTCACTTCGGTCACCACGCACAGCAACCCTTCGGTACCAGTGAAAAAGCGCGGGAAGTCGAAGCCGGTTTTATTTTTATGCGTGCGACTACCCACGCGTGTGATCGTGCCATCGGGAAGCACTACTTCCAGTCCCAACACATAATCGGAGGTGACCCCGTACTTGAGACAGCGTGGGCCGCCGGCGTTGGTCGCCACGTTTCCGCCTATGCTGCAATCCGCTCGGCTAGCCGGATCAGGCGGATAGTACAATCCTTTGGTCTCGGCCTTGGCCTGAAGATCCGCAGTGATTACTCCAGGCTGGGTCACGGCCACGAAATCGTCCTCATGGATTTCCTTGATCCGTCGCATGCGCGCGACAGAAAGGGCTATACCGCCGCGTAACGGCACGCACCCACCCACGTAGCCATAACCGGCCCCGCGCGGCGTCACCGGAATTTGATGACGATGGGCAAACCGAAGAATTGTGCTGACCGCTTTGCTCGAACGTGGCAAGGCCACGGCTTCGGGTCGACCGGTGGCAAACCATTTATCCCCCTGATGCCCCTCTAACGTAGCCGAATCGAGCTTCAATTCGCCCGGCGCCAACTGGGCCTGCAAATTACCCCAGAGTTTAGGATTCGTTTTCTTCATCCGACTCGATCAACCGACGTGCCTCGTCTTCCTGAGTGGACGGAACTTGCACGCGAATCCCTCCGGTGGCAAGCGAGTACCCTTCCATACTCAGCGCGGCCGCCTCGCCTTCCACGGTGGCATCCAGCCCGGCTGTTTGCAGGCGCGTACTTACGATCTGCGCCTGCACGGGATTGAATGCGGTGAACACCGTCACGCGATCCATTTTACTTAGGCTTCACGCTGCGCGGCGGATTGACCAGCCGCTCGGGTTTAGGTTTGTAGAAAATCCCGCGAGCATTGAGGTTACTGGCGAGATTCGAGAAATGGATGGCCGTGCCGTTCAAGTTGGTCAGCACGGCATGGAATTGCAGTCGCATCTCTTCGTTCTTAAGAAGCCCCCCGGCCAAGCCTTGGCCGGACTCAATTTCCATGAGGATCCGGTTCGCGCTCTGGGTAATGCCCTTGATGCTCTCGGTAGCCGTCGCTAGGTTCTCCACCACCGCGGTGATATTGGTGCGGTTATTTGCCAGCGTGGATTGCAAATCGGCTGTGGTTTTGTCGAGCTTCACAGAAAACGTCTCAATGTTGCTGAGCGCGCTTTGGACGGTGGGCGCGTTGGTAGCAATGAGCACCTCGAGCTCCCCGGCCGAGGCATGGAGGCGACGGGTGAACGCCGCAAAATTGGTCACGCTGGTGTGAATCGCCGGTGCGTTGGTGTCCATGGCCTCGCGCAACTGATCCGTAAACTCGGAGAAGTTGGCCATGCTGGTATTGAAATTAGTGATACTGGCCTGTAGCACGGGCGCATTGGTTTGCACGGCCCCGCGCAGTTCCTTGGCGAAGGCACTCAGCTCGGCCACACCGGCAGTCAGGGCCGGACCGTTGGTGGTGATCAGGCCGTCCACTTTGGTGGAAATTTGATTCAACTTCTCGGAGGTCACCCGAAATTCCGCAATGGCCGCGGTGATATTTTCCACAGAATTCGAGCTCAGCAAATTGGTGTTCACATTACCCACCAGCAAATCGATCTTTTCCACCGCTCCATCCACCCGCTCGATCAGACCACTTACCTTTTGCCCCACCTGCTCAACATCAAACGGTGATTCACATGGGTGTTCCGAGCCCTCGGCCAACTCTTCACCCATAGTTTCACCAGGGAACACTCCAATGAATTGGTCTCCCAAAAAACCCGTGGATTTAATGCGGAACGTCACACCTTCCCGCACGCGAGTCCTATACTCCGGGTATAACTCCACATTGATCAATACTTCGCGCCCATCTTCCGTCAGATCGAAACTGTCAACATAGCCAATCTTCACACCAGACATCAGTACTGGTGAATCACGAATAATAGTCCCAGCGTTGGAGGTGCGCAGCGTCAAGGGGTAGGTGTTACGCAAGCCGAAGCCTGATTCACTGAATTTAATGCTCATCACTGCCGCCATCGCCAACAGCACGATGACAAACAATCCAATCTTGAACTCTAATCGACCTCCACTCACGAGAAATCCGCCTCCTTCAAATCCGCCTCACCCCTTATGAACCGTGCAACCTGCGGATCATTAGAATTGAAAACTTCATCAGCAAGTGCGTCCAGATAAACTTGTCCGTCTCGCAGGTAAATAATTCGCTGCCCCATACGCCTAGCGCAACGCATGTCGTGAGTGATTACGATTGACGTAACTTTATAGTGATCACGTACTCGCATCATTAATTGATCAATACTATCGGCCACAACCGGATCCAGTCCTGTAGTCGGCTCATCATATAGGATAATCTGTGGCCGATGCACAATGGCCCGAGCCAAACCGACTCGTTTCTGCATGCCACCAGACAGTTCCGAGGGCATCTTCCCGCCGACTCCGGGTAATTCCACCAATCCCAGCACCTCTTCCACGCGTCGATCGATCTCCGCAATTTCGGTCACACCCGAGCGCCGCAGAGGAAATGCAATATTATCGTGAACACTCATCGAGTCAAACAACGCCGCACTCTGAAAAAGCATGCCGAATTTTTGCCTAACGCCAAGCAGTTGACGCTCGGTCATACCCACCAAATCCTGACCATCAACACGCACCGAGCCTTCATCAGGCGAAAGCAAGCCAACTAGATGTTTTATTAGAACACTTTTACCAGTACCACTCCGCCCAATTATCGCTACGCTCTCGCCCTCCTTTACAGAAAAGGAAACCGAATTAAGAACCACTTGATCACCAAAACTCTTTTTGATTTGGGAAACCTCAATCATCATTCCTGATACAACAAAGCCCGCAAAAAGAGTGTGAGAAAAAAGTTAGAAACCAGTATGGCGATACATGAGTGCACAACAGCTTCGTTAGTAGCACGCCCAACACCTTCTGCTCCGTTTCCACAGTTAAGACCTCGATAACAACTAATCAAGGAGATGAGTAAACCGAAAACTAAAGCCTTTATAGCGCCCATTAGAATATCCTCCTCATCCGCATAAAAGTACATGTGTTTTAGAGAAAATGCTGTTTCGACTCCAAGCAAAGAACCCGCCAAAATCATTGCTGCGAAAATACCTGTAGCCCACGCAAGTATAGTCAACAACGGCATGGAAATAAGCGTTGCTAAAACTCGAGGCACAACCAGATGATCTACCGGATGGGTAGCCATCGTCCGTAAGGCGTCAATTTGCTCCGTAACTCGCATGGTCCCCAGCTCGGCAGTCATGGCAGCTCCCACACGCCCCGCCACCATTAAGCCTGCAAGCACTGGGCCTAGTTCACTAGTCATCGCAACCCCCACCACTCCCAGCGTCGCGGTATCCATTTTTACTTTATGGAATTGATAGAAAGTTTGGGCGCAAAAAACCATTCCGGTTGAAGCCCCAGTCGTTAACACAACAAACTGTGATTTTAGGCCGATGAAGTGCAATTGCTTCACGAACTCGGCCCAGTTTAAACGAACAGAAAATAGTGATCTTAAAACCTCGCACGCTAACAGCGTCACGCGGCCCATGCCTTCCACAAAGCTGGATAATTCCCCCTTGGCGGCGCTCATGCCACCTCACTCCTTTTGATGCGCCCCGAAGGACGCGAATTAGTCGCCGGCCACAGCGGTTTCGGCGGCCGTTTCTTGCGTAAAGGTCAGTTTATCTTCGTCGGATGACACTTGAATGGGCTGACCTTCAGTCAGTTTGTCCCGCAAAATTTCTTCGGCCAACGGGTCTTCCATGAACCGTTCCACCGCGCGCCTCATCGGTCGCGCCCCATACTCGGGATCGTGCCCCTTTTTCACAAGGAAATCGCGCGCCTTATCGTCGAGCACCAGATTGATGTCCTTTTTCTCCAACCGCTCCACGACCTTGATGATCTCCAGATCGAGAATTTTCATCAAAGCCTGCTTGTCGAGCGAGTGGAACACAATTACGTCGTCGAGCCGGTTGAGAAACTCCGGACGAAACGCCTTCTTGGCTTCGTCCATAATCAGTTCCTTCATCTTCTCGTAATCGACATCTTCATCGGTATTGTTGAACCCGATCGACTTGCTCCTCTTGGCGCTCTCGGCGCCGACATTGGAGGTAAGCAAAATAATCGTGTTCCGAAAATCAACCGTGCGACCCTGACTGTCTGTCAGCTTGCCTTCTTCCAGAATCTGGAGAAGCATGTTCGCAACATCCGGGTGTGCCTTCTCAATTTCGTCAAAAAGTACCACCGAGTACGGCCGACGGCGCACCTGCTCGGTCAATTGACCGCCCTCCTCAAAGCCGACATACCCTGGAGGCGAACCCACCAGACGTGAGCTGGCGAATTTCTCCATATACTCGCTCATGTCGATCTGGATCAGCGCCTTAGGATCACCAAAAAGTTCTTTGGCAATCGTCTTTGCCAGCAGTGTTTTACCGACGCCGGTGGGTCCCAACAGGGCAAAGGCGCCAATTGGCCGGATGGGATCTTTAAGGTCCGCGCGGGAACGTCGCAGCGCCTTGCTCAAAGCCTCGACGGCATCGCTCTGGCCGATGATTGTTTCCTCCAGCGTTTTTTCCATGCTGAGGAGTTTCTTAATCTCGTCCTTCTCCATCCGTTGTAGAGGAATGCCGGTCCACTTGGAAATCACCTGCATGATGTCCTCATCGGAAATCACCACGCGATTGTCCGCGCTGGCGGCTTTCCATTCCTCCATGGAGGTCTCGAGATTTTCCTTTGCCTGCTTTTCCTCGTCGCGCATGGCGGCGGCACGCTCGAAATCCTGTTCCTTGATCGCCTCTTCCTTCTTCTCCTTGATCGCCTCGATCTTCTGCTCGAGTTCCTTGATCTCCGGCGGGCGAGTCATGGTCTTTATGCGGGCCCGAGAACCGGCCTCATCCATGACGTCAATCGCCTTATCCGGCAGATAACGCGCCGTGATGTAGCGATCAGAAAGTCTCACAGACGCCTCCACCGCCTCATCAGAGATCTCAGCGTGATGGTGGTCCTCATATTTGACGCGCAGGCCCTTGAGGATTTCCACCGCTTCATCAATTGACGGCGCTTCCACTTTCACAGTCTGGAAACGGCGTTCCAAAGCGGCGTCTTTCTCGATGTATTTGCGGTACTCATTGAGCGTCGTGGCTCCCACGCATTGCAATTCGGCGCGACTGAGTGCGGGCTTGATAATATTGCTGGCATCCATCGTGCCTTCGGCCGAACCGGCACCCACGATGGTGTGTAGCTCGTCGATGAAGAGAATCACGTTCTTAGCACGACGGATTTCATCCATGACTGCCTTGATGCGTTCCTCAAACTGACCTCGATACTTGGTGCCCGCCACCATGAGGGCAAGATCCAAGGTCACTACGCGGCGATCGCGCAGGATTTCCGGTACGTTGCCGGCGATAATTTCTTGGGCAAGCCCTTCCACAATCGCCGTCTTGCCGACGCCGGCTTCACCTAGGAGCACGGGATTGTTCTTGGTGCGACGGCAGAGAATCTGGATAACCCGCTCGATTTCATCGGCCCGGCCAATCACCGGATCCATCTCGCCTTTGCGGGCGATCTCCGTGAGATCCCGCCCAAAGGCTCGCAGCGCGGGCGTCTTATTGCCCTTTTTGCCGCCCTTAGTCGGTGCCTCCTCCTCGCCTTCCTCGTCCTCCTCCATTTCCTCATCGCTCATGGCGAAATTGGGATCGAGTTCCTTGAGGATTTCCTGGCGAGTTTGTTCTATATCGATGTCGAGATTCTTAAGGACACGCGCGGCCACGCCGTCGCCTTCACGCAGTAGTCCCAGCAAAATATGCTCGGTGCCCACGTACGTATGCTGCAGTTGCTTGGCCTCCTTAGAGGCTAGGTTTAAGACCTTCTTAACGCGCGGGGTGTACGGAATATTGCCGACCTGTTTTTGGTCCGGGCCCGTGCCGACCTGTTTTTCCACCTCAAGACGCACGGTTTCCAAATCGAGACCCATTTTCTGGAGCACGTTAACCGCCACGCCCTGCCCCAGTTTGATGAGCCCCAAGAGCAAATGCTCGGTGCCCACAAAGTTGTGGTTAAACCGGTCCGCCTCCTTGCGCGCCAGCGCCAGCACTTGCTGCGCTCGCGGCGTAAAATTGCTCATACCTTCGTCACTCATCGCTGAAATTCAATTTAACTGAAAAACCCGTTTTCGTCCAGCAATCCGGATGCCAACTTATGCCCAGAAACCCGGAAATCTCCAGTGAATTGGACGGATTTCTAGGGTCACTCCCTCCTATTCACTCACCTTAGGGCCTTGCAGTCCACTCAGACGACTGCGCAGCAGATCCGCCCGCTGCACGTCGCGTTCTTCGCCGGACAATTTTTCCCCCACCAACTGCTGCAAATGTGCCGGTTGGGTGACCAAAAATAGCTCATCTACCACCGAAGTCTCCAAATCTTCAAACATCCCCAGCTTCACGCCAAGCCGAATCAACGACAGTTGATTCATCGATTCCTTACTGCTCACAATATGCGCATTGGCCAGCACGCCGTACGCCCGACCGATGTGGTTGAACAATTCCTTCGGCTTCCCCTGCTGCAATGTCGCCCGCGCGTTCGTTTCGTGCTCAATAATCTGCAGCACCACTTTGTGGATTCGCTCGATGATATCCGCCTCGCTCTCGCCCAGTGTCATCTGGTTGGACACCTGGAAAATATGCCCGAGCGCTTCGGTTCCTTCCCCGTACAACCCGCGCACCGCATGACCCAGCTTGGTCACCGCTTGGACAATTTGGTTCACCTGATCCGTCAAGACCAGCCCCGGCAAATGCAACATGGCACTGACGCGAATGCCCGTCCCGAGATTGGTTGGGCACGCCGTCAAATAGCCGTAGGAACCATCAAACGCATACTCCAGCTTCTTCTCTAAACTCGTGTCAAACCGGTCGATTTTCTGCCAAACCTGCTTGATCTGCATGCCCGGTAGGAGCGCCTGCATGCGGAGATGATCCTCCTCATTGACCATCACGCTGAGCGTTTCGTCCTTGTTCAACACAACCGCACTGCCGCCGCCCTTGGCGGCGTGTTCGCGGCTGATCAAGTGCCGTTCCACCAGCAATTGCTTATCAAGGGCCTTCAGGTCGCCCATGCCAGTGGAGAATCCCCCGCGCATGGCCGAAGCCCCTGAAACGGACGGCTTGATGGCTTCGCACGTTTCTTCTCGACTGGCTTTCTTGGCCCGCCCGGGAAACGGCACGCCGGAAATGTTACGTGCCAATCGCACCCGACTGGACAGTACGATATGATCCTCTGGACCGCCATTTGCCGAGAGTTCATCCGAAGGGGTAAGAAAATCTAGCAACTCCATCAAGTTCCCTCCTCTACCGAGCCGACTGACTCCAGTTCTCTCAACTGATCGCGCAAGCGCGCGGCTTCTTCGTAATTTTCCATCTCAATCGCCTTTTGCAATTGCTCAGTCAGCGTATCGCGCTGCTTGGTGATATTGAGCTTCGCCCTTAACGCCTTGGGCACTTTACCAACGTGCTGAGTACCCTTGTGCATTTGCTTGAGCATTCCCACCAACGGCTCCGCAAAGACGGTGTAACAGGTGGAGCAACCGAGGCGACCGGTCTTTTTGAAATCCGCATGAGTAAACCCGCAGGTCGGGCATTCAAGCTCCGCGCTCACCGATTCCATTTCGGAGGAAGCCCCCAAGCCGAGCAGCAAATCCGCCAGCGCAAACCCCTGCGGATCGGTCACGCCCTTGTCCTTGGCACATTCCTCGCAGAGATCAATCTTCTTCATCTGACCATTCACAATTTCGGTCAGATGCACCGTGGCCTCATTCTCGCAGTCTGGCTGGCAACACTTCATCTTTACTCTATATCACCTCTCCCGTGGAGTTCGTCAAATCCTGATATGCCTTTATCAGTTTCTTGGTCAATTTGCCGGGCTTCCCAGAACCAATCTGGCGGCCGTCAATCTTCACCACCGGAACCACTTCCGCCGCTGTACCGGTGATAAACACCTCGTCGGCATTGTAGAGATCGTACCGTGTCAAATTCGGCTCCTTCGCTTTGATGCCCAGTGATTCGGCCAGTTCAATCGCCACGCTGCGCGTAATGCCGTACAGCGCGCCGGCCGCCAGCGGCGGGGTCAGCAGCTCTCCACCTGTGCGCATAAACACATTGTCGCCCGTGCATTCGGCCACAAATCCCTGGCTGTTAAGCATAATCGCCTCCACGCAACCGGCATTGATCGCCTCGATCTTGGCGAGGATGTTGTTCAGATAATTCAACGATTTGATCGCCGGATTCACTGCGTTGGTGTGATTACGCGTGGTCGGCACTGTAACGATCTCGAGGCCTTTTTTGTAAAATGTCGCCGGATAGAGCTGAATCTTGTCCGCGATAATAATCACCTGTGGATTGCTACACCGGTTGGGATCCAGACCCAATGTGCCCGCGCCACGCGTCACCACCAATCGGATGTAGCCGTCGCGAATCTTGTTCCGTTTGCAGGCTGCACGCACCGCCTCGCAGATCGCCCGGTGGCTCATGGGGATTTTCAGCAGAATCGCTTTGGCCGAGTAAAAGAGCCGGTCCACATGCTCGCTGAGCTTAAAGACGCGGCCGTTATAAGCGCGGATGCCTTCAAACACGCCGTCGCCATAAAGTAGGCCATGGTCAAACACGGAGACCACCGCCTTCTTTTCATCCACAAATTTTCCGTCGACAAATACCTTCATCGGTCGGCGCACCTTAGCCGCATCCTCCTAGCCGGAGCAATCTCTCACTATTCACACACCCGGCCATCCTTCAAATGGACCACGCGCTGGGCGGCCCGGGCCACCGTTTGGTCGTGCGTGGCCACCAACAATGTTAATTGCCTATCGGCATGCAGGTGTTTGAGAAGATCAATTATTTCCGACTCCGTGCCGGTATCCAGATTACCGGTTGGCTCATCGGCCAGCACGATCTCCGGTTCATTCATCAGTGCCCGGGCGATCGCCACCCGTTGTTGTTCGCCACCGGATAATTCCGAAGGCCGGTGATCCATCCGGTCACTGAGCCCAACGCTGTCTAATAAATCCCGAGCCCGCTGTTCAGACGCTGCCTGTGGCCGTCTCTGAACCTGCGCGGGCAACAATACATTTTCCAATGCATCCAAATCCGGCAACAGGTGATACGCCTGAAAGACAAAGCCTACGTGGCTCCCTCGGAATTTCGCCGCCTGTGTCGGGGTTTGCACCCGCAACGGATCGCCATCAAACCGAATGGTGCCAACCGTCGGCCGATCCAAGCCCCCCAGTAATTGCAGCAGCGTGCTTTTGCCCGAGCCAGAGGCGCCTTGCAACGCCACAAATTCTCCCGCCTGCAATTCCAGACTCACCCCTTGAAGCACTGCCAACTCCTTGCCGCCCAGAAAATACGACTTTTCCACCGCCTCGGCCTGGAGGACCACATTACTCATTGCGCAAGGCCTCCACCGGCTGCAACCGGGCCGCGTTCCAAGCCGGCAATAAACCGGCCACCACACAGATAACTAACGACACACCGCATATGATTAACACATCACTCTGGACAATTTGTGCCGGCAAATCCCGAAAGCCGTACAATTTCTCCGGAAACAATTCCACGCCTCTGCCGCGCATAATCTCTAGAAATTCGTTGCGATATTTGAGCACCAACATGCCCAACCCCACGCCAAAGGCCGTACCCAACACTCCCACCACCGCGCTTTGGATTAGGAATACATTACTTACCTGCCCGTTGGTCGCGCCCAAGGCCTTGAGCAAGCCGATCTCTTTGGTTTTCTGAACGCCAAAAATGATCAGCGAACTGGCGATACCGAACGCCGCCACAATCACGATGAAGAACATCAGGAATTGCGTTACTATTTTCTCCACTTCCACCTGTGCCAGCAGCACGGGGTTCAGGTCTTCCCAAGTACCAATGTGATACCCGGCGCCCAGTTTCTGCTGCAGCCCGGCCTTGATCGGCTTCAGGTTTAACGGCTGATCGGTTTCCGCCCAGACCATGTGCGCGACGTCATCTTCCATATGGTACAAGTCCTGCGCGTTCCAAATATCACAAAAAATAAAATCGTTCAGTTCACCCTGCCCCGCATCAAAGATGCCTTTCACGGTGTATTCTTCTGGCAAAATCCCAAGCGTTTCGCCTTCCTCCTTGGCATCCTTCATTTCCTTAAGGCTTTGCGGCGAATAAATCAGCACGGTGTCGCCAACGTTCAGCCGAAACGCGCCATCAGGCCTGCCAAAATTCCAGCCCACCACTAAGCCATTACTCGATAAATCAAACTCGCCCAGCACCGTCGACTGCGGCACCTGACTGACCTTGCGCATGCCTTCCTCATCAATCCCGATCAATTTCGGCGCATCAAAGGCTGGCTCCATGCCTTCCCGTTGGGTTTCAAGCATCACCTTCCCCACTACAATCGGCATGGCTCCGGTGACGCCTTCGAGTGACTCCATCTGTTTGGCTAGATCATCATAATCCGCAATCGGTACGCCGGCCATGCCACCGAATCCATCGTCTACCACCTGCCGCACCTGGACATCAGCTGAGAATTGAAAGAAGGTTTTTTTGAGCTGCAGATGAAAACCCGAGAAGACGGAGGTAACAATGATGAGCACGGCCACCCCGAGCATCACGCCCACCACGGAGATGAGAGTGATAAAAGACACCGCAGTTCGCTTAGGCCGCAGATAACGCAGCGCCAGAGAGAATTCAAACGGCAGCCAACTCATCTCCGCGAAGCTAGAGCCGCAGCGTGGCCGGCGCAAGATTTAGACGTTCACCGCTCAAGATCTGCTGGCGAGGCGCCGGCAGCACATCATCCCACTCGGCCTTCGACCAGTGATTCGACCACGCCGGGGTCGGCCAGCGTGCTGATATCTCCGAGGTCTTCGGTATCGCCTTCGGCGATTTTGCGGAGAATGCGGCGCATGATTTTGCCGCTGCGGGTCTTGGGTAGGCCTAGGGTGAACTGGATTTTGTCGGGCGACGCGTGCGGGCCAATGTCGGCGCGGACTTGTTTCACAATCTCCGCCTGCGTAGTTTCGGTCACTTCCTCGCCGGTTTTGAGCGTCACATAGGCATAAATGGCATTGCCCTTGATATCGTGCGGATACCCCACCACAGCCGCCTCAGCTACGGACGGATGTCCGCCAATGGCGCCTTCAATCTCGGCTGTGCCGAGATTATGACCACTGACAATGATCACGTCGTCCACGCGGCCGGTGATCCAATAATAACCATCGGCATCACGGCGGCAGCCGTCGCCACTGAAATATTTACCCGGGAACCGCGCGAAATAGGTGTCGTAGAAACGCTGCTGATCGCCGTACACCGTGCGCATCTGGCCCGGCCAAGGCTCGAGCATGCAGAGATTGCCGGACACTTCATTGCCTTCGATGACATTGCCTTCCTCGTCTACCAAGGCCGGCTTAACCCCAAAGAACGGTAGCGTGGCACTGCCCGGTTTGGTGGGCGTGGCGCCGGGCAACGGCGATATCAAAATGCCGCCGGTCTCGGTCTGCCACCATGTATCGACAATCGGGCATTGTTCTTTGCCGATGACCTCGTGGTACCACGTCCATTCAGGCGACTTGATCGGTTCACCCACCGTACCCAGCAATCGCAGGCTGGAGAGGTCGTGCTGAGCAGGCCAATCATTACCTTCCTTCATCAAGGCCCGCAGGGCAGTCGGCGCGGTATAAAAAATGTTCACCTTATGCTTGGCCACAATCTGCCAGAACCGGCCGAAGTCCGGATAATTCGGTACGCCCTCGAACATCATGGTGATAGCACGATTGGCCATGGGGCCGTACACGATGTAGGAGTGGCCGGTGATCCAGCCGATATCGGCCGTGCACCAGTAAACATCGCCGGGTTGATAATCAAAAATGTAATGATGCGTCGTGGCCGCATAAGTGAGGTACCCGCCGGTGGTGTGCAGTACGCCCTTTGGTTTGCCTGTACTGCCAGAGGTGTACAAAATGAAAAGCGGATCTTCCGCATCCATCGGCTCTGCAGGACACACTGCGGCCGCCGCTTCACAAGCCTCATGCCACCACACATCACGCCCCTCGCTCATGCTCACCTCTGCGCCAGTCCGTTGGACAACCAGTATTTTCTCCACCGACGGCGTACTCTTCACGGCCAGATCGGCGTTGGCCTTCATCGGGATATCAAGCTTAGTGCCGCGCACGCCGGTGTCTTGTGTAATGATGGCTTTGCACTCAGAATCGTTGATGCGCGTCACCAAACTATCCGCACTGAACGCGCCAAAGACTATCGAATGCACCGCGCCAATCCGTGCGCAGGCCAGCATGGCGATCGAGAGTTCCGGGATCATTTGCATGTAAATACACACGCGATCACCCTTGCCGATCCCCATCGCCTTGAGTGCGTTGGCCACGCGCTGTACTTCAGCCTGTAGTTGGCGATAAGTGTACGTGCGGCTCTCGTCCGGATCGTTCCCCTCCCAGATCAACGCCGTATCGTCACCGTGCCCATCTTCCACATGCCGATCCACGCAGTTGTAGCAGGCGTTTAATTTACCACCGAGAAACCAGCCGATTTCCGCCTTGTGATAATCCCACTCGCGCAACGTGTGCCACGGCTCAACCCAATGCAGCCGCTGGGCGTGCTCCGTCCAGAAACCCTCCGGATCATTGATCGAACGGTCGTACAGCTCGCGGTATTGGGCGAGGGATGATACATGCGCGCCGGTTACAGCCTCAGTAGATGGGGGGAAAACAGATTCACTCATGGTCAGTCGGCGACCCATCTTGGGAAAGCGACGGGCGGGCGTCAAGTCACTCAACCCTCGACCCATGCGCAGTGCCCCGTTACATTCCGCCCGTGGCCGACCACGCCCAGACCGTTTCCGCCCGCACACGCCTGTGTGCCGTGTACGGATTTCCTGTGCACCACTCCGCCTCGCCCGCCATGCAAAACGCCGGCATCGCCGCGCTCGGACTGGACTGGCGCTACACGGCCGCCGAGGTGCGCCCTGAGCAGCTCGCCGAAGCCATTGCCGGCGCGCAGGCCATGCATTATGTAGGCCTCAACCTTACTGTGCCGCATAAGCTGCTTGCGCTGGAGATGGTGGATGTACTAGACGAAAGCGCCCGCGAATGGGGTGCGGTCAACACTATTCTCTTCGAGGGCCAAACTGATTCAGGCGACTGGCGCGCCATTCATGAATTTGAAACCGCCCCGGAAAACGTGCGCAGCCACGGCTTCAACACCGACGCCGACGGCATCACCCAAAGCCTGCGCGAAGATCTCGGCATGGAGGTGCGCGGCGAAAGCATCCTGCTCCTCGGCGCCGGCGGTGCCGGTCGCGTGGCGGCCCTGAAGATCGCCGCCACCGGCGTGAAGGAACTCTTCCTCGTCAACCGCACTGCCAGCAAGGCCGAAGCCATTGCCACCGAGATCCGGGACCGTTTCCCCGCCGTGCAGGTGCACGTGGGCTATCCGCCGGCCGAGGTGGATCTCGTGCTTAACGCCACCTCCCTTGGCCTCAAACCCGTTGATTCCCTGCCATTTGATCCCGCCGCCTTTTCCCTCGGCAAATCCCGCGCTGTGTATGACATGGTTTATCGGCCGTCCATAACCCCGCTACTCGCCGCTGCCGCCGAAGCCGACTGCAAAACCGCCAACGGCCTCGGCATGCTCCTCCATCAAGGCGCCAAAGCGCTCGAAATCTGGACCGGTCAAGCGGCTCCGCTTGATGTGATGAGCGCGGCGCTGAAGGAGACCATCTATGACTGATTTCGTCGTCTGGCTAGGCAGCACGCTGGTGTTATTCTCGATCATCTTTTTTATGTTCGGCTGCATTGTCGGCAGTTTTCTCAACGTGGTGATCCATCGGCTACCGCGCGAAATGAGCGTAGCCAATCCGCCCTCGCATTGCCCTCAATGCGGTTACACGATCCCATGGTATCAAAACCTCCCACTGATTACATGGCTATGGCAACGTGGCCGTTGCGCCGGTTGTGATCTCTCTATTCCCGTTCGCTACCTTCTAGTCGAGCTCCTCACCGGCCTTGCTTTCCTCGGGGCATGGCTTCTGGTGCATTATCATTTTGCCGGCGGCGCTGAGGAACCATTTCTCAAACAGCCCATGGTGGCTGCGCTGGTCACCTTAGCCTTGGTAACTTTACTAGGCGGCTTGATTGCCTCCACTTTCATCGATTTCGAACACTTTATTATTCCGGATGAACTGACCAAAGGTGGCATGGTTACCGGAGCAGTGTTTTCCCTCGCGGCCCCCCAACTTCACGGGGCGTTTATGGGGGAAGACATTTCACACGGCATGGCGCTGGTTCGCAGCCTGCTTGGTATGGCTTGTGGCGGAGCAATCATCTACGCCGTGGTGCGCATGGGCAAAGCCATGTTTGGCAAACAAACCTATTCCGCTGAGCACCCCGTGCGTGTCACCTTCGGTCAACATGCCATGACTATGAGTGGCGAGGGCGATGAGCCAGATCTGGAATTACCGTACGAGGAAATTTTTTATCGCGAAGGCGACACCATCACACTACACGCCGAAAAGGTGGAATACATTGATCGCTGTCTGTGGGATTGTCCGGTGGCGATTGACGCCCAATGCGCACGCATTGGCGATGAGGAATTCAAGCCTTCGGATATCAAACATTTGGAGGTTATGACTCACGAAGTCGTTGTGCCGCGCGAGGCCATGGGGTTTGGCGACGTGAAATTCATGGCTGCCATTGGTGCCTTTCTCGGCTGGCAAGCCACCGTGTTCAGCCTCATGTTCAGCGCGGTATTGGGCGCCATCGTGGGGTCACTGCTCATGGCATTCCGCAAAGACGGAGCCAACATCATTCCCTACGGCCCTTACATCGCCTTTGCCGCCATTGCCTGGATCTTCGGCGGCTATGAATTATGGGATTGGTGGTGGAGTAGCTTCGGGCGTAACTAAAGCCTATTTCCCGTTCTGGGCCCGCTGGCGTAAGGCATGATCCAGCAGCACTAGTGCCGTCATGGCCTCCACCATTGGGACAGCGCGAGGGAGAACACAGGGGTCATGGCGTCCGCGGGCTTTCAAATTTACGTTTTTGCCGGCGGCATCCACGGTATCCTGCGTTTGCAGAATTGTCGCAGTCGGCTTGAACGCCGTGCGGAAATAAATGGTTTCGCCATTGGTAATCCCGCCTTGCACGCCGCCAGAACGATTGGTCACCGTGCGCACTTTGCCGCCGCGCATACGAAAGATGTCATTATGTTCGCTGCCTTGTAGGGTGATGCCCTCGAAGCCGGAGCCAATATCGAATGCCTTGGAGGCCGGCAAACTGAGCATCGCCTTGGCCAGATCCGCCTCCAAGCGGTCAAACACCGGCTCACCCCATCCCACCGGCACGCCACGCGCCACGCCAGTAATAATGCCGCCCACGCTGTCGCCCTGTTTACGCACACGCTCAATCAGGCGAACCATCTTCTCCGCAGTGGCCTGATGCGGGCAACGCACGATGTTCGCCTCCACCTGTTTCAGGGTAAACTTGTCCGGATTAATGTCCGCAGCGATGTGCTTCACTTGACTGACGCAAGCGAGCACTTCCACTCCGAATTGTTTCTTGAGAATCTTCTTGGCCACCGCACCGGCGGCCACGCGACCGATCGTTTCACGCGCACTGGTGCGCCCGCCCCCTGGCCAAGCGCGAATACCGTACTTAGCATCGTAGGTGTAATCGGCATGGCTCGGCCGATATTTCGTCTCCATCTCAGTGTAGGCCTCCGAGCGTTGATCGGTGTTGTCAACTAACAACGCGATCGGCGTGCCAAGCGTTTTGCCCTTAAACGTACCAGAAACAATACGAACCTTGTCCACTTCATCACGCTGCGTCACAATCTTCGATTGCCCTGGCCGGCGGCGATCCAGCTCGGGCTGGATGTCTTTCTCACTCAACGGGATACGCGGCGGGCAACCATCAATCACCACGCCCACGCCGCCACCGTGGCTTTCGCCCCAAGTGGTTATGCGGAAGATTTCGCCGAATGAATTCCCCATGCGCGAGACGGTGGCATATTTCGGGAGATTTTACAATCCGACGGACTGTGAATGACTCCCGCTTGCAATAATTATCCGTCCTGTAGAAATTAAGTTTGATGCAAGGAGGCATCCGGATTACCAAATATTGGAGCAGCACCTTGGCGATTTTGCCGTTGTTGTTGTTTTGGAATTCATGTGAATCCACCGACCCAACGGACTGGCGCAGCACTAAGGAAGGCCGGTTTGCCAAGACCTCTGTTGAGGAACTCTACGAACGCGCCCAGAGCAATGATTATTTTGCTATGGTCCATCTGGGCTGGCGTTACGATACCGGCACGGGCGTGAAAGCCGATGTCCGCGAGGCCGCCGCCTGGTACCGCCAAGCGGCCGAACGCGGTGGGCATTCCATGGCACAAAATAATCTCGGCTGCCTCTACCGCGATGGCCGCGGCGTGATCCAGGATTACAAAACCGCATCCACCCTGTTTCGCATGTCGGCGGAACAAGGCAACAACCATGCCCGCACTAATCTCGGCTGGCTATACGAACGCGGCTATGGCGTGCCGCAGGACTACCGACAGGCATTACAACTTTACACACAGGCCGCGCAGGAATATCGCGACTTTGAAACCGGCCAGCAACACGCCGGTCATCCAATGGCACAGAACAACCTGGGCTGCCTCTACCGCGACGGCAAGGGGACCAAGCCCGATGCCTTCACAGCAGTAAAATGGTTCCGTAAATCAGCCGAAGCCAGCAACCATCACGCCCACCATAATCTGGGCATCATGTTTGAGCGTGGACTGGGCGTGAAGCCAGATATCCGCAAGGCTCTGGAACATTATGAACAGGCGCTCAACGCCGGGAACGTGTATTCCATGAACGCCGTGGCCTGGCTTTTTGAGAAGGGAAAATCCGTCCCGAGCAACCCGAAATTGGCCGTTAAATATTATACGCAGGCAGCCGACCGCGGATATTCCATGGCCATGTACAACCTCGCCTGCCTCTATCTTGACGGGCGCGGCGTGGAGCAGGATTCCATTCCTGCAATGGAATGGATGCTACGCGCGGCCGAACTCGGCAACGCCTACGCCCAAGTGAAGCTGGCTTGGATGCATGAAAACGGCGTCGGTATCCGCAAGGATTACGAAGAAGCCGCCAAGTGGTATCTCGCCAGTTCCCGCCAAGGGCTGGCTTTAGGGCAAATCAACTTGGCGCTACTACTGGCCAGCGGGGCCGTTGGTAACAAGGATCTGGTTGGCGCCTATAAATGGATGAAGCTAGCCGCCCAAACGGGCAACCAAGGCGCCGAAAAATTCCTGCCCACCATCCGCGAAAAAATGTCACCCGAAGAATTAACAGAAGCGGAGCTGTTGATCACCCGCTTTGTGGCCCAGCCATACACCGAAAAAATCCCTCCCGGCGTCCCTCAAGGTTAATCAATCGAGCAAGTGCTCGTCCTCCGGCTTCACGGAAGAAGGACCATACATCCCCTTAGATGGATCATTGGGATCCACCGGTCGGCCGACGGAACGGGCTTTCTTGATTGCCTTAGAAAAAACTGGAAACATCATCGATGCTAGGATTGCAATGATGGCCATCACTACCAGCATTTCGATCAACGAGGTGCCTTTTGAATTGAGTCGGTGACGGGTTTTCCAAGGCAAATTCATAACTGCGGCACGCAGGCTACCACTGACTTAATTGGTGTCAATTACCGGCTTTGGGGTTTATCCCGGGCACGCGCGGCCCACCGGTTTTCGCTTGAGTCCGGGCGGCTTGGATTTGTTTTTCAGTAAGCTTCGTTCCCGGCCCCACTCCGCTGCCTTCGCGCAGGCGCCCGTCGATCATCAAGTTCCCCTGAATCGATACGTGTGGCAGCCCCAAGGCATGCCCTAGCTCATGCGCGAGGATATTGGATTGAGCAAAGAAGACCGGCGAACCGTCCTTCCAGACTCCTCCCTTGTCGATCAATCCCGCGAATTTCACCTGCGGCATCAGCACAACACCTTTCTTCGGCATGTAAACTGCCCCAAACGCATCCGGCATGGTGTATAGCACCACCACTCGGAAAACCTTCCCGCGATCCGGGAAATCCGGAATCATTCGGTGTAAAATGCGGGACTGATGCAGGCGCACAAACGCCGAAGGCACACTCGGCTTGAACAGATCGGCAAACTCCTTCTCCGCCGCTGCATCCGCCGGCAAGAGTTGTTCTGGTCGTCCCGGTGCAAACCGCACTTTTCCTTGGCCCCAAATTTCATTTGCTCCGGCAAACAGTGGTCGCATATCCGTTATCTTGGCATCCGCGTTAATCGAGACATACCGGCTTTTCAGATAATGAATCTTCACCGGTAGATGAAACAAAGTCTCATCAGGATCCCCGTCGTCCGTCGCCGCCTGCTCCACAGCCTCCACCGTTCGAGTTGCCCCCCGTGTATTGCCAGCATACACTAACAGACGCGTCCCTCCTTCCACGCGTGGCAGCAAGGCAAAGCGTACGCGGCCCAGCATCAACCGGATCGCATCCGCCGCCGGTTTGTCTCGAAATTTTCCACTCACGATCTGTTGCAGCCCTGGCTCCATTTTCACCTCCCAACCAGTCTCGGCTTTGACCATCCCCAGAAACTTGTCCAGCGGTACATTCTTTACCCGCAGATCAAACGTCCTTGCCTTGGGATGCCACACCACTTGATTCGCCGACCAAACGTCCCAAGCCATACAAACCAACACCAAACAAATCCATCGCATCAAATGTTTCCCCCTTTGTTACCAACATTACCAAAATATTTTTCCACCAATACAGGATCCGTTGGCCTCGATCCTTTTGTGGCAATCAACATGACCAGTGCTGAGACCAGTACGCTCCAGATGAAGGGATGAAGGCTCAGCAGTTCATAAGCACTGAACTTGTCGTGAACAAGATAGCCGATCAGATAAAACGCGGCCATCGTGCCGCCGCCGCTGAGCATGCCGGCCACGGTGGCTCGGGGTGTGAGGCGGGGCCAGTACAGGGTCAGAATAACCGGCATTAAAAAGCTGGCGCCCAAGCCGCCGGAGCCGAAGACAATCAGGTCCTGTAAAAATTGTGGCGGATTCAGCATCGCCAACATTGCCAGGGCGCCGACGCCGACGGTGGTCCAGTAGGTCACCTTTTTCATCTGCGCCTCGCTCGCTTTGAAGTTTTTGCGTTGATACACATCACGCACCACACTGCCGGAGACCAACAAAAGAAAACTATCCACGCTGCTCATCACAGCCGCAAACGGTGCGGCCACCAACAGCCCGGCCAGCCACGGCACGCCGGCTGATGAGGTAAGGAAGGTCGCCATCTCGGGCATCACGCGGTCGGCATCAATTTCCCAGCCCGGCAACAGCACGCGCCCGCAGGTGAAGATGATGATTAACGGAAAGTAGATCAGCGAAAAATACAGGGCCACAAAGATGATGGAATGCCTCAGCGTCGGGATATCCTTAAACGCCATTTGCCGTGCCATATAGCTTGGCTGGGCCGCGCCGGCAAATGGCCAAAAACAGAAAAAACTCACTGCCAACATGATAGGCAGAAACCCTGTGGTGCTGCCGGACTTCGGTCCCGGCGCGCTGACGTATACCCCCGGTTTGTCGTCGCCGTATTGATAGCCTTCCACATCTACAGACTGTGCGCGCACACCCGCATCCTTCACCTGAGCTCGAATCGATTTCAGTTCGGTAGCGTTTTTCAGTGAAGTCCGCACCTCGATCACCGGCACACCGGCAAGCTCCGTCTGACCTTCAGGAAATTCAACGGCTTCTTTGAGACGAACAAAGGGCTGACGCTTTTCCTCCACCGGCAATTCCAGCCAAGCTCCCTTGGCCAAGGCGAGAGGTGTATCCGATTCCATTCGAACCAAAGTCGCGTTCCCATCGCGCGGCGGAACTTGTCTGGACAATTCCTGTGTCGCGTTGCTCAAACCGCCCACCTGCGTGAGTGCAAGGCCCAGCAGGATCACCACGCCGAGCCCCATGATTACGCCCTGCATCATATCCGTCCACACCACCGCGCGAAAGCCACCCCATGCTGTGTAGGCCACCACGGAGGCAGCAAACACCAGTAGACATAACAGATAATCCGCCTCCGCCGCGCCGACCCAAGGGATCGGTGCGGTGAAACGATCCACCATTGCCACGGCCGCTTGATAAATCTCCACATCGCCAAGCAAGGTCGTCATGATTTTTGCCCCGGCTTTGAACTGGGCGAGTAGAAAGAAGAATTGAAAGAACACCAGCAGCACCGTCGCCACAGCGCCCACTGTATCGCTGCCCAAGCGTTTGCGTAGCAGCTCGGGCACGGTAATGCTACCGCTCTTGCGGGCCACTTGATTCAGGCGCTTGGCGATAAGGCCGATCGCAACCAGCGGCACGATGATGTACCCCCCAATCCAGAGCGCCATGACCCAACCGTGTGTGTAGATAAGTGAGGGAAACCCCATGAAGCTGCCGCCCGAAGCGCTGGTGGCCGCGTAGGTAAAGGCAAACGCCCACATGCCGAGGTTGCGGCTCCCGAGAAAATATTCGTTGAGGAATGATTTCCCCGACTGTTCGCGGTTGGCTAAGCCGGCCAACACGAACACGACCACCATGTACAACGCAAAGCTGATCAGCGCCGCGTTGCCTGCCGTCGAAGCCAAAATGGAGTCCGCGCCAATCATTCGTCTTCTGGCAACTCCTCCATCGGCTCATCCCGCATGAAGCGCAGGCAAAACCAAATGGTGAATGCATTTGCCACCAGCAATGGCAGCAACCAGCCGATCACCGTCCAACGCGGCAGACCGAAGAGCATCCGGACCGGCGTTTCAGTTTCCGCCGCGTACGCCGCCTGCGAATTGTAGCCCAACACCCAGAGTGCCGTGATCACCCACGCCGCGATCATCACAAACAACTCGCGTTTGGATTGTAGATACGAGGCGCCGGTGTCCACGCGTTGTTTGGGCTCGACCATGATCAAGAACGATTTGCCTAATAGCGCGCGGAAGCAACGAAAAACCTTTGCCTCTTCAGGGCTCCGCTCCACATTTTACACATGAGCGACCCCCTTGTTGTGCTCGAAACTCTGTACACCGCCGTGGTGGCGATGGACAAGCTGAACGTCGTCGTTGTCAAAGCCGCCGGCGCGCATCGGGCGACGAACGATTCAATCACCGCCTGCAGCTTGACCGTAGATACCCCAAGACCATGTATTGGCAACCTAAAGCGTTTGCCCTACAAACACTTTCGCGGTTGTGCGTGGGAATTACTTCTTCGCAATCTTCGCCCAGCTGTCGCGCAGGCCAACGATGCGATTGAAGACGGGCTTCTCCGGCGTAGTATCCTTTGCGTCGGGCGTAAAGTAACCGAGCCGCTCGAATTGCACGCTCTCGCCCAAAGGCAAATCGGCTAGCGAAGGTTCCAGTTTACCGGTGACGACCTTCAGCGAATCGGGGTTCAGACACTCAAGGAAATCCCCTGCCGCTTCCGGCTCGGGCTCCGTGAAAAGTCTGTCGTAAAGGCGCACCTCAGCATCCACAGCATGCTCGGCACTGACCCAGTGCATTGTGCCCTTCACCTTGCGGCCATCGGGCGCTTGCCCCCCGCGGGTTTCGGGATCGTAGGTGCAAATGAGCCGGGTGATGTTGCCTTCGGCGTCCTTTTCCACGCTTTGGCAGGTGATAAAATAGGCGTAACGCAGCCGCACTTCACGGCCGGGACCGAGACGGAAAAATTTCTTGGGCGGGTCCTCCATGAAATCCGCGCGCTCAATGAACAACCGTCGACCAAACGGCACCGAGCGTTTACCGGCGCTTTCGTCCTCGGGATTGTTCACCGCCTCCAGCTCCTCGGATTCCCCTTCCGGATAATTCTCGATTACCACCTCCAGCGGATCCAAGACCCCGCACCGCCGCTCAGCGGTTTTGTTCAGCTCCTCGCGAATGGCGTTTTCAAGAAGGCTAACATCGGTCACTCCCTTGTACTTGGTCACGCCCACCCCTTGACAGAAATTGCGGATAGCGGAGGCCGTGAAACCGCGCCGGCGATACCCGGCAATGGTCGGCATGCGCGGATCATCCCAACCGGACACATGCTGGTCCTCCACCAACTGCAGCAGCTTACGCTTGCTCATCACCATGTAGGTGGGGTTGAGCCGGGAGAATTCATGTTGATGCGGGCGTGGCTGTGGCACGGGCAGATTATCCAGCACCCAATCGTACAACGGCCGATGCACCTCAAACTCCAGCGTGCAAATCGAGTGACTGATGCCCTCAATACTGTCCGAAAGACAATGCGTGAAATCGTACATCGGATAGAGGCACCACTGATCGCCGGCATGATGATGTTCCTCATGCCGAATGCGATAGATCACTGGATCGCGCATGTGGAGATTTGGCGAGGCCATGTCGATCTTCGCGCGCAGCGTTTTTTCGCCATCAGCAAATTCTCCCGCTCGCATGCGCTCGAAGAGCTCAAGATTTTCCCTCGGCGACCGGCTGCGGCCGGGGCTTTCCTTACCGGGCTTCTCCGGCGCGCCTCGATATTCCTCCCACTCATCCGGCTGCAGCTCGCATACGTAGGCCTTGCCATCCTCGATCAATTGTACGGCGTAGCCATATAACTGTTCAAAATAGTCCGAGGCAAAAAACGTTTTTTCCGAGAGTACCGAATCCGCCCAGCCATCGATCAGCCACTGAACATCCTCGGTGATCGAGTCAACATACTCCGTGTCTTCTTTCACAGGATTGGTGTCATCAAAGCGCAGATTGCACACCCCGCCATTCTCCAACGCGATACCGAAATTCAGACAAATGGATTTCGCATGGCCAAGATGCAAATATCCATTGGGCTCCGGCGGAAACCGTGTGACCACGCCGGGATACTTCCCCGCCGTCAAATCCGCCTGCACGCGATCCCGGATGAAATCCTTCAACCCCTCGTTACCCTCAGCCTCACTCATGCGCCGTGTGTTTGCGGGAAAAGCAGTTCATGGTCAATCGTTTTGCGGTGTTGCCTCTGCTCGGCCCAACCAAAGGTCCATCACCGCCAGCGGTAAAACCAACGCTGCAGCAGTAAACCCCAAAAATACCTTGAACACATACATACCCACCACCGCCTGCACTTCCCCCTCAATCAACGGCACAACCAACAGGCACAGCAGGTAAACCACAAGACCGCTAAATCCCAATCCCAAGGACCACAATGCGCGCCGGGTGGATTCCTTGGGCGGATGGCTGGATAAATTCAATAAACTAATGATCACCGCCGCCATCTGAAGCCCCATCGCCAACACTTGCCCCAATCCGAATAGGACACTGCCCATAAATGAAAGGAGTGAAAGGATCAGCAACACGAGTTGAAAAATAAACAGAATGATCCCACCCACCAAACCAAAGTAATACGCTCCCGACGAGTTTGGCCGCAAATGACGCACCGCCGGCGGCGTCAAGAGAAGCATTAGATAAACCGACAGCGCGCCGCCCACGATCAACACCATCCCCAACGCCATCGCCGCAAACACCCCGAATATTCCAGTCATGAAATGTTTGCCTTTTTCCGCCGCTTGATTGACCGATTCTTGATCGCTGACATCCACGCCCTCCAACGTGCCGAGCGCCTCCACCATTCTCACAAAGCCATCACCTCCTACTAAAAAAACCAGGATCAACGGGGACACACACAAAATCCCGCCGAGCATTGCCCGCCACCGCCCGCGCAAGACCCAGCCCAAGGCAATCGCCCCCAATCCAGCCACCGCCGGCCAAACCATTAGTGGAATCGCAGACCAAGAAAGATGTTCCTTAGCCCACGCGAACTGGAAATTCACCACACCCATTCCATCGGATAATTTAGTTGGCCAAAAGAAAGCGATCAAATACATCGCCCCCACCATCGTCCATGCCCAACTTCGAATGCGTTCCTCCTGCGCCGGTTGGTAACGACGAAGATCCGCTTGATCGCCGTTGACTTCCTTCGGGGATTCGCTTGTTCCCACCTCAGCAGGTACCTCAGGAACATTTGATGGCTCCTCAACAGAAAACGTCGGGGGAAGATTTTCAACCGCATCATCAGGCATTAATTCCGACAACGGCTTCCACTCATCCATTCCTTCATGGTTCGCGTGCGTCTCCGGCGTAAGTTTCCCCGAATCCAACCAACGCCGAATTTCCGATTCCTTAAAAGGCCCCGCCGCCTCCCCGTTCTCAACGATAAACCAATCCATCACTGCTGTAGGATCATGAAATCATCATCCCTTTCCCGAGTTCCACATAAGATTTCGGTAAGTCCTAAAGGAATCAAAACAAGCAACCCCCCAGTCCAAGCCACGTATTTTACACCCGTCATCAACCAGCCACACACGACTCCAATTTTCGCATTAATGGGTTTCTCAAGTTTATCCAAAGCTTTATCCCTTGCGGCAGTCTGATAACTGCTAAACATTTCACCAAACTGACTTTCAACATATTTTTGCCTCTTCACTGCCCTTTCACTGTCATCCTTGAATTCATCCAACGCAACCTTCCCCCAGATTGGAATAACGGGCACGGCGATGGAGACCATCATCAACGTTGCTGCTAAACTGGAAAACCGTTTCATCTGACTCGGCCTTTTGCCTAGGGTATTAATAAAGCAAAGAAGCCCCGCCCCAACCATCATCGCCATCATCACCAGAATCCCAATACCACCGATCAAATCATTCCCCATCATGTCTATCGCAGCAACCACGGGCATCCCATTGGCATCTGGGATAAACCAAACCAATACCGCCGCAAGCCCACCAATTAGGGAAATGATGTAGGCTGTCATACTTTCGATACGGTAGAAACGTGCTTTAGCGCCAAGAATCACCCCCATCCATGCGACGAGGAAAATAGGGAATGTCATCGCGTGTTCCGAAAAATCCAATCCAAGCCGTTCATAGAAAACATTCTTCTCCTCAAGCTCCACTTTCTTTTCTGGAATCTTTATCTCTGATGTATCCGGTGGCTCCGACAACGGTTCTGGAATTGGCTCAGATAAATCTTCGACTGGAGTAAATACCTTAAACCCCCCAATTTCATCATCTACGAAACCCGCCCCTAATATCGATAAACCTAAAACCAAAACAATCACCCCTCTTGCGCGTCCATGTATTTGCGACGCCAAATATAACATCAAAAGCCCAGCCACTGCAGGAGCCAATATTTCAAACATCATCTGCCATTTATCCAGTGCCCAGAATTTCCAAACCGGCACATTCCATTCACCATCCCCAAACACCGGCATAAAAGTCGCTGCCAATAACGCCCAAGCCACAGAGTTGACGTATGCACTTCGGTCAGCCAATTCGTCTTCATAGGTTAGTGAAGGAGGGATTTTTCGTTTCTCTTGGGGAGGCCCCTCCTCGGGCAGCACTTCTTCCAATGGCTCATCCAAATTATGCCCGCAAGACAGACAAATCACTTGGTCTGCTTCCAAACCGACTCCGCATCGAGGGCAGACTACTCCTGGAACGGCAGGGGGCGGAGCGGCGGCACTGGCTACCAATTGCGGCAGGGGCACCCAATCAGCGGCGCCTTCCACCCAGCCCATGTCCGTGGTCAACAGGCTGCCGTCAGCCAAGAAAGTCTGAACATCCTCGGGGGTGTACGGGCCGAATTGTTGGCCGTCTCTGGATACGTGGATCAACATCACCAAGCGGGTCGCGCCGTGGTGAGAGGACACGAAATGGACCGTTTATTCAAGAACGGAGTCCAGCCGGCCACCAGCGCATCACGCGGTGCACACCGATTTCCGGCAATTCAAAGAAATCCCCCAACGGCTCAAACCCGAGCCGGTCATAGACTGGGATAGCTTTGATGCGAACATCGGCCCAGAGCGTTTGGCCGGTGGCAGTGGCGTGTTCCTGGGCGGCGGCCACGAGTTGCGCCCCCACGCCCTGCCCGCGCTCGCTTTCCATTACGCCAAACCACCGGATGCGTGCGGTGCACTCATGATTCGGCTCAGGCAACACGGCGATGCAGCCGATCGGTTGATCCTCGCGAAAGGCGCCGCCGAAGATCGTTGCGGGGTTGGCGGTCATTTCCGCGTCCAACTCAGTGCTGGCGGGTTTGAAGGGATACAGGGATAGTCGACGTACTTCGGCCAGCTCGGCAGGAGACACATTCCAGCGGATGGCGACCGCTGTGACCACGTTAGCCGCCGATCAAGTTGATCTCCACCGGCTCGACTTTGACGCCTTTGCGTTCGAGCCATTGGGTGGCTTTCTTGAGGGCGGGTCGCGGCCCTTCGAGCTCGAGGCAGACAATGCCGATTTCGTCGCGCACTTCGGCTTGACGAATGTTAGCCTTAAGTTCGAACCGGGTGATCAGTTCCCAAACGATCGGGGAGGTGATGTGCTTGGGCGGATACATCAGCCACAACCGCTGACGTCCACACTCGGCCTGAGCGCTTTTCTTCGCGGCCTTTTTCTTGGCGACCTTCTTCGCTGGCTTTTTGACGGGCATGCGCTCAACCGCCGGCAATGGCGGGGATGATGCTGACTTCGTCGCCGTCTTTGAGAGCCGTGTCTTTGTTGTCGAGGAAGCGGATGTCTTCTTCATTCACGTACACATTGACGAAGCGGCGGACTTCACCGGACTCATCAAGCAACCGTTCCTGAATGCCGGGGTAACGGGTTTCAAGATCGGAGATGGCCTCACCGATGTTTTCGGCACTGGTTTCCACCACTTCTTCATCATGTGTGAGCTTACGAAGCGGCGTAGGGATACGAATATTTACTGGCATAATAATATGTTTATTGAGCAGCAGCTGCGAGCTCTTTGTCGCTATCTATCAGCGACTCAAACTCACGCAAACTGGGAGCAATTTCACGAGTGCTACCCGCGTGGTTTTCTACGGCATCAAGCGTTTTCAGCCCGTTTCCGGTGATGCAAAGCACGGCCGAATCATCGGCAGGTATAGCGCCGCTGGCAATGAGTTTTTTAGCAACACCCACGGTTACGCCTCCGGCGGTTTCAGCAAAGATACCCTCGGTCTCGGCAAGCAGCTTAATACCTTCGCGAATCTCGTCATCAGTCACGTCATCCGAGGCCGCACCGGTTTCTTCGAAAACTTTTAATGCATAAAATCCATCGGCCGGCGTACCTATCGCCAAGCTTTTAGCAATCGTGTCAGGTTTAACTGGCTTGAAGAAATCCTGCCCTTCCTTGAACGCCTGACTGATTGGCGAACAACCCGTAGCCTGCGCACCGTGCACGCTGTATTCGGCCTCCTCCACTAAACCAACCTTCACAGCTTCCTGATAACTCTTATGGATCTTGGTAAGTAATGAACCAGAAGCCATTGGAACAACCGTATGTCGTGGGATCTTCCATCCAAGTTGTTCCATTATCTCAAAACCTTGAGACTTGGAGCCTTCCGCATAGTAGGGCCGCATATTCACGTTTACAAATGCCCAATTATGTTTGCCGGCAATCTCTGCGCAGAGACGGTTCACTTCATCGTAGTGCCCCTTTATACCGATCACGTTGGCATCATATATCAGCGAATTTACCACTTTACCCTTCTCAAGGTCGTTTGGAATGAAAACAAATGCCGTAAGACCTGCAGACGCCGCGTTGGCCGCTACGCTATTGGCAAGGTTGCCGGTTGAAGCGCAAGCCACCACTTCATATCCAAGCTCACGCGCCCGGCTCAAAGCCACGCTTACCACGCGGTCCTTGAAGGACAGTGTCGGGTAATTAACCGCATCATTCTTAATCCAAAGCTCGCGAATCCCCAGCCGCTTGGCGAGACGATCGGCTTTTATCAGCGGTGTGAAGCCTACCTCCCGGCCAACGGTTGGCTCCCCGGCCACCGGCAATAGTTCGGCGTACCGCCACATACTTTGAGGACGTTGCTCAATCGTCTGACGAGTCATTTTGCTCTTGGCCGCCTCATAGTCATAAACCACCTCTAACGGTCCAAAACATAACTCGCAAACATGCCGTGCCTCGAGCGGGTATTCCTCACCACATTCACGACAACATAACGCCTTCATGTATCCCTGTTGTTCAACCATAGTTCTGTCCTTTTCTTCAATATATTCGCTGACAACAGGCTAGAAAAAAAGCCCGCTCACAGCGATGAGCGGGCGAAAAAATTTGCGCCAGGGCTCATCTTTCCCGGCTTTCGCCGGCTGGATTTGGCACCTGGTCATCGAAACGCGCTGTTTCAACCGGTTGCCGTGACATCATCGGGCCAGTCCCTCCGTCACTCTTTATGAGCGCCCCCCGTTAAGGGAGCGGGGGAAACATAGGGGAAACGGCGGGCAGGTCAACCCCAAATCCGCATCACTCTCCCAGTTCCTCTGCAAACCCCTGCTGCCGCAAGGCTTCGTACAACACCAGCGAAACGCAATTGGCCAGATTCAGCGAACGTGCTTCGGCGTTAAACATCGGGATCCGCAGCCACGAATCCGTATGCGACTCCAACAAAGCCCGTGGTAGCCCAGCGGTCTCCCGGCCGAACACCAAGTAATCTTCCGGACCAAATGTTGCCTTGTCGTACCGCGTTGCCCCGCCCTGTTCCACGAGCCAAAACCGGGCCGTGGACGGTTGCTTCGCCGTAAAGCTCGCCCAGTCCTCCCACAGACGCCAATCCACCTGCTGCCAGTAATCCATCCCTGCACGCTTCAATTCGCGGTCGCCCAACCGAAACCCTAGCGGCCCGATTAGGTGCAACCTCGTTCCTGTCGCCGCACACAAGCGCGCCACATTGCCCGTATTGGGCGGAATCTCAGGTTCGAGGAGGACGATGTTCATGAAAATAGCCAAGGCTCAAAATCCAACCCCCAAGGAACGATCGATACCCAAACCTCAAGTGGGTAATAGGGATTTGGAATTTCCGTGGTCATTGGGGTTTGGCCCGTGGAAATTAATAAACCACCTTCACCAACGTCAACCCGCAGGCCGGGGCGTTCATCCCAGCAACGCGGCGGTCACGGTCGCGAAAGATTTGACGGATGTCCTTTTGCGTCAGCTTCCCTTGCCCCACCTGCACCAACGTGCCGACGATCCCGCGGCACATCTTGTAGAGAAACCCCTCGCCTGCGATCCACACGCCCAGCTCTGGGCCGCGTCGGCGCACTTCGCACTGTGTCACGCGGCGCCGGGTGGTTTCCATTTCATATTCACGAGTAGTGGCAAACGATTTGAAATCTTTCCGGCCCACAAACAATTTTGCCGCCGCCTTCATGCGCGCCACATCCAACTCGCCGGGCATATGCCATGCGCGGCCGTTGAGCAGCGGATTCATAGCCGGACCATTCCAAACGCGGTAGTGGTACTGTTTGCCCTTCGCATCAAAGCGCGCATGGAAATCCGCTTTCGCCCGCACCCCCTTCATCACGCGGATATCCGGCGGCAAAAAGGCGTTCAACGCCCGGCGGAGCTGATGCCCATCCATCGGCCTCTCCTCTAAAGGTAAATCCACATGAACCACCATTCCCTGCGCATGCACGCCCGTGTCCGTGCGACTGGAACTGTGTACGCGTTTCACAGATGGAAACAACTGCTGTATTGATTCTTCCACCCGCTGCTGCACCGTCACCTGCCGGGGTTGCACCTGCCAGCCGTAATATGCCGCGCCATCATAGGCGATCGTGAGCTTGAAGCGCTTCATCCGGCAAAGCCATCCATGTAATCCTGCAGCAAAATCGCCGCCGCCGAGGCGTCGACTTTCTTTTTCGCCTCCCGCGCATTCACGCCTGCCTCACGCAAACGATCCTCCGCCATCACACTCGTCAAACGCTCATCCCATGTCACAATCGGCACGGTTATGGACTTTTTCAGTACACCCACAAAATTCTGCACCTTCAACGCCTGCGGCCCAACGCTGCCATCCATGTTATGGGGCATACCCACAACAATCTGTTCAGTTTCGCGTTCGGCCAAGATTTCCTTCAGCCGTTTCAAAAACTCATTGAACGGTTCGGCCGGAATAAATTCCAGCGGATGCGCCATCATCCCCAGCGCATCGCTCGCCGCAATACCCATCCGCTTTGTCCCGTGATCAATCGCTAGAAGTTTCATGAGATCAAAGAGTTGCCATCACCTTTTCAGCTGCGGCAATCGTGGAGTCAATGTCCGCTTCGGTGTGGGCGGCGGAGAGGAAAGCGGCCTCGAAGGCGCTGGGGGCGAGGTACACGCCCTCGGCCAGCATGCCGTGGAAATACTTTTTGAACCGCTCACGATCGGCCTTCATGGCCTCGGCTAGATTGTGCACCGGTTGCTCGGCAAAGAATAAGCAGCTCATGGAGCCAACGCGTTGGGCGATCACCGGGATGCCTGCCCTCTCGGCAGCAGCGTTCAGGCCCGACTCCAGTCGGGCTCCTATGGTTTCCAGCTGTTCGTGAACCGAGCCGGTTTTTAATTCCTCCAAAGTCGCTAACCCCGCGGCCATAGCCAGCGGGTTACCGCTCAGCGTGCCCGCCTGATATACCGGACCATCCGGAGCCAGCACATCCATCACCTCCGCGCGTCCGCCAAAAGCGCCGACCGGCAGACCGCCGCCGATGATTTTACCGAAGCAGCTGAGGTCAGGGGTGATGCCAAACCGTTCCTGTACCCCGCCCAAGCTCACGCGAAACCCGGTCATCACTTCATCAAATATCAAGAGACTGTTGTTCGCCGTGGTAATCTCACGCAGGAATTCCAGATACCCATCGCGCGGCAGATATACTCCGGCATTGCCTGGCACAGGCTCGAGGATAATGCCAGCTACCTGACCTTTATTCGCCGCAAAAGCTTGTTCCACGGCATCGCGATCATTAAACGGCAACACGATCGTGTGCGCGGTAAATTCCGCGGGCACCCCACCGCTGTCGGGATTACCGCAGGTCAACGCGCCGGAACCGGCCTTTACCAGCAACGAATCGACATGGCCATGATAGCACCCATCAAACTTGATGATCTTCGGCCGATCGGTAAACCCGCGCGCTACGCGGATGGCGCTCATGCACGCTTCAGTCCCGGAGTTGACCATGCGTACTTTCTCGACACTCGGCACGCAGTCTTTCACCACCTGCGCCATACGCACTTCCGCTTCACTTGGGATACCAAAGCTCGTGCCGCGCTCGGCGGCCGACTGTACCGCCTGCACAATGGCCGGGTGTGCGTGCCCTAAAATCGCCGGTCCCCAGGTGCCTACGTAGTCGATGTAGTCTTTGCCATCCACATCCCACACATGCGCGCCCGCGGCGCGTTCGGCAAAGAACGGTTGCCCGCCGACTCCGCGAAAGGCCCGCACCGGCGAATTCACTCCGCCAGGAATATGGTTGAGTGATTCGGCAAAGAGTTGTTCGGACTTGGTCATTTAATTATCCCTCGTATCGCTGCGCCACTGGAATGCGCCGCCCTACGCCAAACGCCTTGCTCGTCACTTTCAGGCCCGGTGCGGCTTGACGGCGTTTGTATTCGTTTAAATCAATCAAGCGGACTATGCGCTGAACGGTCGCCTCGTCAAATCCGCTGGTTACGATCTCCGATACCGATTGGCTTTCCACCACGTACCGTTCCAAAATGGCGTCTAACACCTCGTAAGGTGGCAGGGAATCCTGATCCTTTTGATCCGGCCGCAGCTCAGCCGAGGGCGGCTTGGTGATCGTTGCCTCGGGAATAATCACCTCGTCACGATTGATCCAGTGCGCCAGCTCGAACACTTTTGTTTTCGGCACATCACTAATCACTGCCAGCCCACCGCACATATCTCCGTAGAGTGTGCAGTATCCGACGGCCAATTCGCTCTTATTACCAGTCGTGAGTACAAGCGAACCGAATTTATTGGAGGTCGCCATCAGAATCAATCCACGTAACCGTGCCTGCATATTTTCCTCGGTCACATCCTCTGGCCGATCGCCAAAGATCGGCTCGAGGCTGGCCTTCATCATCTCAAAGCCCGCATGAATCGGAATCACATCGTACTGAATGCCGAGATTCGCCGCGAGCGCCGCTGAGTCATCGAGACTGCCCTGCGAGGAATACGCTGAAGGCATTGAGATACCTCGCACATTCTCCGCGCCAAGCGCCTTGACCGCGAGTGCCGCCGTGACGGCCGAGTCAATCCCTCCGCTAAGGCCAATCACCGCACTGCGGAAGCCGCATTTTCCCAGGTAATCCTGCACCCCCAACACCAGCGCATCGTGCAGCAGCGCCATCTCTTGCGGTTCAGAAACCGCCTGCACAGTCCCGTCCAAATCCACCGCCACCAAGGCCTCGACAAACTGTGCGCCGGCCGCCAGCACCTCTCCTTGTGCGTTAAGCGCCAGGCTGCCGCCATCAAACACCAGCTCGTCATTACCGCCCACCGCGTTGCAATACACCACCGGCCGCTGGGCATTGGTAGCAAGACTGGCAAGCATCTCGCGCCGCATGCCTTCCTTGCCAAGATTCCAAGGCGACGCGGACACATTAACAATCACCTCCGCGCCCTGCTTCACCAATCCATCCACCGGATTCGCCCGATACCGTGGATCGGCCCAGAACGAGTCGTCGTTCCACACATCCTCACAAATCGTCAGTCCCAGTTTGCGCCCATTGAATTCTACCGGCGTATTGTCCGGTGCCGGCTCGAAATACCGATCTTCATCAAAAACATCGTAGGTCGGCAATAACGTCTTCGTGCGCGTAGCCGCCACTTTCCCGTGATGCAGCAGCGATACCGCATTCACTGCCTGCCGGCCCGGATGTTTTTCATTGATGCCCACATGCCCCACCACCAGTCCCACCTCACCAACCGACTGCGCCAGCTCCGTCAATGCTGCTAGATTGCCCTCGATGAATCCGCTCTTAAGCAACAGATCGCGCGGCGGGTAGCCTGTGATCGCCAGCTCCGGTGCCACCACCAGTTCTGCGCCGTCCGCCATCCCGCGGGCATAAGCCTTGCGAATCAGCGCGAGGTTCCCCGCGAAATCACCCACCGTCGTATTGATCTGCGCTAGCGCCAGTTTCATTAACGCTTCGGAAAATAAGTTTTAGGTAACGAACCCTTCTCAGTCATCACCATCGACCCCGGTCGAACCTGCTTGCGGCCGAACCACCCCTGCGGCACTTCCAACGCATACTGAATGTTCTGACTCAAGGAGAACACGCCGTTGGTGCGAAACGGGTCCATATCGTGAATCTCCAACAATCTTCCAGTCGGATCGATGTAACCGATGGACAAGGGCACGGACACATTTTTCATCCAGTAACTTCGTGCAGACGGTTGTTGATGCACAAATAACATCGCATCATCGTCAGTCATTGTCTTGCGAAACATCATACCTGTTTGAATCTGCCGTTCCGTCCGACATTGTTCCGCCGCCAATTCCACTGTCCCAACAAAGAGCTTAATAGTCGGCAACTTCGGCTGAGCCTCGGTCGGCTCCCAAGGTTGTATTGTTTCGGGAGCAGGCACAGGCCGTGCTGGCACAGAATCGCCCTCCGGCTCTTTGCAGCCGACCCCACAAAATAACACTACCATCAACCATCGCACGTGCGAATCATGCCTGAGCGCCTCGGGAATTCCAAGGCCCCAAAACAATCCCTAAAAACTTGCCCGAATCGTTTACTGAAATTCAGCCGGCTCCACTAGTAGATCATCCACAAAATCGTCCGCGCCCAAATCCCCTACTTCCAGCCACGCCGCACCATGCTCCGACTTTAGCATCACCGGCATTCGATCATGATACTCACCCACTAAATCGTTGGGCGGCTGGGTCAAAATCGTAAAGGTCTCCAACACCGGCGAGGGAGTATCAAAGGTATCCGCGAACAATTCTTCCTGCCGAGTTGGCGGCCGTTCCCAGCGCTCCCAAAGACCCGCAAAACAAAACACCCCTCGATCCCTCAGTTGAAAATGAAACGGTTGCGATCGCGCCCCCTCTCCTTCCTGGCGTCGCCATTCATAAAACCCAGTGCTCGGCACCAAGCACCGCCGCTGCCGCCATGCCTCCCGAAAGGCGGGCTTTTGATCCGCCGTCTCGCGACGGGCGTTGAAGAGCTTGGCCCCAATCCTTTCATCATCAGCCCAGTGAGGAATCAACCCCCAACGCATTTCCTTCAGCTCATTCTCCCCGCGCGGCCGCACCACCACCGACGCCAGCTGCCCCGGAGATACCGCCGTGCGGGGCGTAAACGTGCACAACGAATCCGCCAAGGCCAGCACATCCCCCAGCGTCATTGGATCCACCAATTCAGAAAACCGCCCGCACATGCCCAGCCACTAGCCCAACACCCCAGCAGGTTCAAGTCCATTCGCCCTCTCCCCGCATCAAGCTCTCGTCTTCAATTGAGGGAGGAATCCATGTCACTCAATCGCCTCGCCGAATAAAACTGGTCATCGTCTTCCCCACTGATTATTATCTCGCACTTGCGGAGCATGCTCCGTTACTCGAGGGCGAATGGCGCAGCGGTAGCGCAGCGGCTTTACACGCCGTTGGTCGGGGGTTCGAATCCCTCTTCGCCTACCATTTTTCCAACAGGAAAACGCATCTTTTTTGGCCGTTGCCCGATATTGCCCGT
>JAYOSV010000004.1:79004-128091 GCA_038139415.1 Verrucomicrobiales bacterium | reverse complement strand
GCATCGCGAAAGCGCCATGCGTTAGACCGCGGCTTGTCATCGTTCACCGTTAGCTCCCCACTGCTTTCACCAAAACGCACAACATCCAGCCAATGCCGTCCCCATCGCTCACCAAATGCCGGCTTTGCCAGTAACCGATCGACCAGACGCTCATAGGCACCGGGCTTCGTATCCCCCACAAACTTCTCCATTTCTGCCACCGTCGGCGGCAGGCCGGTGAGGCCGAGGGTCAAACGCCGGATCAACGTGTACCGATCCGCCTCGGGCTGAGGCAATAAATTTGCTGCCTGTAATTTGGCGGTAATGAAACCATCCACCGGCGTCCGGCCCCATTCGCTCACGGCGGGCGCTGCCGGTTTTTGCAACCGCTCCAAACTCCACAGCTTTGGCTCCGCCGCGCCCAAAGCCGCGGTGAACACCAGGCAAATTGAAATTGGCAGGCCCCAATTCATCTCCACAAGGGTTGCGGACGGGATAATAAAAGCAAACGAAAATATTCACACGCGGAGCCGCCAGGGCGCTAGGTGCCCTTCAATCCCAGCTTGACCCCCACCGCCGTGCAGGCATCATCGGCGCACACTTTTGCCATGAAACAACTGCTCGTCTTTTCCTTATTCCTCTCGCTTTCCATCCAAGCCGCTTGGACGGTGAAACCCGCCGCCAACCCGAAGGCTCCCGGCCAGGGACTGGCGATTGCTGAGGACGGCAAACCGGTTGCGCATTTTGTCTTTGGCGAAGGCCAGAAGAAACCGTTCCTGCACGTGTACGGCGCGAAAGGCGAGCTGCTCACGAACCCGGGCGTGGGTCCTGACGGCAAGGACACAGGCCGATACCCGCATCATCGCGGCATTTACATCGGCTGGCGCGTGATCAGCGGCGGCACGTATGACCTGTGGCACATTCACAAGGGTGAGATCATGCGCGTGAAGGAAATCAAAAGCGCCAAGGCTGGCGACAACGGCGTGACCATCGTGGCAGACATCGAGTGGCGTACCGGCAAAGTAGGTGACAGCGATGACCTACTGGTCAGCGAAACCCGCACGCTCACAGTCTCCAAAGTCGACGGCGTGACACAGGTGGATTTCCACACTGAACTGACCGCCGCACGCGATCTCACATTGGGCGGCGATCTGCAACATGCCGGGTGCCATTTCCGTGCGCATACCGAGGTGGCCGACAAGGGCACGAAATTCACCAGCTACCTATGGGAACCCCAAGGCAAGGTGGCCGGCAACGGCAAGATTTTAAGCAAGGAATGGAAGTGGAACCGCCTACAATTCCAGCTCGGCGGCAATTGGTACAGCGCCACGCAATTCAACAGCCCCAACCAACCGGTGGAAGAACTGTCCTGGCGTAACTACGGTCGGTTCGGCTTCTTCTTCAAAAAGGATCTCAAGCAAGGCGAGACTCAGAAGCTCGATTACCGCTTCCACATTTCGCCCAGCGAACAGCCGGCACTCGAGAGTTTCCCACCGCAGGTCAGCAAGGGTCAGGAAACCCGCTGGCGCGCCGCCGCCCAAAAGGCCTACGGCAAATTTGTAAAATCCCTGAAGTAACTCCAACTCGCACCGTCCAAATTTAACCAATCCAACATGATTAAAAATAGCATCCTCACAATCGCCGTCCTCAGCCTAGGTGTCAGCGCCCTAGCCGAAGACTGGACCAACTGGCGCGGCCCGAACTACAACGGCGCCACCAGCGGCAAGAACCTGCCCGTGAAGTTTTCCAAAACTGAAAACATCGCGTGGCAAATCGAGTTGCCTGGCCCTGGCGCCGGCACGCCGATTATCGTGGGTGACCGCGTGTTCCTGAGCTCTGCACGCATTGAGAACGCCGCCAGCGGCAAGGGCCAGTTACTTGCGCTCTGTCTCGATCGAAAAACCGGTAAGACCCTGTGGGAGCGCAACGCCGGCAGCGGCTACCGGCCCAACGGCGACGGCGCCGATTACCGTCTCGACAACCGCGGCACCTACGCCTCGCCTTCACCCGTAACCGATGGTGAGACCGTGGTGTTCTTTTACGGCAACGGCGACCTCGTCGGGTTCAACATGAAGGGCGACAAGCTCTGGGCCCGTAACATCCAGAAGGACTACGGCGACTTCACCTTTCAGTGGACCTTCTCCGCCACGCCCACACTCTATGAGGACAAGCTTTACCTGCCCGTGCTCCAGCGCGACGAACCCGTGCACGGCCGCGGCAAGGCGAACAACCCCTCCTTCATCCTCGCCATGGAGCCCAAGACCGGCAAGACCCTCTGGAAACACGTGCGGCCCAGCGAAGCCAACAAGGAATCCCTTGAATCTTTTGGCACCATCATCCCGCACAACGGCGAACTCCTGATCGCTGGCGGCGATGTGCTCACCGGACACAATCCTGATAACGGCAAGGAAAACTGGCGTTCGGGCACCTGGAACCCCGGCCATCGCGAGCAATGGTGGCGGCTCGTGCCTTCACCCGTGGCTGGCGACGACGTCGTGCTCGTGTGCGCCCCCAAGAAACAACCCGTGTACGCCTTCAATCCCGACAAGGGCGCCGATCTCGTTTGGAAGAGCGAAGGTCAGATCAGCAACAACAAAGACATCCTGACCAGCGACGTAGCCACGCCGCTTTATTATGAGGGCAAATTCTTCGTGGTGTACGGCGAAGGCCGTGACAAGACCATTGCTGCCTGCGAACCCAAAACCGGCAAGATCCTCTGGACCACCGATTTGAACAGCAACAAACTCGTCCGCTGCTCGCCCACCGCAGCCGACGGCAAAATCTATCTGCAAAACCACGGCGGCGAGGTGTACGTGCTCGAATCCAAGAGCGGCAAGATTCTGCACCGCACCGAGATGGGCGAATCGCGAGACGACCAAATCCGGTCCAGCATCGCCATCGCCGGCAACCAACTCTTCATCCGCACCAACACCAAGCTCTACTGCGTTGGCAAGTAAGCGGAGGGAAATCCAAAATCACCAAACGCCCCGTAAAACCGGGGCGTTTTTTTATTGATGGTGCTACCTACTAAATGCTTCTCGGACCGTGCTCCAAGTAAAGAGTAATGGTACGATTACAAATACTATTAGAATAAATGCTGCTGGAACCAATCGACTTCCCATCGCCTTGCCAGCCAACCATTCTGCGAGCCTAACAGGGACTGCGCGAACCTTAGGCCACGGCCAGATGCATAACGCACCAAATATATTAAATAATAAATGTGCGAAAGCCACCGTCACTGCAGTAGGGTTACCTGTGGCCATCGCCGCAAGAATGGCTGTGCAAGTCGTGCCGAAGTTAGCCCCAATCACATAGGGAAAAATCTGCGTCAAAGTTAATGCTCCCGTAGCCGCTAACGGAATCATTAGTGATGTCGTCACAGAGCTGCTTTGCACCAGTAATGTGAAAACTAAACCAACCAACATTGCAGTGACTGCATTCCGGAAGAGATAATCATCCAACACTGCTTTAATACGCGCCTCCATCAATGAGCGCAATATCTTCACAATGCATAATAACATACCCACCATGAGCCCGACTGAGAACACTAGTAATACCACCGCTTGATCACCCGCCAGATCACTTAACTGAGCAACAAAAGGCTCAGTTGTAGCCTTAAGCGGATTAGCCAACTGCAACCCACCAGCGTTGGCAAATGCTTCAGATAGAGCGGAAGCTAAGCGAGATAAAATACCCGTAACCATTTCCAATGGGAACAGGATCGCAACTGCTAACAAATTAAACCAGTCATGCAAACAAGCTGCAGCAAATGCCTTTTGAAATTCTTTCTTTTGCGCGAGATGCCCCATGGAAACTAGCGTGCATGTCACCGCTGTCCCGATATTAGCACCCATGATAATTGGAATGGCTCCCTGAAGAGTTAGCCCGCCTGCGGCAACCACAGCCACCACCATACTAGTAGTCGTGGAAGAACTCTGAACCAAAGCCGTAGCCAAGATTCCGATAAAAAGTCCCGTAATTGGCGAGGCAGTCGCCTCGATTAGATTTTTTGATACCTCCATGCCAAAGAGTTTGAACGACGCACCCATCCCTCCAATGCCGACCAAAAAAAGGTACAAACAAGTCAACAACAAGAACCCCCTCCAAAATAAATTCAGAGTCTGGGGGTTATTTTCAGAAGAAGTTGGTGGCTCAATATCCAAGTGTCCGCACTGCTTGTAACCCAATTGGATTTAATCACAAGGTAACAAAAAAACGACCCGGAGTAATCCGGGCCGTTATAATTGATAGTGTTCTAACAAAGCTTAGAACTTGAAGATGAGATCCGCCTGGATGCGGTTATTGCTCTCATCATCAGTGCCATCCTCGGATTCGGTGTGCATCCAAGTCAGGGCAGCCTGCACATTGTCATAGACCATATACTTGCCTTGAAGAACAGTCCCTTCAACATTCGTGCCGGAACCAAAGCTATTAGCCGTGGCCGCTCCAAAAGCACCGAAGTCAGAATCAGCCAACTCATCCCATACCGCATCAGCTTCGAGGCTGCGGAACTCATACTTGGCTTCCCATTGGCCCGCTTTCTTGGCGCTGCCAAATTTGATGCCGGTAATGTAACCCGTATCTTTTGTGGCTGAACTTTCCTGGTTGTTTACATAGGTGCCATATATTTTCACACCCGGCCCAGTCTTAAGACTAAGGGCTGCGTCCAGAAACACAGGACT
This sequence comes from Verrucomicrobiales bacterium, assembly GCA_038139415.1. Lineage (GTDB taxonomy): Bacteria > Verrucomicrobiota > Verrucomicrobiia > Limisphaerales > UBA1100 > UBA1100. The sequence continues at coordinate 123,430 of JAYOSV010000004.1, read as the reverse complement.
GTAGCCCACCCCAGAACTAGAATTACCCACACGAGCCGTTGTCTCATCCAAACCTGAGTCATCCACAGTGTAGGCACCCAAGCCAAGATCCAGTTTACTGGTGTCACTCAACGTTGTGGTAGCTGTGATTTGGCCCAAAAAGAGATTTTCAATGCTCTTACTGGAATCGTCTTCCCCCGTCAGGAAATAAACACCACCATGAAAACCGACATTCACGGCGCCTGCTTCAGTAGAATAGTGAGCTTCGAAACCTTCAGGGGTAATATCCCCATCAAAAAGAGCCTTGGATAATTTCCAACCGGTCTTTTCGAAATTCGGATTTTTACCGCCGATCACAGTCACCTCACCGAGATTCATCTGAGCCCAAGCTTGATCCAGATAAAAATCATCCCGACGAAACCCCCCATCGATTGTAGTGTTGGTGGATCCGAGATCGCTAGTCCCGCCGGAAGCCAAACGGAAACCGGTTTTTACACCATTATTCATTTCAGCTGTACCCCCAAAACGGAAACGATATCGCCAACGATCTTCCGCTGAAGCCCCATTAGAAGCGCTATCGTACGTGTGATCATAGCGCAAGCGCAGATCCCCTTTGAGCGTCAGGCTATTAACCCAGCTGGGCATGCGGTCGTTGAATTCGGTGTTGGATTCCTCGGCGATGACATCGGCCTCGGCTTGAGTAATCACACCCTTCTCAACAAGCTTTTTCAGGAGGCTAGCATTGTCTCCTGCTTCTACGTGATTAACCAAAGCTAACCCAGTCAGGGCGCATGCTATGGCGGATTTTGTTGTGTTCATTTTTAATATGTAGATTGTCAATATTTACTCAGGGCACTTTTAACTTCCAACTTTTATGCCGAGAGAACCATCTAAGCTCCCAGTCACATATCCGTGGCAGCTATGTTACGGTTTTGCAAAACCCTAACCATAACGGCCCTCAATGTAGTCCGCTGTTTTTTCGTTTTTCGGATTGAGGAACAAGTCCTCCGTGCGATTCTGCTCCACGATATTGCCCAGCAGCATAAAAATACAATCATCACTGATCCGACGAGCCTGAGCCATGTTGTGGGTTACGATAACGATGGTGTATTGCCCTGCGAGTGAGCGCATTAGTTCTTCAACTGCTGTGGTGGCTTCCACATCAAGCGCAGAACACGGCTCGTCCATCAAAATCACATCGGGCTTAAGTGGCAGAAGCCGAGCAATACAGAGCTTTTGTTGCTGCTCAAGCTGCAGATCAGTTGCCTTATCGTGCAGCCGATCCTTGAGGTCAGCCCACAGACGCACCTCGCGTAAGGCTTCTTCAACAGCTTGATCCAGCACAGACTTACTCAGTTCACTGCGCCGCTTGTGGATACGCAGGCCGAACACGACGTTTTCGTAAACGGAAATCGGCAGCGGATTGGGCCGCTGAAAGACCATGCCCACGGACTTGCGCAGCTCGATGAGCGATACGTCATCGTCGTAAATATTTTTGCCAAGGATGTCGATCATACCCTCGGTGCGAACGTTTCCGTAGCGCTCGTTCACGCGATTGAGGCAGCGTAGGAAAGTGGTTTTACCGCAACCGCTGGGGCCGATCAGACCGGTGATCACACCATCTCGAATGCGGGTGGATACACCATCCAGCGCTTGAAAATCGCCGTACCAAAGGCTCAGGTCCTCCGTTACAATTGCATGTTCGCGTTGAGCACTCATCGTCGGATCACCCAAAATCTCCACTCACAAATGCATTGGTCTTGGGCTGTTTAGCATTGCCGGAGAACATCGGCTCCGTATCGCCAATCTCCACCACCTCGCCGTTGAGCATAAACATCGTACGATCAGCCAGCCGGCGTGCCTGTTGCACGAGGTTGGTCACGAGAATGATCGTCATTTCCTTGCGCAGATCTTTAAGAACGTCCTCAATCTTCATCGTGGTGACCGGGTCGATGGCGATTGAAAATTCATCGAGACATAAGACCTCTGGCTGATGGCTTAATGCACGGGCGATGGTCAGCCGCTGCTGTTGGCCGCCCGAGAGCTTGGTACCCAGAGAGTCGAGCCGGTCCTTCACCTCATCCCACAAGGCCGCCTGCTCAAGGCATTTTTGCACCAACCCATCAAGTTCCTCTCCGTCCTTCATCCCAAAACTACGCGGCGCAAAGGCGACGTTATCGTAAATGGAAAGAGGTAACCCTACCGGCAAAGGTGCCACCATGCCTACGCGCCGGCGATATCCGTACACGTCCTTGATGTGATAAACATCCTGTCCATCCATCTCCACCAACCCACCCATGCGGGAGCCCGTGGTGAATTCCAGAGTGCGGTTAATGATCTTCAGCAAAGTGGTCTTACCGGACTGCGCAGGCCCGATGATACCAAAAATTTCATTCTCCCGCACATCAAACGAGATTCCATGAATGACCTCCTCGCTCCCGTACCATGCACGAAGGCTATCCACATTTAACTTGGGTGTGCCGGCTACCATTTTCGATGCGTACGCAGATAATACCGGAAAGCGATGGATACAGAGTTAAATAACAGCACCACTCCGAGCAAGACCACCGCCGTTCCATAAGGGATGGCTTGCGCGTACTCAAGGGCCGCCTGGGTCATGGGCACCATTTCACCGGTCTCCGGATTGGGCAATTTATCCGGCACTTTCCACCCCATGGACGTGTAGTAAAGGTGATACGAGAGCGCCATAAACTTTTCGCCCAATAAGTAATACACCGTTTCACCCTGCCTAAAAGTAATGCTCGCCGCGGCGCCAGTAATCATGATGGGGGCTGTCTCGCCAGCCGCTCGGGACACCTCCAAGATTACCCCGGTTAAAATACCGCTGATCGAATTGGGCAGCACCACGCCACGAATGGTCTGCCACCGACTCACGCCCAAGTTCCACGAGGCCTCACGGAAGGACATGGGCACAGCCGAAAGCGCCTCCCGCGTACTGGTAATTACTACGGGCATTGTCATCACCGCGAGTGTCAGTGAGGCCGCGATCACCGATTCGCCCAAACCGGCGAACATAACAAAAGCCCCTAATCCAAACAAAGCGTGGACAATGCTCGGCACCCCAGCGAGGTTGATAACAGCGAGGTTAATTAGGCGTGTGAGCCAGTTGTCTTTTGCGTATTCATTAAGGTAAATACCTGCCATCACACCCACTGGCGCAGCCACCAGTAATGACAAGACGACCAGATAGATCGTCCCTAAAACAGCAGGCCAAATACCGCCAGTACTCATGAGGTCGCGCGGGATATCGGTAATGAAATTCAACGACAATACCGGCAGCGCCTTGTGTACAAGAAAACTGACCAGCAAAATCACAGGTAACGCCATCGAGAGCGTCACCATAAATAGGAGGACTTTCACCCACTTTTCGCGGGATTCCTTCTTTTGAGTGAAGGTCGTCTTAGTAAAGCGCTGTGAATCGTTCATTTTCGCTTAACCCCGTGTATCACCAGATGTGCGGTGAGGTTGACAATAAACGTGATGGAAAAAAGCAGAACCCCTAGCAGGAACAACACCTGATAGTGGTCGCCACCGTTCACGGTGTCGCCCATTTCTTTAGCAATGGTGGCCGTCATGGTTTTCACAGACACCAATAAATCAAGGAACGGGGCATCAGAACTGAAGGGATTGTTATCCGCGTTTCCGGTGGCCATGAGGACCGCCATGGTTTCACCCACCACCCGGCCCATGCCCAGCAACACCGCGGCGAGCAGGCCGTTTTTGGCGCCAGGCAGCAACACGCGATATACCATTTGCCATTTTGTCACCCCCAAGCCAATGGCTGCTTCGCGGTAAGAATCGGGAACTGCATTCAAGGCGTCCTCACTGATTGAGACGATAATTGGCATGCTCATCAAGGCCAGAATGATGGCCCCATTTAACAACGATACACCAGCATCTGCCCCCAATTCTTTCATGTACACGGAGGTGATCTTTAGCCCGATAAACCCCCAGACCACAGATGGAATTGCAGCCAATAGTTCGATGACTACTTTTAGAATTTCCTTCAACCGTGGACCGCAGAATTCTGAAATGAAAACGGCCCCACCTAGACTGAAAGGTACCGTGATGATCATCGCCACAATCGCCACACTAAACGTACCCAGAATAATCCGGGCAGCACCGTAGCTCGGCGGTGTGTGAGTAGGATCCCACTTCTCAGAGGTCAAAAGCTCACTGATACTGAAGTCGTCGCTAAATAGCAGTCCCTTGCCTTCCCAGAAGACAAAGATGAAAATCGCAAATACAAACACCACCGCGCTGATACCGCTAACGCGGATCGTCCATTCGATCAGGCCTTCGGAGAAGGCTTTCCACTTGGAACGCTGCAGCTGCATCAGACGCGGCGGAGGATAAACACTACTTTTGCGGGTTTGGCACGTAGCCGGTGGCTTCTACAATCTTTTGCCCTTCAGGCCCCATGCACCAATCCAAGTACGCCTTCACGTGTGGCTTGGGTTCGCCCAGAGTGTACATGAACAACGGCCTAGCAATGGGATAATCTCCGCTTAAGGCATTTTCATTATTAGGAGCAAATGCTTTGTCCCCCTCTTTTTTGCTCACTAGCACCATCTTCACTTCATCAGTGGCATATCCCATACCACTGAAACCAATAGCAGCCGGTGTTTTCCCGCAGAGCTCAACCACTTCCTTAGAACCATGCATATCCAGTTTGCCGGACTTGAAGGATTTCCCCTCGGGGATCACGGTTTCCTTAAAGTACACATAGGTGCCCGAGTTTGAGGTTCGACTCACACGCACGATCTCATCTTTACCATCGGGCGCCTCAACGCCCAACTGGCTCCATTTCGTAATGGTGCCGTCTTCACCATAAATTTGGCCAAGTTGTTCGATGGTGATTTTCTCTATCGGATTGTCCTTATGGACAAACACGGCCAAGCAATCGAGCCCCATAATGTATTCCTTGGGCTTTACACCATGCTTTTCTTGAATTTCCGCCTCTTCCGCGGGCTTGATCGAGCGGCTGCAATTAGCAACGTCCACCACGCCGTTGATCAGACCAGCAATACCAGTGCCTGAACCACCACCGGATACTGCAACTCGCACATCCGGATTTTTTGCTGAGTACATCTCGCTCCACGCTTGCGCAAGCTGCAGCATTGTATCCGAACCCTTGTTTTGGATATTGGTCGATCCACCATCAACACCACCACCTCCTTCGCGCTTACCACAGCCTAGTTGGCCGAGAAACGGAATCACTAGTGATATGACTAAGTACTTATTGATGTTCTTTTTCATTTTTATCGTTTGTTAATTTTTTTGCTCACCCAAAATAGCCTGCGCTAGATCTTGTATTTGTTCGGATAAAAATTCGTGTTTCTCCTCAAGATTGGTGTCCTTAATTTTCCAGCGGATGCCAACCGTACGAGTCGGTGGCGGCGGAAATGCCTGAACACCCTTTTTACTAAGAGCTACGATGACTTGGTAATGCTCGAGGTTTGGTATATGCTCAATGGACTTGGTTATATTACTAGATATATCCAACCCTTTGGCCTTCAAGTGCGCCACCGCTTCCTCATCGAGTGCGGCCGGTTCAATACCCGCGCTGCTGAACACAAAATTCGCGTACTGACCGGCGTTACCGATGGCCTCAGCAATCTGGCTATCGCTGCTATTGGTGTCATCCACAAACAAGACGCGAAAGCTCTCCTGCCCAAGATGCTTCATGTTCTTCCCGGTACACATGTACAGGATTTCCTCGCAAATATTCGTAGCCTGATTGGCAACGCGCTCATAACGCCGCGCCACTGTCTCGAGAGGTGCTAACGCTTCCATCGGGATCTTCCCTCGCTCACGAAAATCCACCAGCCGCTCCATTAACTGGTCGCGATGATCCTTGGCTGGCTCGTTATCCTTCATGATCATCCAAGCCATGTCAGAATCCTGTGCGAGAAAGGCTTTAAGCGATCGTTGCATCATGGAGATCGAGGTGTCGCTCAGCTCGATGAACACGGAGTGGTCAAACTCGATCTTCAACGAATTGATTGTGAGGCATTCGCGAGCAATACTCTCCGCGTAATCACCAATACGCTCCAGCTCTTGGTTGATTTTGATAACTGCATATACGAACCGAAGATGGCCCGCAGCCGGTTGTTGACGAATGAGAAACTCAAGACAAAGTCGGTCAATTTCCTTTTCCAACTCATCCACCTCCTTGTCGCGCAAAATCACCGAGTACGCCAACTGACCATTTGCCTCAAAGAGCGCTTTGCGCCCGTCGCGCAACCCCGCCTCGGCCAACTCCGCCATGCGTTCGACCTTGCTCCGGATCAGGTCAATGTCGCGTTGCAAACTTTCTTCAAGTTGAGTGGCATCATTCATCAGTCAGTCCCTTCTCTGTAGAGAGTTGTTGGAGCAGCCGCTGTGTTATCCCATTTTCAACGTGCTCCAAGTGGCAATTACTCACAGAAATCCGGTTCTCCACAATCGGCTCAATTGTGCGTGAACAAATCATGCCTGCACTTCCGATTTCGTCGCAAGCGGCAGGTTCAGGATAAACCGAGCCCCTTTCCCAATCTGACTTTCCAGCCGCACTTTGCCGCCATGCGAGTGCACAATGTGCTTCACAATAGCCAAGCCCAGGCCGGTCCCTCCTGTCTCTCGGCTGCGCGCCTTGTCCACGCGGAAAAAACGCTCAAACACCTGCTCGACCGACTCGGCCGGAATCCCTTCGCCATCATCGGCCACCGCCACCTCGGCCATACCCTGGGTACTGAATCGCCCCTCGATGGTTACCGTGCCGCCTGTGCGCCCGTACTTGATCGCATTGTCGACCAGGTTAAACACCGCCTGCTGCAGCCGATCGCCATCTGCGTCCAGATGCAGATCAGCTGGAATATCTGTTTTTAACTCAATGGACCGTTTCGCCGCCTTAGTTCGTAAATCATCCTCCACTCGCTCGGCCAATGCGCGAAGGTTGGTTGGTTGCCGGTTCATCGCCAGCCGGCCGGAATCCAGCTGCGCCAGTGTCAGTAAATCATCGATCAAATATCCAAGCCGATCGGCGTGTTTATCGATGGTTTGTAAAAATTCCCGGCTCTTCTTCGGATCATCAACCGCGCCATCCATCAACGTTTCAGTAAAGCCTTTGATCAACGAGAGTGGGGTACGCAGTTCATGACTCACGTTAGCCACGAAATCACGCCGGGTGTTTTCCAGTTCCTTTAAGCGTGTGACATTGTGAAATACTAGTAAGGTATGCTGCCCTGCGGCACGCTGTAGGCAATGGGCATTGATATGGACCAGCTTGGGGTCGCCCCCATTGAGCTGGAGCTCGCCCTCTCGCAGTTCACCCGCCTCGCGTACGGCCGCAACCAGTTCCTTCAATTCCGCGCGCACGGCCACCGGCACAGCTTCCTCCAACGCCTGTCCGTTAACATCCTCCGCCAAATCCAACAACTGCCGCAGGGAGGCGTTGGTCAACTCGATCCGGTTTTTCGCGTCCAAGACCAGCACGCCTTCTACCATGCTGTCCAGCAGCGCGTGCTGTTGGAGTAGCTGCCGTTCGGATTGTTCACCCTGTTCGGCACAACAACGCTGTAGTTCCAATTCCGCCGCCGCCAACCGACCGCGTAATAGTAACGCCCAGCCGAGAGCCGCCAACAATGGGATGATCAACAGGGCTTCCATATTAAAGATCACCTTCACAGAAGCGGTAGCCCATACCACGTACCGTCTCAAGGTAGCCGGCCGCCGCGCCAAGCTTGTCGCGAAGTCGGCGCATATGGGTATCCACCGTGCGCGTGTCGATGTAGGATTCATAACCCCACACGTCGCGAAGCAACTGTTCGCGATCCTGCACACGCCCGCGCCGACTAGCCAACGTTGATAGCAGTTTAAACTCTGTGGCAGTTAAGACGACTTTCTCCTCATTTACCAATACCTCGTGTCGCTCGGAATCCACAGTTATCGGCCCTGCCACAATCTTTACTGGCATCTCATTCGCCGGAGACACTTGGCGATTTAGTAAATTTTTGATGCGCAAAATCAATTCGCGGGGGCTGAATGGTTTAGTGACATAATCATCAGCACCCAATTCCAAACCCAAAACTCGGTCGATCTCAGCTGCCTTAGCGGTGAGCATGATGATGGGAATGCTTGAGGTGGCCGGATCGTTCTTCAGAATTTTGCAACCTGCCATGCCATCAATCTCAGGAAGCATAACGTCGAGCAGAATCAGATCAGGCAACGTCTTGCGCGCCTTAGCGATGGCCTCTGAACCATCCTCTGCGGTAATTACTGAATAACCAGCAGCGCGAAGATTGAACTCTACTAGCTCAACCGCATCAGGCTCATCATCGACCACGAGGATCGTTTTCACGCGTGTCTTTATGGAGAGATCTTGGCACATGCGTGTGTCAGTAATGTTACAATTACGTGAAACCGCTGGCCAGCACGAGCGCCGACAATTAGGAATTGGCTGGAGAAAATCTAGCTGCGCTGCTTCACTCCGGCTATGCCGTTGCCTTACAAAATCGCTACGCTGCTGTATGCCTTTCACGAGGATGGCCGCGTTTTGTTAATGGAACGCCAACACGATCCTAACCGCGGCTTATTTAGTCCACCGGGTGGGAAGCTACAAACAGACACCGGTGAGAGCCCACACAATTGCGCTATCCGCGAGGCTAACGAAGAGACTGGCCTGAATCTTTCACCAAACGATCTACACCTTACTGGCATAGTCAGCGAAAACGGCTACCAAGGCGAAACTCATTGGCTCATGTTTCTCTTCGAGATTAAACCACGCCTGACCGAATTACCGCCCGACCACGAAGAGGGCGCCTTTCGTTGGGCCACTCGCGAAGATCTCAATACTCTCCCAATGCCCGGCACGGATCGCGAACAAATTTGGCCACTCTTCTGGCAACATCGTGGCGGCTTTTTCGCCACCCATTGTCATTGCGCCGAGAATCAGCCCGATCAATGGACGCTGCTGCAATCCTCCGTGAACCCGCAACCCGCGACCGGCAAACTATCTTGACCGACGAGCATTTCATGCAGGATGCCATCCGGCAGGCAGTGAAGGCGTACGAGGCCGACGAGGTACCGGTCGGCGCGGTGATTGTGCGCAACGATCGTGTGATTGCCCGCGCGTGGAACCAAGTTGAAATGCTCAATGACGCCACAGCCCACGCCGAGATGCTGGCTCTCACCGCTGCCGAGGCCGCTGTTGGCGATTGGCGTCTCAACGATTGCACTCTGTACGTCACCAAGGAACCCTGTCCAATGTGCGCCGGTGCCATTGTCCACTGCCGCTTAGCACGAGTTGTCTTTGGAGTATCTGATCCCAAGGGTGGCGCAGCTGGAGGGGCGATGAATCTCCTCCAGTTTCCTACGCTCAATCACGCCACCGAAATAACCTCAGGCGTCATGGAAGCGGATTGCCGCAGCCTGTTGCAGAGGTTCTTCCAGGAAAAACGCAAATCCTCGGACGCCGCCGGCCAGTGAGCCTTGATACTGCCAGACTGGATGCCGCGCTGGACACCGCGCGCACAGCGCTCCTCGCCGAACGCGTTGCCGAGGGGCATTGGGAAGGCGAACTCTCCAGCAGTGCCCTCTCCACTGCCGTCGCCTGTGCCGCCATGCAACATGTGCAAACAGCCACAGGCGCCGAGGAGCATGGCTCACTCATCCAGGGCGGACTGCACTGGCTCGCCGAGCACGCCAATGCCGATGGCGGTTGGGGGGATACAACCAAGAGTCTCAGTAATATTTCCACCACCACGCTGTGCTGGGCCACCTTTCACGCTGTGCCGGGTGCTTTGGAGGAATACGCCGAGGTTGTCGCCGCTGCCGAACAATGGCTCTCAAAAGCCGCCGGCGGCGTGACGCCTGATTATCTCGCGCCCGCCATCATTGCCCGCTATGGCAAGGATCGCACTTTCTCCGTACCCATCCTCACCCACTGCGCACTGGCCGGCAAGGGGCGCTGGAAGGATGTCATCCAGCTACCGTTCGAGCTCGCTGCACTGCCCCGTAATTGGTTTGCCGCGTTGCGCCTGCCGGTGGTGAGCTACGCGCTGCCCGCGCTCATCGCCATCGGCCAATGTCGGCATCATCATCGGCCTTCGTGGAACCCCTTCACCCGCGTGCTCCGGAATGCCGCCCGCGAAAAAACGCTACAGGTACTCGAGCAAATTCAGCCGAGCAATGGCGGGTTCCTTGAGGCTACGCCGCTGACCAGTTTTGTCACCATGAGCCTGGCCGGTTGTGGATTAGCCGATCATCCGGTGGCCCGCAAAGGAATCGAGTTTCTGCACGCCTCGGTGCGCGCCGATGGTAGTTGGCCGATTGATACTCATCTGGCCACGTGGGTCACCACCCTGTCGGTAAACGCGTTGGGTGAAGATTTACCTGATGACGCACGCGCGCCCATCCGTGAGTGGCTACTGAAGCAGCAATATCGCGAGGTGCATCCCTTTACCGACGCCGCGCCCGGAGGCTGGTCCTGGACGCCCTTGCCCGGCGGTGTGCCCGATGCCGATGATACCCCCGGCGCGCTGCTGGCTTTGAAACAACTCGGCCAGATCGATGACGCCTCACGTGAGGCCGCCCACGCCGGGTGCCAATGGTTGCTCGATCTGCAAAACCGCGATGGCGGGATCCCAACCTTCTGCCGCGGCTGGACCAATCTGCCTTTCGACCGGTCCAGCCCTGATCTCACAGCCCACACCATCCGCGCCTGGCTGGCGTGGCGCGAGGAATTACCCGAGCTGGCCAACCGCCTGGATGCTGCCCTGCACGCTGCCGCCCGGTTCCTAGCCCAGAGCGAAGGCGCCGGTCTCGACGGCTGGGCGCCCCTGTGGTTTGGCAACCAGCATGCACCAGAGGAAATCAACTGGACCTACGGCACGGCCAAGGTGCTGTTGGCGCTCAATGAGCCGGCGCAAATAGCCCTGCCCGGCGGCGGTCTGCGCGTAACTCGCGCGAAGAATGCCCTGCTCGAAATGCAGCGGGACGATGGTGCCTGGAGCGGCTTCAAGGGCGGCGAGGCGTCGATCGAGGAAACTGCCCTCGCCCTCGAGGCCCTCTCCGGGGTCACTGAAGCTGATGACGATACCCAAGCCAAGCTCGTCAAAGCCCGCGACCGCGCCGCCGACTGGCTCGTCTCACAAGTGGAATCTGGCGGCTGGACCGAGCCTTCTCCTATCGGCTTTTACTTCGCCAAACTATGGTACTACGAAAAGCTCTATCCCATGATCGCCACCGTGGACGGGCTGTCGAGCTACCGACGCCTTGCCGACAAGCTAGAGTAATAAGGACATGGGGGAACGAGTTCTACCTCGTCCCGAATCCCTCAATCAAACCTCCAAAATCCGGATCCAGGTATCCCCGTGTTTGAGGGTTTTACGTTCGCGCCAAGGCTCAGCCAATTCGATAACATCGCGTTTCGTGTGGCCGAGCAGCAAGCGCCCATCCGGCGCGAGGAGCTGCGGCAAGGCCGGTTCATCGAGCAACCGTTGTGCCCAACTTTCCGATCGTTGACCGGGCGCAGTCTTGTCGCCGTAAGGTGGATCGGCGCAAATGAAATCAAACTGTCGCTTGGCTTCGACCAATTGTTTCACCGCCAGCAACGCGCATTGCACACGCACATCAATGCGTACCCGTAACGACTGGGTATTGCGGCGAATGAATCCGGCGTGCTTCGAGCTTTTTTCCACTGCCACCGCGGAAACCGCGCCGCGACTGAGGCATTCCAGGCACAACGCGCCACTGCCGGCGAAGAGTTCCAAAACAGAAGCCCCCTCGATCCATGGACCGAGACTGTTGAAGATGGCCTGCCGCACCTTGTCCGGCGTGGGCCGCACACCCTGCCCTGGCGGCACGGCGATGTTGTGGTTCACCCACTGCCCGCCGGTAATGCGCATGATTAACGGCCGCCGCTGATGGCCCGACGCAGACGGGCGTTTTCTGCCTGCAACGCGCGGTACTGCTTGAGCAGTGCTTCGTTTTCACGACGGGCGTCCTCGAGATTGTCCAGCGCCTGTAGCAGCTCGCTTTCGCCCCGCTTGCTTGCGAGCTTAAGAAATTCAAAGTCCGTACGCAGTTGACGATTGGCACTCATCTGCTTGGCCATCTCGCCGGGCTCCAACGCCTTTGGACGGGCGGCCAGAGCTTCGCGCAGGCGCGCCTGATACTCGCGTTCCTTCCGCTGCCACGCAAACCGTTCACGCTGTAAATCCTGTTCGGCCTTTTGCCGTTCGGCATGGATGCGGGCCATTTCCTCGGCGGAAGTGAGGCCGGCTGGAATGGGGGTATAAGGCGGATTCACTTTGGCCGGGTCTCCGCTGATGTTTAGCGGAGTAGGCGTCAGAGGCGGTGGAAGAACCGATTGCAGGCTAGGTTTAGGCGTGGGGTTTGCAGGGGTTCCAAAACCTTGGGGCACCGTCTTGTGGCCGGCGGCCTGCAGACGTTGCAGTTCGGCAATTTGCTCAGCGAGCGACTGCTTTCCTGACGGGTGAGATTCTGCCCCGCTGCCCGAAGGTGTCGACGTTTGGTTCATGGCCCGTTCCGCCCATGGATCTTTTAGCACGCTAGAAGGCGGGATTTGATGCAATAGACAAAGAGGTCGAAGCCGTTCATCCAAGGTTTTCAATCGGCTAGGCACGCGGCTCGTGTTGCCGGACCAGTGGGGATGATCGGTCACGAGGCTGGCGTAAATCTTACGGGCTTCCAGATATTTCATCAGGGCATCTTCGCCCTTGCCGGCATGTTCCAAAGACAAACCTTGCCGCTGGATTTCACCGGCTTTTAGAAAAAGTGAATCAGGCAAATCCGCCGCCGCCACCCAACCCGCGCACAGCATTGCCCCCAAAAAAGAGAACCCCCATCTCCACATACGCCCGTTGTATCAGAGAAACGACCCGGAATCAACGATTTTCGGCCAATAAACGTCACCCAATTGTGAACGGCCGCCGGTTGACAGGGGCTCGCGGGCGTTGCTAGGTTCCGCACGGTCTCGGACCATGGAAAATGCTCTCGGACATCAGGTGTTGGTACTGAACCGCTTATGGCAGGCGGTGAATGTCTGTTCCGTTCGACGGGCGCTCAGCCTGCTCTTCACCGGAGGCGCCCAGGTGGTATACAATGACGAACAAGGCGACTTCCACACGTTTGATTTCGGCGAGTGGGCGGATTTTTCAGAGGAGGAACCCTGCGATGAATCGATTGCCACAGTGTCTTTTCGCCTTCGGATTCCGCGCGTGATTCTACTTCTGGGATACGATCGGTTTCCTAAGCAGGAGGTGAAGTTTACGCGGCACAATATTTTTGAACGGGACAAAAACACTTGCCAATACTGTGGCCAGAAGTTTGACCGGCGCGACCTGAATCTGGACCACGTGATTCCGCGCCAGCGCGGTGGTCCAACCAACTGGGAAAACATCGTTTGCTCCTGCATCCCTTGCAACACGCGCAAGCGCAACCGCACTCCGCGCGAAGCAGGCATGCGGCTGTTGAATGAACCACGCAAACCCAAGTGGCGACCGTTTATTCAGGTGAGCTTCGGCGTGAAGACGCACGAAAGCTGGAAGCATTTTATCGACGTTGCCTACTGGAACGTCGAACTGGGCGAGGATCAGACCTAGACCTCCACTTCCTCGCGCGTGGCGGCCTCATCGATCATTGCCCAAAATTCGGGATTCTCCGCCAGTTGATCATCCTCATCCTGCGTCATCTGCGCGTTGCGAAAGAAAAAATCCTTCAGCGTATTGCGCGAGAAAATCCGGTGCACCACCACACCGAGATCGTGACACTCGAAGTAAACGCGGTAGCTACCCACCCGATAGCGGTGCAGCGTTTTCACGCCGCTTTGCAGTTTGCCGTAATACCCGCTGGCCCGTACCTCATCGGGTAGCCCTCGGAACTCGCCCAAGACCTGTAACTGCAAATCCTTCGGCATCGCCGCCAGCTCCGCCGCGCTGGTGGGGTTGAAAATAATCTGGAACAGGGCAGGCGACATACGCTTATTTTTCGTGGTTAACCGGCAAACTCCTTTCCCAAGCTGGTAGCCCGTAGGGGAATCGAACCCCTCTCTCAGCCTTGAGAGGGCTGTGTCCTAGCCGATAGACGAACGGGCCATTGGGAATGCGGAGTCTACCTTGGTTGAATCCATTGTCAATCCTGCACCACCGCCACCTTGAGTGATTGAGCCGTGGGTTGCGCGGCTAAAGCCACTGCTTCCTCGGTCTGCGCCAGCGATAGGGTATGCGTGATCAACGGCCGCACATCCAACCGCCGCGAGAAGACCCAGCGGGCCACTTCCTGTTGCAGAGTGAAATCACTCGAGTAACTCCCGATCAAGTCCTTCTCGTCCACGCAAATATCAGCGTACTCCACCTGCCCCCTTTCACCCCGTCGGGTATGAGCAAAGAGCAAGACCTGCCCGCCCCCACGCACCTGCAATTGGGCCTGCTCCACCGCCGATTCCACCGGCACCGCCACCACCGCCGCATCCAGACCACGCCCACGTGTGGCGCTCTGAATGATCCGGTCCACATCAGCTGAATCCGGCGCCAGCGCCTGCCGCGCGCCGTAGCGCCGCGCCATTTTCCGGCGGGTCACCATAAAATCGGTCGCCACCACCCGCATGCCTCGTGCTGCCAGCAGACCGGTGAACATCAACCCGATCGGCCCCTGACCGGCCACCATCACCGTGTCGCCCGGCAACAGGTTCAGGCGGTTCACCGCCTTGAGCACCGTGTTCACCGGCTCCAGCATCGCCCCTTCGAGAAAACTGTTTTTGCGCGGGATCTTCACCAGCCCCGGCAGGCAAAATCGCATGACCCGTACATACTCCGCGTACCCACCGCCGGCCGGTTCAAAACCTGCCGTGATGCCGGTGTGCAAATACTGCGGACACTGGGCATAGGCACCGTGGCGGCAGGCATGGCAATCCAAACAGGGCACATGATGATGCAGCGCCACGCGATCACCCACGCGCCAGCCTTCTACCCGCGCGCCGACCTTCACAAGGGTGCCGGCTGTTTCATGACCGAGGATGCGCGGGGCCGGCACGGTGCCGTGCTGGATTTTTTTTATATCTGTCGGACACACCCCGCAGGCGGCGACCTTCACTAGCACCTCGTGCGCGCCGCAGCGCGGCACGGGCACGGTTTCCACCCGCAGATCATTCACGCCGCGATACACCACCGCCTGCATCGTGCGCGGGACGGGATCAATCCGCATAGCGTTCCTCCTCCTCCTCATCGACGGTCTCAATGAAATCCACCAATTCATCTGCCGGCTCGGCCACAAAACTCCAGTCGCGATCACGCCAGTAAAACTGCACCGTGTGCGCGTGAAGCGCCTGATGAGTGAGGATCAGCTGCGCGCGATCTGCATCGGTCAACTCCCCCTTGGCCAACTTCAGGTACAGAGCCGGGTCCGGCCCGTACAGTTTATCACCCACAATCGAATGCCCGAGATGCTGCAGATGAATGCGAATCTGGTGCTTGCGGCCGGTCTCTGGCGCCACACGTAGCCAACTAAATTTACCTTCGGCCCGTTCAAACCGCCATTGCGTCCAGAACCGTGTACGCGAGGAATGGCCATCGGAGCGGACACAATCTTTCACCACCACTTCACTGGCTTCATCCTTGCCCAGTGGGGCATCGATCACACCTTCCGCGTCGGCGACGTGCCCGTGTACAATCGCCCAATACTGCTTCTCCACCGCCCGACTTTCCCACAACTGCCGTAACTCGCGCGCGGCCGTATTGGTCTTGGCCACACACACCACCCCGCTGGTCTCGCGATCCAACCGATTGATGAGATGCACTGGCTCCTCCGCTCCGCGATATAACCGCAGCCGACCCGCCAGACTGGAAAGTTCATCGCCCTTGGTCGGGTGACACACGAGGCCGGCCGGTTTGTTAATCACCAGCAGGTTCGCGTCTTCATGCAGGATTTCAAACAGGTCCGTTGCCATTGCCTTGCGCCGCCCATGGCTTATCATCCGGGGGCCTCTTGCAAAAGGAACTTCCCACATTGCGCGCTGTCACCTGGACCGAGGGTGCCGTGGAGCAGGCCATGATCTTCGGGGTTTTGCGTGAGTACAATCTGGTCCCGACCGGTACGGAAGGCGTGTTGGAACAGCGCAAGATGCACCTGCACCGCGCCAGCCGAGACTGGGGCCAACTACTGCGCGCGCCCACTGCGATCAAGCTTGGGAACTGGATTTAGCTCAGAGCCCCGGGTAAACTCTGCATATGAAAATCGGCCTAATTTCAGACACGCACGGGCAGGTGCCCAATCCAGTGCATGCGGCATTGGCAGGGGTGGATTGCATTCTGCACGCGGGCGATGTGGGGCCGATGGATGTGATCACCGAGCTGGAAGCCATCGCGCCGGTTCACGCCGTGCTGGGCAACACCGATTACGCTATCGCCTTGCCGGAAACACGTGTGGAAGAATTCGCCGGGAAAACAATTCTGATCCATCACATCGTGGATGTGGAGTATCCCTCGCAAACCGTGCGTGAACTCCTGAGTACGGAGAAGCCGGATCTCGTAGTGTTCGGCCACACCCATATGCCATTTGATGAACGGCGCAATGGGATCCGGTTTATCAACCCCGGCTCAGCCAGCCAACCTCGTGGTGGCACAGTGGCCTCGGTGGCGATTTTGGATTTTACCGGCGACACGCCCTCGCTGAAATCGATTACGCTCGTGGATTTTTGAGCGGTTCGTGCGTCAGACATTCTCCCTCTCTCTGCGGGAGAAGATCGAAGGGAAGGACAAACATCATTTCACCCAATGCGTCCAAAGCATTAAACCCATAACACTGCCCTGCTTCCATCTGCCATTCGCGGCGTGACTTTTGGGACGATTGACGGCAGGGTGGGCGTCGTTCCGATGGGTAAAAAGAAATCCAATTCAGTCACCGCACGCAGCGGACGTTTTGCGGGGGGGCCGGCGGCCGAGGCCAATGCGTTCACTAATTCTGTGAAGTTTGACACTCGGCTGGCGCATCATGATATCGCCGGCTCGATCGCCCATGCCCGCATGCTGCATCACGTGGGCTTGCTAAAAAAGCGAGAGATGGAGGCGATTGTGGATGGACTGGAATCTATTGGAGGCGAGATTGCCGAGGGCCAGTTTGTATGGCGGTCGGAGCTGGAGGATGTGCACATGAACATCGAGACCGCTTTGACTGAGCGAGTGCCGGCTGGTGCGAAGCTGCACACAGGCCGGTCCCGCAACGATCAGGTCGCACTGGATACGCGCATGTGGTTGCGCGAGGAAATTTGCGAGTTGGCTAATGAACTGCATGACCTGCAGCGTGCGTTAATCGAACTAGGCGAGGCAAACCGCAAGGTGTTGATCCCCGGCTACACGCACCTGCAACGGGCACAGCCGGTGTATCTCGCGCATCACCTGCTGGCCTATGTGGAAATGTTTGAGCGGGATTACGAGCGACTCTTGGATTGTTTGGTGCGGGTGAATGTGTGCCCGCTAGGCAGTGGGGCAATTGCCGGCAGCACCCTGCCGCTGGACCGGGAATTTGTCGCGCGCGAGCTCGGTTTCGTGGATGCGCATGAAGAGCCGATGGTCACTCAAAACTCGATGGATGCCGTGGCGGATCGGGATTTTGTGGTGGAATTTTGCAGCCTCGCAGCCCTGATCGCGATGCATCAATCGCGCCTGTGCGAGGATCTGGTGCTCTGGAGCAGCGCGGAGTTTGGCTTCGTCTCCATCGACGATGCCTATACCACCGGCTCGTCCCTAATGCCGCAGAAGAAGAATCCGGACATCTGCGAGCTAACCCGCGGCAAGACCGGCCGCGTGGTGGGCAACCTCGTTTCCCTGCTCACCACCCTCAAGGGCCTGCCGCTTACCTACAACAGCGACATGCAGGAGGACAAGGAACGACTCTTTGACACAGTGGATACCGTGCGAGCCACGGTCAACATCCTCGCCGCCATGCTGCGCGACACCGAGGTGAATACCCGCACTTGCGCCAAGGCGGTGAAGGACCCCAACCTGCTCGCCACCGATCTAGTGGATTGGCTAGTGCTGGCCGGCATGCCTTTTCGCAAAGCGCATCATGTCGTCGGCAAAATCGTGGCGGTGGCCGAGACGAAAAAGAAACGTATCGACCAGCTCACCCCGCGCGAGTTGGCCGCCATTGACAAGAAACTCACGAAAGACGCCCTCTCGGTATTTGACCTAAAAACCGCGATGAAACGCCGCACGGCAATTGGGGCGCCCGGCGATGCGGAGTTGGATCGGCGCCTAACCTACTGGCGCGAGTTTCTTGAGCACTAACGCCGCATGACCCCCACGGACGAACTGCTTGGGCCGATTCTCCGTGATGTGTCACGGGCGTTTTACCTGACCTTGCGGGTATTGCCGAGCGAAGTGCGCCAGTCGATCGGCCTCTTTTATCTGCTCGCCCGCACCACCGACACCATCGCCGACACCGAGCTGATCCCCGCGGATAAACGCATGCTCAAACTGCGGCAATACCGCGACCGCGTGCGAAGCGAGGGCGCATCCATGCCGGATTTTTCCCATCTCGTGCGCGAACAACAGGACGACGGCGAACGTCGCCTCTTGATGCACAGCCCCGAGATCATCGCGCTGCTCGAGCAAACGCCCGCCTTCGATCGTGGGCAGATCCAACTCACGCTGGAGACTATCACGCGCGGCCAGGAGCTGGATCTCAAACGGTTCGGCGACGGCAGCAAACTGAGTTCCCTACAAACCGCCGAAGATTTGGACGACTACACCTATCACGTCGCCGGCTGTGTTGGGGAATTCTGGACACGCCTCACTCGGCGGCATTGTTTCCCCGACGCCGATCTGGATGATTCCGAATTCCTCACCCTCGCCATCCGCTTTGGGAAAGCACTGCAACTGGTCAACATTTTGCGCGACCTGCCCGGAGATCTGGCCAACGGACGCTGTTATCTGCCGGCCGTAGATCTCGAACTGGCCGGGCTGAAGCCCGAAGACCTGCGCAATCCTGACAGCTGGGAACAACTGCAACCCGTCTTTCGTCCGTGGCTGGCCAAAGCCCACGAACACCTTGCGGCCGCCTGGCAATACACCCTGATGATCCCGCACAGCCACTACCGGCTGCGGCTGGCCTGTGCTTGGCCAATCCTCATGGGCCGACGTACGCTGGCTCTGGTGGAACACCAAAACCCTCTGGACTCCGCCAGCAACCTCAAGATCGACCGCTCCCAAGTCCGCGGTATCCTCTGGAGTAGCCTCTGGCGCGTCCCCTTCCGCGGGCCTTGGCAACGGCTTTTTGGGAATAAATAGGTGGATAACGCCTTGCTTTTCCGATAGCTCTTTCATACAAAATTCTCAGGAGGTGGGCATGAAGTCTCAATATTTTCAGACAGTCATTTTGTGTATCGGCGTAGGGATGGCACCTGTGGATTTGGTTGCCAGCGAATTGAAGGCCAATCCAAAGACTCAGGTGCAAACCGCCGAGACTCAGGTGCAAACCCTACGCGAACGCCGGTTGCGACGCATGTTGCAGTACCACCAACGCCGCGCCGCGCTGCAGCACGTTTCCAGTTTCGTCGGACGCAACGCCCCGTATCGCCGCTTCACGCTCACTGAAATCCGCGAGCACTACGAAGCGAAGGGGGCAGCTCTGACTAAGGTCGTGCGCTCAGCCAAGCTGCGCAAGGATACCCTAGCCCACGCCAAAGCCCGCGCCCTCGCGGAGGTCAAAGCCATCGCCGCCGTGATGCGCTCCCGCGTCGAGGCGGAACAACGCGCCATGGCTTCCGCCATTCGGCAGATGAAATCCGAGAACCCCAACTACGCCGAGGATGCCCTTCGTCTGGCCGCGGAAACGGCTGAGAAGAATCCCGGCGAAGTCATCACCCAAACCGAGGGCCTTCCCATCCTGTCCAAGACTGTGGATATGGATTATCTCGACACCCTCAAACGCACCCCAAAACTCGTACCCAGCAAGATCGTCAGCGAACCAGTGATGCCCACCCGCACCACCAATCCCACCGCGGAATTGGCCAATCCCGACAACGTCCCCTCTTTCCTCGTGCAACCCTACAGCCAGGAACAATTGCTCGATCTTGCCCAACGTCAGGCCATGACCGCCTACAAAAAGGAGCAGGCGCTCAACAAAGTGAAGGAGGCCCAGCGGCGCGCCGAAGTGCAGCAGTCCACCTCCTCGCTCAGCGAAAAACGCCGTAAGCTCAAGGAGCTGCTCGCGTTGTATGCCGGAGATAAAATTTCCCCGAAAGAATACTACGAACGCCGCGCCCTGATCATGGGTACCGAACCGGCCGATCAGTAGCCTTTCGGCTTCACCTTCGGGCGCGGGTTTGGCATAACCCGCGGATGCATCATTTCCGCTATGTCCGCGGACGCCTGTATTGCGAGGGCGTTTCCGTCGAGTCCTTAGCCAACCAACACGGCAGTCCGTTGTATGTCTACTCTGCCAAGACGTTGACGGATAATTTCAACCGGCTCCACACCGCGCTCGCGCCACTGGATCACCTGATCTGTTTCGCCATGAAATCCAATTCCAACCTTGGCGTCATGCGTACGTTGGCGGATCTGGGAGGCGGCTTCGATACCGTAAGCGGCGGCGAGATCCAGCGAGTCATTGCCGCCGGGGGCAACCCGCGTAAATGCGTCTTTGCCGGCGTGGGTAAGACGGAGGATGAAATCGCCTTCGCTCTGCGCAAGGGAATCTATTGTTTTAACGTGGAAAGCGAACCGGAACTCGAACGCATCAACCGCATCGCCGGCAAGCTCAAGAAAATCGCGCCTGTGGCCATCCGCGTGAACCCCAATGTGGACGCCAAAACCCATAAGAAAATCACCACCGGCACCTACGATAACAAGTTTGGAATCGCGTTCGAGAAAATCGCCGGCGTGTATGCGCGCGCGGCCAAGCTGAAGCACATCCGCCTGCGCGGTCTGCAAATGCATATTGGCTCGCAGCTCACGCAGGTGAAGCCCTTTGCCGATGCCGTGCGCAAGGTGGCCCCGCTGGCAGCCAAACTAAAGACCAAACATAACATCGAATTCCTCAGTATCGGCGGCGGGCTCGGCATCATTTATGAGGACGCCCTCGCCAGCGGTCAGGCGGCGTGGTGGGAGCGCAAGGAGAACCGTGATCTCCTCACGCCTGAAAAATACGCCGACACCCTCGTGCCGCTATTGCAGCCGCTGGACCTCAAGGTGCTGCTTGAGCCCGGCCGTTTTATTTCCGGCAATGCAGGTATCCTAGTGTCGCGCGTAGAATACGTGAAACGCACCGGTAAAAAATATTTCGCCATTGTGGATGCCGCTATGAACGACCTGATCCGGCCGGCGTTTTACGAAAGCTTCCACGAGATTGTGCCCGTGAAACAATCGAAGAACCGCCCGATCGCCACCGATGTGGTGGGCGGCATCTGCGAGACCGGTGATACCTTCTGCAAAAACCGACCTATCCCGCGCGTGGAAGAAGGAGATCTCGTGGCCATGCTCAGCGCCGGCGCGTACGGATTCGTGATGGCCGGCACCTACAACACCCGCCCCATGCCGGCCGAGGTGTTGGTGAACGGCAAAAAAGCTGCCGTCGTCCGCAAACGCCAAAAGGTCAAAGACATCTGGGCCGGCGAAGGCACGGCCCCCTGGCAGAAGTGATTTCCGAACAGGACTACAAAAAAGGCGGCCGTTGAAGCCGCCTTTTTAATTGGCTTCTACCCACTCTAGTTATTGGCGGCCGTCTTAGTGGGCTCAGTGGTCGACGCGGCGGCGGATTTTAGTTTTTGGTATTCCGCCTCCAACGCTTCAAGCTTCTTGCGAGCTTCGGTCATGGCTCCGGCGAACTGATCGGCCGCAGTTTGTTTGGCAGTGGCCATTGCAGTTTGGGATTCCACCTGCTTTACCAAGGCAGCCAAACGGATTTGATGATCCTTTTCAACGTTAGCATGGGCCGTTTGCGCGGCGGTCATCGCCTTGGCAGCGGTCGCCACGGCGACCTGCATGGGCTCGACTTTTTCCTTGGCCATCTGCTCCACAGCCGCCTCAGCTTTAGCCATGGCGGCGCGACTCTCAGTGATAGCGGTTTGCGCGGTTTTCACTGCCGTCTCCATCTTGGCCACTTCAGCGGTAGCCGTCTGGGCGGCGGTCTGGGCCTGAGCAGCAACCGCCTTTGCCGCATCCACTGGCTTCTGGGCCACGAGCATTTCTGCCTTCACCCGGGTGAACACGAGGGCGCTGGATTTCTTGGCGGGGGTTAGTTCCTTTAAGATGGTCTCCGCAGCGGCCAGAGCAGCTTGCGCAGGTTTTTGCTGGGCGTTCACCAACTCGGTCCAATGCGCCTTGGCGGTGGCCGCGGTTTGCTGGCGCGCGGTAGCCAGTTGGGCGGCGCGGGTGTGCGCGGCGAGCACGGGAGCCAGCTTGGCTTGCGCGGCGGCTTCGGCTTGTTGGGCGGCAGTACGCGCCGTGATGGCGGCGTCCAGCTTAGCTTTGCCTTGGGCCACAGTGGTCTTCGCGGCGACCAAGGTGGTGTCCGCGGCGGCTTTAGCGCGGGAAGCGGCAGCGATAATCTCAGTGGCCTTGGCGACCTCGGCCAGAGCGGCTTTCTGATCCTTGGCACTTAAGGTATCCAGCGTGCCTTTGGCTACCGTGGCGGCGGCTCGAAGTTTCTTAGCCTCTGCCTGTTTAGCGGCATCAGTGCCGGCGTTCAACTCCGCGGTCTGGGCGGCCGTTTCGGCTTTCTGGAAGGCGGTCAGAGCAGCTTCCACCTTAGCGTTTACAACCTTTAAAGCGGCATCGGCTTTCACCTTGGCAGCCGGAGAAGCCTTGAAGCGCGCTTCGGCGGCGGCGGCGGCGGTTTCGGCCGGTTTCATTTTTCCAGCAAGTGCCTCATAGGCGGTCTTAGCGGTGGCTTCAGCTTTCACATGATTGGCAGCGGTGGCCTTGGCTCCGGCGAGGGCGGCGGCCAGAGGTGTCATGGCCGCTTTGACCTTGGCAGCGGCATCCTGCGCTGCCTTGGCAGCCGCAGCCGTTCCGGTAGCGGCTTTCTCGGCGGTGACGAGTTCCCGTTCAATGGACTGAAGCGCCTTGGCGGCATTCTCCTTGGCGATGAGCGCCTGCGTCACAGAGATTCCAAGAGCACGATCAATAGTTTGAACCGGCACAAGTTTGACGGCGGCGATATCGTTGTATTGTTTTTGTGCCGACGCCAGCTTATCGGCCTCGACTTTGGCCGCGGCCTTGGTCTTTGCTTCGGCCGTTTGCGCGGTTTGCAGATTGGTCTGTGCCTGTTTCATTCCAGCCTCGCGGGTGGCGACTAATTTTTGGGCTTCTACGACCTTGGTTTTTTCCTTGGCCACTTCAGCTTGTGCGGCAGCCAACGCTTCGTCGGCTTTGGCCTTGGCGTTCTGAGCGCCGCTGACCTTGGCTTGCAGCGCGGTTTTGACGGCACCGAGATCGCGTTTCTGGGCGGCAGCTAGGGCGGCCTTGGCATTGGTCAATGCGGTTTGGGCGGATTCGGACTCAGCTTTGAGTTGGGACAATTCGGCGTCCTGACTGCTGACTTCACGGCGGACTGTGTACAGAGCGGCGAAGGTCTTGCTCAGACGCAGGTGATCAACGTCTTCTTGGGCGGAGGTCAGGGCGGCACCGGCCGCGGTGACCTTGGCCTGCTCCGCCGAATTGGCCTTGGCGAGATCTGCTAAGCGCTTGGTGAGCACGGGTTGGCCGGTCTTTTGTTTGGTTTGCGCCTCAGCCAATGATTTGTTGGCAGCGGCGTGGATGGTGCCGGCTTGGGTAACCTGCGTGTTGATCGTGGCCAATGCCTTGTCGGCGCTATTCTTGGCAGCTTGCGCGTCGTTGAGCATTTTGACTGCAGCCTCGGCCTTGGCTTGGGCTGCCGGCTTATCGGCTTCGGCCGCGGCGGCCAGTGCCTTATCCGCTGTGGCCTTGGCGGCAGTGGCGACTTCCACGGTCTTAGCGGCGGTGGCGGCCTTGGCTTGGGCTGGCTTTTGTTTTTCGGCCACCAATTTATCCAGCGCTTCCTTGGAATCGGTCACGGCCTTTTGGCGCATGGTCACAGCGGCGGTGAAAGCAGCTTGATCGGCCTTAGCTTTAGCGATTTGATCCAGTACAGCCTTATATGCCACTTCGGCGGCTTGCGCGGCTGCAGCTTTTTCTTCCACATTTTTTTGCGCCGCAGCATATTGCTCGGCCATGGTCGCGGGATTCAGGGAAAGGCGGCCGATTTCTTGTCCGTCGGCGGCGTTCCACACATACACTTGGCCGGTCCAGTCGGTGCCAATCACGCGTTTGGCGTCATGGGTGGGGACGCCGGTGGCGGGGATATCACCGGGAAAGGTGAAGCTGCGTTTGGCGGTGCCGCCGGCATCCCAGAGGGTGGCGCGACGGTTTCGGCCGACTGTGACTAAGTCCCCAGTTTGCGCTCTACGCAGGCCAGAAGCGCCACCGGTATGGGCGGTCCAGCTCTTGAGCTGGGTGACTTCGTCGATATTCCACAGTTTACCTGTGCCATCTTCGCTGACACTGGCGACGATGTTGGTGTTCACCCATTCGAGGCCGGTGATGCGACCGCGGTGGCCCATGAGAGAGGCAACCCGGCCGCCAGGCTCAGCTTCCCACACGTGAATGCCGCCGGCACGGTCGCCGGAGGCGACGTATTTACCTTTCGGACCGAACCGCATGGCGGTGACCCAATCAGTATGTTTCTTAATCTTGTGCAGCATCTCGCCTGTGTCTGTGGAGAAAATGCGTACTAGGCGATCCGGGCCGCCGTGGGCGATGTAACGTTGGTCAGCGGAAATATCCGTGGCGAGCACGGCATCCAAGTCTTCCCCTACGGTGAGGAGCTGTTCCCCTTTGGTGACGTCCCACACGGTACTAAATCCGAGGTTGGCTCCGCGACCACCGCCGATGACGAGTAGTTTGCCGGTGGCACTGAAGTTCAGGCTGTGCGGATAACCTTTAGGGAAGGGGATGATGCCGGCGACCTTGAGGTTGTCGGTATTATATAGGATCACCTGCCGTTGACCGCCAATGGCAACGAGCGGAGCCCACGGACTGACGGCGATGGCAGTAGAAATACTGGTACGCTCGGTCCGCACAAAGGGATCGAGCGAGAGCACTTCTACCGGCATGGGTGCGGGGCCTTCGGGTCGTTTGCCGAGAGAATCTGGATCAATGGTGAGATCCACCTTCGGCTTGTCTGACATGACGGCCTTGGAACCGGTGGTTTCAAGGAGCCCACCGACGATCCATTTTTTGAATACCTCAATCTCCTTGTCGGACAGCTTGCCGTTGGGCGGCATGGTGGGTTCCTCGGCATGGGTAATGACCTGGTAAAGGAAGCTGCCATCGGCATCGCCACCGGCCACAACCTCTCCGCCGCCGCCGCCTTTCATCAGGGCATTGTAGGTCGACAGGTCGAGATCGGCCCGCATCTTGTCCGGGTTATGGCATTTGAGACAGGCGTTGCGCAGGATGGGCAGGACGTGATCTTCGTAGGTGATCTTGTCTTGTGCTTGTATCTGAAGTCCGGCCAAAAAGAAGCCGGCAAGCGCGATGGATTTTAAGTTCCGAGTCATCATCGGTTTCAATTATCCCTAGTTAGCGCCCGCTTGGGGGCGGATCAGTTAGTGGTTAAAGATAAACTCCTTGGAGTTCAGCACGGCCCAGAAGAGGTCGTTCAACACTTCTTCATCCGTGCGACCTTCCTCGCCCACGAACGCCATGAGCTTAGTCTTCTCCGTTTCGGTGGGTTTACGTGCCAAACACCGGATATAAAGTTCGTCGATTACGTCCTCTGGACTTCTCCCGGCTTGCAACAATTTCCGGACGACACCGCCCTGACTGCACTTATTGTTGACGGTATCTCCATTAAGCAAATGGAGCGCCTGTGAGAGGTTTGGCTCGAGAGCCACTTCGCAGGAACAAACCGTCGTACGGGTAGCCCGACCAAATGTGGTGAGGAAAAAGGTAGAGGTGCCGCCATCAACAATCTCCACCGCGCTGGATCCGTTAGGCAAGCCGCGGAATTTATTCTGCGTATCCGTCACTTGGCTGATGATATCCAGTAACACCTCGGCTCGGACGCGGCGGATGGTGCTCTTGGCAAAGTTGCGAGTATCACTTTGGTTGGACTCGGTGCTTTGCACGCTGCGCTGATAAGCGCGGGAATTGCAAATCTCGCGCACGAGCTGCTTGAAGTTATAGTTGCTCTCCTGGAATCGCTTGCCCAACTCCTCAAGCAGCTCGGGGTTGCTTGGCGGATTGCTGATGCGTACATCATCCACAGGCTCCACGATACCTTGGCCGAGAAAGTGCGCCCAAACAATGTTGGCCATGTTCTTGGCAAAGAAAGGGTTCTGCGGAGAGGCCAACCATTCAGCTAAAGCCACACGTCGATCCCCGCCATCCTTCAACGGAAACCCGGACACCATTTTGCCATTGGCATCTTTTCTAATCTCGGGCCCATCAGCTCCGAGGAACTTTGGCGGCATGTCGCGATTGCCCACAATATGCCTTACGCCACCACTACCACGGTTGTAGATGATGGTCTCACGATTATCTTCACCGGTTTTCCGGCCAACCTGCGCGAATAGCGAGGCGAAGCTGTAATAATCATCCATTGTCCAGCGGTCAAACGGATGATTGTGGCACTGGGCGCATTGGATGCGCATACCCATGAAAATCTGGGCGGCGTTCTCGGTCAGTTTCAGCGTATCCCGTTCCACCTGATAGAAGTTGCCGGCGGGATTGCTGAAGGTTCCACCGCGGGCGCCAAGGAGCTCCTGCACAATCTTGTCCATCGGCTGGTCCTGCTCAAACTGTTCACGTAACCACTCAAAGTAGAGCACGGCGTTTTTGTAGTAGAACTGATTGTTCTGCGTCCGGATCTGCAGCAGCTCGGCCCATTTCATGACCCACATCCGAACAAATTCCGGCCGGGCGATGAGTTCATCCACCAGCTTGGATCGCTTATCCGGTGACTTGTCGGCGACGAACGCCTTCACTGCCTCAGGCGTGGGCAACACTCCAATGATGTCGAGGTAGGCGCGGCGAACAAACGTGTTGTCATCGCACACGCCACTCGGGGTGATGCGGATTTTCTTAAGCTTGTTGTGCACGAGGGTATCGATGTAGTTGACCTCAGGTTCGTTGGGAAACTTGAAATCCGGCATTTCCGGAATTACCAACACCTGCGTTCCAACGGTGATCTGGTCGTACCGCGCCATTACAAACGCCTCGCCGCGTGTGCCGGCGGTCATCATGCCCTTGCCATCAACCGTGGTAGTGACGTCGTTGTTGGTGAGGAACATGGTCTCGTGAGTCACGTCGCGCGTAGTGCCGTCGCTGTACACGGCTCGCACGATGATTTGCTGCTGAGCGCCTTCGCCCTCGAGCACAGATTGTTTCGGGTGAATCTCGAGGTCCACCACCTTGGGAATGCCTGCCGGATCACGCGGCGCCCCGGCTTCGAGCCAGCGGACGATAGTTTTATAAAGCGAACTTTCCTTGCCATACAGTTTACCACCAGTGTGCGTCACACGGCCGGTACCCTTTTCGAGCAACAGGCTGTCGTGCGGCAGTGCGAGGTTGATGCGGCGGCCAAGGTTTTCGCGAGTAATTCGGTCGTAATCACCGTTAGGATCAAAACCAAACAGCGATAGCGCAAATCCATCCTTACCGCTCGAGGCGCCGTGGCAGGCGCCGGCATTGCAACCGCCCTTGGTAAAGGTCGGCATCACATCGAGGCTGAAGCGAATTGGGCGTTCCTCGGTGGCTTTCTCCACCTTCACCGGCATGGTGAGGGTTCGTCCGCCAAACTCAATCTTCAGTTCGGTCTCGCCATCGGTAACCGGCTTGATGATGTTGTCTTCAAACTTCACCAATGCCGGGTTGGCAAAGGTGTACTTGGCGTCCTTGGATACATCGCGCGTGGTGCTGTCGGCAAACTTGGCCTGCAGCATGATCTGCTGCTTGCCTCGCAACGTCACGAGGTGGGCGTCCTTTGGATATACCTGCAGGTCCACCAAATCCTTCGGTGCGGCGCCCAACAGGAGCGGCGCGGTGAGCAGTGAGAGAAATATTTTCTTCATGGTCTTAATCCCTAAATTTCCCTTGGCATTTACCAAAGCTTACTTAACCGGCTCAGGAATTTTCCCGAGGCTTCCCAGTGCCGGCTTCTTGATCACCGGCGCGGCGGGCGGTGCATTCACGCGCAAGGTGCCGCGACCGCCTAAGATCTGAGTGACCTGATGACCGCTATGATCCATCGACAACTTGCAGTACACTGTGCGGTGCAAGCCCACACGAGCGTTTGGCTCCACACTGATCGGGAAGGTGATCGACTCGGTGCCCTTGGTCACCTGCATCTTGGTGCTAGTGGTGCCGGTGGGCAGGCCGACCAGTTCCACGGTCGCTTCCCCGGGGAATTCCGTGCGCGTGGTGAGATCCACCTTCAACTCGGTGGGGTACCCCTGCGTAGTGGTGGCCGGCGTGATTTTGCCGACCATAAAGTAATCCTTTATCTCCAGCGGCGAGAGCTGGGTGGAGACATACGCCGTGGCCCCGCCCACCGTGGCCGTGCCCAGAAAGGCAAATTTGTGCTCCAAAATCTCCGCGGAACTGTTGCCGTTGAACACATAGGTAATCTCGTTTTTACCGGCAGGGATATTAATTGAGGAGGTGCAGCTCAAGCCCGGCGGGCGTGTAAGCATGCGCACGTTGATCTGACCGTTAAACCCTTCTTTCCGCTCAGCAACCACTTTGATCGGCAAGGTGCCCGCCCGCACCAGCGGTGCTTTGGGTTCTTCAATGCGGATTTTGAAGGGCAATTCCTCCACCACAGCCACACCGATCTTATCGACCCATGTCTTATAATAAACGCCTCGGTTCCCGTTCTGCACGAGATCAAAGTTTTGCCAAATCCCACCGGAAATATCGGCGGCATTTTCACCCACCAACTTGCCGGTTATATTGCCTAAGCCGCCACCGATCGGCGCATCCGCCGCCGCCTCAAACACTGCGGTCAACTGTGTTTTGTTTGAAGCCATGTGCGCAGCATGCATCGTGATTCCTGGGGGGAAATCCTGTGGGCTCAAAGCAAGTTCCCCTCCAAAGCTGGTGCGCCTAGCTTGAAGGATCAGCGGAAAACGATTCCCGCGTGCCACGACAACGTTTTTGCGAGTCTGTGTATTGTACCGGGCCGTATCCGGCACATACAAACTGAGTTTGGCCTCGCGGGGCTGAAATTCGACGCGGTAGGTGTAATCGGACCCTCCATTGTTTAAATGGTCACGAACACGTAGGGTGTACTCACCATCGGCCGGCACAGTCCAGCTGATGTAGCTATCAGGACCGCCCGAATCATCGTTACTGGCGAGACTGCGACCGTCCTTGTTGCAAATATAGATCACCGAATCAATCGGCGAGCGCAGCTTGCGTGCATATACGCGCACGTCATAGCGCTGTCCCTTTTTGGCGGTGAACCGAAACCAGTCCTGATCTCCCGGCTCGCCTATAATGCCGTTAAAGGCAACAGGCAAAGGCGTATCGGACAGGCGCGCTTCCCCTACCGAATTATTCGGTTCCTCCTCGAGGACGTTAGGAAAAGGTGACACACGCACCTTGTTGCCCGAAGGGGCAATTACGCCATCAGCTTGGGGAAAGGCTGCGATATCGCGGAAATTGGGCTGGCTTTGTTGGCCAAACGTCGCCTGAAAGGACACCGGCTTGGCCGCCTTGAATTTCTGTGTGAAATCACCCGCCGCCTTATCGATAAACTTCACATCTACTTCCTCGCCTTCCTGGCCACCGGCTGGATAAACCGCAGTGGGTCGCGGAAATGTGCCGATGTGCATGCGGTAGGCGCGCAACTGACCATAGGAGCTTTCACGCAACTCCACAGTATATGTGTCATCCTCCTTGGCTAAAGCTGTTGCGAAACAGTCCTGAATAAACAACGGCGTGTCATCAGATCGGGCAACAATGAATCCTTTGCTGTTTTTTATCGCCACCGAAGCATCATCAAAGTAACGCCCCAACCGGATACACTCCACTTCCACAGAAATGCGCTGACCTTGCTTGACGTCCACCGCGAAGCGGTCCACCGATTCATTAGCAACTGCACCCGATATCGTGGTGTTTAGCGCAACCTTCTGCGGCCCTTCACCTTCCTTGGGGGCAACTTCGCGCAACGTGGGGAAAGGGCCCACATAAAACGTCCTCAACTCACTCAACCCACCACGGGTACGCAGCCGCACCTTGTGCTCTCCTAGAGGGCAATCGGCCTCGGCCTTTATGATAGCCTTGAAGCCATTGTCATCGGCTTCGTTAATCTTCACCACCTTTACGCCAGGGTGATAAAAAAGAATATCCTCAACATCCTTCGCCCGCGTGGCTCTAAAATAAACCTCCTGCTCCGTTCCCGGCTGCAGACCATCGGGTCGCAGATAATACAAACGGGGGTCCACTGCGGCTACGTTCCAGGCCAGCCCGATAAGGGTGAGTGTAAAAACTAATCGTTTCATTTGCTGTATTATTAACCGCCCAAGCAAGTTTCCATATGGAAACTTGCCCCGGGCGGTAGGTTAAATGTTTTTTACGAAGTCCCCCCAGGCTTAGGCCAAGATTTCCTTCACTACTTCACCGTCGTAATTGATCGGCATTGGGCGGTTGCCCGGCCCCACTAACCGACGGTGAGGATCAATCCCCGCAAGCGAGTAAACGGTGGCGGCCCAATCAGGCACATGCACAGCGTCCTCTTCAGGCTCGGCGCCAGTAGGATCGGACATCCCATGGATCACACCACCCTTAATGCCGCCACCTGCCATTACCACGCTGAACACCTTGGGCCAGTGATCACGGCCAGCATTGGCATTAATCTTCGGTGTGCGACCAAATTCACTTGTGACCATCACCAGAGTGTCCTCAAGCATGCCGCGTTGATCTAGATCGCGAATGAGTGCCGCAAAAGCCTGATCAAATGGAGGCAGTTGAGAAGCATTGGCGGCGGCGATATTCGAGTGATGATCCCAGCCACCGTAGGTGGTGCTCACAAAACGCACACCGGACTCAACCAAACGGCGGGCCAACAGGAAGCGGCCGCCAGCGGTATTGCGCCCGTACTCGTCGCGCAACTTGGCCGGCTCCTTATTGATGTCGAACGCATCGCGGGCTTCCGGTGAGGAAATCATCGCATAGGCGCGCTGGTAAAAACTATCCATGCCGTCGAGTGCATCGCTCTTCTCTAGCGCGCTGAAGTGGCTATCCACAATCGAACGCATGCTGCGGCGCTTGGCAAAGCGCTTGTCGTCAATGCCGTTCGGCAGCGATAGATCGCGCACCTTGAAGTTACTGCTGCCCGGATCCGCACCAAGGCTGAACGGACCAAACGCACTACCAAGATAGCCCGTGCCGCCATTGCGGCTCTGGCTCGGGATCGCCACGTAAGGCGGCAGGCTTTTGCGTGGACCAAACTCGTGACTCACAATCGAGCCAATGCTCGGAAACACCACGGCCGGGTTCGGGCGAATGCCCGTCATCATATTGTGCGTGCCGCGCTCATGCGCCGCCTCGCCATGGGTCATGGAGCGAATGACCGCCAGCTTGTCCGCCACCTTGGCCGTGTTCTTCAGGTTCTCAGAGAACCGCTCGCCGGTGTTGGTCTTCACCGTGCCCAACGGGCCGCGGTATTCGGCCGGCGAAAGATACTTCGGATCCCAAGTCTCTTGATGCGCCGAGCCGCCAGGCAAATAAATATTGATGATGTTCTTGGCCTTGCCGGGCTTGCTTTGGCTAGCGACGTCGCGCCAATCCTCGCCGGCGGCCTGCGCCTCGAGACTGAGTAGATCGCCCAACGTCAGGCCAAGACCAAGGCCGCCCAAGGCGCCCACGGAAAGGAAGTCACGCCGGTTCGGATTGGAGGCGTGATCGGTGCCGCCACAGAACTGATATCCGCTTTGTTTTTTCATAAATTATATACTTTTCAGGTTGGTCGCTATTTAGCGTCTGATTTTGACCAGTGATTTTGTGAATGTATTCACAAAAACGCAACTAGAATTCGTCTTTTTTGGGGTTGTTTTTTGTGGTTTTTTTCTTGAACTCAAAGTTGCCGCTTGCCCATCGCCCGCCCGCAGCTTACACCGCGGAATGCTTTCTCTGGTTTTTAGCTTGGCCTGGCTCTGCGCCCTGCCTCTCCACGCCCAAGTAAAGGCCCCAAAAACAGAGTTTTCCGACTACCTCGTCGCCCCCGTTCACGTCCATCGCCTCATCACCCCCGGAGAACTAAATCTCACCACCACCTTGACCGCTCAGGATCTCGAGGGAATCTTCCTCCAAGTAAACCGCATCTGGGGCCATGCCGGCATCCATTTTCCAATTGCCACCCTCACCACCGAAGCTGCCGCCCACCCCAATGCCTACCGGCAAAATTACCGCTCGCGCAACCTTCGCTGGATGCTCGCCCTGCGCCCCCCAAACACTCGCACTCCCGACCATTTCCACGTGTACTATCTTAAGCGATTCCTAGCCAACGGCGTTTACATCGGCCCCGGAGGTATGTTCGTCAAAGACATGGCTAAACTCTGGAAAGTAGAAAATGGAATCGAAAAACCGATCCCACGCGTCACATCGCACGAACTTGGCCATGCGTTAACGTTAAATCATCGCCAGGAAGCTACCAATCTCATGGCCAGTGGCACGAGTGGCTGGACCTTGAATGAGGCGGAAATCGAACAATCCCGTGCCGCCGCCCAAAAACTGAAATGGATCCGCCCTGCCAAGGAAATCTTGGCGCAGGCTGATGCCCTTTATCTTGAAGGAAAACGCCCCGAAGCCCGCGAACAATACCGACTCATCGCCGGCATCCCCCTGCATTGCCCTGAAACCACCCGGGCCAAACTCCGCCTCAAGCCCAAACCCTAATGCGCCACGCTAAAGCGCGGGTATTTGTCGGCCATCATGCCTTATATTTGTTCAGGGGTAAATGGCCCGGCCTCCTCGTTGTTGAGATTTAGGAAGATTTGCATGCCCGGTTGGGGTTGGCGAAAACGCACGCGAAATCTAGAGGGTTTTGCCTAAAAAAAAGCGGGAGCCCGTTAGGCAAACACAGTGCACCGCGGCAGGGCGGCTTCCAAACGGGCGACTTCCTCAGCGGCAACGGGATTGCCGTACAGCCACACCTGTTTCAAATCCGGCAGGACCGTCAGCGGCATCAAATCGGTGATTCCATTTTTTTCCAAGTACAAGTATCGCAACGTCGTCAAGCCCTGTAGGCGGTTCAAGGTGTTGAAACCCGTTTGCGATAGACCCAGCATTTTCAAACGGGGCAAGCGCGCCAGTCCGCGAAAGAGCTCATCCCAATCCAGTATTTCCGCTTCATCCAGTTTCACTTGCTCCACCGCCGCCCATTGTTCCGCAGTCACCTCCCCTTCGGGCCACATGGAAGTAGCCCGAACCGCGGATTCCAACAACTCCGGCATCGGCTCATCCTTCTTAGTATCCCCAAGGGCAATCTCCGCTGGGGCACCACAGTGTGGACACATCATCGCGGTAGTGCTGACCGGCTTGGCACATTCAGCGCAGAGAGTCATGGCCATGCCGAATGCTACCCCAAGAACCGTTGCACAAAAACCCCAATCAAACGTGGAGACGATGATGTTCTTTTCACTTTCTCAAGGCGTTGTGATTTTAGGTTGAGTCTCACTCACGCAAAGTAATGAAACCGCTCGGCGATTGACAGCTTCGTGGGCGCAGCTAACCTCCAGCCATGCGGATGCTTTTCCTGATGCTGACTGCCTGGTGCAGTGTTTCGCTTTCGGCCAAAACTGACACCAACCCGCCCAATGTCGTGGTCATTTTCATGGATGACATGGCTTATGCGGATATCGGGCCGTTTGGAGCCAAGGCGTATCCCACGCCGCACCTTGACCGCATGGCGAAGGAGGGCCGGAAGTTTACGGACTTTTATGTGACCCAAGCGGTGTGCAGCGCTTCGCGCGCGGGATTGTTGACCGGTTGCTACAATGTGCGCGTGGGCATCCTCGGCGCGCTGGGCCCCAAGAGCACGCACGGCCTTAATCCCAAGGAAATAACGCTGGCCGAACTGTGCAAACAGCGCGGGTACGCCACGGCCTGTTTCGGTAAATGGCACCTGGGACATCACCAGAAATTCCTGCCCTTACAACATGGATTCGATGAATACTTCGGTATCCCGTACTCCAACGATATGTGGCCCTACCATCCAGGCGTGCGCCATCTGCCCATGGCCGAACGCCTCAAGAAATGGCCGCATCTGCCGTTGATCGAAGGCAACAAGATCATCAACCCCACGGTCACCGGAAAGGATCAGGAACAAATCACCACCCAGCTCACCGAGCGCTCGGTGCGGTTTATTGAAAAGAACAAGGACAAGCCGTTCTTCCTCTATGTGCCGCATCCCATGGTGCATGTGCCGTTGTATGTGTCCGATAAATTCAAGGGTAAGAGCAAGGCCGGCCTATTCGGCGACGTGATGATGGAGATTGACTGGTCTGTCGGCCAAATTCTGGAGACCCTGCGCAAGCATCAGCTCGACCAAAACACGCTGGTCATTTTCACCAGCGACAATGGCCCGTGGCTCAACTATGGCGACCACGCCGGGTCGGCCGGGCCGTTGCGCGAAGGCAAAGGCACCATGTTCGATGGCGGTTGCCGCGAGAGCGCGCTCATGTGGTGGCCCGGCACCATCCCGGCCGGCAGCGAATGCACCACGCCCGCCATGACCATTGACCTCCTGCCCACCGTCGCCGAGCTGATTGGTGCCCGCCTGCCCAAGCATCCGATTGATGGCAAGAGCATCGTGAAACTCCTAAAAGGCACCAGCGACACCAGCCCGCACGAGGCCTATTACTTCTACTACGGCCGGCAATTGCAGGCCATTCGCATGGGCAAATGGAAACTGCACTTCCCGCACGGCTACCGCACCATGGCTGGCCGGCCCGGCGGCACCGGCGGCATTCCCACCGGCTACAGCCAGGCCAAGATCGGGCTGGCGTTGTTCGACATGGAAAAGGACATCGGCGAAACCACCGACGTCAAAGCCAAGCATCCGAACATCGTGAAACACCTCCAGGCCCTCGGCGACAAGATGCGTAACGAACTCGGCGACAACGGCCGTACGGGCACCGGCACCCGCCCTCCCGGGCAGCTGTAAGGCACCAAAAACCAGGCATTTCTGGCTCAGATCATCGGCTGGCCACAAAAAAACCGTTTACAAACGGGTCATAGTCCATAACCTACGAGCCTTTCTATTGGGACCGCACAACCCAATGCGCACGAATATAACCACCATATTGGGATGTCTTTGGATGGGAATCGGCGTCACCCACGCCGCCACTCAACAGCGATCCCCCTTGGATATCCGCCATGCGTACCTCGTCACCGGGGCGCAGACCGCGATCATTTCTGAGACCGACCAGATTCTCTGGCGCTACCCCCGCAGCACTCGGGATGGGTTTGTGCTGGAATCCGGCAATGTGTTGCTCGTGCTCAACAGCGGCAAGAATTATCCCGGCGGCGTCGTGGAAGTCACCCAAACCGGACGTACAATATTTCAATATCGTGGCCAACAACAGGTCGTCAACTCCGCCCAACGTCTCCCAGGCAACCTGACCCTGATTGCCGAGGGCGGCGAGCAACCCCAAATCATCATCGTCAACGCCCTAGGCCAAACGCAACGGCGCATTCCCGTGGCCACCCAGGCCGAGGATCCCAAAGCCCAAATCAGCTTCGCCCGCGCCGCCGCGCCCGGCCGCATCTTGGTGACCCTCCCCGCCGACCGCCGAATTCGTGAATATAATCTGGAAGGCAAAATTCTATGGGAATGGATCGCCCCGCAACGCCCCGCCTACGCCGTACGTCTACCCAACGGCCACATCCTTGCCAGCCTACACGGCGATCGTCTGGTAGAAATCACCCGCGCTGGAAAAATCGCCTGGCAACTGACTCCTAAAGACTTCACAAAACCCTATCTGAACGCCCTCAGCAGTTTCCAAGTTCTGTCCAATGGCAACCTCGTCCTTGCCGCCGTCAACCCCGACGCCAAGGTCAGTCGACTGATGGAATTTACCCAAGACAAAAAACTCATCTGGGAAGCCCGACTGTCGGACCGCGAGTCGCCGCGCCACTTTCACATTCTCACCACCAACGGCAAACCCAATACCGGCCCGTTGCGGCGCTAGGCCTATCCCCCCCCATTTTCCTTTACGGAACACCCTCCGGAGGCTAAAAACTCCGGCCATGAAGACCCGTTCCCTGATCGTGATCACGTGCGCCCTGAGCCTTGTCGGCTGGCTGGGATGCAGCAAAAAATCCGAAACTGAAGGTGATGGTGCCCGCATTGCTTATGTGACCAATGGAGTAGATCCATTCTGGGATCTATGCGCCGCCGGCGTGCGCATTGCCGAGAAGGAATTCGGAATCGGCTGCGAGGTGCACATGCCAACAAAGGGTGTGGTAGACCAAAAAAGAATCATGGAAGGTCTCCTTGCAAAGGGCATTGAGGGCATTGCCGTGAGCCCTGTGGATGCCGAAAACCAAACGCCATTCCTAAATGAGGTAGCCGCAAACTCCAAACTCATCACACAGGATGCCGATGCGCCCAAGAGCAAACGCCTCGTGTACATTGGTACAAACAATTACAAAGCAGGCCGAGCTCTCGGCAAGCTGGTTAAAGAGGCCCTGCCTGAAGGTGGCGAAGTGATTATATTTGTGGGTCGCCTCGAGCAACTCAATGCGCGCCAGCGTCGCCAAGGCGTGATTGATGAGCTTCTCGAAAAACCCGAACAGGAACTCAGCTCGGTCAAATTCGACGCGGTGGACGCCAAAAACCTCACTGCTGAAGGTTCAAAATATACCATTCTTGATACCCGCACAGATAATTTTGATAAAGCCAAAGCTAAAAGCAACGCCGAGGACGCCATCACGAAGTACGAAAATGTGAAATGCATGGTAGGTCTTTTTGCCTACAATCCCCCAGCCTGTATCGATGCCATTAAGGAGGCAAACAAGGCTGGCGAAATCAAGGTCTGCGGTTTTGATGAGCAGGACGCACTGCTTCAAGCCATCAAGGACGGCAACGCCCATGGCACAATCAGCCAACAACCTTGGGAATACGGCTATGAATCCGTGAAAATGCTTAAAAACATCCTCGACGGCAAACAGCCTGAGACCTCGTTCCATGAAGTTCCCTTCCTCGTCGTCACCAAGGATAACATTGACGAGTTCTGGGCGAAGAAGAAGGAAATGGCCGAACTCGGCAAGCAGGATTAAATGGCCGAAGCCCGCACACCGCTTCTGGAGGTCCGCGGGCTGTGTAAACAGTTCCCTGGCGTTCGCGCCCTGCATGAAGTCGCGCTCGAATTGCATCAGGGCGAAGTACTCGCACTGATTGGGGAAAATGGTGCCGGCAAAAGCACGCTCATGAAAATTCTCGCCGGCGTGCAGCCGGCGGATTCCGGAGAATACCTTATCGAAAGCGAACCCGTTCGTTTTCAAAACGTCCGGGATGCCATGGCTGCCGGCGTGGCCTTAATCCATCAGGAACTCAACCTCGCCGCCAATCTGGATCTTGCTGCCAACATTTTTCTGGGCCGTGAACCCAACCAATTTGGTTTTTTTCAAAACAGAAATATCCATGACGAAGCCGCCAAGTTCCTAAAGCGTGTTGGCCTCGACCTCCCCACCGACACCCTCGTGGGAAATTTGCCCATCGGCAAACAACAGTTGGTGGAAATCGCCAAGGCTCTCTCCTGCAATGCCCGTGTGTTGATCATGGATGAACCCACGAGCAGCCTTTCTCAAACCGAAACCGAAACCCTTTTTGAAGTGGTGCACGACCTGCGACGGCAAGGCATCAGTATCATTTACATCTCCCACCGACTGGGGGAAGTGAAGGAGCTGGCCGATCGCGTCACTGTGTTTCGCGATGGTGAAAACGCTGGAGACTTAGCCAAGGATGAAATTAATCATGACGCCATGGTTCGGTTGATGGTTGGCCGTGACCTTTCTGAATTCTACGCCCGCCAAATCCATAGCCCCGGCAAAGTGGTTCTGGATGTGGAACAAATCCGCACTCCGGAACATCCGAATACAGAAGTTTCACTCAAAATACACGCTGGCGAAATTGTCGGAATCGCCGGTCTCGTCGGAGCCGGCCGCACGGAATTGCTCCAAACACTGTTCGGCGTCACCCCCGCTCTTGGCGGCACGATTCGAATGAGTGGCGAACTCATTCGCCCCCAAAGCCCCCGTGATGCGATCGCCGCCGGCATGGCGCTAGCGCCCGAAGATCGCAAGCTACACGGGTTGGTTTTGCCCATGACCGTCCGCGAAAACGCCAGCCTTGCCAGCCTAAAGCGCGATCAAAATAAGGGGCTCCTGAACTTTCCCGCCGAGGAGACCATCGCCGAGGAAGCCGTCGAACAGCTCCAGATCAAGACCCCCCATCTCGAGCAAGTGGCCCGTTTCCTATCCGGCGGAAACCAACAAAAAATCGTACTCGGCAAATGGCTCGCCCTTACCCCGCAGCTGCTCATGCTGGATGAACCCACCCGCGGCATTGATGTGGGAGCCAAGCGCGAGATTTACCGGCTGATGGAAAAACTCGCCGGGGAAGGCATGGCTATTCTCTTTGTCTCCAGCGAAATGGAGGAAGTGCTCGGTATGGCGGATCGCGCACTCGTGATGCATGAGGGTCGCATCGCCGGCGAACTGGCCCGCAACGAACTCTCTGAACAAGCTATCATGCAACTCGCCACTGGAACCCCACTCGCCGCCTAATCGTTTACCCAGACACACTGATGAACAAAAATACCCTCGGCATATTCGGTTTGCTCGTCGCCATCTTCGCGATCACGGCCCTGTTGAATGACAAATTCATCAGCGCCTACAACATGCAAAACCTCATCAAGTGGTCGAGCCTCTATGCCGTGATGAGTATCGGTGTAGCCTTTGTGATCATCACTGGCGGTATAGATCTTTCCATCGGGTCAGTCGTGGGCCTTGTCGCTGTAGTACTTGCCTTCCAGCTCAAGGTCAAAGGCATCGACCCAGGGCAGGCCATCATTACCACGATGTGCATGTCTCTCCTCATTGGCCTCATCCACGGTCTGCTGATCACTAAAGCCAAAATACAACCCTTCGTGGTAACCCTGTGTGGACTACTCATTTACCGCAGTCTTGGCCGGTGGCTCACCGACAATCAATCTCTCGGTCCCGTTCCGCTGGAAGACGATAAGGGATACGCCAACATCGATACAATCAACTCCCTCGATCAAATATTTAGTGGAAAAATTGCCATCACCGATTCCTTCAGCCTTCCCACTCCGGCGTTATTTTTACTCTTGTTAGGCATCGCCGCTGCCCTGTTCCTCAACCGCACCATCTGGGGGCGTTACCTGTTTGCCTTGGGCAACAACGAGGATGGTGCCCGGTACAGCGGAATCAACACCGATAACATGAAGATCATTGCCTATGTGATTTGCTCCTTCATGGCGGGCATCGCCGGGATTCTCTTCGCCTTCGAGCTGGATTCCGTGCAGCCTGCCCAAACCGGTGAATTTTACGAACTCTACGCCATCGCCGCTGCCGTACTGGGCGGGTGCAGTCTGCGCGGGGGCGTGGGATCCATCTTGGGCGTCGTCATTGCCGCCGCCGTGATTCGGCTCATTTACAACTCCATCAACATGCTCGGCATTTCCACCCACCTTGAATTCGGCATTCTCGGCATTGTAATCCTGCTGGGAGTCATGGCCGATGAATTCCTCAAGCGCTACTCCGCCCAACGCGCCGCCGCCAAACAAAAGGAATCCTAAGTGATCCTCCCCCGCGAACAGCGGTTGCTGCTGACCCTCGGTCTGGCCGTGCTGGCCTATGCCGTCCTGCGTTATCACCTCGTCAAAAGTGTGCCGTGGGAGCATTTCCCGCTCTACACCACCAACAAGGTCCTTGCCGTCGTCGGCTTGGCCGGATTGGTCGGCTCGCGCCTCGCCGCCGGTCGAGAACGCCGGCAACGCTACGGCTTCGCTGGCCTCTGGTGCACCACCGTTCACGTGCTCATGAGTTTGCTCCTGATGACTCCGAACTACTTCGGGAAATTTTATTCGAAATCCGGCCAGTTTACATGGCAAACCGAACTTTCCATGGCCGCCGGTGTCCTTGGCGTAGGATTTCTCCTCTGGTTGCTGATCGCCACGTTGAAAACGGAAACCCAAAAACAAACCAGTCTTGTCCCCTGCCTCGCCCGCTGGACCCTGCTCGCCACCGCCCTGCATCTCGTTTTTATGGGCGGCGCCGGCTGGTTGAATCGGGATGACTGGACAGCAGCAAAAGGGTTGCCTGCGATCACCTTGCTGGCATTTGGCCTGACTTTGGCCGGGATGGCCCTGAAACCGGCAGCAGCGGAATCCGATCCAGCCGCTTAACTGAAGGCCCCATCCCGGGGCCGCTTCTTGGGCTTGGAATCGCCGGACAGGAACACGTCCAACATCAAAGATCACCCCTCATGATTTCCGCCACGGCAAAAGCCTCGCTGATCACGGTGGCGGTTTCGATGAATTGTCCCTGAAAGTTTAATCCCCAACTTACTTCTCAAAAGTGAGGTGATTTATTTCGAAAAAGAGGAGAAATAGGTCAGGGCGCCGGCTGCTGAAGGCGGTGTACCTGATCGACGGCCAGCTGATTGAGCGTTTGTTTCCGACCGTCGGGCCAGATAATGAGAACTTCCGTCACCTTATCGTGCGCTCCCAATCCGAAGTGCAGCGGGTACGGGTTCTGGGATAAAAATCCCTTCCCGCAGACCACCTGATCGAAGCGCTGTTGATCGTCTCCAAACCGGACGGCCACCCGCGCGCCGACGGCATTGCGGTTGCCGCCTGCGCCCTCGAGCTGCAACCGAATCCAGTGATGGCCGGCGGCCTGCTGGTTTTCGAAGACACGCCCAGCCCCATTGTAATCGCTCACGGCCACATCCAGATCGCCGTCGTTATCGAAATCAAACCAGGCCGAGCCGCGTGAGTTGCCGGCATATGCCAGTTCACAGTGTTTGGAGACATCGTAGAAATACCCGGAATCCGACAGGAAACAGACGTTCGTCTGCCCGGCATATTGGGTGATGAATTCGCGGCCTTGTCGGTGACGTTCGCTGGGAGCTGGCGCGCCGAAATCCTTGCCTTCAGTCCCGTTCAACACCAGCAAATCCAGATCGCCATCATTCTCATAATCAAAGACACTGGCATCCCACGCCCAGCCGAGTTGCGCCGGTTCTATATGGATATCATGGACATCCTCAAACGCCCCGCTCGGCAACCGCCGCAGGAGTTTATTGACGACCAGCGCGCGCAGGTTGTCCAAATGCGCAAACTTGATCTGCGTACCCTGCACCGGCTTCGGGTAACGCACGCGGTGGGTGAGCTTGGAGATCTCCGTGACATACATCGCCGGATGCCCGTTGTGTTCCAGATCAACAAGCTGAAAGTTCATCGCGTTGTGCACCACATCCAGATGCAGCGTGCGCGTTTCCTCCAGAAACCGTTTTCCGCCGTCATTCCGATAGGCAATGGTCTGGCCAAAGTCGTTGAGTGAGACCAGGTCCGGCCAGCCATCCTGATCGAAATCCCAGGCACCCACACAGTGGGTCCATCCCCGATCCGCCACGCCCAACTCGCCGGCCACCTCCTCAAACACATGTTTTCCGTCCCTAATCCGCTGATGGAAAAATTGATTGGCCGGGGCCGAACTATTGCGAATGGTGAGGTCCGGGGAATCTCCGTTCGGCCACATGCCGAAGTTGGCCACATACAGGTCCAGCAATCCGTCCCGGTCAAAATCAAACCAAACCGCCCCGTGCGTCACCAACTTGCCGCCGCCCACGCCGCTGGCCTCTGTGACATCCGAGAACTTCGCATTCCCTTCATTGCGATACAGGCGGTTCGGCCGCAGCACCAATGTTTGGTACAGATCCAGATCGCCGTCATTGTCGTAATCCACGAAATACCCGGCACGCGTTTCACCGGCGGTTGTCAGGCCGGAGGTCGTGGTGACATTTTCAAACCCTTTCCCCTCCACATTCCGCCACAACTGCCCGCCACCGCCGCCGGCGTAATAAAGATCCGTGAACCCGTCTCCATCAAAATCCGCCGCGCTCACCCCGCCGCCGGCAATCCCGGTGGGCACCACCAGTTCGGCGCGGCGCTGGTCCAGTTCCGGATCGGGAGCATGCTGAAAATTGATTCCCAAACGTTTGGTCGCGTTGGCAAACATCGGCTTGGGCAGGCCGCCCATCACCCGTTCACGCGCCAGCTCGGAATACAAAGCCGTCCGCCGTTCGCGATGCGCGGCATCGTCCCTCGCCTGCGTCTGCATCAGCACCAGCGTCCGCTGCATCACCGTGGCATCGATCAGACCGGGCGATTTGGAAGCTGAACCCGGCAACCGGTCAGACCACTCGATGAGGCCGACAGCCAGAACGGATAAAAACTCGCTTAGCTCTTCGGCCGCATAAATATCCAGTTCCCCTAGCTCGTCTGGATCCCCCAGCGTTTGTTCCTCGATAGCCCGGCCAATCCAACGCCAATGCCATCCTGTGTCCCGAAGATAATCCTGCCGCACCTCAGAAACCACGCGCCTTAATTGCGGATGCCCGGGAAACACAACAACATGACCATTGGGCAACAACTGTTGGGGCCATTGTTGATGAACGATTTTGGCCATAGCCCCATGCGTCACCAAATTCTTGTCCCCCACAAGCTGTTGCGCCTTGCTCCAGAGCTGAGGGATCACCTGATCCACCATGTACCGAGTAATTTCCTCAAACGCATCCTTCCCCACGGTACGAGGTCGTCGCTGTCCGTCGCTTTGGATTGCTCCCGCCGTCCAATGCGAAAATTCGCTTAAGTAAGTTTCCTCAGGGATCTTTTGATTGTAAGACTCTAATGACCCTAGTTTTTGAAGAATCAAGGCCCGGGTACGTGGTAGAGGCTCAGTATTTGTGCCCCGATTTTCAGAGAGATTGGGCTCCGTTACGAGTGACCCCGGGGCAGGCACGGTTTGTTTATGGTTTCGCCACCACAACGCCCCGCCCAGCAGACCCACTACCAATACCCCGGTCAATAGCCATTCCCGAATCGTTGAGGAAGTGATAGCCATATTCGTCAGTGATTGAATGCTGGCTGAAATGCCGCCGTAATGGCTTCGGCATCAATTTTCGTTAACTTTCGGTCGAAAGCATGATCTCTGGCCCGCCGCAACATGGCCAAATCATATAATCGGAAAAAATCGTACAGTGCGCCTAATGCACTCTCGTCAAATTGCCTCTCCAGCCGCCACATTCCTTGGGCATCCAGTTGGCGGGAGGCCCAGGTTTGCAATAAACGCCACGGCTCAATGGTATCTGAATAATCCCGCAATTCCTCCACCCCCACCAACGTCGGAAAGCGGCCTCCTAAATGAACTCCCTTTTCTTCCACTTCATTCCCCTGAGGAAAACGGTCTTCCAACGCTGCCTTCACTGCGTCCGCATTAATATATCCCTCATCTCCAGCTTGAGGGGCTGAGGATTCGTAGAGCGCTTGAATCAAGCGCATATGCTCCGAAATACGAGCGGCTTTGGCCCCTTCATCAATTTCACAATTCGTGATGAACATCTGCAGTTTATTGAAAGAACTCCAACAGCGAACATCTTTTTGATCTTCCTGGAAACCAACCCGTTCATCCAAAAAAGAGAGCATATCAAATGCGGCCGCCGGTGAAGGCGGCGATTCGATTTCCTGTCCTTCCCCACTCCCCACGATCGCCCACGCCACGCCGGCAGCCAAGACGATCACGATCATCTGAGCACGCCACTTTTTCCAATCGAAGTCGGTGTCCATTTTTCAATAACCCTTTCGCCTACGGTATTTTAGAAACCCCATTGCCTCAAGCTGTTATCCCCTAGTTCAGAATGAAAAAAGAGGCGCCTCGTAAGAGGCGCCTCCG
This sequence comes from Verrucomicrobiales bacterium, assembly GCA_038139415.1. Lineage (GTDB taxonomy): Bacteria > Verrucomicrobiota > Verrucomicrobiia > Limisphaerales > UBA1100 > UBA1100. The sequence goes on along the minus strand of JAYOSV010000004.1, from coordinate 79,418 downwards.
TGAATTTGGTTGCAATTGGTCGACTACCAGGTGGAGCCACCAACCTTGCCGATCAAGCTGCCGCTGGATCTTCCTTTGGCCGAACCACCCTTGGCAGTGCGGTGAGCCTTGGAGAGCTTACCACCGTATTGGTCGCCAGAGATGTCGGAGTCGTTGGACTGCTTAGCACCACCGTCAAAGGTAGCGATTTGGCCCTCGGACTTGTTCAAGCCAGCGATCACGTTAGCGTGAGCCGCAGCACCTTCGTTCGCACCGCGCCAGCGGGAGTTATTGATGTTGTTCTTGCTGTTGTTACGAGTCAGACCAATGATAGTCGAACCACGCAGGGAATCAGCACCACGGCAGAGGCCGTAGGAGGCACCCGCAGCGAGCTGGCTGTTAGCAGTAGCGTTGGACTTGGTGTTGTAACCAGCC
>JAYOSV010000004.1:0-78904 GCA_038139415.1 Verrucomicrobiales bacterium | reverse complement strand
CTTTTTCCTTCTCGGCCTCTGCTGGATCCATCTTTTCGGGAACTGCCATTGCCTCGGCATCTTTCTGATCCTGTTCACTGGCGCTCTCGTCACCTCCGCAGGCTCCCCACAAACTCAAGCCTACGGTTAAGGCGAGGTATTTCATCGTCGATTTCACGTTCTGATTCCAATTTTTCATCATTCTAAGTCGCTATGAATTAACGCACACCACTCCACCTGGTACCACTTTGGTTGGGATTCAGGACGATCAAGTTCAAGCCATCAGCAACCGAGCCGCCTTCCTGAAACGTTTCCTCTGCTCGTTGGAGTTGGGCATTGTATTCGGGGGCCGTTCCCTGCTTGACGCCGCCATCCACGGTGACCCAGTTGGCATCGTCTGTTTGTAAACCGGTCATGCTGTGGGTTTTAACCCCCGGGCCAAAGAAACCGGCCTGGAACTGGTTGCTGCCCATGTCGAATTTGATGGTTTGTGAGTGTCCCCAGTGATGCCCGTCAGAGCGATCCCCGCTTAAATAGCGCCAACGATCGTTGTGGTTGGCTCCGCCGAATTTCTTCCAATAATCATTCTTTTCGGTGGCAGAAGCTCCTTTGCCATTGCGGGTGGATGCCAGAATAGTGGCGCCGACCGACATATCCCCCTGCATGTGAAGGCCGTAACTTTGCATGTCTTCACCCAGGTAGCGATTCCTGTTTCCATGAAACTCAGACCACGTCTTTTTGGATTGCTTCGAGTTCATGGCGATTACTTTGGGGTCCAGAGGCGAAACATAGCTCGTGAAATCATTGAGCACTTCACGAATTGGAATGGGGGTCATCCACTGGATGGTTTCATAAGGATCATGCATGTCGCCATACCCCCAAGCATGGGCGTATGCATTATTCACATTGTTGGGATCCAAGTGCGGTGTTGCCCCGTCGGTTTCAGAACTGTAATTCTGAAAGGCGGTGAGATAGCTCTTCAGCTGATTGGAACATTTCAACCGGTTGGCTTTCATCTTGGCCTTCGCCAAGGTGGGTAGGAGCATGCTGGCTAGGATGCCAATGATGGCGATGACCACCAGCAATTCGATTAGGGTAAAAGCTTTTTTCATGTGGGTTAATTCGTCGAAGTGGATATTACTGGATTAATTAAATAGCATTTGGCGTGCCCTTGCTCAAGTCCCGTTTATTGGGGGGAAAACGCTCTTCTGCTTCGGCCGACGCGTCAATTCCCACACTTTTCGCGTATTTTTTACGCACCCCTCCCGATCCGATCTCCATAAAAAAACCGCGCCACCGTAATGGTGACGCGGGTGATTTTTTAGTTATCTCCTGAACCGTTACTCGGAGCTTTCCGTACCTTCCGGAGCCCCTTGGTCAGGATAGCCTTCCTGGCCTTCGCCAGAAGAACTATCGCTGGGCTCTGCCGCTTCTTCAGCGGCGGCGTCTTCGGTGCTTTGCTCTTCGTCGCCTGCGGCGCAGCCGATTGCGAGACCAGCAGCGAGCAGGGGAGCCACCCATAAGGTTCGGATCAGGGTAGTTTTAATTAGTTGCTTCATAATGAGTTGCCTCAAGAACAGACTAACTTAGTCCTGTTTGGGAAGCAAGTTCATTAGGTTCAGGCCGTCAGCCAAGCATAAGCCCTCAGCGCGTACCTTTTCGGCCGCACGCAGTTGGTCGTTGTACTCAGCTTCAGTACCTTGCTTGGTGGAGCCATCAGCCATCACCCAGTTGGCCTCGCCGGCTTGGAAACCCGAGAGGCTGTGGACCTTGCTACCAGGACCATAGAAACCAGCAACGAAGTCCGTGCCATCATGGATATCCATGGAGCTGGATCCCCAGTGATGCCCACGGGACCGATTGCTATTAGCGTATCTCCATCGATCTTCATGGTTCGCACCACCCTTAGCCAGGAAGTATGCATTGGCTTGATCACCGCTAGCACCCTTAGCGTTGCGTGTGGACGCAAGGATTGTGGTGCCGACACTCACATCACCCTGCATCTTGATGGCGTAGGACTGACGGTGGTGGTGGTGATCGTAATTGTGATTGCTACCATTACGTTCCGACCAGCTCTGTTGACCTTGCTTACGAAGGTTGGCGATCACTTTGGGATCCATCGGCGACACGTAGGACGAGAAATCGGTTAGGACTTCTGAAATGGCGTAGCTGCGGGCCCACTGACGGATTTCCCACGGATCGTGCCAGTCGGCGTAACCCAGAGCTCTGGAGACTCTGTTGCCGTTGGCACCAGTTAATTGTGCGTCCAGATGGGATACGGCACCGTTAGAGTTCACTGCATAGTTCTCGTACGCAGCCTGATAACTCTTGAGCTTGTTGCTACACTTCAAGCGGTTGGCCTTAGTTTTGGCCTTTGCTAGCGTGGGCAACAACATGCTCGCCAAAATGCCGATGATGGCGATCACCACCAGCAACTCGATAAGAGTAAATGCTTTTTTGGTATTCATGGTTGTTTGTTGTTTTGGGTTTAGGTTTATGCCCGTAAATACAAGCAGTTCGAGTACCTTGAGCAAATGATGTGCCACGTTAATTGCGTTAATAATGGTTATTTTTTCAGTAAAAATCAGAGGGAATCTACCTCCGAAAGTGATTTCAGTGTGAAGATTTCACTCCTTTTGCGTGAATTCCACGAAGTCTAAGTAACATTTTGCGCACAATGGCTTTGGATCGAATCGGCTGCGTTCATTTTCCCACCAAAACTCATGAAAAAACAAAAAACGCCGCCCAAACGGGCGGCGTTGAATTATTTGCGGGTTGTATGCCAATTATTTCTGGCTGGGGCGACCCACCAGAATAGCCAATCCTTCTGAGACGCTCATGCCTTCGCTTGCCCCCTTAGCGGCTTCGGCCAGTTGCGCATTGAAGTCAGAGGCGGTTCCCTGCTTCGTCGAGCCGCCGCTGGTGACCCAGTTAGCCTCATCGGATTGGAAGCCAGTCATGCTGTATTCCTTAACTCCGGGGCCGTAGAAGCCAGTGGTGCCCAGATTGGTACCGTCAGTGTCATAGGTAGCGTGGTTCCACCAGTCGACATTTGTGCTGAAACCCGTGGTGCGGGGAGCAAACCGCCAATTGTTCTTATTATTGTTGCCTCCCTTGGCCTGATAGTAGTTTTGCCGGTCTCCACCAGTGGTTTCACTCTTAATATTCCGGGTCGAGGCAATCACTGTGGCATCAACGGCCGTGTCGCCACCGAAATGGATGGCATAGCTTTGACGCTTCCGGTTGAACTGATTGCCCTTGTGACCGCCGTTCCATTGGGCAAAGTTTGTCTCGTTCCATTTACGTTGTTCGGCAGTTACCTTGGGATCCAGCGGAGACGCCAGCACGGAAAATGTCACGAGCGAATCACGCAATTCATAGCCGTGCATCCAGCCGACCGCCTGCAGGAATCGGTCATCATCGCCATATCCCTTAGCTTTGGGCACGCGGTTGCCGTTGGCATTGGTGTTTTCCGCATCCAAATGGGGTGTTTGCCCCTCATAGGTAGCGCTATACGCCTGATAGGCCTTAGCAATGGAGCCCAAGTTGCCTGAGCATTTGAGGCGGTTGGCTTTGGTCTTGGCCTTAGCCAGGGTGGGCAGCAACATGCTGGCCAGAATGCCAATAATGGCAATCACTACTAGCAATTCAATTAGGGTGAATCCTTTGGTGTTTTTCTTCATTTTTTTATTTCTTTATACTGGGTTTCGCTATCCGTTGCGGAGGAAGAGCCTTCATAATGCCCTTCCAGTTAGCGGTATGCCTTTCGGCAGTCGACAGACCCTATGCATTTTTAATGCCAGAAATAGACGCCATGTTTTTTGAATAAATAGAACAAAAATAAAATCCAACGGGGTTGGAGTTTCAAATTCCCACGCATTAATGCGTGAAAATTAAGTTAATTTGAGGTTAATGATATTCAACATTCAGAAAGGGTGCCTCCTTAGCTACTTTTGGAGGTTATCCATTTTTTCTTGATAAACAGCTTTGTTTTGCATATTTGTGATGGCAGACAGAGTTATTCGTATGAAGAAAATCATTACCCAAACCATTGTTGTGGCTTTCACGGCCGGTTCACTAATGCTAACAACCGCCTGCGGCGGCGGAGAGGACGAAGCAGCTGCCGAGGCGGATGCCGCAGATGCCGCGTCGGAAGCAGAGGGTGATGGCGAAGAAGAAGAGCCCGGCGGCGAGTAGCCTCAAATCATAGGATTTAGATTCAAGCCACCCATCTGGGTGGCTTTTTTCGTGTTCGTTAGATATAGCGCAAAAAACGCCCCCGCTTTGATGCGGGGGCGTTGATGTAGACCGTGTGAATCTTAGGGCGTTACGGTTGCTTGGGATGCAAGACTTGCAGGCAAAGCCCGCGGCTCAGTGAATTGCCCTCACCCTGGACTTTGTGGGCAGCCTCCAAGCCCGAAGCGAATTCCGATTCAGTCCCTTGCCGAGTCGAACCATCAGAAGTCACCCAGTTTCCCTCGCCAGCCTGGAATCCGGTCATCGCCAGTTGCTTGTGCTCTCCGGCGGCACGGAAATATTTTTGGCCCGCAAAATTAGGCGTATCATGATTGGAGGTCATCATTCCAAACAAACGATATGCATTGTTCGTTTCACGATGCTTCATCGGCTTGATTGGGTATTGCCATTGATCATCGCCATCTCCGCTACCGGTTGCATTTCCGTTCCAGCGTTTGTTCCAGTTTTTTGGGCCATGAGCCCCACCGCTGTTCCAGCGATATACTAAATTGCGGGTTGTCGCCGCCATGGTGGCCGCCACTGCAGAGTCGCTTTGCAACGTGATCGCATAGCTCTGGCATTGCATCCGCACTCGTGAGCGATCATCTGTCCAGCCCCGCATTTGGGCGAAGTTTTGGAACTTTTTGCCTCCCATGTTGCTGCCGTACCGGCGTTGGTAAGCAATCGTTTTGGGGTCAAGCGGGGAAGCCAATGTTGACAAGGTGTTCAACGAAGTTCGGATCTCAAAGGCTTGCATCCAACTATCAATGCGAAATTGGGCGCTATTCCCTCCATAGCCTTTAGCAACGGCATACGATGCCCTAGCGTTATCCGCATCCAAGTGAGGCGTTAGCCCATTATAGGCGGATGAGTATCCCTGGAAAGCTTTGGCAATGTTACCCAGATTACCCGAACACTTGAGCCGATTTGCCTTAGTTTTTGCCTTGGCCAGGGTCGGGAGCAACATACTGGCCAGAATACCAATGATGGCAATCACCACCAGAAGCTCAATCAATGTGAATCCTTTATTTTTCATGATCTAATACAGGTTAGAGTTATTGAGTTATGGGATGTCCCCAGTTTGTTACATTAAGCAATGAATATGCCATAAACCAAAAATAACGATTTTTTTAAAAAAACTGGTTTTTGTTGATTTTTTAACCGTAAATATGTTTTATTTTAAAAAAATGGAGAAAGACATCTATTTTGAGGAAAGGGCCCGATTTATTACTGCGTGATTTTCATGCGCTTCACTGCTCGTCCCCAACGCAGTTGCGTATTTCCCCTGATTGAGTGGCGTGAAAAGGTTACTTTACTCTGGTCATTAGCTTAGTAATCCGATAAGGAGATGGGCGTGAAAAAAACCATATTAACCCCCGTTTCATTCCTTACTCTTTTCGCAGCAAGTGATTTCTCTGGGTGCAGCCCAGAACAGCCCGCGGCGGAGGTCACTGAAGAAGAGGCGGCTGATATCGCTGAAGAAGAGGCCAATGCCGATGCCGATGCCCAACCGATCCCTGATGAATCCGGTGAATCCGAATAAATCTAATTGATCGGTTGACTGCCGATTTATCTAGTGAATCCCCGGTTCTATACCGGGGATTTTTTTATGCCCTTTGATGATAATGAATATAAAAAACGCCGCCCCGAAGGGCGGCGTCTGAATTCTGTAGAACCGTTCGTCTACTGTTGCGGACGCTGGAAGTGAGCGTTCAAGCCAGGGTTCGGGTCTTGGCCTTCATGCTTGGTCTTAGCAGCCTCAGCGAGCTGAGTATTGAAGTCCGAAGCACTGCCTTGCCTGGTGGAGCCGTCCGACGTCACCCAGTTGGCTTCATCGGTGCCCAAACCTGTCAGGCTGTGGTTCTTGTGGCCTGGGCCATAGAAGCTGACATTGAACACAGGGTCGGTTCCGGCAGCGAGATCACCCAACGAGGCGTACGCGGCGAATCCATGACCGCCAGCAGTTCCCCAGTGACGCTCCAAGTTGCCGCGGTTCGGATAGCGCCAGCGATTGTTTTTGCTCTCGCTCCACATCTTGTTGTACGCCCGGTATTCACCCACTCCGGAGGCGTTGTTGTTCCGAGTGGAAGCCAACACGGTGGCAGACACCGCGGTGTCACCTTGGCCCCAGATCGTGTAGCTTTGGCTCAAGCGATCCATCCGGGTATTCCAGTTAATGCTGCCCCCCATTTGCACGAAGCTCTGGAAACGGCCGCCGTTGCTGCGGTTGCCATAACGACGCTGTGACGAAATGGTCTTCGGGTCCAGCGGGGAAGCCAGCACGCTGATTTGGGCCAGTGTGTTGCGGATTTCGAAGCCCTGAGCCCAGCCCACAATGGCGTGAGCTTGATCCCAGTTACCATAACCTTTGGCTTTGCACACGCGGTGGCCATTGGCATTGGTGTTTTCGGGGTCCAGCTGAGGCACGGTGCCTTCGTAAGCGGAGGAATAAGACTGGAATGCTTGCGCAACGCTCTTCAGGTTGCCGGTGCATTTTAAACGGTTAGCCTTGGTCTTGGCCTTCGCCAAGGTAGGCAGAAGCATGCTGGCCAAAATGCCAATAATGGCAATTACCACCAGCAGCTCAATCAATGTGAATCCTTTATTTTTCATGATCTAATACGGGTTTGAGTTATAGAGTTATGGGATGATCCCAGTTTGTTAAATTGAGCAATGAATATGCCACGAACCCAAAAATCGATTTTTTTAGAAAAATCTGATTTTTTACTAGTTTTTAACCGTAAATATATCTTCTTTAAAAAAAAGGGGGAGGGGGATTCTGTTTTAAGGAAAGGGCCGAATTTATTACTGCGTGATTTTCACGCGCTTGCTCAATTATTTATCAATGGAGTGAGTTTATTTATTCTAGACAATGCTGGTTCAGTGATTAGCATCGGCGCGTATGAAAAAACTCCCCGTTTTCCTGCCAATTGCCGTGTGCACCTTAGGAATGACTCTGGCTGGTGGATGCGCCTCTGGTGAAGAAGATATGTCTGAACAAGACCAAACCAATGCGGATGCCGAGCCGGCTCTCACCGACGACGAGATGGAACTCGAAGAGAATCCTGGCGGTGAAGGCGAAGGCGAGTAAATCGCATCCCTGCCTCATAGGAATCCATCACACAACTTCTAATCACACCGCGCGGCCTGGTCCGCGCGTTTTTTTTTGCCGAAACGCTGGCGTAAAAAACACATTGCTTCTCTTGCCTTAATCCCATTAATCTCCGCGCCCGCTCAAAGGGCCCACGTGGCGGAATTGGCAGACGCGCTAGATTCAGGTTCTAGTCTCAGCAATGAGGTGCAGGTTCAACTCCTGCCGTGGGCACCATCTGTTTCTGATATATTCTTCACCCTTTTTAATTAAATTGGGGGTTTTTTGTCGATTTTAAGCGGTTTTTTCCAAATTAATCTGATTCTTTGGTTGCTTATTTTTGCGGCTTTAGGAGGATAAGGTTATGCATCGGGCTCGTGAAATAGTTCACTGTATGGGTATCTGCCTGCTCTTGACCGGCTGCCAGCCTGAGCCCGATTCACAGGGGGGGAGGTTGGAATCATGCCTATTCCCGAATCTGAATACGAATTGTTTTCGGACTTAGTCCACAAAATTCAGACGGCCGAAGCCAGTTTAAACCAATCACTCAACACGCTCGATCAACAGAAAATCACCTCAGCACGTGAAACTTTGGCGTATCAACACCAGGTGATGTCCAATCTCTTTGTAGCCCGCTACGGGGAATCGCGCGTCACTCAATGGAAGGAGACGATGATCCGGATCGAGGAAGATAAACAGATTCGTGAAACAGCCAAAATGCGCGGGGGCAAATTGCTCAAAGAATTTGAACGATACGGTGCGCACGGCCAGTTGGATGCAGAGGAATACATTGTCACTTTGTATTGTCAGGAGACCGTCATCCCCAATCATCTGTTGAGCCGTTTAGCCAATTGCCCCCGCGTGACCACTCTGGATTTCTCGAATTCTCCAATCCGGGATTCAAAATTAAAACTCATTGGCCACGTCCATTCCTTGGCCCACCTAAATCTTTCAGGGTGCCCGATCAACGGATCGGGATTGAAATTCTTGGCCGGCCTCCACAATCTCAAATCCATCAATTTATCGACAACTTCATTGAGCACCAACGCACACAACCAACTTAAAGCCCTCGTTTCGTTAGAAAATTTAGACACGTTGGAACTCAACGAGTGCTCCCTATCCACCACCCAATTTGAAAAAATCTTGCGGATGTTCAAAAAAACCGACGTTCGATTTTGACCCACGGCTGTCCCCTTGCCTCTACCGCTCCCCGCCGCTAGGCTCTTGGGGATGAAGCAATTGATTCTATTGGCACTCGTATCGCTCTATTCCCTTCCGCTATCAGCAGCGGATCAGGACGCGGTGGCTCTGTTTAACGGCAAGGATTTTACGGGTTGGACCCAAAAGGGCGGGGTGGCCAAGTACACGGTAGAAGAGGGTGCAATCGTCGGCACAGCGGTGGCCGGCACACCGAATTCTTTCATGTGCACCCAGAAACTCTATGGGGATTTCGTGCTCGAATACGAGTACCTGTGCGATAACCGCCTTAACTCTGGCGTGCAAATCCGGTCCAATATGTTTGCCAAAGATACCACCGTGGATCTCGGCAATGGCAAGACGCGGAAAATCGCCAAAGGCCGCGTGCACGGGTATCAGGTGGAGATCGACCCGAATAAACCCGACCGCATGTGGAGCGGCGGCATTTATGATGAAGGTCGGCGCGGCTGGCTCTTCCCCGGCCAACACGGCGGCGATGCGGCTAAGTTTACTGCCACTGGAGTCAAAACCTACAAACCCGGCAAGTGGAATAAAGTGCGCGTCGAGTGCCGCGGCGACTCGATCAAGACATGGCTGAACGGCGTGCCGCGTGCCAATTTCAAGGACACCCTCACCGTCAAGGGCTTCATCGGCCTACAGGTGCATGGCATCGGCGGGAAAAAGGATCTCGTCGGCGCACAGGTTCGTTGGCGCAATTTGGTACTCAAGGAATTGAAATAGACTGATGACGCTTTCCGGTAAATCGGCCCTCATCACCGGCGCCTCGCGGGGTGTGGGGGCGGCAACGGCACGGCAGTTGGCGCAGACCGGTTGTCGGGTGGCCATCAATTACCAGCAATCCGCCGAACACGCCGAAGCGGTAGCCCATCAATGCCGCGAGGCTGGCGTGGAGGCCCTCGTCGTGCAGGGCGATGTGGCGGAGGATGTCGCCTGCCGCCATATGGTCACCCAAACTCTCGAAACATTTGGTGGGCTCGACATCCTCATCAACAACGCCGGCACTACACGGTTCATTGATTTCCCGGATCTCGAAGCCGTGCAGGATGAGGATTGGGATCGTATCCTGGCCGTCAATCTCAAGGGCCCGTTTCAAATGGCGCGGGCGGGGCGCGAAGCCTTGGCCGCATGTGGGAGCGGCGTGATCATCAACACCGCCAGCATCGCCGGCATGGTGGGCGCCGGCAGTTCCATCCCGTACTGCGCCAGCAAAGCGGCCGTCATTAACCTGACCCTGTCTCTAGCCCGCACACTGGGTCCGGAAATCCGCGTCAATGCCGTGGCCCCCGGCTTCATCGAAGGCGATTGGCTTCAGCAAGGCTTGGGAGAAGCCTACGAATCGGTGCGCAGCGCCAAGGCCAGCGGAGCCGTGTTGGGTAAGGTAGCCACGCCCGACGACATTGCGTCCGGTATTCTGGCCATGATCATGGCCACCCACACCACTGGCCACATCCTTCCCTTGGACGGCGGCGACACCCTTGGACCGCGTATTGTCTCCGGGCTGAAATAAACCTAAAGTTCCCTCGTCAATCGCCGAGGTCTATTGGGTGGGTTTTAGGTGATGAAACAGTATATTATACAGGGCGGCATGATTGGGTTTTTGCTGGTGTTCGGGCTGAACACATTGAACGGCAATGACCTTGGGGTGTCGCTGATGCGCGCGTGCATTGCGGCGGCGGCCTTTGGCCTGATGGCGCGATGGTTTGCGCGGACGATGTTTTCTGAACTGCACTTGAGCCTGTATCTCTCTCAACAAGCCGCGGCAGCGGCGGCCCAGAAAGCGGCGGAAGAAGAGGCGGCAGCCCAAGCCGCCGAGACTGAAGCTGCCCCCGCCGAAACGCCCGCTGCGGAATAGGCGCGCGTTTCAGATCGTTTGACCGATTCGGCAACAAAGGCTTGCGCGCGCTCCCGCATTCGCCACAATCGGCCTGAACCATTCTTGTGATGAAACACTTATTATTGACCTGTCTGGCGGGCGCCTTGCTCGCGCAATTCACTTGGGCCGAGGACAACAAAATCCCGCGCAATCCGTCTCCCAAAGGGGCGAAAGTGGAAATCCTGATGCCGAGAAATGGCAAGACTGTACGCGGCCCAGTTCGAGTGGTTTTTGGCCTGAAAGGCATGGGCGTTTGCCCGGCCGGTCTGGTGCTGCCTAATGGAAAGCCACAGGAAAACACCGGTCACCATCACCTGCTGGTGAATGCCGAGGAAATGCCGCCGATGAACCTGCCTTTGGCCGCTTCGAAAACGCTGATCCACTTTGGCGGCGGGCAAACCGAGACGACACTGGACTTGCCCCCGGGTGAGCACACCCTGCAATTGGTGTTCGCGGACTTTGCACACATCCCACATGATCCGCCGGTGATCTCCAAAAAAATCACCATTAAGGTGGAAGCACCCAAGAAAAAGAACTAAGCACAAAGGCCTCACGCATCTTTCCACGGCGGGCTTCGGCCCGCCTTTTTTATTTTTCGAGCTGATTCAATTTCCAGCCCCAAAGAAAACAGATGGTGCCCACCACGATAAAGAGAACGCCCATCGCTCCCACAGGCGTCAGCCGATTGGCCGCGCCATCCACGCCCTGGCTCAACAACAGCACGCCCATGATGAACAGGCCGATGCCGCTATTGCGCATGCGCACATTAGCCGCGTGGAGTTTTTCTTCACGGGCACTGCGCCGATCCAGAGGATCATCCCAGCGATGCGATCCCTCCATCCCACCTTGGCAACGTGGGCACACCGATCGCGTGCCAACTACGGGAGTGCCGCACTGGGGACATTTGCGCGTATGCGCCATGCGGCATAGAGTAGGAGGAACCAGTTTGTTTGGCCATGAGCTGCCCGGCTCGGGATTGCAAAGTTATTCACAAACCGGTACAGGAATTGCTCCGTTATACCCGCAACCCGGCTATGAATAAGGTGAATTTGACGCCGAATGAGGCTGTTAACATAGAAAAAACGCTAAAAAGCGGCTTTTTTGCCGTTACAGCGAGCCTCTGTGGACTCCTCACCGGGTCCGCAGGGTGCTCGGCTCCCACACCGGCGGGCACGCTCACTATGGCTGCCGACGACCAATATCCACGCCTGATTGAACCACAGTTTTTGGCGCGGCTGGATGAAAGCCGGCAAGCGATACCGATGCCCAATCCCAATGACCTCGCCGGCGGAGCCATTCCCAGCAACGCCGTACCGCAGGCAGATTTATGGGATACCGCACTGTATTTTGCGGTGAAGGAAACTTCGCGTGACTTCAGCTATTTACCGCCGGTACGGGAAATCTTTAGTTCGGATTTTGGCGCACTGACTTATGAGGTGGATGACACCGACGGCACCACCAAAATGAAACCAGCCGCCTACGAAGCTGAACCCTACACTGGTCGGGTAATTCTCGAAAATAATGGCACGCAAATTTTGGTGGCCTACATTAATCGCGGCCGTCTCGCCGAAACCGGAACGCTCTGGAATGACACCGGCGAACTGGTGTTGGCAGAAAATCATTACGACGAATTGGGCTACCCTACTCGAGCCAAGGAATGGGATGAAGACGGCCAACTCATCGCCCAACGCCCTCAAGTGGATCCCACACAACCCACGCTGCCTCCCGGCGTTCAGCCGTTGCCGATCGGCGCGATTTTGGTGGCCGATTCTGAAGTGCGCGGTGAATTCATCTACCAACGCGCCGACGATGCCTTGTTGGAAAAACTCAACCAACAGATCGAAGCCGCCACGGATCCGGATGAAAGCACGCGGTTACAGGGCGAATTGCTCCAGGCCCAGCTCGCTGCGGCCACGCCGTTCAACGGCACTGTGCTCGAGTTTTGGGATAAGGATCGCACTAAGAAGAAGCGCGAGGAACCGGTCGTCATTGGTAAACACGAAGGCACCGTGATTTGGTGGTACGAGAACGGCCAGAAAGAATTTGAGGCCGAATACCTCAAGGGCATTCCGCAGGGCCGTACTGCATGGTATCGCGAGGATGGTTCGCTGGAGTACGAGGGTTTTTGGCAGGACGACAACGGCACCCCCAAGCTGCAACGCGCCTCCACATGGGATGCCACCGATGCCCAGAGCGGTCAGGTGATCGACGGCAACGGCACACTCGTATATTTCCATTCTAACGGCCAAAAGCGTATGGAGGAAACCTTCACCAACGGACTGCTCTCCGCATCGTTGTTCTGGGATGACATGGGCGAGCCGGTGGAAAGCGTCGATCCCTCCTTCATCCCGCCGCCGCCCAAGCTCGATTAACCGCCCTCGCCACCTCCCGGCGGCCCAACTACACTGCGCCCATGCAGGCGCCGTTTCATCTCGCGTTTCCCGTCAACGATCTTGAGAGCACGCGGGATTTTTATGTGAATGTGCTCGGGTGTGGCACCGGGCGAGAGAGTGCAAGCTGGATTGATTTCGATTTGTACGGGCACCAAATCGTCGCGCACGTGGCTCCAGAGGAGACGGGTAACAGCACCTTCAGCGGCGTAGACAAACAGGCCGTGCCGGTGAAACATTTTGGCGTGGTGTTGCCGTGGGCGGAATGGCACGCGCTGGCCGATCGCCTGCGCGCGGTGGATGTGGCCTTTCACATCGATCCGTGCATTCGCTTCGCAGGCGAGGTAGGGGAACAGGCCACAATGTTTTTTCCGGATCCGAGCGGGAATTTTCTGGAGTTCAAATCGTTCAAGGATCCATCGCAGTTATTCGCGAAAGATCTCAAATCTTGATCACGCGAAACGTCGGCCGCTCCCTGTCGCCCTCAGGCAATAACCAGCGAAAGATCGCGCCGCCTTCGGAATGGCCGGCGGTATCGAGCCAATGCGGCAGGCCCGGATCACGATGGGCGATGGCAATGCGGAAGGTGCCATCAGCCGCGAGCGGCACTTGCGTGTGATTCAGGATTACCCGGCGGCTAACATAATCGCGACTCTCCAGCCAACGGCTACACAACTGCACGCTCCAGTAGCGGCACGCCGGCGCACGGCCTTCCATCACCAGCGCCTCATCCTCGGCTAGCGCGTACCAGCCGCCCACATAATCGTTGTCCGGCGTGGCAAACAGGCTGGCCCAATCATCGGCCGTGCTGTCCACGCTCACTTCATTTGGGCGCTGCAGCCACAGCTCAGACGCCGCCTCGGTCGCGGCCAAGGTGCGCGTCACGGATTCGGCCAGACCGCGGATGCTTCGGGCGGTTTGTTTTTCATCCGGAGCAGCCGACGGCGGTTGCGGATCGAGCGTTTCGATTTGCAGCTCCGCTGGGCGCTGGGATCGATCGGCAAAATATTGCCGCGTCACCAACGTGTGGGCATTGCGATCGAGCGGCAGCCAATTGACTGTGCTCGGGGGCCGTTCGACGGACAGCACCAGCTCGAAAGTGCCATCCTCTGCGAACTGCAATTCGTCATCGCAGGCATTGGCGAGGATGGCGTTGCGGCGACCGCGAAGGCCGTACACACAAAACGACAAATACAACTCATCCCCGCGCCGGCCCCGCACGCGATAGCCGAGGCGCGGATCCAGCGTGGCGCGGTGGTAGAGCGTGTCGGGGTTGTCCACGTAAAACTTGCGCGCGGCCGACATCACCTGCACAAAGCTCGGCCAATCGGCCGTTTGTTCCATTTGAAACTCCGTCATCGCCGCCGTGATGCGTGTTAGAAAACGATACCCTTCGGCGCGTTCCGAAGTCGGTCGACCTTCGGTCAACATCTCCACCTTCGTTGCTGCTTCCGCGAGCGCGTCGTTCCATTTAGCCCAAGCTTGTTGCAGGTCGTTCATTTTACAACCCGAACTCCTTCGTATATTCGCTGAAATCTTCGTGCACTTGCGCCTCGCTCAGGCCGTATTCCTCCAGCGTATATCGATGCGAGCCGTGTTTATGTTGGCGATTGGCGGCGAGCCATTGGCGCATGGCAGACTCGAAGGGTTCGGTGAATTCATACCCGTGATGCGCGTAGATGTGCTGCACGGTGGCGATTGGATCCACCACGAGATCGGCGTATTGGATATCGAGAATCTGACCTTCCGCCGCCATGGCACGCACCGCGGTGGCCTGTTCAAAAATGGCCTTCAACCGCGCGTGCCAATGAGCACCAATGGCGGGTTTGTCCACGGCATCACTGGCCGCTCCGCGCAGAATCTCACAAAG
This sequence comes from Verrucomicrobiales bacterium, assembly GCA_038139415.1. Lineage (GTDB taxonomy): Bacteria > Verrucomicrobiota > Verrucomicrobiia > Limisphaerales > UBA1100 > UBA1100. The sequence goes on along the minus strand of JAYOSV010000004.1, from coordinate 64,247 downwards.
ACTGCAGAGCGAGGGCAGCACGGCGGCGGGATCGCGATGGGTTTGCACGATGCGCGCCTCGGGGAAGACGGCGAGTAATCCGGCCAACCCGGGCAGATGCCGCGGCGCCTTGAACACCCAATGATTGCCACGGCAATGGGCACCGAGCAGTTGGAGTTGGCGGCGGTAATATTGATGAATGTCGACATCCGCCTCGTGCTCGGCCAGCCAGCGCGAGTAGGTGGGCACATGGGCGCGCAGTTCGAAGATTAGATCGTTGAAGGTATGCTCGATGAGCCAGAGACATTCCTCCGGCCCGCGCGGGTCCAGCTTGTGGGCAGCCGCCAGTCGCGGGGCGACCTTCTCGAAACCAGCCGCCCATTCCTCCACCTCGGCAATGCGGGGATCATCCTCCAGCGATTGCGGTGCCGGCGCCGGATAGAGGCCTTCCCAAAGGCGCATCCAACGCGCCGCCGGATCGCATGCGAGCAGATTGTGTAGCAGGGTCGTGCCCGTGCGCGGGAATCCAATGACATACAGCGGCCGCGGGATCGGCGTCTCGGCGAGTGCCGGGTTATCCGCAAAAGCCTGCTCGGTGCGCAGCCGATTGGTGAGCAGCCGCAGCATCGTGCGATGCAGCATGAACACCCCGCGGGCGTTAAGCTGCGCCTCGTCCCGCAGGGATTGCAGGAGAATCTCGAATGGCTCGTGAAAGGTTGTGCCGCCGAAATCCGACAGACCCGTCTGCCGCTGCGCCTTGTCACGCAACGCAACGGGATCCAGGGCAGTGTCGGCCTTGGGCATAAGCGTGGGGTCAGGCCGTGGCCGACAGGAATTCCTTGTGCGCCGACTCGATGGCGGTGAGTTCCTCGGCGCTCAGGGCCCACGTACCAGCTTTCACGGTCTCGGCGATTTGACCGGGGCGCCGCGCGCCCACGATGGCACTGGTGACTTCCGACCGTCGCAGAGTCCAAGCCACGGCAAGCTGGCCGACGGTGTGGTCGCTGCCCGCGGCGATCTCGCCCAGCGTGGCCACCAGCTTGAGGAACGGTTCCTTACGCGGCGGATGGAGCAGGGCGCTCACGGGATGATCGGGCTTGTGCTTGCGCCAGTCGGTGTCCGAAAGATTAGCGATCCATTCCTCGGTCACCTTGCCAGTAAGCAGTCCACTCTCCATCGGACTGTAGCAAACGATGCCGCAGTTGTTGGCGCCACACCAGTCGAGCTGGCCTTCCTCCTCGATCTGGCGATTGAGCAGGCTATAGCGGGGTTGCAATGAGGAAACAGGTCCGAGCGCGGTGGCGCGCTGGAGCTGGGCGGCGGAGTAATTACTGACACCGGCCCACTTGATTTTGCCCTGTTGTTGGAGATCGAGCAGCGTCTGCCAGGCCTCCTCCACACCTTCATCAGGCTCGGGCCAGTGCAGTTGATAGAGATCAATGCAGTCGGTCTGGAGCCGTTTGAGCGAGCCTTCCACTTCCTCCAAAATGGTGGCGCGGGAGGTAAACCGGTTGGGCGTGCGATCCTCGTTGGGCAACACGCCGCACTTGGTGGCCACCGTCACCGGTTGGCCCCATTCCTTGACGGCTTTGCCAACGACCTCCTCGGACAAGCCGAAGCCGTAAGCGTGCGCGGTATCGATCCAGTTGATGCCGGCCTCGAGCGCCTCGAGGATGGCGGCGATAGAGTCGGCCTCATCCTGCGGCCCCCAGCCCATACCCCAGTCGTCTCCACCAATAGCCCACGTACCTAACCCCACGGGTGTGAAATTGAGATCTGTATTACCGAGCCTGCGTGTCTGCATGGGCCGGAGGGTAACGGAGGATGCTTGATGCCGCAAGATGGCCCTGAGTCTGAAATAACTGGGTAAAGCCGGACCTAACAGAAAGCATACCCATCCATAAACGGGCACCTGTGTCTTTCGGGGATACTGGTGTATCCGGCGGTACTGGAATCCCTTATTCCCGTGGCCAAAACCACTTTACCACACACACCCGGAAAACCGGGGCACAGACAGACGCCGGCTTGGTCAGTTTATTCAAAAACTTTTTCAAAGCAGAGTCCGTCGGACGGCCAAGCAAAAATCTGGTAAAATCTCCAGCCCATGCTTGGCTTTTTGGTATTTTTGTGAATGAATGTGTAGGGCGTGATGGGGGTGAAGATTGCGGCCGAAAATTGCGTCCATTTTAGCGACGCCAAGGAGGCTGGCTAAAGGCCATTGGGGGAAATCAAATTGCAGGATAAACCGGAAAAGCCGTTTTTGATTCAGCACCTGATCGTGCATGGCGTGCTCGCAGCCATTCTTCTGGTCGGAGGCTGGCTCTTTCCGGTTCAGTACAAAACCCTGCATCCACGTGTTCTGGCGGAAGCCGGCAAGGTTTCGGGTGACTCAGCGAAAAGCGAATTACCCAAAACCATCGGCGAACTTCACAGTGCCTATCAGACCAATTCCCTAACGGGCGCCTCCGAAGTAGCCAGTCTGCTCGAGATGGCGAAGTTGCAGTTGGAGGATAACTACAATCCAGACAAAGCCCCGCAAAACCAGCTCACCAGCGGGGCCAACGCCATCGATTACACGATCAATCCCCAGACGCGGGCAGAATCCCAGCGGCAGCTCCTGAGCAGTGGCACCGTCTCACGGGAGCTGCTCAACCTCAAGGCTGCCACCCCGGATTACGAAGCCCAAATTACCCTGCTCGCCTTTCTCGAAAGCCGCCGCAAACTGCACAGTGAACTCCGCGCCGAGCTGCTGCATCTGCAAACCACCAAGCAAACCAACCAACTCGAACAGGTGATGCATAGCGTCACTACCCTTGGGCTGCGCCTGGGCTTTTATCAGTTGGCGGAATTGACCGAGCGCGTCTCGTCAGCGCGCACCTTCATGCAGCTCTCCAAAATCGCCAAGCTGCAAACCATTGTCTACCCGTTCGATACCTTCAGCACGGCGGATGGTTTGATTAGCCGCGATGAACTGGGCGGCACTGCACTCGTCTCCACTAATCATTTTAACCGCATTGCCGGCTCAGATCAGCGCATCGATCCTGAGGAATGGAAAACCATCGACTTTGAAAAGCTGGAAATCGTCGACAAAGAATTTGCCCATTACGACCACCTTGGTGACTTCCTCACCGTGGATCATCTTCAAAACAAATCCCCGCTCGGCCGGCCGATCCTCTTCAACCAATACTCCGATGCTGACGGCAAAATGGACGGCGAAATTAGCCGGGATGAATGGCGGGAGATCGGCTTCATCCCCCTGCAATACACTGAATTCCCAGCCGTTTACGCCGCCATCCTGTGGTCTGACGACCCGGATCGCGTCGTCCAATACCTCATGACTTACGGGCGCCCTGGCGATGATTGGTTGCAAGCCGCTCTCAGCAATGGGCATGGAGCCCTCACCGAACTACTGGATAAACAACTGCCCCTTTCTCCATGGAACACGCCCGCACCCGGCGCCGTCGCCCAGTTTGCTTTCAAGCGCCCGGCGCTCGCTCTCACGGTCAAATACGTGCTCATGGCCCTCGGCTGCTTTGTCCTCATGCGCGCGTGGAACAGCTACTCCATCCTCACCGCCGCCGACCACGAAACCCTCCATAGCTATCGCCTCCGCCGACGCGCCCTAACGGCCGCACTTTGCCTCACCCTGATCATTATTAGCGAACCCGTCTTTTTCCAGCCCGTTCACAGTTCCGAATACCAAGTTGCCGTAAACGTCCCCGAACTGGGCGAACTCAATCCAGAACCCTCCGACACCAACGAATCAAACAACAAAACCGACATGGAAACTAACATCATCCTCAGCGCCGTCATCTTTGTGCTCTTCGGAGCCATTCAGGTCTTCGTTTTCCAGACCTGCGTGAACAAGATCCGTGAAATTCGCCGCGGCGAAGGCGACCCCAACCTCAAACTGCGCCTGCTCGAAAACGAAGACAACCTCTTCGACATGGGCTTGTACATCGGTATCGCCGGCACCGCGCTCACCCTAGCCGTCATGATTCTCATGCCTGCCTGGAATATCAGCATTTCCGTTGCCTACGCCTCCAATATTTTTGGCATCCTGTGCGTAGCACTGGTCAAGATCACACACGTGCGCCCCGCCCGAGAGTCCCTGCTGATCGAAGCCCAGGAACAGGCCTGAAGCCCCGGAGTATCCCGAACGTCAAACCAGTCCAACAGCCATGAATAAGACACTGCTGCTCATCCTGTGCGACTTCCTGTTGCTGAATCTCATCCACTTCACCGCGTGGGATAAACTGGACAAGGAAAGCGAATCAACCCGCGCTCAGGGCGGCGCCGAAAAAGCCGGTGTCATGGGCGATCCAACACGAGACCTCGAACTGGCTGCCGTTCGCATCAAGGAACGCGAAGAAGATCTCAAAAACCAGATGGCGGCCGTTGCCGCCCTACGCAACGCGCTCACCTCTACCAAGGAGGAAATGGGCAACCAACTCGCCGCTGCCAACATCAAGGGCAACCAACTGGCTGCGGCTCTAAGTGCCGAGCAACAGGCACGCGCCGACAAGGAAAAAGCACTCAGCTCCACCGAAACCCAACGGCTTGCCATCCTGAAGGAATTTGAAAAACAACAGGCACGCGCAGCCGAAGCCAAGCAAGAACGGGAAGAACTCGCCACCAACAACAAAGACCTAACCAATAGAATCTCCCAGCTAACCGCCAGTATCGGCGACCTAAATGTCAGTCTCAATGACGAGAAAGCCAAGGTCAGCGACCTTTCCGCTGAACTCCGGGCCGCTGAGGCCATTGCCGAGCGGGAAAAACAAGCCGCCACTGCCGCCAAGACTGAAGCCAAGGCGGCCCAGCAGGTTGCCGCCACTGCCAACACCCGCGCAGCCACAGCCAATGCCGAGGCTCAGGCAGCCAAGAGCAACGCTCAGGCACAAATCGCAAAAGTAGAATCCATGGCTGAGAAACGAGTTCAAGCGGCCAACACGATAGCTAATACCGCTTTAAAACGCGTTGAGACAGCCCAGGCCCAAGTGGTCGCCACCACGAAAGCCAAGGCGCAAGTGGAACAGGCCTTGGCCGCCACCAGCGCTGAGAAACAAGAACTCACCAAGGCGGTCATCAATGAAAAACAGGACAAGGAAATTGCCCAGGCCGCCGCCCAACAGTTGCGCGATGAGATTGCTAAGAAGATTCCCGATCAACCCATCAACGCCAACATGATGGCTACGTTGTATTCGCAAAACCGGGTGAATCTCCTGACCACCGCCGCCCGGACGCTTTCCAAACCCAAAAAGGAAAGCAACACCATCCTCATCGAGGTGTTGGAATACGACCCGGCCACCCGCAAAAACAGTCCGTACATCCACGCCATTACTCACGTCCGTGAAACACCCTATAGATTGGCGGCCAATGCACTGGGCTGGCGTGAATCAGCCGCCTCGCTTTCCGGCCCCAATACGGGAGCACAACCTCTTCACCACGTACGTTTCTTAAAGAGCGATCCACGCATCGTGATTGCCCCAGTGGGACCGCCGGATTCCCCGCAGGTCAAAGCACTGGGTGTGAAGCCCTACAAGCTGGCCGCCAAGCCGTTTAAGTTTCCCAAAGCATTTATTATGAAGCGCGATGGCCGGAGCTTCGGCGAAGTGGTCTTCCGGATGGATCCGCGCAACCGTGACTATGTGAAGTTCGACAAAAGTCTGGTGCGCTCAATTATGGGTGACTTCAGCCCTTCTCAGGGCGATCTGGTCTTCAGTCAAACTGGCGAGTTATTAGGCATTATGGCCAACAACCAATATTGCCACGTCATCACGGGTGTTTCCCCGGCCGGCGCAGTAGTGTTCGGCCAGCACCAATCCAATTCTCTGGCTGGCACACTGGCCAAGATGCACGCCCTCGTGAAGGCCAAGGCGTCCGAGCTGCATTAGACCGAATTCTGGCAACAAGAAAGGCGGGCTATTTGGCCCGCCTTTTTCCTTTGAGTCAGTTTGTGACTCAACAGGGTTGATGCCCCCAGTCCGTGTTTTTCAAATCATCCTCGTACGCCGCCATTTGATCCTCTGCCGAAGGCTCCGCCGTTTCTGTCTCATCAGACTGAGTCGGCGCGGCGGAATCAGTCGCCAGCGGGGATTCCTTGCTCGATTCGGTTTTGGGGTCGTCGTTCATGGAGTTAACTTACCACAAAACCCTACTGCACGTAGAGGAATTCGTTAGTTTCCAGGAGCACCTGGGCCAGCTTGTCGACTGGGCTCATGGGGATGGGGATGTTGTTGAAGATGGCGGCGGGCGCGGGGCGGTTGTAGCGTTTGGTGTAAGCCTTGGCACGTTCGCGGGCGGCCTGTGTCTGCCGCTGGTATTGGGTCCGGCGGTAGGCCGGCAAGGGCGGCTGGTTTTTTACGAACGCCGCAGCGGACTGCAGTTCCTTGGGCGTGGGGGCCCGTTGAAACACGAGCTCGTACAACGCCTGCACCTTGTCTTCCACCCGCTCGGCCTGCGCCACTTCGGAACGAGCCGCCAGACGGCGGGCCTGTTGCAGTACGCTTTGGCTATTCATCATGAACAACGCCTGCTGTGGCACGATAGTTTCCACGCGCTCGGCAGTACTCATGTCCGGGTTAGCAAAGTCGAACACCTGATACATGTCCGGCAAGGCGGCCCGATCCACGTATCCATACACCGTGCGGCGCGGCGTCCCGACTTGCCGGACCGGACGTCCGCCCTGGGCGGGGTCGAGGTTGTCGCCCAACACGAGCAGGGTATCGCGCATCGACTCGAAATCCAGACGGCGCAAATTCCATTTATAGAGCAGGGCGTTGTTCGGATCGATCTTGCCGTAGGCCGGATCGTTCGTCGCGCTTTGCTGATACACGGCGGAGTTCATGATCAGCCGGTGCAGTTGCTTGATGGACCAGCCCTCGGCCATGAACCGGCGCGCCAGCCAGTCGAGCAGATCCGGATGGCTCGGGGCGTCACTGCGCAGTCCAAAATCGCTTGGGGTGCGCACGATGCCCTCGCCGAAATGCCATTGCCACACACGGTTCACCATCACGCGGGCGGTCAGCGGATTGTCCTTGCTGGCGATCGATTGCGCGAGCTCCAATCGGCCGGAGCCTTCGCTAAACGGCTCGCGATCCTCGCCTTCGATGAGTTTGAGAAACTGGCGAGGCACACGGTCGCCCAAATTGGTGCGCTCGCCGCGGATGAAGATGCGCGAGTCCCGCGGGGTCCGAATATCCTCCAACGCCATGGCCTTGGCCGGAGATCCGGGGTGAGTCAGATCCAAACCGGTCGTGCGGTAAAACATCGCCACTTGCCGGTTACGCACGCGGTTGCCGCCAAGGCGGTTAAAACTGCGTGGATCCATGCCTAGCGCGGATCGGTAGCCGAAGGCTACCCGACGGATTTCCTCCGCCGCCGGCTCGGCCAGTGGCTCGGGCATGCCTTTAATTTTCGCGGCATCGGCCGCGGTGCGAAAGCGGAAGCCCATGTTGAACGCGGTGACGATGTTGGCGGTGGGGTATTGGCCGCCCATGCGTTTCTCGATGTCGAGGAACACTTCCTGATACACCCCAGCGATCTCGCGCAGGCTCTTGGGCTGCGCCTCGGCGAGAGCCTTGGCGAGGATCGGGTTTACCGTTTTCTGAGTCTTCAACCGCTCCCATTGCGCGGGTGTACGCGCGGCGATCTGAGCGTTCGGCAGCTTGGCAAAAAAGAACCAAGGGCCAAACACACGATTGGGTCGGCGCTTAGCGTTCTGCAGGGCGGTCACCCAGCTTTGAAAAGCCGTGCCGTTTAGCCCGGCGGCGGTGGCGGCGGTGGGTGCCTGTTTGGCTTTGGTTTTACCGTCAATGAATCGTTGCGTTTCAAACAAGTATTTGCCGGATTCCTTAGTAAACCGCGTTAGCATTTTGTTGTACTCACGAAGGCCGTACTCGCGCGAGCCGTCGATGGCGTTCTGGCGCGCGGTGGTGTAGGCGACGTACTGCGGGTCACCCTCTTGCACCTCCTCAATCAATGACGTGGCATCGCGCGAACTAGCGAATACACCGTGCAGAGAATAGTAGTCCGCGGTGGGGATAGGATCGAACTTGTGATCATGACAGCGGGCGCAGGCGAGCGTGAGGCCCATGAAGCCTTTGCCCACCACATCAATACGGTCATCAATAATTTCGTTAACGTCATTATCAAAACGCTTGCCGACGGTAAGATAACCGAGAGCGGCAAGATCTCGCTGATCATTGATATCGACCTGATCAGCCGCAATTTGTTCGATTATAAAGTCGTTGAACGGCTTGTCTTCATTGAAAGCGCGTATGACGTAATCGCGATAAGTCCACGCGTAAGGATAAATTGGATTACGACGATTGCCTCCAGTTCGATCGCCGCTGGTATCAGCGTATCGCGCTATATCCAGCCAGTAACGGCCCCAGCGCTCGCCGTATTCGGGGCGCTCTAGCAGCTGATTGATCACCTTGTTGAAAGAGTTAGGCATCGTGTCTTTCTCAAACGCCTCCACCTCGGCCATGGTGGGCGGCAACCCGATCAGATCATAGTACGCGCGCCGGATGAGAGTGCGTTTGTCGGCAGGCTTGGCTGGTTGCAGGCCAGCGGTCTCGTGCTTGGCACGGATGAAGCGGTCGACCGGAGTGCGGGCCCAGTCCCCCTTCACGGTAGGCGGCACGGGCTTGGCGATGGGTTGATAGGCCCAGTGATTGTCGACTTGTTCCTGGGTCCAGAACACTTTCTTGATCGAGGCCGCCTTACCTTCGCGGGGATCGGGCGCACCCATGGCCACCCAGGCCTCGAAATCGGCCAGCGTGGCCTCGTCCAGCTTGGTCTTGGGCGGCATCTCGAGACCCTCGGTGGGATCCCATTTCATCGCCTTGATTAGCAGGCTGTTTTTAGGATCGCCCGGGATGATGACTTCGCCGCTGTCGCCGCCCTTGCGGAGGGCATCGCGGGTATCGAGAGTGAGCCCGCCCTTGTCCTTACCCTCGGCGGCGCTGTGGCAGGAGTAACATTGCGTGGCCAGCACGGGCCGGATGTTTTTCTCAAAAAACTCCAGCTGCTTGGGCGTCAGCGGCGCCTCCGCCAGTGAGGACAGACAGCCGGCGAGCAGAGCACCGATGACGAGCGTGTTGCGCATAAGAAATGAAGGTAGGTTAAGCGATCAGTTTCTCGACCACATCCCCGTACACATCGGTGAGACGGAAGTCGCGGCCCTGATAACGGTAGGTGAGCTTCTCGTGATCGAAGCCCATCAGTTTCAGAATCGTGGCGTGCAGGTCATGCACGTGCACCTTGTCTTGAACGGCCTTGTAGCCAAATTCATCGGTGGCCCCGTGGACGATACCGCCCTTCACGCCGCCGCCGGCCATCCACATGGAGAATCCGTGATGATGGTGATCGCGACCCGGTTCGCCGCGGCCGCCACGGTCGTGGCGCGGGGTGCGGCCGAATTCTCCGCCCCAAATCACCAGTGTATCCTCGAGCATACCGCGTTCCTTGAGGTCAGCGAGCAGCGCGGCGATGGGCTGGTTGGCTTCGTTGGCGCGGGTGGTCAGATTTTCCTTGAGGGCAGTGTGATGATCCCAGCCGTTGTGCCACACCTGCACAAACCGGACCCCGCGCTCCACGAGCCGACGGGCGGTGAGCATGCGACGACCGGTTTCGGTATCGCCGTAGGCATTACGGGTGACCTTGTTTTCCTTGGTAAAATCAAAGGCATCAGTGGCCGCGGTCTGCATTTTGAAGGCCAGTTCAAAGGACTGGATGCGTGCCTCGAGATCGGCTTCCTCCTGCAGCTTCGCCTGATGTTGCTGGTTCAGCGTCTTGAGCAGGTCCAGTTGCTCGCGTTGTTCCTTGAGGTTGTAGCTGTAATTCTTAATGTTGGCGATAGTCCGCTCCACGTTGGCTTCCGCGCGCGGGATAAGGGCTCCCTGGAAGGCCCCAGGCAGGAAGGCACTACGCCAGTTCTTGGCGCCACCAAGACCACTGCCCAGCACGATATAGCCGGGCAGGTTTTGGTTTTCCGTGCCGAGGCCGTACAACATCCATGACCCCATTGAGGGTTTCACCATGCGGCCGGCGCCGGTGTTCATCATCACCGTAGCAAATTCATGAGCCGGAATGTTTGTGTGCATGGAGTTGATCACGGCGATGTCGTCAACGTGTTGGCCGATCTGATCGAACACCTCGCTCACAGGCGTGCCGCTCTGGCCCATTTTCTTGAATCCGAATTGCGCGGGCAACGGCACTCCGCCGATCGCTTTCACATTTTGATCCGCGTGCTTGGCCAACGCGGGTTTATGATCCCACGTGTCCAGATGGGACGGCGCGCCCTGCGAGAAGATATGAATCACCCGCTTGGCTTTGGCGGCAAACTGCGGTTTGCGGGCCCGCATCGGGTTGGCCATGGCGGCGGTCTGCAGGCCGGCACTCGGGTTCGGCGCGGCGGCCAGGTTCGGCAACACCGTGGCCAGCCCCACGGCACCCATGCCCATGCCTAGGCGGCTCAGAAATTGACGCCGTGTCTGGAAGAAATCCTGCGGCTGCGGTTGATGTTCAAGCGGGTTCATGTTGAGGAGTAAAATAAGACGCAAAATGCGCCAAAGAGTTTCAATTATTTATTAATCGGCAAAATCGGGACCGGGTTTATGCCAAACTTCGGCGAAAAATGGAAGAACCGATGCCTAACGCGCCCGCCGAGCTAGCCAGAAGCCCAGCGCCACTGCCGCCGCCCCGGCCACCATCCAAGCGGCATCGGTGGCGTGCAGGTGAAAAGAGGGTTGCAAATGCAGCAGAATCACGCCGCAATTTGAAGCAACCCGTGGTGGCTTAGCCAAGTAAAAAGCATTCGCTACACTACAGTTGGGCGCATCCAATTAGGTGCCACGGCCAAGCTCCAGCATCCACGACGAGAGCGAGAATGGGTGGGGTTAACTGTACCCTGCACAGTTTTATCCCGCGTCCGTTGCCCATCAATTTCAAACTGGTATGCATACATGCCTGCTGGCAAGGCCACGCGGACCTGCCATTTTCCATTCTGCCATTCCATCGGCAAGCGTTCGGAGTCTGGTTGGGTAAATTCACCGCATAGATATACCTCTTGTCCATATTCTCCGGGACAACTGAATATGGTGTCTCTGGAATTCGGTTCGTAGTGATGAATGTCTAATTTAACGTAGGTAATAAATGTGAAATGGAGAGGGGCACCCGTAACTGAGAGCACCACGGTTCACTGAATAGGCGCCCGTCCGGCCTCTTTCTGAGCCAACTTTCCCGCCCGCAGTCTGAAAGAAGCCGTCTTTGGTATCTTTTTCCTTGTTAGCGGTCGTCTTTGCGTCAGAAGGAGAACTGAGCATAGATGAATTGATTCCATCCACAAAACCAGGCGCAACGGCCAGAGTTGTCGCACTCGATGCCGATGAGGCTGAATAAGCATTTTGCTTTCGGGAGTGCACCAACCTACAGCCGGGTCTCCGGGGTTTTCTGAAGCGGAGCCGCCACAGAAATTTCTAATTACTGCATTTTAACAACCCTCGACCGGTCAGTAGGAAACGCACCAGCCGCAGGAGGCCGTCATTGAAACTGAGTCTCATTCGCAAGTTAATATGTTTTTGAGGTTTATTCTCATTTAATTAACTAGGGGTCTCGACGTGAAAAAACCCCGCGGTTTGACGCGGGGTCCCAGTGATAATTGGCGGTTAAATTTAACTAAATAGTTCCGGAATCACTGTGCCGTCGCGCACGATCATCACCGGCCTCCCCGTGGGCGTGTGATATTCCTTAGTGGGATCGATACCCAAAGAATGCATGAAACTCGCGGCCACATCGTCGGGAGAAATGGCGCGATCCTTGGGGCCTTCGCCCTTGGCATCGGAGGCACCGATCACCTGGCCGCCTTGCATACCGCCGCCGGCCATCAGGCAGAACATCGCCCGCGGGTAATGATCGCGGCCCACCCGCTGATTGATCTTGGGGGTGCGGCCAAATTCGCCGGTGACAAACACGGAGGTACTCTCCAACAAGCCTTTTTCCTCCAACGCCCGGTAGAGGCCACTCAGGCCGGCATCGAGCGCGGGCAGGTTACGGTCCTTGAGACGGCTCCAGTTATCCTGGTGGGTATCCCAACCACCAAGGTTGAGGGTGACAAATTTCACACCGCTTTCCACAAGGCGCGTAGCGAGCAGGCAGCTCTGGGAGAAGGGCTGGTCATCGAACATGCCGGTGATGCCGGAGCTCTCTTTGGTGAGATCGAAGGCCTCGCGCGCCTTGGTGCTACGCATCATCTGGTAGGCCTTGGCGCTAAATTCATCCATGCCCGCGAGGATCTTATCGTTCTGGGCAAAACTGCCAAAGGCCTGATCATACTTGGCCACCATGTTGTTGCGGCGATCCACGTCATCAAGCGTTATTCCGCGCAAGGCGAGGCCACGCACCTGCATGGGCTCGCCGGCCGTCGGCGTGCTACCGGTCTCAAACGGACCGTATTCCACTCCGAGAAAGCCGGTCGGGTAATTGCCTTGATTCGGCACAGCCACAAACGCGGGCAGTTCCTTGGGGCTCTCCATTTCCTTGCTCACCACCGCGCCGTAGCTGGGGTACCGGAGGCTGGGCAGGGGACGGTTGCCGGTCATCAAATACTGGGTGCCGAGCCCGTGGGCGGCCAGCGTGTGACTAACCCCTCGCAAGATGGCAAACTTATCAGCCACCTTCGCGAGCTTGGGCAGGTGTTCGCAGAAACGCATGCCAGGCACATTAGTTTTGATCTCCTTGAACTCGCCGCGGTGCGTATCGGGCGCATCCGGCTTGAGATCAAAGGTATCCATGTGAGTGGGGCCGCCGCCCAAGCGCACGAAGATCGCCGCCTTGCCCTTAGCCTTGGGATTGAGCTCCCCTTCGCTGGCTTTAGCTAGGAATTGCGGAAGGCCCATGCCTAGTCCAAATCCGCTCACCGCACCAACCTTTAGAAAGTCGCGCCGTTGAACGCCGTCGCAGAATGTGTGTGTTGCCATTGTAGTGTGTTGTTTAAAGTTAAATTGTTCTCGAATCTAAAATCTCTCGTTTCCAGTTTTCCCCTAGTGGTTTACCATGAATTCCTTGGTGTTGAGCAGGGCCAGCAGGAGTTCCTGCAGGCCGGCCACGACGTTCGGGGCCTTAACCAGATCCGTGCGGGCCATTTCCATTTCCTTGTGGGAAGGGTACCGACTCACGGTGCGCAGGAAGGTCTCGGTGATGAGCGCTTCAGCGCCTTCGGGTAACTCTCGCACGGCACCGGGTTGGGGCCGCAGCTCGGCCATTTTCTCGGTGTAGTCACGCAGGGCACTGTCGATCTTCTCCTTTTGTTTTTTATAGGTCTTAAGCTTGGCCTCGTATACCTTTAGTGTACCGGGGTTAGTGTCGGCCGGCTTTTTCGGCAGGGCGGCCTGCAATTGTGCCAGGCGTTTGCGGGCGGCCTTGATGTTCGCCTGATAGCGCGTGATCTGGCGCTGGTTATCGGTGGTGGAGGGAATCTTAAGTTCGCGCCGCAGTTCATCAAGCCAGCCGCCGCGGGCAGAAAGCTGCGTGAGCATCTCGGGGTCGTTCCGCGTGTAAAGGGTCTGCAATAGGGTGGGGTCAACGGTGCGTTCGCAGTCACAGTTATTTTCACGCTGCGGCTTACCAAAGATGCCGAGCATGTAGTTGGCGGAGCGGCCGCGGTAATTACCCACACTGCTGTTGCCAATCATGCGGGTGTCCATGTTGCTGGCAAATTCCTCCACGCGCTCGCTGGAGCCGGTGGCCAGACGAATGGCGTCAGCAGCCACCTCGGCGGGCAGGCGCTTGATAACGTAGCGGCTGAAATTCTTGTCATCATGCTCGTTGGTGGCGTTCACGCGCCAGGATCGTTGGTAGGCGTCGGAGTTTAAGATTTCGCGATGCACCCATTTCATGTCGTATCCGCTGGACACGAAACCCTCGGCGAGATGCGTCATGACGCCTGCGTTGGTGGGCGGGTTGGCGAGGTTTAGGTCATCGGCCGGCTCCACCAGGCCGCGGTTGAAATAATGTGCCCACACACGGTTCACAAAAGCGCGGGCGAAGTAGGGGTTTTCTTTGGCGCGCAACCAGTCCATCAACGGCGTGCGCGGATCGGGATATTTCACATCCATGGTATCACCGCCGAGCACCTTGGGCGTGATCACGCGAGCGTTAAAGTTCGGGTTACGCTTCTTAATCTTCTCGATTTGGGCCGGGGAGTATTTGCGGTTTTGTTCGGCGCGGATATACACCTCCTGCCACGGCACCGGCTCACCCGCGGCCACGCGTTTCTCCACCACTGGCCGGAGGGCGCGGTTTCGGTTTTGGGTCTTATCCTTGGGATCGTAGTTGGCTATCTCGCGCAGCTTATTGGTGAGGTCGCGGTAGTTGTTGCCCTTGTCCTGCGGTAGGTTTTGGCTGCCCATGGTGATGCGCTCAAAGAAGGCCTTGAACGAGTTGAAGTCGGCTTGTGTCCATTGGTCAAACGGGTGCTTGTGGCACTGAGCGCACTGGATGCGCACACCGAGGAAGCTATAGGCAAAGGCCATCGCCTTTTCCTCGGGCTGGCGGATATTACGTCGGGCCCAGAACCACGGCATATCCTTGCGCTCGGCAAAATCCTTGGGATTTTTCTCTCGATGATATTGCGCCATTTCCTTGGTGTAATCGATGTAGGATTGATCCGGTTTGGACCGACCTGAGGCCAGCACGATGCCCTCCACAATCTCATCGTAGGGCTTGTTTTCGAGCACGCGCTTGTACACCCAGTTGTACCAATCGCTGCTGAGATTCACGTCGCGCGGAATATATTGGCTCGCGCGGATTTGTTGCGGGCTGTTGCCCTGAAAATCATTAAGCTTGGTCGCCCACCAAGCGGCGTAGGCCGGGCGGCTTAGGAGTTCGTCCACCTTCTTTTGCCGCTTTTTGGAATCCTTGCTGGCAAGAAAGGATTTTACTTCCTGCGCGGTCGGCAATGTCCCGGTCACATCCAGAGTCACCCGGCGCAGAAATTCCTGATCCGTGCACACCTCGCTCGGCACAATGCCCACCTTCTGCAGCTTGGTGGCAATCGCTTTATCAATCGGCGTGGTGGCTTCCACTTTTGGATACTTGGAGCCCACTTGATCGCTCACCGGTAACATCACGGGCAACGGCAGCACGCCATTGTCGTAAAATGCCACCACGTGCGAATCACCCTTGCCGACCAATTTCACCTCGCCCAGATCGTTGACCGTCGCGACGCTTTCGTCATTGGTATCAAACCGTGTGAAAGCGGTCACATCCTCCACCGTGCCATCCTTCCAGTAGGCCAAAACCTTAAGCTGCATCGTATCACCCACCTGTTTACCAACAAACTCCTTGGGGAATACCTCCAGCCGGTCGAAAGCGCCGGTTTCTACCACATCCAGCTTCGCGCCGTCCTGAATCCACTTGAGCATCACATTGTGCTCCCAGCTGCCTTCGTCGTAGATCTCCCCTCCCTTGTGCTTTACCTGCTTAAGCGGTTTCTGGATGAACAAACTCTCTGCGGGATTCTCGAAATCCACGCGAATGCGGTTTTCCGAGTCATCAGTGATAGCCTTATGGTCTTTGCCGAAATCGTAGCCAAACAGGCTCAACTGAAAATCGCCGCGTCCCTGAAACGAGCCGTGGCACTCGCGCCCGCTGCAGCCCAGCTTACTCGCCAATGGGACTACGTGCCGACGAAAGCTCGGGCTCTCCGCCTCCTCTGTTTTCCCGCCAAACCGTTGCTCCGCAGTCGGCAGTTTCTCCTTCGCCTCCAGCGGGCCGTTGAACGCCACGGTTGCGGCCATTAGGGGGAAAAAAAATCGTAATTTCATTGGGATAAACATGGACGGCTAAATGCACCGACCATTCAAATTATGTTAGGAAATAATGCCGCAATGACTGCGTGAAAACAAGGCGCAAACAGTCCTTTAACCCATGATCTTGAACAAGCTCACCACAAACCCAATCAGAGCCAAAATGGCGATTGCCGCCATGACTTTATCGAATGAATTGTTGGGATTTGGGCTCTTCATCTCTTTGAAGGAGTGCGGAGAAAACCAAACACGCTCTGTTCGGTCAAAGTAAAAAACCCACAAAAACACAAAAAAGTGTCATAGAATCAAATAAATCGGTGGGTTTTTCCCGCGATTTATCCACATATGCCACAGGCGCCTGGATTTCCGGTACATTGGGGCGGCGCGCCCTCAAGGCGCTGTAGGCCACACCCCCGTCCGTTTCCCCATCGATTTCAACAAAGCCGAGCCCTTCGTTGCCTACATGGCTTCCCCCGAATACGAGCAGTGGAAGGCCTACAAAAATGGGGCTAAACAGGCGGAATAAGGGGATTTTCAGGCACCGTAATTGCCCGACTGGCATTGCATTTGCTGTGTTTAGGGGTACTGTGAAGACCATGAACCTCACACTTGGCTTGGCTCTTGGCTTGGCGCTGGCGCTGTTGAATACGGGCTGCGGCATTATGTTTCCCAACTCCGCCGCGCCCGAGACGAAGCAGCCTTTGATTCTGATCCCTGATAATCTCGGGCCGGATGAAGCCGCAGAAGCGACCGCCCTCGCCCCCGCCTTACCCGGGCCTGAGACCCCGCCGGACACCCAGCCAGATATTACGCCAGCCGAGCGGCCCTACATGGCGCCACCGTTGATACCCGGCTTGAATGCGGAAACCGTTGAGGCCCCCGCCCCCGCCAAGCCAACGGAGCCAACCATCCCTCAACTTCCCACACCCGAACCTCAACCAGCCCCAGCCACCACTCTCGTACAGGCAGTAACCCAGCGGGACGATGGATTGGTGTATGCCCCCGAAGCCACAGCATCGTTCAGCGGGATTGGCCAGGAAACAGATGCCGAAGGGCGCGTGCTTTATGAGGGCGAATTCCTCGGAGGCCTCCGCGAAGGCGAAGGTTTGCAGCGCGATGCAGCCGGGCTCCCCCATCGCGAGGGTCTTTGGAAAAAAGGCCGTCTGTACACCGGCACAGTGTTTTTCTACTACGCAGGCACCAATCAGGTGAAGCTTCGTGGCGAGTATGTTCAAGGCCGCCTGATTGACGGCAAAAACTTCGACCGCGCCGGGCGCTCGTACTAGCACCGCTCCCTCCCGAGGATTGCTCCATCCTCGGCGGACTGGAGATTCGCTTCGACCTGCCGACTGCGGATTGACGCCGCCACGGCGGCCGCTTACCTTGAGCTCATGCGCGGTTCGTTTGCATGGGTATTGGGAATCACACTATTAACGGCCGGCCTCATCGGCTGTAAACCCAAGGCTCAACCCACGCCCTCCCAGCCCAAGCCGCTGGTGAAGGCTGATCCGCAGGCCGAAGCCGAAGCGGCAATCCGTGAACTCGCCCGTCAGGTGCATGTCGCCTTCCTCAGTGGCGACCCCGCCAAGCTGGCTCCCCTAGCGCTCTGGGGATTACCCGAGGAAACCCTGCACGCTGGCATGAAACAAGTGTACATCGTCGACGCCCGCATCAGTGCTGCCCGCATCAAAGCCGTGCCCGCCACCAACCGCACGGTCGTACACACCAATACACTGGAGAAACTCGAACTGTTTCTCGCCGAACCGGACCGTCAATTTGAACCCATGAAACCCGGCCTGACCGAGGGCGTGCAGGAATTTAAAAAACAAAACACCACCCTCCTCACCCAAGCCGCCGCCGGGGATGCGCCTGATTGGACACAATCCACCGCCCCGAGCATCGTCGTGCGGCCAGGCATAAACATGGCCACTCCCCTGCCCGAAGGCGCAGCCGATGTGCTCTTCAGTTGCGCCGGCCGCAGCTATCAGCTCAAGCTCAACAACTGCGTGAAACTCCCTGGCCACGGCTGGGTATTGGGTGCCGATATAGAGCTCATCGACCTCGCCGCCCAGGCCGAAGCCGAAAAGGCTTGGACCGAGGATTTCCCCGCCGCCCAATTACGTGCCACCGAACAAAAGAAACGGCTCTTCGTAGACTTCACGGGCTCCGATTGGTGCCCACCCTGCATCGCCCTGCACGACAAAGTGTTAACCCAACCGGAGTTCCTCCAGCACGCCAAAGAACATTTTGTCCTCGTGAAGGTGGATTTCCCGCGCAACAAACCGCAAGCCGATCCGCAGCGGGAAGCCAATCAAATCCTCGCGCGCGCCTACCGCGTGCAGAGCTTCCCCACCGTGCTCGTGCTCGAAGCCAACGGCACCGAAGTCCAACGCCTAAACGGCTACAACGGCGCCAGCCCAGCGGATTTCATCAAATCCCTCACGCCCCCTAAACCCATTACCCCCACCCCCAAGAAGCAATGAAACTACTGCCACTCACCTGTCTAACCGCCATGCTGGGTCTAATCGCCTGCGGACCGCAACAAAACGCATACCAGAACGCCGCCGAAGCACTCTCGCCCGATCCTCGCGCCAAGGAACTTTGGGGCAACAATCTCGCCGCCGCCAAGGCTGAAGCCGCCAAGAACAACAAACTTGTGTTCGTGGACTTCACCGGCAGTGACTGGTGTCCGCCCTGCATGGCGCTGCATGACCAAGTGCTCACGCAAAAAGCGTTTCTCGATTTCGCTGAGAAAAACCTCGAGTTGGTCGTCATTGACTTCCCAAAAAACAAGCCTCTCGACGAAAAAGTAGAACTCGCTAACCGCGCGCTGGCAGAACAGTATAAAATAGGGAGCTTCCCCACCGTCCTAGTCCTAGATGGCGGCGGTGCCGTGGTGCATCGCGAAGAAGGGTTCGGCAACAAAAACGCCCAAACCTACACCACCGATCTCAAGCAGGCCCTCGGCAAATAAACCTGTCGATAACCCCCCCTTGAGCCAGCACTACTCGTGCGTACACTCGGCCCATGCGTGGGATTTGGTTGCTGATTTTCGGCCTATCGGCCGGGTGTTCTCAAAAACAAGAATCGCCGCCGCCCTCACCCAAGAAATCCGGCCTGCGTATGGCCCCCGCCAAGCTCAACCCCGATGGCTTGGCGCGTGCCTTCCAAAAAACCCTTGCCCAAAATGATGCCGAGCAAATGATGATGCTCTCTATCCTTGGGCACGGCATGCACAACTGGAAAATCATCGCCCATGCTCGCAATGCTCAGGCCTTGAAAACCTACGAAGCCGAGCTGGCCGCCGTCGAAAAGAAACCTCGCGGAGATCGCACCGAAAAAGAACAAGCCCGTTACTTCACACTGCACAGTCTCATCGGCAAAATCAAGCAATCACACACTGAGGAATTCTGGCAGGCTCAGGATGCCGAGCTGCCCAACCTGCGCCGTCAATTTGTGGAGCAGCAATACCTTCAATTCGTCGTGACTCTCACCGAAGCTGGCCTTAATCCCGATACGGCTCAGCTTGGTAAAATTGACACCTCACGCCTTTCCAAAAACCACCTCGACGCCGGACTCAACGGCGGCTTGGTGATCCTTCACTTTCAAGTCGATGGCGAGGATCTGGAAACCGGGGTTGCCTTCGAATGCGTTGAGTTTAAAGACGAGGGTTGGCTGCTGGTCGGCCTGCCTAAAGTCATCCGCCATACGGCAATCGGGCCGCAGCCTGAAACCCAACCCAAAGCCCTCGATCCATTTTCTGTCCCCGCCAGTGAATGACGCGGCCGCCAATTGGACCCCGGATTCCTGGCGCGACAAACCGATTGTGCAACAGCCGCGATACGGCAATCCATCGGCATTGGGCACGGCGCTCGATGCCGTGCGCGCGCTTCCGCCGTTGGTGAATCACGGGGAAGTCGACACGTTGCGGGAGCATCTGGCCAAGGCCGCGCGCGGCGAGGCATTTCTCCTGCAGGGCGGCGATTGCGCGGAGCGGTTTGTGGATTGCCGCAAAGCGGCCATCGAGGCGAAGCTCAAGATCCTCTTACAGATGTCGCTGGTGCTCACATGGGGAGCACGCATTCCGGTCATCCGCGTGGGCCGCATGGCCGGCCAATACGCTAAACCGCGCAGTAGCGATACGGAAATCGCCGATGGCCATGAATTGCCAAGTTATCGTGGCGATATTGTTAACGGGATTCAAAAAGATGCGCGTGATCCGGATCCGGAGCGTTTAATCTCCGCTTATCATCATTCCGCCGCCACGCTAAACTACGCGCGCGCGCTGGTGGATGGCGGCTTCGCCGATCTGCATCATCCGCACCATTGGGATCTTGGTTTTGTGCGCAGCAGCGCCAATCGCGCGGCCTACGAGGACATCGTGGATCGTATTCGCGACGCCATCGATTTCGTAGAATCCACCGGCGTCCGCGGTACGGCCGCGCTAAAGACCGTGGAGCTGTTCTGCTCGCACGAGGGGCTGCTGCTCGATTACGAGGCCGCCTTAACCGAGCCGGTGGGCGAGCGTTGGTATAATCTTGGCGCGCATTTTTTGTGGATTGGCGACCGAACCCGCCAGCTGGATGGGGCGCATGTGGAGTACTTTCGCGGGCTGGAAAACCCCATCGGGATCAAGGCCGGGCCGAGCATGGCCCCAGCAGATTTGGTGGAGTTGATCACGACCCTCGAACCGGCTAATCGGCCGGGCCGCATCACGGTCATCACGCGTCTGGGTGCGAAGCACGTAGCCGAGGCGTTGCCGCACTTGGTGGAGACGGTGCAAGCCGCCGGACGCATCGTCACATGGGTGTGCGATCCCATGCACGGCAACACCGTGAGTACGGACACGGGCTTGAAGACGCGCGATTATGATGCAGTACTCGCCGAACTGGAGGGCGCGTTTGCCGCGCACGAAGCGACCGGCAGCCGGCTGGGCGGCGTGCATTTTGAACTCACCGGCGAGGACGTTACCGAATGCACGGGCGGCCCGCAGGAACTGTCAGTAGCCGATCTCTCGCGTAGTTACGAGACCTACTGCGACCCCCGGCTAAACTACGCACAAAGCCTCGAGCTAGCACTGCGCATTGCCCAGCGTTTACAAGGGCGACGACTGACGGCATCCTGACACCATGAAACGCGCCGCGCTCATCGGCATCATTAGTCTCACAGGTCTGTTCAGCCTCTGGCTACTGCTCGCGTGGCTGGGCAAGACCGAGAGCACTTACCATCAACCTCGGCCCGGCATGCGGTTTGAAGGCAAGGGCGACAACGACTCTGCTCCCGAAACAACCGCTGTGTATCGTCCGCGCCATTTTACCGCTGGCGAGGTGGGGCATTATCAGGTACGCGTAGAGAAAGGCTTTCTTAAAATGCCGGCCGGCAAGGTAACATTTGCCGCGCAACAGATTGATCACAACGGCACAACGGCCTGGCAGTTCACTCTCAAAGGCGGCGCGCTCGGCGGGCTGGTGCAGTACGATGCCCGCTCGATTGTGAACGCGCAGTTCACCCACTCGCTTGAATATCACACAGTGCAAAAGGATTTGGCCTCGCGCAATGTCGTGCTGCAATTTGATCCGCAGCAACAACGTTGCCGTCGTCAGCTCAACGGCAACCCTGACGGCGTAGTGGATACCGAACCGAGCACCTTTGACCCGCTCAGCATTATCTTTAAATTTCGCGAACTGAACCTCGCCCGCCCGGGTGAATTCGCCAGTGCCGTATGCGACGGCAAGGCGACGTTTCAATCCAAGGTGAGGGTCGTCGGGCCGGAAGAAATCCAGATCGGCGATAAGAATTATAAAACTATCTTGGTGGAGCCAGACCTAGGCCAATTGCGCGGCGTGTTCCAAAAAGATCCCGACGCCAAGCTGCAGATATGGCTCAGTGACGATTCCCATCGGGCAGTCCTACGCATCCGCACCAAAGTCAAACATGGCACCTTCATCGCCGACCTTGCCGATTACCAACGCCCGGAGTAAGGCACTCAGGCCTAGCGGCCCATCAGGCCACCAAGACCGCCAAGGTCGCCGCCGCCCATTTTGGCCATCATCTTTTGCATCTTGCCCATCTTCTTCATCATCTGCTGCATCTGGAAGAATTTGTTGAGCATACTATTTAATTCGGAGACTTTTACTCCAGTGCCGTTAGCGATGCGGCGGCGGCGGCTGGCATTAAGGATGTTGGGCTGCCGCCGTTCCTTGGGGGTCATGGCGCAGATAAGGGCCTCCATGCGGCGTAGCTCAGCCTGGCCTTTGTCGAGATCGGCATCCTTTAGCGCAGCATCCCCGCCGGGGAGCATGCCCACAATATTTTCAAGAGGACCGAGCTTTTTCATAGCGCGCATTTGCTCGAGAAAATCTTCCAGTGAAAATTCGCCTTTGCGCAGCTTCTCCTCCATACGCGCGGCCTCGTCCTCCTCGATGACTTCGGCGGCTTTTTCCACGAGGCTGACCACGTCACCCATGCCGAGGATGCGGCCGGCCATGCGTTCGGGGTGGAACGACTCAAACTCGTCCAGCTTCTCGCCCACACCAACAAATTTAATGGGCCGCCCGGTCACGCTCTTGAGCGAGAGCGCCGCGCCGCCGCGGGCGTCGCCATCGAGCTTGGTTAAAATGGAACCGGTAATGCCCAGCGCCTCATCGAAGTGCGTAGCCACACTCACCGCTTCCTGACCGGTGGCGGCATCGAGCACGAGCAGGATTTCCTGCGGCTTGATCAGGCCCTTAAGATCGATCAGTTCCTGAACGAGATCCTCATCAATCTGCAACCGGCCCGCGGTATCAAAGATCAACACATTGCAGGCCTGCGCGCGGGCTTCCTCCATGGCGGCGCGGGCGATCTTCTGCACATCCTTCTCCCCCTTGAGCGCGAGCACTGGCACATCGACTTGTTGGCCGAGTGTCTCCAGCTGGTCCATCGCCGCCGGCCGATACACATCCGCCGCGACGAGCAGCGGTTGGCGCCCCTGTTTCTTAATCAACTTGGCGAGCTTGCCGCTGGAGGTGGTTTTACCCGCACCATGCAAGCCGACCATCATGATGCAGGTGGGATTGCCGCCGGTCTCGAGCTTGGCGTTGGTATCGCCAAGCAACGTGACCAGTTCATCGTGAATGATCTTCACGATCTGCTGGCCCGGCTGAACGCTGGCCAACACCTCATCGCCGAGGGATTTCTCCTTCACGCGAGCGAGGAATTCCTTAGCCACCTTGAAGTTGACGTCCGCCTCCAACAACGCCATACGCACCTCGCGCAGGGCCTCGGAGATATTGTCCTCCGAAATCTTGCCCAGCCCGCGCAGGTTCTTAAACGCACCCTGAAGTTTGCTGCTCAGCGAATCAAACATGAGCGGCCAAGGTAGGCCGAGGCGGCGGCAATGGCAAGCGAGCCGATACGCCGGGTCAGCATCGGATTTTCTAGGTTGTCACAAGCGAACGATTCGTCTACGTTCGCCGCCCCTTGAGTGGGAGGATACCGAAGCGGTCAAACGGGACTGACTGTAAATCAGTTGGCTATGCCTTCACAGGTTCGAATCCTGTTCCTCCCACCATTTTTCTTTTACCCTCCCCCCATGAGCGATGAGCCGCGGGAACGGGTGTTTGTCTACGGCACCTTGAAACGGGGTTTTTGTAATCACGCCCTGCTGGACGAAGCGGAATTTATTGGGGAAGCGACGACCGTGGAGCGGTTTGGCTTTTATCTCGGAGCCGATGATTATGCACCCGAAGTGGACGAGATTCCTTATCTATACCGGCAGCCCAAGGCCGCTAATGAGGCGATGGCGGTTCATGGCGAGGTTTGGGAAATCTCGCCGGCTACGCTGTGGCAGCTCGACCGGCTCGAGGGACATCCGGACTGGTACCAGCGCGAAAACATCCAAGTGCAGATGGATTCAGAGGCCATCGTGACGGTCCAGGCTTATCTCAGGCCCGGCCCGCCGTCGGCCGCTTACCGGCCAATTGAGGGCGGGTGTTTCTAGCTTTTTCCTGTGCAGCCACGGGGCTGCTGCCTATGGTTGGGCGGAGGTTTTATGCCCGCTCAATCCGATCAACCGGAGAAGCCGCCGGATCCCTTGCTCGAAGCTGTTACCGCCCATAACGGCAACGTCTACTGGGCGATACAGTCCATTGCCCGCCGCGTGGAGACCAATGCCAGCGGCGAGATCACGCTGTTCTTCATCAAGTACACGGTGAAGGTGGGCAATGACGGCTTTAAGGAAATCGGCAAATTGACGCATTTGGAAAGCCTGGATGCCACCAACTGCGCAATCACCAACGCCGGCGCCCCCAGCCTCGTGGGTCTCCAGCACTTGCGGGAATTGATCCTCGATATCACCGAGCTGGGCGATGATTCCCTCGCCTGCATTGCCAAGCTGCATTCCCTAAAACGCTTGTCCCTCTCGGCCACGCGCGTGGGGGATTTGGGACTGAAAGAAATTGCCAAGGTGCGCGGGCTCGAATCCCTGAACCTTTCCAGCACCAATATCACCCATGTGGGATTGGAGTACCTGAAGCCTCTGGAGCATCTCACCAATTTGGATTTGGGCGAAAACGGCATTCGCGATGATGGCATCATCCATTTGGCTGCGTTTAAAAATCTGCAGAGCCTGACCCTGAATTACAACCGGCTCACCGATGCCTCTGCCGAATGGCTCAAGGGCTTCAAGCACCTGAAATTTCTTAACCTTAAAGGCAATCTCATCTCAGATGACGTAAAGGCCAAGCTCATAGAAGCCATGCCTTACACCACGGTAAACACATAACCCGCTGAGAATAACCCGCCATTGCCGCCTACGCCCTGCTCCGTATCTTTCGGTTCAGCGCTTATGGTGAAAGTCTGCCAACATATTGCGGCCGCCCCGGCATTCCAGAACTTCATCCTCGGGATCATCCTGCTCGCCGGCGTGGTGGTAGGAATGCAAACCTACAAGGATTTCGAAGCCGAACATCACGATCTCCTAACCCTGCTGGACCGCATCATCCTCGGCATATTCGTTCTGGAAGTGGTCATCAAAATAATCGCCGAAGGCAAAAAACCATGGAATTATTTCAGGGATCCTTGGAACATCTTTGATTTTTCTATCGTCGCTATCTGCCTATTGCCGATCCAAAACAACCAATTTGTCGCCGTCCTCCGCCTAGCCCGCGTCCTGCGCGTCCTCAAACTGGTCTCCGCCATCCCACGACTCCAAGTTTTGGTCAATGCCGTCCTCAAAAGCATCCCATCCATTGGATACGTATTTTTGCTCGGATTACTCCACTTTTACATATACGGATGCATGGCAACGTTCCTCTTTAGCGATAACGATCCCTTGCATTTCAGGAATTTACAAACATCAATGCTGTCTTTATTCCGAGCAGTAACGTTAGAGGACTGGACGGATTTGATGTACATCAACATGTACGGCAGCGCCAATTATGGCTATGACGCCACCACCTATGCCGCCCTCGAACAGCTCGGAATTGCCAGGAATGAGATCACATCAACCGCCCACCCTGTACTCGCCAGTGTCTTCTTTGTGAGCTTCATCCTCACGGGAGCCATGATTGTACTGAACCTCTTTGTCGGCGTCATGCTCACCGGCATGGATGATGCCCGAAAAGAAACCGAACTCGCCGAAGCCATCAAGAGAAAAGCCTCCGAGAATACAGACATCAAACAAGAACTCATTCAGATGGAAAAACAACTCCAAGAAATGAGCCAAAAACTAAGCCAAAACCTATTGATCTTAAGTCGGAAAGCAGAAGAAAACTCAGAAAAAATCAATACAATGCTGGATAATGACAAGAGATAACGTTACAGTCACTACAAATCACCGCAACATGTGTTGTGCGGACCATTTTCAGGCTCATTATCCTCGGCCCCACTCACAGGGCCTCGCTTCATGTGGACCATAATGAGGCTAACATCTGAGGGTGAAATGCCTGAGATGCGCGAGGCCTGGCCCAACGTCGCCGGACGATAATCCAATAGCTTTTGCCGCGACTCATTCCTCAGCCCC
Organism: Verrucomicrobiales bacterium; assembly: GCA_038139415.1. Lineage (GTDB taxonomy): Bacteria > Verrucomicrobiota > Verrucomicrobiia > Limisphaerales > UBA1100 > UBA1100. The sequence continues at coordinate 38,450 of JAYOSV010000004.1, read as the reverse complement.
GAAATACTTTCATACTCCAGCCAATCCGGAATTTGCTTATCCTCCATTTGCCGGAAACGCGCCACCTCGCCTTCTTGCCGGTCTATATAACCAGAATATTTTACAGTAATCTCTACCTGCTGCTTCACCGCCACTGGCAAATCAAGTCGAGCTTGAGGCAGTTCCTCATACTTCATTTCGTTTCGTTTCAACAATTGCTCCAATGATACCGTGCCCTCAAATGTCCTACGAAGCCTTTCTATTTCACCGTTTATAGCTTGCTTTTTGTCACAGAAACTGTCATAATTACGGGAATTTACGGTTTCTATATCGTTACCGATGTCTGTTAGTCTTAAATCAGCGTTATCCTGCCGAAGGAGTAAACGGTATTCAGCTCGGCTAGTGAACATCCGATATGGCTCGCTCGTGCCCTTGGTAATTAGATCATCGATCAGCACACCGATGTACGCTTGGTCGCGCCTTAACACAACTGGATCCTTGCCTTGAACCCGACGTGCGGCGTTGATGCCAGCCATCAAACCTTGAGCTCCAGCTTCTTCGTATCCTGAAGTGCCATTAATTTGGCCGCCCAAGAAAAGGTTGCGGCATGGCTTGGCCTCCAATGATGGATGCAGCTGACGGGGCGGGGCGTAGTCATATTCCACTGCATAAGCAGGCCGCAGAATTTCAGCGTTTTCACAGCCTCGAATAGTCCGGACGATTTCGTATTGCACCTCAAACGGAAGGCAGGTGGAAAATCCATTTATATAAAGTTCATCCGTCGCAATGCCTTCCGGCTCAATAAATATCTGATGGGTCGGCTTATCAGTGAATCGAACGATTTTATCTTCTATTGAAGGGCAATACCGCGGCCCAACTCCTTCGATTTCCCCCGAATACATCGGTGATTTATGGATATTGTCCCTGATGATCTCTGCCGTTTTTTCGTTAGTTTCACTCATCCAACAACTCAATTGGCCGTTCAGTCGATCCAGTATAGAACCTGGCGGATATTTGCCCTCCGAATGCCCAATATCGTCCGGATTCGCCCCGGAATGTTCCACGTGGAACAAATCATCCTGCCAAAAGGAAAAAAACGGCACGGGCTCATCCCCAGGCTGCTCTTCCAATTGTGAGAAATCAATCGACCGCTTGAGTAATCGAGGTGGGGTGCCGGTCTTGAGCCGACCCAGCTCCAACCCCACTTCCTGAAGCGCTGCGGACAAGCCCATCGCCGCCGCCTCGCCCGACCGACCGCCTTTTTGCTTGGCATCACCGACATGCATGAGGCCGCGCAAAAACGTTCCCGTCGTGATCACGACCGTTTGAGCATGGTATTCAACCCCCATTACCGTCCGGACCCCAAACACTTCGCGATCTCGGTGGAGAAACGAGTCAGCTTGGCCTTGCTGAATGGTTAAATTAGGCTCGCGCTCGCAAATCCATTTCATGCGAAACTGGTACGCCTTTTTATCACACTGTGCCCGAGGCGCCCAAACAGCAGGCCCTTTACCGGTGTTTAGCATCCTAAATTGCAAACCGGTCATATCAGTGCATCGGCCCATTTCCCCGCCTAAAGCATCAATTTCCCGGGCCAAATGGCCTTTTGCCAAGCCCCCAATGGCTGGATTACAGCTCATTTGACCGATGGTATCCACATTGGTCGTTAGCATGAGCACCTCACAACCCATCCGTGCCGCCGCCAATGCCGCCTCGACACCAGCGTGCCCAGCGCCCACAACAATAACGTCGAAATCTTTAGGATAACGGAAGCTCATCAGCCGAACCTTCCGGGAAAGTATAGAGCATGTCGAACGGCCCCTCACCAGGTATCTTTGCTAAGCGGCCGTTTGCGCACAGGTGCTCACACGTCTTATAAATCGTCTCAATCTCATCCACTGCCTGCATTTCCATGGCCAGATCATCAACCTTCATCGGATGCCCATCGCGTCGCATCAGACACTCAAAAAGCGCCAATTCGAGTTCAATAACCCGTTCCGCCGCCTTTTTCCCGGCCTCAACCCCCGGTTGATGATAGGCATTAATATTGACCAATGAGGCATAAAGACCCACGGCCCTTTCGTACAAGGCAATGAGCACACCCACCGAAAATGGCGTCACTTCATCGATCGTGATCGTAATTGACTCACGACCACTTTCATAAAGCGCTTTCCGAGTCCCCTGAAAGAATCCACTTAAATAATCACCGGCCGTCACCCCCTCTTGTTCCACGTGGAACAATTCGCCCGAGCGCTCTTTCAGCACTTCAATAAACGTGGCGAAAAAGTTCGGAACACCGTCACGAAGCTGCTGGATATATGCATGCTGATCGGTAGATCCCTTATTTCCATAAACAGCAATCCCCTGGTAAACAAGTTTGCCATCCAAGTCTTTATCCTTGCCCAACGACTCCATTATGAGTTGCTGAAGATAACGAGAAAAGAACTCCAAACGGTCCTTATAAGGCAAAATAACCATGTCTTTCTCACCTTTACCGTTACAGCAGTGCGCCCAAGCTAATGCTAGTCGTGCGGCCGGGTTTTGCCCCGCATCCGCCTGGCGAGTTATTTCATCGCAGGTAGCCGCCCCAGCGAGTAGTTGGTCAATATTCAATCCTTGCAGCGCAGCCGGCAACAATCCCACCGCCGAAGTTTCACTGGTACGGCCACCAACCCAATCCCACATCGGAAATCGCTTTAACCAACCCCCATCATCCGCTACTTGACCCAGAGCCGAACCCTCCCCAGTCACCGCACAGGCGTGCTCGCCAAAGTTTAGCCCAGCGCGCTCATAAGCAACCTTCGCCTCCAACATTCCATTGCGTGTCTCTTTGGTACCACCAGATTTCGAGATGACAATGCAAAGCGTTTTACCCAGATTCGAACCAATATTATCTAATACTTTATCGATACCGTCAGGGTCAGTGTTGTCAAAAAACCACATTTTCATGCGATCTGCTTTTGGTTTTCCCAGTGCGTGAGCCACAAATTGCGGCCCTAAGGCAGACCCCCCAATGCCGATGACAATGACATTTTCAAATAAACCATCTGCCCCGGAAACCTCCCCGGAGTGGATGGCTGCAGCAAAGGCCTTCACATTTTCGATTGTCGAAGTGATTTGCTGGCTGATCTCTGCAGACGGAGCCAGCTCGGGTTTCCGCAACCAGTAATGGCCGACCATTCGTTTTTCATCCGGATTAGCAATGGACCCTTGTTCCAGTTTGGCCATTGCGGCTAAGGCTTTCTCGATGCTTTCGGTTTTCTGCTCAAAAAAATCAGCAGCAAAATCAACCCGGCTTAAATCCAGACTCAGGCCTATCTCATCATGAAACGTGGTGCGCTCCTTGTAGCGCTGCCATAGTTTTAGTGCGTCAGTTTCCATGGGGAGCGCGGAGCATAGACGGGAAGGGCTCGGGATTCAACATTGACGCGCGCCAGCGCCTATATTAACAAATGTGTCGTGCGTAACGGACTAAATCTACCACTTCAGCGGACGCTGCTTCTTGGCAGCGGAGCGGTTGGGGTTTAGCCGAGCGACAATTTTGGGAGCCCCATCGCCAAGCTGGCGGTGGGGTTCTTTTTTTGGTAAACAAACTGCTGCGAAAGACAATACATGAGCAAAAACAAGATCCTCATCTTTGACACCACTCTCCGCGACGGAGAGCAATGCCCCGGGGCCTCCATGAACCTCCGCGAAAAACTGGCGGTGGCTCAGCAGCTGGGGGCCTTGAAGGTGGATGTCATTGAGGCCGGATTCCCGGTGATCAGTGAGGGTGATTTTACGGCGGTACAAACCATCGCCAAACAAGTCAAAGGACCCCAAATTGCAGGCCTGGCGCGTTGCGTGCCCAAGGATATTGATGCCGCCGGAGCAGCGGTGAAGCCGGCTGGAAAGCGCGGCCGAATCCATGTGTTTCTGGCCACCTCAAAAATCCATCGCGAGCACAAGCTGGGTAAGGCGCAGGACGAAATCCTTCGGTTGGCTGTGGAGAGCGTTAAACGTGCAGGTAAATATGTTAAAGATATAGAATTTTCACCGGAAGATGGTTCCCGAACGGAACCGGATTTCCTCGTGGAAATCTGCAAGGCCGTCGTGGCGTCGGGTGCCACCACGGTAAATATTCCCGACACCGTGGGCTGGACGGTGCCCGATGAATTCGGCCAGCTCATTGCGCATTTGCATGATAACGTGAAGGAATTCCAAACCGGCAAGGCCGTGATTAGTGTTCACTGTCACAATGACTTAGGCTTGGCCGTCGCCAACTCATTGGCCGCCGTGCAAGCCGGAGCCCGTCAGGTGGAATGCACCGTGAACGGCATTGGCGAACGCGCCGGCAACGCAGCCATGGAAGAGGTGGTGATGGCGCTCAAGACGCGCAAGAGTTTCTATCGCGGCTTCAGCATGGGCGTGGATACGAAAGAGATTGTGAAAGCCTCTAAGCTGGTCGCGCGCATGAGCGGCTTGAGCGTGCAGCGCAGCAAAGCGATTGTGGGCGAAAACGCGTTTGCGCATTCCAGCGGGATTCATCAGGACGGCATTCTAAAAAAGCGAGAGACGTACGAAATCATGAACCCCAAGCACGTGGGCTGGGGCAAAACCGAGCTGCCGCTCACCAAGCACAGTGGACGGGCAGCGGTGGCGGCGCGCTTGAAACATCTTGGCTTCAAAATGGACGCCCCCGAAGTGGGATCAATCTTTGATAAGTTTAAGGAAATCGGAGACAAGAAGAAGTTTGTGTATGACGACGATCTGGCCGCTCTGGTGGAAGGCCACATTACTACCGTGCCTGAAACATGGTCGCTCGATTATTTAAGCGTCAGCACCGGCAATCAAACGGTCCCCACAGCTACCGTGCGATTGACTCGCAAGACCGGACGTCAAACGGAAGTGAAACAGGATGCCAACATCGGCGACGGCCCAGTGGACGCGTCATTGAAGGCCATTGATCGCATCACCACCACGAAGGGCAAGCTGATGGATTACACCATACGCGCCGTGTCTCAAGGTAAGGACGCCTTGGGCGAGGTGACTGTGAAGGTGGATTTCGGAGGCAGCACGGAATGGGTCTCCGGACGCGGCGCCAGTACGGATATCATTGAAGCCAGTGCCCGAGCGTATCTCAACGCGGTGAATCGGCACCTGAACATGGCCAAGAAAACCCGGAAAAGGAAACCGCGACAGCCTTAGTCATGCGTTGGTTTCTGCTCATTCTTCTACTGAACTTCTGGCTGCCGATGGGCGCCGGGGCGGCAGAGATTGAGTTCAAGCGTGAATGGGCCTTGTATGATATAAAAGGCCGAACGTATGCGGACTTGCGCCGTCAGCTCAATGAAGTGGGCCCGTTGAATCCCGAAACTCGCAAGCGATTTGATGCCCGCACCGATTGGAATTTGAATTGGGATTATCAGTATTCCCAGAGTGATGGGAAATATCAGCTCACCGAACACACCGTAAAAGTCACTGCTACGATTCATTTTCCAAAATGGGTAGATATCGAGCAGGGCCATCCATTAGCGCGCCGACTTTGGATCGTTTACCTGAACAACCTCAAACGCCATGAAGAAGGCCATGTGGAATTGGCCAAGCGCGCCGGGCAAACACTCAACACGCGTCTCGGCCAGCTCGGCACGTTTAATTCCAAAATCGAGATCGAGGAGGCCATTAAGAAAAAGGCCAAGGAAGTTGTCACCATTCACAAGGCCTTGCATCAGGACTACGATCGACGCACAAATCATGGAAAATCGCAGGGCGCGCGGTTCCCATAGTTTCTTCAAGCGCCGGCTTGCGCCGGCTTCATTGCGCGGCTACCGTGCCCTCATGAAAGCCACTTTGCTTCCTTTCATGGCGGCGTTGTCGTTGTCTGGCTCCCTCCAGGCCGCGGATAAAATCGGCGAGATTCAACAGGTTGCTCCCAACGTGTATTTTCATCAGGGCGACCTCTCTAAAGGTCACTGCAACCAGGGATGGATTGTCTTCAAGGATTTCGTACTGGTGATTGACGGCAATTTCCCGAGCGGCGTGGAGGAAGTCTTGCCCAAGATTAAGGCCGTCTCTAAGAAACCCATCAAGTACGTGGTGGATACCCATCACCACGGCGATCACGCTTATGGCAATCAGGCCTGGGCCGAAGCCGGCGCTACGCCCATCGCCTCCGAAGGCGCCTTGGCAGAGATGAAGAAATACGAGACCGGCTATTACGGCCGGCATCCGCTCGGTCGCTGGGAATGGGCCGCCAAGAGCCGGGCCGATGTACGCAACAGCAAGCTGTTGCCACCGCAGATCATCTTCAAGGACAAGATGGTGTTCGACGACGGCACCATGCGCGCCGAGCTGCTCTACCTCGGCAACGCCCACACGCACGGCGACGTGTTTGTCTGGCTGCCCAAACAGCGCATCCTCTTCAGCGGCGATGCCTGCGTCAACGGCCCGTACAATTACATGGGCGACGGCAACTCCATCGACTGGCTAAAAACGCTGGATGCCGCCAAGGCGCTCAAGCCCAAGATTATGTGCCCCGGCCATGGTGGCATAGCGACGGCCAGCTTAATTGATGATCAGAAAACCTACTTCACCACGCTGCATCGTTTGGTGAAGCCGTTCACTACCAAGAAGGCCGGGCAACAAACGCTCACTGCTCAAACCGAGCTGCTCCGCAAACAGGTGGTGAAGAACAAGCAGATCGCCCGTTACGTAGGCGACAAGTTCCCCGACCAATTACAAAAGATCTTCGGCGATTACACCGGCCAAACACTCGGCCGACTGGACGTTCAAAAGAAAGCCGCCGAAGAGGAGAAAAAATAATGCGATTACTCATGCTTCTAGCCGTCTCCTGGACACTATCGTTATCGGCCGCCGAATTGTCATGGTGGAAGGGCAACCTCCACACGCACACCTTGTGGAGCGATGGCGACGATTATCCGGAGCAAATCGCCAAATGGTACAAAGATCACGGTTACCATTTTCTGGCGTTATCCGACCACAACACCCTACAGGTCGGTGAACGCTGGGTTGATGTCATGAAAAGCAAAGGCGGACCGCCCGCGCTGCAGAAGTACCTCGCTGCCTGGGGGAAAGACTGGGTGCAACAGCGCGATCAGGGCGGTCGACAGCAAGTGCGATTGCGCACGTTGGAAGAATTTCGCAAGCGCGTGGAGGAACCCAATCGGTTTCTCATGATCCAATCCGAGGAAGTCACCGACCGCTGGAAGACCGCACCCGTGCACATGAACGCCACCAACCTGCGCCATAAGATTACACCGCAGGGCGGCGACAGCGTGTACGATGTCATGCAACGCAACATGAATGCCCTACTGGCCCAACGCAAAGCCACCGGGCAGCCGATGTTTCTGCACCTGAACCATCCCAACTTCGGCTGGGGTGTCACCGCCGAGGAGCTCATGCGCGTGAAAGGCGAGCGATTTTTCGAGGTGTACAACGGCCACCCCTCCGTGCGCGACTTGGGCGATGCTACCCACGCCAGCACCGAACGCATGTGGGACATCATCAACACCCGCAGGCTGACCGAGTACAAGCTCGACCTGCTCTATGGCCTGGCCACCGACGACGCCCACAACTACCACGGCGTGGCGGCCAACCGCAGCAACACCGGCCGCGGCTGGGTGATGGTGCGCGCCGCCAAACTCAATGCCGCCGCGCTCGTCACGTCGATGGAAAAGGGTGATTTTTATTCCAGCACAGGCGTCACGCTGAAATCCTTAAAGCAAACCTCCAAGGAAATCGACCTAACCATCCAGGCCGAGGCCGGCGTGCAGTATACCACGCAATTCATCGGCACGCGCCGGGGATACGATGCCACCCACAAACCGATCACCTTGGCCAATGGCACCAAGCTGCGCGTCACGCATCGGTACAGTGCGGACGTTGGCCAAGTGCTGGTCACCGTGAAGGGACCGCGTGCACGGTATGTATTGAAAGGGGATGAGATTTACGTGCGCGCAAAAATCGTGTCCTCGAAACCTCAGAAGAACGGCACTACGCCCAACGCCCGGGAGAGCGCGTGGCTGCAGCCGGTCACCCCATAAAAAAGCCGGACCAGGTGGCCTGAAGGCGGCCTGCCTGGTCCGGTGAACACAGAAACAGTACAAGTAGGCTACTGCAGGTATCGGTTCCGATTGTACTGGATCAGAACCTAAATTCTCTTTGTTTCTGGGTCCGGCAACGCCCTCCTTGGTGGCACCGCCGTGTGAAGAGAAACGGTTTTCCACCTGAATGTCAAGAACGGCATGAGATAAAATCACACTATTAGTAGTGTGTTTAAAAAGAAACAGGCCCAGATGAAGTGGTTGAGCCTAATCGCCCAGCAGCTTGCGCAACGTCTCGTTGGCCTCGTCTTCGCGACTTTGATCGCCTTCGGAACGCTCGATTTTCTTGAAGTTGCGTCGCGCGAAATCGAAGTACTCACAGTAATTGTTGCGGTCCTTTTCATCCACCGGCTCAGCCCGGCGTTCGCGGCATTGATGGGCCACAATCATGTCGTAGTGGATGCAGTTGCGGCAGCAGCGCAGGTCGGTGTTGCATTCATCGCAGGTATCGCGCCGGCCCGGAAGATGCGCCCGTTTCCATTCCCACCCGCAGTTGAAGCAATGCCGTGTCATGCCGCCAGCCTAAAAGCGTGAGTAAGTCGGGACAAGTTTTCCGTGCTGCCGATGGTCACCGGATTAGCCTTCGGCCAGTGAATGCCTACCATCAGTTGCTGGCTGCCACCGTCGATTATCTGCACCAGCAGAAAGCGCGCGGGCAACGGCATGTGGTGGTGGATCCGGCCAAGCTCGCCGCGCTCACGCAACCGGAAGTCTCGAAGCGGCGTCCGCAAAACCCATCCCAGACAAACCCCTCGAAGGCTGCCTCCCAGCCGCCGGCGGCCCCGTCCAATGTGGGCGCCCGGGCCGATTCGTTTGAGGCTTTGCGGGAGATGGTGTTGGCCTGCACGCAATGCCCCAACCTCGTGTCCTCACGCAAAAACGTGGTGTTTGGAGTAGGCAACGCCTCCGCGGATTTGATGTTTGTGGGCGAAGCGCCGGGGGCCGATGAGGATAATGCCGGCGAACCGTTCGTGGGTAAGGCCGGCCAGTTGCTCACCAAGATCATCGAGACGATGGGGCTAGCTCGCGATCAGGTGTACATCGCGAACATTTTGAAATGCCGCCCGGATACGCCCGGCAAACGGTTCGGCAATCGGCCGCCGACATCCGAAGAGATGGCCACGTGCTCGCCGTGGTTGCATCGGCAGATCGAATTCATCCAGCCCAAGATCATCGTGGCCTTGGGCAAAACCGCCGTGGAAGGCCTGCTGGAACAACAGGTGGCCATCACGCGCTTCCGTGGTTCCTGGCAGACATATCGTGGCATTCCGCTGATGCCCACCTTTCATCCGGCCTACCTCCTGCGCAACCAAGCTCTCACTGAGAAACGCAAAATCTGGGAGGATATGCTGGCGGTAATGGAGAAATTAGCCCTCCCGGTCAGCGAAAAACAGCGCGGTTTCTTCCTGCGGAACTAGGCTTTAGGCTCGTTTTCAGAGCCGTTTTCCGATACAAACGCGCATGCCCTTGAAGCAAACATTCGGATTCCTCGGCGCCGGCCGCATGGCCTCGGCGTTGGCCGGCGGCATGGTTCAGGCCGGGTTGGTGAAAGGCCGGCAATTGATTGCGGGCGACGTGGTGACGGCGACCGTCAAGGCGTTCGCCAAAACCACCGGCGGCCGCTCGGCCAAGAGCAATGCGGAGGTGCTCCGCAAGGCGGACGTCATAGTGATCGCCGTGAAGCCGCATCAGGTCACCGAACTGCTGGCCGAGTTGGCCGATCAGGTGACGGCCAAGCATCTAATCGTTTCCATTGCCGCCGGCGTGACGTTGGCGCAGTTGGAGGAGGCCGTAGGCGGCAAGGCGCGAGTGATTCGCGTGATGCCCAACACACCGGCGCTGGTGGGCGAAGGCGCGGCCGGTTTTGCCCGCGGACGCTACGCCAAGGCGGCGGATGCCAAGCTAACCAAGCAAATGTTGGAAGCCGTGGGCGTGGCCGTGGAAGTGCCCGAACGCCTGATCAACGCGGTAACCGGCCTCAGCGGTAGCGGCCCGGCGTATGGGTTTCAAATGATCGAAGCCATGAGCGATGGCGCGGTGGCCGCCGGGTTACCGCGCGATCTGGCCACGCCACTGGCGGCGCAGACGCTGTTGGGCGCGGCAAAAATGGTATTGGAAACCGGCGAACACCCCGGCAAACTCAAGGATATGGTGACCAGCCCCGGGGGCACCACGATTGAAGGGCTTCATGAAATGGAAGCCGCCGGAGTGCGCAACGGTTTGATGAACGCCGTGCGCGCCGCCGCCGACAAGGCGGGCACCCTTGGGTAATAATAAGACAAAATGGCCTTTCCCTCGCCCTCAGAGAAACAGGCGAAGGTGCTGTGGTTCTCCCTCACAGCGCTGGCAATTGCTGTGTTTCTCGCGCTGCTGGCAACGATGTTCTACGGCGTGGCATGGGTGCTGGATCGCCTGTCGCCGGTACTGTTGCCCCTAGCTGTAGCGGGTATTCTGGCGTTTCTGCTGAATCCGTTGGTGGATTTCTTTGAGCACAAAATGTCCGCCAAAGTCAGCCGGCTCTTCTACAACATCCGCAACCCCAAACGCGTGAAGGCGATCATCCTCGTGTTCATCATTGCGGTGGGTATCGTGAGCACGGTCACGCTAGTGGTATTGCGTACGGTGGTGCCGGATGTCATTCAGCTGGGCAAAGATGTGCAAATCGAGCAGCTGGAAGAGGGCTCGCGCAAATGGGTGATCAAGCATCGTGAGTCCAGCTGGGGGAAATTCATGCAGCTGAACGAAGTGGACGTGGACCGGATTGATTTCCAAAACATCATACAGGCCAACTCGACGCGGCTCGAGAAGCTCACTTCCAACGGACTGGCCGATGCCATCAGCCTTATCGGCATGATTGCCGGCATGGCACTGGTGCCGGTGTACGTCTTTTATTTCTTGCTTGAGGCGCAAACCATCCAGCGCAAGTGGAGCGATTACCTGCCGTTAAAGGAATCGAAATTCAAGGAAGAGGCGGTTTTCGTGCTAGAGTCGTTTAACGATTGTCTGGTGGTCTTCTTCCGCGGCCAAGTGCTGGTGGCAATTTGTGTAGGGCTTTGTTTGGCGATCGGCTTTTCGATCATTGGCCTGCCCTACGGAATCTTGCTCGGGCTGCTGGCCGGGATCATCGGGATCATTCCTTACTTTGGCGTAATCGTATCCACAGTGCCCGTGCTGCTGCTGTCACTGACGCACGGCGATCAGATGAGCCTATTCGGCACTGAGCTGGGCGTTTACGCGCCGGTGGCGTCTCTGGGGGTTTGTGCCTTGGTGTTGTTCCTCGAGAAAACCGTGATCCAACCGAAGATCATTGGCGACCGCGTGGGAATGCATCCCGTGGCGGTGATCATTTCTGTGCTGATGGGCACCACGCTGGTGGGCGGGGTAATTGGCGGTCTGCTGGCCATTCCGGTGGCCATGGCGTTACGTGCTGTGCTCTTCCGGTACGTGTGGGTGAAGCGGAAAATGCCCGAGAAAGCCGTGCAGATGGAAGTGCTTTAGGAGGCGACGGGCGTTGGCAACACCCCGGGAATTGCCCGCACATCCACAGCCTCCATCCCGGCGGCGCGAATAGCTTCCATCCCCAGATCCGTATCCTCGTACGCGCGGCATTCTTCAGCCGGCACACCAATTAACGCGGCCGCCTTCAGGAAGGTATCCGGCGCGGGCTTGTGGTTCTCCACATCATCCGCAGTCACCACCGCGCCAAACCAATCCAGAATGCCGACCGATTCCAGCAGCGGCTTGATATATTTGGCGCGGCCGCCGGTGGCTACCGCCATCGGCAAACACCCCTGCGCATCGCGCGCAATAGCGGCGATCGGCTCAATAAGCTTGGCCTCGGGCATCAGCGGGATATAAGCCTCCTCTTTCTCGCGGGACACAGCCACCGGATCCATATCCAGCTCCTGCTCATCCTTGAGCATGTGAAGAATCTTCACGGAAGGCACACCGCCCAGCGCGTAGAATCGTTCCTCAGGAAAGACAATGCCGTGCCGTTTGCAAACGCTGTTCCACGCCCGCCAGTGCAGGGGCATGGTATCGACGAGCGTGCCGTCGCAATCGAAAATAAGGCCCCGAATTTCTGGATCGGTCATAGTTTCAGAGCGTTCAGTTTCTCTTCCAAATCATGTTGCCAAAGCGACTGTGACATCTCGATAATCTCGCCTTCCATAAACTGCGGCAGGCTGTGCAGCGTGAGTTCGATGCGGTGATCGCTCACGCGGTTTTGGGGGAAATTATAGGTGCGGATACGCTCGTTGCGTTCGCCGGTGCCAACCTGCGCTTTACGTTCGGCGGCGTACTTGGCCTGTTCCTCGGCAATGCGGAGATCCAGCAGGCGCGAGCGCAGCACCTTCATGGCCTTCGCTTTATTCTTGTGCTGGGATTTCTCATCCTGACAGGTCACCACCAAACCCGTGGGCTTGTGCGTGAGGCGCACGGCCGAATCGGTGGTGTTCACGCTTTGCCCGCCGGGGCCACTGGAGCGGTAGACATCCACGTCCAAATCGTTCGGATCAATCTCCACATCCACTTCCTCGGCCTCGGGCAGCACCGCCACGGTCACCGTGCTAGTATGGATGCGACCACTGGCTTCCGTGGCCGGCACGCGTTGCACGCGGTGCACGCCGCTCTCAAATTTCATGAGCTTGTACACTTCCTCGCCGTTAAGCGCGAAGATCACCTCGCGGAAGCCGCCCATTTCCGCAGCGTTGCTTTCCATCAGCTCATGGCTCCAGCCCTGGGCCGTCGCAAAATGGGTGTACATGCGGTACAGGTCGCCCACGAACAGCGCCGCTTCATCGCCGCCGGCGCCGGCGCGAATTTCCACGATCGTGTTGCGGGAATCCGTGGAATCGGGCGGCACAAGGCCGAACTGCACCTCTTTTTCGAGACGCGGAATTTCCTCTTCCAGCGGGGGAATTTCCTCCGCCGCCATCTCGGCCATTTCGGCATCGTCGCCGGCGGCCAAGGCGCGGTTTTCCTCCAGCTCGTCCTTGGCCTTGAGTAGTCGTTCACCGAGCGCCACGAGGTTCTTAAGTCGTGCGTATTCACGGCCCAGCTCCTGAGCGCGCCGGTTGTTCTCAAACACCTTGGGATCGCCCAGCTCCTGTTCCACCTCGGCCATGCGGGCGGCGAATTTCTCGATGTGCGGCTGGAGATCCACGGGCGGAAAAAAGAAACCACCCGCCGCGGCGTCGACCGGGCGGGCGGTTATCAAAGAGAATGGCTACTTCTTAGCCTTGGCGGCACGGGCCTCGGCAATCGCCTTAGCCTTGGCGGCACGCTGCTGGAATTTGTCCACGCGCCCAGCCGTATCCACGAAGGTCTGTTGACCGGTATAGAACGGATGCGAAAAGCTGCTGATGCCCATGGAGTAAAGCGGGTACTCTTGGCCGTCGGAAACGGCTGTTTCCTTGGTGGGCGCGCAGGAGCGGGTGACATACTCATCACCCGTGGTCGTGTCGCGGAAAATCACGGGGCGATAATTCTCGGGATGAATGTCCTTTTTCATTTTTTAAATCCAGTAAAGCGGGCCGTGGAAAATAGCAGGAGCCAAGCCCAAGGCAAGTGCGAAATGGATTATTTTTCCGATGGTTTCGTGGCTATTTCGCCCTCGCGCTCACGCTGCGGCATGATCGCACAGGCGTCTTTGCAGCCAAAAATCCTGCTCAATAAATGACGGTTTCGGCTAACCCATGAGTAAACCCGCTCGGCCACCCAGATGACCCCAGGCACCCACAATACCAGCGCCATCGGCACCAGCAGCGGCATCCGCAAACCAATAAACCGCAGGGCCCGCGCCCCGCGCAGCACTGCGCCCTCACGCGACACGCAGTGAATGGCCTCCAGCAAATCCTGTCGGTTCAAACCCGGCACCAGCTGCAGCGTCGCTGGATCGGACACCGGCGACAGGCGTGCCACATCGCACCAGTCCAGCCACGTCAACATTCGCATCTGGAAGGTGCACATCCAGCACTCGTCGTCATATAAGATCCTGTGTTTTTCTGGCTCGACCATGTGCGGCATGGCATTCTACCTCTCCCGCCCGGCAACTCAAGCCTCCACCAGCCAATGAACCGCGTCCTCAATCAACTCACCAACCTATTCCCGCTCTGGGTCACTCTGTGCGGCGTGTTGGCGTTGTTTCAACCGGAGTGGTTCACGTGGTTCAAGGGGCCGCTAATCGTGTGGGGACTGGCGGTGATCATGCTAGGCATGGGCATTACTTTGTCGCTGGAGGATTTCCGCAAGGTGACCCGCACTCCCAAGCCGGTGGCCCTCGGGGTCTTTGCCCAGTTTTGCATCATGCCGTTCATGGGCTGGACCATCGCCACGGCGCTGCAGTTGCCCAATGAATTTGCGGTGGGACTGATCCTCGTGTCCTGTTGCCCCGGCGGCACGGCCTCCAATGTGGTGGTGTACATCGCCCGAGCGCACGTTGCGTTGTCCGTGTTGATGACCATGTGCAGCACCTTCGCCGCCATCGTGCTCACGCCGGTGCTCACCCAGTGGTTGGCCGGCAAATATGTCCCGGTGGACGCGATGGCTCTGTTCAAGAGTACCGTGCAGATTGTGCTGCTGCCCATTCTCATCGGCATGGCGCTCAACCACTACGCCCCTCGTGCGGTCGAACGCGTGAAACCGGTCGCCCCCTTGGTCGCGGTGATCGCCATCGTCCTGATCGTGGCGAGCATTCTGGGCCAGCGCTCAGCGGAAATCCGCGAGGTCGGCGGGATCCTCCTCATGGCCGTCACGCTCATGCACACCGGCGCCTTCGCTCTGGGATACGGGATCCCGCGCGTGTTCGGATTTGAGGAACGCATCCGGCGCACCATGGCCATTGAGGTGGGCATGCAAAACAGCGGTCTAGGTAGCGCGCTGGCCGTGAAACATTTCACGCCCTCCACTGCCACCCCTTGCGCCATCTCGGCGATCATGCACTGTATCCTCGGAAGTTTCCTAGCGGCCCTGTGGCGGCGGGATGCGGAAAAACTGGCAATCGAGACGGAGACCGCTACGCTGGAGCCCAACCATGAGTGACGCATCCTGCAGCCTGTCCGAACGCGAATGTAAACCCTGCCAAGGCGGTGTGCCGCCTCTGGTCGGCGAGGAACTCAACGCACTGCACGCGCAGCTGGGCAATGGTTGGGAGGTGATTGAGAACCATCATCTGGAGAAGGAATACACGTTCAAGAATTTCGCAGATGCCCTGGCGTTCACCAACCAAGTCGGGGCCCTAGCCGAGGAGATTTTTCATCACCCGGATATCTACCTCGCCTGGGGCAAAGTGAAGATCACCGTTTGGACGCACAAGATCGATGGCCTGAACGAGGCCGATTTCATCTTCGCCGCCAAGGCCGACGCGCTGATCTAACGGGAGAGACGAGTTCCTCCTCGTCCCATTTCATCCCAAATCTCGGGCAAGGTGAAACTTGCCCCTCCCCGCAGCCTGCGGCACACTCGCCGCTCGCTCCAAATTTCATAGCATGAAACAGTATCAAAATTTCATTAACGGCGAATGGGTGCCCGCCGCATCCGGCGACACCTTCACCAACCACAATCCGGCCGATACCCGCGAGGCCGTGGCCGAATACGCCAAGGGCGGCACGACCGATGCTCAAGCGGCCGTAGAAGCCGCGCAGGCAGCGTTCCCCGGCTGGCGCGACACTACGCCCCCGGCACGCGGCAAGATTCTCTCGGCCGTAGCCAACATCCTCGCCAGCCGTCAAGGTGAGCTCGCCGAGTTGTTGTGCCGTGAGGAAGGCAAAACCAAGATCGAGGCCGGCATGGAAGTAGGCCGCACTGTCGATATTTTCAGGTTCATGGCCGGGCTCTCCTACACCATCGGCGGGCAGGTCGTGCCTCATGATCTACCGAATAACATGCTCTACACCAAGCGCGAGCCGCTCGGCGTGGTGGCGTTGATCACCCCGTGGAATTTCCCCATCGCCCTTCCGGCATGGAAACTGGCCCCCGCCTTGGTGAGCGGCAACACCGTGATCCTTAAGCCCGCCTCACTCGCGCCGGCGATGACCATGGAAATTGCCAAGGCCTTCGACGAAGCAGGTCTACCTAAGGGCGTACTCAATGTTGTGGTCGGCAGCGGTAAAGAGGTCGGCGACGAACTGGCCACCAATGCCGCCGTGCAAGCCTTGTCCTTCACCGGCTCGCACTCGGTCGGCAGCGGCATTTACCAACAACTCGCCCCGCGCATGGCCCGCGCGCAAATGGAGATGGGGGGCAAGAACCCCACCATCGTGTTAGCCGATGCCGATCTCGATCATGCCGCCAAGCTCGTGGCCATGGCCGGTTACATGATGACCGGTCAGGTGTGCACCGCCACCAGCCGCGCGATTGTTGAGGAAAGTGTAGCCGATGAATTTACCGAAAAACTGATCGCGGAAGCCCAAGCCCGCAAGGTGGGCAACGGCCTGCATGACGGCGTGACCATGGGGCCGGCCGTGTGCGCCTCCGAACTCGAGAGCACTCTGGACTACCTGCAAATCGCCAAGGACGAAGGCGCCGAGGTGTTATGGGGCGGCGAACGCCTCACCGACGGCGATCTGGAGCACGGTCATTTCATCAGCCCCGCGGTAATCGGCAATGTGAAGAACGACATGCGTATCGCGCAGGAGGAAGTCTTTGGCCCCGCCATCAGTGTGGTG
The DNA here is from genome assembly GCA_038139415.1 of Verrucomicrobiales bacterium. GTDB lineage: Bacteria > Verrucomicrobiota > Verrucomicrobiia > Limisphaerales > UBA1100 > UBA1100. The sequence goes on along the minus strand of JAYOSV010000004.1, from coordinate 21,703 downwards.
AAAGCCGGAGATTTCGATGAAGCCGTCGCGTTGGCCAACGATATCGAGTTTGGCCTCAGCGCATCGATCGTCACCCGCGACATCAATAAGGCCATGCGTTACACCGACCGTATTGAGGCCGGTGTCGTGAAGATCAACCAGATCTCCACCGGCCTCGCCCTGCAGGTGCCTTTCGGCGGCGTGAAACATTCCAGCACCAACAGCTTCAAGGAGCAGGGCCAATCCGCCATCGACTTCTACACTCGCGTGAAGTCCGTGTACCTCGATTACTCCGCCTAACGTGAAACTCTGTCGTTTCAAAACCGCCGAAGGCGCCGTACGCATCGGCCGACTGCAGGAGGACGAAACCGTGGCCGACCTCACGGCCGTGGGATTCGAGTCGTTAACCGCTTTGCTGGAAGACGCCGAAGCCCTCGCGCAAGCCGAAGCCGCGGAGGCGCCCTCCGTGCCTCTGACCGAAGTTTCACTGCTCGCGCCGGTGGAACGCCAAGAAGTCTGGGCGGCGGGCGTCACCTATCTGCGCAGCAAAAAAGCGCGCATGGAAGAGAGCGACTTTAGCGCCAACGCCTACGATCAGGTGTACGATGCGCCGCGCCCGGAAATCTTTTTCAAATCGCTCCCCGAAAAAGTCGTGCACCCCGGCGAGCCCGTGGGCATCCGTGCGGACGCCACTTGGAATGTCCCCGAACCCGAACTGACGTTAGTGGTCAATTCCCACAAGGAACTCGTGGGCGTGTCCATCGGCAACGACATGAGCTCGCGCGATATTGAAGGCGAGAATCTTCTCTACCTGCCGCAAGCCAAAATGTACGAGCGCGCCTGCGCCGTCGGCCCCTGCATTGTCACCGGTGCCGACGAGGCCGCCATCCGCCAATGGACCATTGGCGTGGAAATCATCCGCGGCGGCGAGACCGTGTTCAGCGGCGAAACCAGCATCAACAACATCAAACGCACCTTCGACGAACTACTCGATTACCTCGGCCGCTCCCAGAGTTTCCCCCATGGAGCCATGCTGCTTACCGGCACGGGCGTGGTGCCGGGTGATGAGTTCACCCTCGCCGCCGAGGACCGCATCCGTATCACCATCTCAGGCATTGGTACCTTAGAAAACCCCGTAGCCATAGTCTAGTGTAACCTATTTTTGCCCTTGTACGTCTGCATCCTCCCACGCAAGATTTGCGCCCCCTTAACTGATTAACCAAAAAAAACACAGAAACTAGTATCATGAAAAAACTCATTATGATCGCCGCGGCCGCTATGCTGGCCCTGAATGTTGCGGCTGAAGACAAAAAAGAAGCACCTAAGAAAGGTGGACGCCAAGGCCTTATGAAGGAGCTAGGGCTGTCAAAAGAACAGACGGCTAAAATGCGCGAGCTAAATAAAAAATTCGCCGATAAGGTAAAGGGTCTGTCTCAAGAAGAGCGGAAAGCCAAGATGAAGGACATCCAAAAAGAACGCCAGGCAGCCGTTGCTGAGATTCTAAACGAAGAACAGCAAGCCAAGCTCAAGGAACTGATGGCAAAGCGTCGCGGCGCCGGCAAAGGCAAAAAGAAGCCTGAATAGGACGAACGTCTACTAGGCAAATCATTCAGGGCGGCCTTTATTGGCCGCCTTTTTCTATTTCAACTTGCGCAAGTCGGCATTCATGCGCACGATTCTCTTTCACAAACAACCCGTTAACCATATATCATTTATTTTATGAAAAAATTCATCACACTCGTAGCAGCAGCCTTAATGGCTATGAATGTTTCCGCTGAGGATAAACCGAAAAAAGGCAAGGGAGCCAAGATCAATCCAGCCTACCAACAACTGCTCGCCGATCTTAAATTAACTGATGTACAAAAGCCTAAATTTCAGGCTCTCCAGAAGGAGCAGTCAGCATTCATGGCGGAACAAAAGAAACGATCTACCGAAGAGAAAAAGACTGCCGGACAGCCTTTCTACAAGGCGCGCACTGCGAAAATCAAGGAGCTGTTTAACCAAGATCAACTCAAGGTCTGGTGGAAATATCAAGCCGAGCAACGTGCAGCGAGGCAGAAAAAATCTCAGTAGAAATAGTTTTATTTTTCTGATTATCAATCAGGCGGCCTTTAAGCAGGCCGCCTTGTTCATGACTAACCAGCTAACCCGACTCCAAGAAAATAAGCTTATCTAATTTGATTTTCCCTCTATTGAGTGGAATATTATTTTGCCGGCATGGACAGGACCCCCTTTCCGGCATGTTACTAAACACAGACACCAAACCGTTTGTCGGCCGTTGCGTCTAAAACAGCTGATGATCGGTGACGGCGGAACTGAGCTGTAAGGGAGCAAAGCCTCAGGTGGCTCTTCCTTGTTGAGAGTTTTCACCTCTCTCATAACTGCTACAAGCATCTCGCAGCTTGGTTCCGCCGCTTTCAATTTGCCGCAGCCCTCCGGAGGGGGTTGGCTTGACAGGCCGAACGGCGTCCGCCTCTCCGATTTTTTTTCAAAAATTCTTTAAAACCAGCGATCTATTGGGGGCAGGCTGGCGTCCAGAGTGTCTCAGTGGCGGAGGGTTTCTCGGTGCGTCGGGCGCGGAGTTGGATGTAGGGGGCGAGGTGGTGGCCGCGGTATTCGAAGCTGCCGGGGGTGGCAGACGGATCGCCAAATTTAGGTTCGGTGACGGCCTCGATGGTGAAGCCGGCTTCGCACAGACCGCCGAGGAGATCGCCCCAGCGGTGGAGGAATTCCATGGTGCCCTGTTCGCGATGAGGGCCGGGGCGCTTGGCGGGCGAGAGGGGGCCTTCGTGATAGTAAGGGGTGTCGATCACGAACCCAGCCGGGGTGGGGGCGAGATCGATCTGTAGGTTGGTGGGTTGTTTGTGGCGGCTGATGTAGACACCGCCTGGCTGCATCACTCGGGCGAGCTCGCGGTAGGCGAGGCGAATGTCCGGCACGTAACAGGTGCTCACCGGTTGCATGACCGCTTCGTACTCGGCCTCAGCGAGCATGGAGAGATCGTCGATGGAGGTCTCGATGGTTTCGACCTGTAACCCGCGGGCCTCCGCCAGCTCCTGGTCGAGTCGCAGCATTTCGGGGCTGATATCCACGACGGTCACGCGCGCGCCCGCGTTGGCGAGCATGGGGCCGTGCCGACCGCCACCGGCGCCAAGGCAAAGAATGCGTTTATCGGTGATGTCGCCCCCGAGCCAGCCGAGCGGATCCAGGATCTCCAGTGGCCGATCCATTTCGTCATCCATGGCCGCGCGTGTAAAGCGTTTGCCATCCTGCACGCGCGCATCCCACGCCGCGCGATTGTGATCGTGGATGGGGTTCAAGGGCGTTCTATTTTTGCTTCCGACCGAATAGCGGGAAATTCTCTGAGGGGGTGTGAGCCTCACGGAAGAGGGGAGCGATACGTTTGACAATGTCCGGATGTTGGTCGGCGATGTTTTTGGTTTCTCCGATATCGGTCTTGAGGTTGTAGAGAGCGATGGGGGCATCGGGGTTGTCGCGCACTTTGAAGCGAAGCGCTTTCCAGTCACCCATGCGGATGGCTTGGGTGTTGCCATAGGAATGAAATTCCCAATAGAGATAGCGGTGGGCGCGTTGCTTGTCGGCGCCGGTCAGGGTGGGCACGTAGGATATTCCGTCGGTGTGCTTCGGGGTATCGATGCCGGCCAGTTCGCACAGGGTGGGCATAAGATCCCAGTGTGCGCATTGATGATCGCTCACGCTGCCGGCCTTGATCTTGCCGGGCCACTGGGCGATGAGCGGCACACGGATACCGCCTTCGTAGAGGTCCCGCTTGTGGCCGCGCAGCGGGCCGTTGCTGTCGAAAAAGGCGGGCTTATGGCCGCCCTCATAGTGGGGGCCGTTGTCGCTGGTGAATAGCACGAGGGTGTTGTCGGCGATCTTCAGTTCATTAAGCAGGTCCAGTAGCTCGCCGATGCCACGGTCCATGCGAGTCATCATGCCGGCGAAGGCGGCGACGGGATTTGTCACGCGCGTGCCGTGGCTGTACTTACCGATGAGATCCTCGAACTGCGGGAATTTTTTTCGAAACGGCGCCACATCCTCCTCGGGACATTGCATGGCGGCGTGCGGAATGGTGATGGGCAGGTAAGCGAAGAAGGGACTCTCGGCGTTGTCGCGGATGAACTTGAGGGAATGCTCATGGATAAGATCGTGCGAGTAGGTCTCGCCATCAAGCATCACCTTCTTGTCGTTGTGCCAAAGGTGCTTCGGATAAAAGGTGTGCGCCTGCCGTTGGCAATTGTAGCCGTAAAACTCATCCCAGCCTTGATTTACCGGATCGCCGCTGGAACCGGGCGCGCCGAGGCCCCATTTGCCAAACATCCCGGTCGTGTAGCCGGCTTCCTTCAACAGCTTGGGGATGGTGATGAGATCGGCGGGAATCGGCGCCTGCCCTTCGGGCTGCACCTCGCGATTGCCGCGCACAAAAGCGTGGCCGGTGTGCACGCCGTTCAACAAGCTGCAGCGCGTGGGGGCGCACACGGTGCTGCCAGCGTAGTGTTGGGTAAACTTCATGCCGGCGGCGGCCATGCGATCGATGTTCGGGGTCTTGAACAGTTTTTGCCCGTAACAACTAAAGTCACCGTAGCCGGCGTCATCAACCATGATGAAAATGAAGTTGGGCTTCTGTTTCGCATCAAGCGTTAGCCCGAGGCAAATCATCGCAAAGGTGAGGATGAGTTTTTTCATAGGGTAAATTGATCGGGCGCAGCTTTCGCGTGATGCGGTCCGGAGGCAAGTTCAATCCTTCTTGTCCTCTTCCTGCTTCTTTTTCTCCGCCTCGCGTTTGGCTTTTTCGTCGGCCTTTTGTTTATCGCGCAGGGGATTACCTGGACGGGTGGGTTTATTGAGGCGGAACTGTTGCTCGCGGATGCGGCGGGGGTAATAGTTGTTTTCGATGTCCACATCGGCGGTTTCGCGATGAGGATCCAGCTCCAGCTTGGCGATCTTCTTCTCAGTGATCAACAGCTTGGAAACTTCCTCAGGGTTGCGTCGCCAAATTTGTGCAGGAAGCCGGTACTCCTGAGTGCTGTCATCCTCGAAGGTGGCCTTGAGCACCACTGGCATCACGAGACCGCCATGGTTCTTAAGGTCCACCTTATAAAAATTCCGCTTCTCCTTGAGCAACGCCTTCTCTTCGTCGCTTAGGTCTTTCAGCATTTTGTCGTAGGACTCGCGGTCTTTGTCGGTGATGTCCAGCTCGTCGTATTCGTTGTAAAAATCCTTCAGCTCCGGAAATGCATCCACACGCTTGGGAAGGGGTTTGTTGCGTTTCTGAAACAACCGCTCGGGCTCGTCATCGCGTCTGTTTTTTCGGGCGGTCTTTTCCTCGTAGGGATCGCGAGTATCGACGGCGTATCGATGGATGGTTTCAATGGAAATATCCGTGTAATCAGTGCTGTAAAACCAGCCGCGCCAAAACCAATCGAGATCCTGTCCACTGGCATCTTCCATGGTCCGGAAAAAATCCGCCGGTGTCGGCCGCTTGAAGGCCCAGCGGCGGGCGTATTGTTTGAAGGCATAATCGAATTGCTCTCGGCCGAGCACACTCTCACGCAGAATATTTAGAGCGAGCGTGGGTTTGGTGTATGCGTTATAACCCGTGCTTTGCAGGGAATCGGCGCCGGTCATGATCGGCATTTTGTTTTCCTGTTTGAGATAATTCATCAGCCCACCAATGCGCTGAGGCATCATGCGCGAGGGATAATCCTCCTCCCATTCCTGTTCGGTGAGGAATTGCATGAACGAATCGAGGCCCTCATCCATCCACATCCACTGACGCTCATCGGAATTGACGATCATAGGAAACCAGTTGTGGCCCACCTCGTGAATGATGACACTGATAAGCCCGTACTTCGTGCCCTTGGAATAGGTGCCGTCCTTTTCCGGACGCGGCCGTTGCCAGCAGATCATCGGATACTCCATGCCGCCGATCGGGGCATTCACCGAGATCGCCACCGGATACGGATAGTCAAACGTGTACCGCGAAAAAACTTCCACCGTGTGCGCCACCGCATGCGTGCTGTACCGGCTCCAGAGCGGTTCACCTTCCTTCGGCCAATAACTCATGCACATGATCTTTTTCCCGTTGAGATCCATGCCCATGGCGTCCCATAAAAATTTGCGCGAGCTGCACCACGCAAAATCCCGCACGTTATCCGTCTTGTAGATCCACGTCTTTTTGCCCTTCGCCTTTTCCTTCTCGTTGGCCTTGGCCTCATCGAGCGTCACGATAAACACCGGCTTCTTCGCATCACGCGCCTTTGCCAAACGGTCTCGTTGCGTCTTGGTAAGCACGTCCTCAGGATTTTGCAATTCGCCCGTAGACGCCACAATGTGATCAGCCGGTGCCGTGATGCGCACTAGGTAATCGCCAAACTCCAACGCAAACTCGCCCGTACCGAGAAACTGTTTGTTCTGCCAGCCGGTGACGTCCGTGTACGCGCACATTCGCGGGAACCATTGCGCCAACGCGTAGAGATGATTTTTGTCCTCCTCAAAAAACTCATAACCCATCCGCGAACGGATCTTGGTGGCGTCGATGATGTTGAAGCTCCAGTCCACCGAGAACGTAATCTTGCCGCCGGGCTTGAGCGGCTGCGGCGGGATGATGCGCATCATTGTCTGCACGATCACGTGTTTGAGCGGTTTTCCGGCGGCATCCTTCACCGCCGTGATCTTGTACCCGCCATCAAATTTTTGAGCATTGAGCAGTCCCTCGAATTGGTTGAACGATTGATCGTTCAACCCCGACGTGGTGCGCGACTGATGCGCCATCATTTTTGGATCAAACAAGTTTTGATCCAGCTGCATCCACAGATAATCGAGTGTGTCCTTGGAGTTGTTGTGATAGGTAATCGTCTCACTGCCGAGGATGCGGTTATTCGTCTCATCGAGTTCCACATCGATCACGTAATCGGCCTGCTGCTGCCAATAGCCCGGCCCCGGCGCGCCCGAAGCCCGGCGTTGCGCGTCCGGCGTGGGCCACACATCATCCAGCTGCTTAAACGGATCACGCGGCGCAGCCGACGCATCAGAAAACGACAACACAGCCACCAGAGCCGTGCCCAATAAGAGAGGGAGGCGTTTCAACATAGGAAAGGCTCCGATGTACCGGAGCCTCCCCAAAAAAGCAATGCGAGAGATAACTTAGTCTCTCAGCTTAGCAAGCAGGTGAAGGATCTCGATGTACAGCCACACTAGGGTGACCATCAGTCCGAACGCGCCGACCCATTCCATGTACTTTGGGGCGCCATGTTCAGCGCCGTTTTCTATGAAGTCGAAATCGAGCACGAGATTCAACGCCGCCACAATGCAAATGAAAACGCTAATCCCAATGCCAATCGGCCCGGAATCGTGTAAGAACGGAATGGAAATTCCGAAGAACCCTAGGATAAACGAGGCGATATAGATGACGAAAATTCCTCCGGTGGCGGCCACCACGCCGAGCTTGAAATTCTCCGTTGCCCTGATCAGGCCGCTTCTGTATGCCGCGAGCAAGGCGAAGAGGATTCCAAAGGTCAACCCAGCCGCCTGCGGAACAATCCCCGGATAGATCCTTTCCATAAACGCTGAAATCCCTCCGATGAATAATCCCTGCAAGACCGCGTAAATCGGCGCGGTCACCGGCGCCCATCGGGGCTTGAAAATTGTAGCCATGGCGAAGATGAGCCCCCCAATAGCACCGCCGATCGTAAGCAACCCAACCGGCCCAGAAACAACCAGCTGCCCATCGACCCCCGGGCTGAAGACCATGCTCCAGGTCATCGAAGCGGAAATGAGTAAAAGTAAAAGCAGAGCCCCAGTCTTATGCACCGTACCCATGAGCGTCATCCGATCTTCACCTGTAAGATCGATGTGACGGGTAAACGTATTGTCGTTAAGTGCGGGATTTGCTGTTCTCATCATAATGTTCCTCCTAGTTCCGATTGCATGGACAACGCGCGGAAATAATACTTAACACATCATACTCTTTTCGTCCATCCCCTCCTTTTGCCTCGCCAGTCGCCAAAGGCTCCGCCACCATCCACGGCTATGGCTGATGCGCCTTATCTGACTGCGCCGGTGAAAAGTAAAGAGCTGCCGAAGGGCATCCCGTACATCATCGGCAACGAGGCGGCTGAGCGATATTCGTTCTACGGCATGAAAGCCATTTTGGTCATCTTCATGACCAAATACCTGATGGACTCCGACGGCGCGCGCGCGCCGATGTCCGAGACGGAGGCCACCACTTGGTTTCACCTGTTCAACAGCGCGGTGTATTTTACGCCGTTGCTGGGGGCTATCGTGGCGGATGCGTTTTTCGGCAAGTACAAAACCATCGTCAGCCTCTCGATTGTGTACTGCCTGGGCCACCTCGCGTTGGCGTTGGATGAAACCCGCCTCGGCCTAGCCGTTGGCCTCACGCTAATCGCCATTGGCGCGGGCGGCATCAAACCGTGTGTCTCGGCGCATGTGGGGGATCAATTCGGCAAATCCAACGGGCATTTGCTCACCAAGATTTTTGGGTGGTTTTATTTCTCCATAAACCTTGGCGCGTTTGCCTCGCAGATCATGACGCCGATCCTACTCGACCGCTTCGGGCCGCACATTGCCTTCGGCGTGCCGGGGGGGTTGATGCTGCTGGCCACCATTGTGTTTTGGATGGGGCGGCGCGAATTCGTGCATATCCCGGCCGGCGGCATGGATTTCCTGCGGGAAACCTTCAGCAAAGAAGGCCTCAAGATCATTGGCCGCCTGTGCATCATCTACCTGTTTGTGGCGGTGTTCTGGGCGCTCTTTGACCAATCCGGCTCCAAGTGGGTACTCCAGGCCGACCGCATGGACCGCAACTGGCTGGGCATCGAATGGCTCCCCTCGCAGATCAACGCCATCAACCCGATCATGATCATGGTGTTCATCCCGATCTTCGCATGGCTGATTTATCCGGGCCTGAACAAAGTGTTCCCGCTCACACCCCTGCGCAAAATGGGCATCGGCTTTTTCGTGGCGGTGCCATCCTTCCTCATCCCCGCGTGGATCGAGTTGCAAATCAACGCCGGCCATTTACCTAACATCATTTGGCAACTGCTCGCCTATGTTTTTCTAACTGCCGCCGAGGTGTTCATCTCGATCACCGCGCTGGAGTTTTCCTACACACAAGCACCGAAGAAAATGAAGTCGCTCATTCTGGGCTTCTTCCTCATGTCTGTCTCCATGGGCAACCTCTTCACCGCAGGCGTAAATCATTTTATCCAGAACGAGTCCCCCGGCTTCACTCCGGATGTTGCGGGAACCTACGTGGTGCGCCTGAGTGCCACCGATGGAGAGGCGATGGTGAATCGGGAAGTTGCCATCAATGCGGTGGAAGAATTGCCGGAAGACAAAGCGCCCTGGCAGGAGAAGCGTAAGCCCTCGGTTGACGCCGGCCACTTCCGCGCGGTGCCGGCTGGGGAATTGGTCCGTATGTATGGAACAGCGTCCAAGGGGGATTACAATGGCGCCTTCCAATACAGCTGGAATTGGGTGCAGGTGCCGGAGGACAGCAAGCTGAACGCCGCAGCTTTAAAGCTAGCAAATACCCGTAACCCGCATTTCACGCCGGATGTGGAAGGTGACTATGAATTACAGTTCACTGTGCAAGTGGGTGACAGCGAGGAAGCGTACGCCTCCAGCAAGGTCATCCTGCAGGTGACCGGTGAAAACCTTCCGCCGGTGGTGGTGGCTGATGACAACGCCACCGTGGCCATCGGCAAAACCGCTGCCCTCCGGGGCACGGGCTCCTTCGATCCCAACGGCGACGAGCTCACCTATGACTGGTCTGTGGTGTCGGCCCCGGACGGCAGCAAAGTGACCACCGAAAGCCTCAACGGCCGCCAATTTGCCGGCCCCACCAGCAAGTTGAAAGGGCCGGATTATTTCCTATTTTTCGCCGGAACGATGCTTTTGGCCGCGCTCCTGTTTATTCCGGTGGCACGGTGGTATCAGCCGAAGGAATACCTGCAGGACGAAGCGGAAGACGAGAATGATCCGGCAGATCCTGATGGCGCGGATCACGAGGAAAATGATCGGGAGACCGAGCCGGTTTAAAAAAGCCCGTTTTTAGCGAAAAGACCTGTTGACACATAGGACTGTTTCTGGTCTGATCCGCCTCCCTTTTCGCGAATTTTTGCAATTATTTCTTATGTATGCAGTATTTGAAACCGGCGGCAAACAGTACCGTGCCTCAGCGGGCGATCTCCTGAAAGTGGAGAAGCTCGACACCGAAAATGGCGCCTCCGTGACGTTTGACCGTGTAATGCTCGTCAACAACGATGGCCAAGTCACCGTGGGCGCGCCCACCGTGGCCAACGCCTCCGTGACCGCTGAGGTGGTCGATGCCGAGCGCAAAGACAAAAAGATTCTCATCTTCAAGATGAAACGGCGCAAGACCTACCGCCTCAAGAAAGGCCACCGCCAGCGCCATTCGATCGTAAAAATCACGGGCATTAACGCCTAACCCAAGACACCCCATGGCACATAAAAAAGGACAAGGCTCCTCCAAGAACGGCCGCGACAGCCACAGCAAACGCCTCGGCCTCAAGCGCGGCAACCAACAGCTTGTCGAAGCCGGCACCATTATCGTTCGCCAGCGCGGCACCCAGCATATCCCCGGCGAAAACGTCGGCATCGGCCGCGACCACACGCTCTTTGCATTGGCCACCGGCCGCATCCGTTTTGACCGCAACCGCGGCAAAAGCAGGGTGAACGTGGATCCGGTGGAAGTCGTGCAAGGCTAACCCTTCGGCGACCCCAATTTCACGGGCGAGGTTCCGGCCTCGCCTTTTTTGTTGCCGCCCCAATTATTGCGTCATGTTCATTGATCAGGTGAAAATCTACGCCCGCGCCGGCCACGGTGGCGCCGGTTGCGTGTCCTTTCGCCGCGAGGCCTTTATCCCCAAGGGCGGGCCCGATGGCGGCAATGGCGGCCGGGGCGGCGACGTGATCTTGGAGGCCAGCCACGATCTGAACAATCTCATCGCCCAGTTTTATGTCCCGCGTCTGATTGCCAAAAACGGCAATCCCGGCGAAGGCCAAAAGAAGAGCGGACACGCCGGTAAAGATTTACTCATCAAGGTGCCTTGCGGCACGATCGTCTGGAAATTGCCCGATCCTGAGCTCGAATCGGATGATCCCACGCCTCAGCTCGTCCAAAGCGCCGGCGGAGAGCAGGCGCTGGTAATTGATTTCGACGCCATGGAAGAGGAAGGCGAGGAGGAGGCTGAAGCCGAAAAACCCAAACTCGCCATCGGCGAAGACGCTGAGATCGTCACTGACCTCACCGAAGACGGGCAGCAATTTGTCCTCTGCACCGGCGGCCGGGGCGGCAAAGGCAACCATCACTTCACCTCCTCCACCAATCAAGCCCCGCGCCATGCCCAGCCCGGCGAAGCCGGCACCGAAGGACATTACCTATTCGAGCTGCGCATGGTCGCCGAGATCGGGCTGGTCGGCTATCCCAACGCCGGCAAAAGCACCCTGCTCAACGCCATTTCCCACGCCAAACCCAAGATCGCCCCGTACCCGTTCACCACCCTCCACCCGCAGATTGGCGTAGTGGAAATGGACGGCTGGGAACGCTACACCGTGTGCGATATCCCCGGCATCATCGAGGGCGCCCACAATAACGTCGGTCTCGGTCACGAATTTCTCCGCCACATCCGCCGCTGCGACACGCTCTGCCTGATCCTCGACATGGCCGGCATTGATGACCGGCATCCATGGGATGATTACGAAAAACTCCTGTTCGAGCTGGAACAATACGATCCGGAAATGCTCAACAAACCGCATCTGATCGCCGCCAACAAAATGGACGAGGACACAGCCAGCCCCAATCTGAAGGAATTCCGCAAACGCTTCCCTAACGTCGAAATCATGGAAATCATGGCCGCTCTCGACGAAGGGGTGCCGGAACTGAAGGAACGGTTCCGCCTTGCGGCCCGTGGCTAAACACTTTCACCCACTCTCTATTTCCCCTATTCTCCGCGCCCCATGTTACGAGCTGGTATTGTTGGGCTGCCGAATGTCGGTAAATCCACGCTGTTCAATGCACTGACCCGCACGCGCAAGGCGGAGTCGGCCAATTATCCGTTTTGCACGATCGACCCGAATGTCGGCGTGGTGATGGTGCCCGATGGCCGGCTCAAGCCGCTGGCGGCGATTGAGGATTCGGCGGAGATCATCCCGGCCGCCGTGGAGTTTGTGGACATCGCCGGGTTGGTGGCCGGCGCCTCGCAGGGCGAAGGCATGGGCAACAAATTTCTCAGCCACATTCGCGAGGTGGATGCGGTGGTGCAGGTGGTACGCTGCTTTGAGGACAGTGAAATCCATCACGTCGCCGGCAGTGTCGATCCCGTGCGCGATATTGAAACGATCACCACCGAGCTGATTCTGGCCGATCTGGACAGCCTACGCCGACAGATGCCCAAGCTGGAGAAGGACGCCAAACGCGGCGACAAAGAGGCCGCCGCCAAATTCGCATTCGCCCAAAAGCTGGAACCGCATTTGGATGCCGGCAAACCTGCTATCACGTTTGAACTGGGGGAGGACGAACAGCCAATCGCCAAATCCCTATTTCTGCTCACCGCCAAGCCAACCATCTTTGCCGCCAATGTCCAGGACGGCGATCTGGCCTCGGCCGACAGCAACCCGCATGTGGAAACCGTGCGCGCTTACGGCCGTGAACATCACGGCTGCGAAACGGTGGTCATCAGCGCCCAAATTGAAAGTGAGCTGGCCGACCTCGATGAAGACGAGGCGAAGGAATTTCTGGCCGATCTCGGTGTCGAGGAAAGCGGCGTGGGCCTGCTGATTCGGGCCGCCTATCATTTGCTCGGCCTCCGCACCTACTTCACCTGTGGCCCCAAGGAAACCCGCGCGTGGACCATTCACATCGGCGACACAGCCCCACAGGCCGCCGGCGTGATCCACACCGATTTCGAGCGCGGCTTCATCAAGGCCGAGACTGTCGGTTACGATGACCTGATTGCCAACGGTTCCGTGTTGGGCGCCAAAGAAAAGGGGCTCTACCGGCAGGAAGGTAAGGACTACGTGGTGCAGGACGGCGACGTGATCTTGTTCAAGTTCAACGTATAATTTCCCGCGGCGAGCGCGTTATTCGTTAAACCCCTTGGGACGCGTGGCCGATTCGCAGCAGGCCTCCTCCGAGGCCCGGCGGGCTTGCCGCTGGCCAGGCGACGTATCCAAGAACAGCACAAAATCCATCGTTGCGCCGGGCGTGCCGCGTTCGCGCACAAACTTGTTCATGATCCCCACCGGCGTCACCACGCTTTTTCCGAGCACCGGTTCGAGATCAAACTTCAGTTTGTCCCCGAAGGAATAGTAAAGCAGCTCACTGCACACCAGTTTGCTTTCATCAGAAAAATCAAAACCGAAATCGTACGGACGCCCGTGATAGCGGAAGGCGTTACGGAGGACCTCTGCCCGTTGCGCATCGGTCAACCGCGGTCGCAACACGGCCACGTAATCTGCGTGCATGGAATGTTCGGCACTGGTAAACACCACGCCCTCGCTTATAGCCTCGAGGATCACGCGCGGTTGCCCGTGTTCAGGCCGCTGATGCGCCTCGCGGGCTTCGGCGTCCAGCGCGTCGTACTCGATGCCGAGCGCCTCCAGTTCTTTGGGCGTGCCTACATACAATGCGCAGTGCGGCCAAAAGCCCGGCAGGAAGGCGTTAGACAAATACCAGTTGCGCCGCTCGAGAATGATATCGCCCGGCTGCAGCTGGGTGCGCGCCAGCGTGAGCCGCACCAGTTCTTCCGAAATAAACGGGTCCCGCCGCACAATGCGCGTATCGCCCATGAAGGTGGCCATCATTTTTTGGGCCTCATAAAACGGCACATGGACATCCTGCTCCAGTCGCCGGCCAATCCGCGAAAACCACGCGCGCACCGGATTAAGCGCGGTATTCTGCACGGCCTTCTGCCCGCGGGTAATTCGACTGGCCACCCATTCAAAATCTGGACCTGCCACACCCTCACGCCGCCATCGGCCGGCGTGCGTTTTGAAGTGCTTGCCGTAGGTATCGTACAACGCCAAATGATGCTGATCGGTCACGCTGTGATAAACCACCTCAAATTGGTTGGGCTCCAGCCAACCCGGTTCGCCTTCGTTGAGCTTGGACCGCGCGGACTCGTTATCGCGATATTTCGCCACGAAGGTCAGGCCCGCTTCCAACGCCACGGCCGCCGCGCCGTACCCGACCAGGAAACACCGATCGCGCAAGGCATCGCCCTGCACTTTCTTGAACCCAATATAAACGCGCGCCAGATGAAGTAGATCTTTGCGGTAGCCCATGTAGCGAATAAACAAATGTCGAATAGCACGACTTTCGTCCGGCAGATACTCAGCTTCGCCCCCGTCGTTTCCGTTGCGTTCCATGCGGACGACGATCTGCGCGTGCAGGGCGTCGGCATCTGCCCGCAACGCGTCCATGCCTTCCGCCAGTTTTTTGAGCCGCAATTCATCGCGCTGAAGTTGCTGTTCCAGTTCCGCCGCCGGCAACTCGGCGAGCAACGAGTGGGCGTTATCAAAGGGGCTCGGCGGCGGCATGGTTAATCGGCCGAAATAAAAACTGCCTACGCACAACACCAGCACGCCGGCCCCCATCAAGGCCGGCCGCATCCAGCCAGGCAAAGGCCGCGTGTTTTTGGGCCGGCTCTTCAGCCATCGCCCAATGATCACCAATGAACCGACGACCGCGCCCAGCGCCATGCCTCCCGCCAGCCATCGCCACCACGCGGGCAGGGTGGCCGTTGGGTTATCCCGAAACGCCAACCCCACCAGCAACACCCCCAGTCCGGCGGTAAAGCCCAGTGTAGTGCGGCCTGAATTCCATTCCCAACGCGCGCCAGCCCGCCACAAGACCTGCAGCCAACCCAGCCCCACGGCCACCACCACCGTGCCCCACCAAAGCCGCCAGCCCAGCACTAAGGAATGCACCCGCCACGGCTCCGACCATACCAGCATTTGATAAAAGATTTGCGACGCCGCCACAAATCCCAGCGCCACCCGGCCCAGGCGTGTGAGCGGCGAATTTATCGGATGAGACATCCGGGCAAACGCCGCGCCAGTGAAAACGCCGAACGCACAAAACCCCAGCTGCCCCATCGGCGAAGGAAAGCGCCCCATAAAAAACCCTACCAACAGCAGAAGCAACAGCACCAAGGCCGCACTCCATTGCACTAGTGCGTACCAAGGTCGCCAGCCGTTAGGGGAAGAGGTTGAAGACTCGCGTTCGCTCATGCCTTCAGCCTAAGCGATTAGCGGCCGTTACTCCACCGCTTTCTGAGTGGCCTGCAGCACGAGCCGAATGCTGGTCCCGTTCACTTGTGCCTCGCGAGAATCGCGCCACGGCCCCGCCCTCATGTTGGCCGGTCAAATCCTTGACCTTCAGGGTCGGCAACGCGACCAGGTTTGGGGTCGGAATCAATCTCCGCCACGCATAGGGACACCGTCACCATCGGGACCAGAAGGAACAGGTGAATTCGCGTCACCCCATCGTAGAGCTTTGCCTTCGGCTGAGAACCCCTTAACATCCGTGCCGATGAAATTCTGCCTCAACACCAGCACCATCAAGCCCCAACCTTTGTTGAAGAAAATCGAGCTGTCCGGACAGGCCGGCTACGACGGCATCGAGCTGTGGATTAATGACGTCTATGATTTCATCGGGCGCGGCGGTGAAGTGCGCGAGGTGGAACAAGCGCTGGCCGACCACGGCCTCATCGTCCCCAGCATGATCGCCATCCGCCAATGGGGCGACATGGACGGCTGGGAATATCAACTCGTCAAAGACGAAGCGCATCGCCGATTCGCCCTTGCCGCCCGGCTGGGCGCGCCGTACATCGTTGCCACCCCGCCGCTGGAACTCGCCCGACAGGATCATCTGCCCGAACGTTATGCGGATCTTCTGGAGATAGGTCGGCAGGAAGGCATTCGCCCCACCTTCGAGTACATCAGTTTTTTCAAGAGCGTCTACAATCTCGCCGATGCTTGGCGCATTGTGCAGGAGACCGCCGACCCCGATTCCAGCATCATCCTCGATGCCTTCCACAACTGGAATAGCAACTCCACCCTCGCCGATCTCCGCGCCATACCGCTGGAGCAGATCAGTCATTACCACATCGACGACGCCCATCCGGACATTCCCCCAACCGAACAAAAGGATCCGAATCGCGTCATGCTCGGCGACGGCCAAATCGATCTCGCCGCCGAACTGGCGGTGCTGAAAGAAAAAGGCTACGACCGCACCATGAGCCTGGAACTCTTCAATGCTGACCTCTGGGAACAGGACCCACTGGACGTCATCTCCACCGGGTTAACCAAAATGAAAACCCTCTGGGCCGAGGCCTAAGCAAAATAGAACAGCATGAAGACCGCGCAGGCTGCCAGCAATCCGGCCCAAAACCGATCTTCCCGCAGCAGGCTATAGCCGCGCCCTTTGGCTGCCGCCGATAATACGAGCTGGAATAATGAGTCCATGAACATGACCCATGTCCAAATCGCTCCGATCAGACCCGCCGCCAATGGAGAAATCAGCTGCCCTGTCATGAAGAATCCCAGCAACACGAAAACGACTATGGTGCCGATTAGTTTTTTCGAGAAATGAATGAGATCCATTTCTCGGAATAACTTCAGACCGACCCACGTGTATTTCGATTTCTCCTCATCTACGCCCGAGCATTTACTCACAATCACATTCGCGATTGACGCCGCAATGAATGCAATAAAGACACTGTGGAAAAAGTTGAACTGTGATCCAAACAAACTTTTAATCGCCGGTACATCAGCAAGCCATGCCGCGTACAGAGGCGGAAATCCGTAGGACACAACCACCCCCACGACGATAGAGGCTAGGCCGCCCGCGGCGGTGGCCCCCTTCCAGGCCATGCCCAAAAGAAAAGCCGCCACTAGTCCGGCTACCAGTTTACTTTGGTGTTTAGCGACGTGGCTGAAGAAGGGTTCCTGCGTGTTGGGGTCAAAGACCAAAATGGTTAACCCGGCTGCCAGCAATACCAACACCCCGATGATAATCCTCCCTAAACGCACCAGTTGAACATCGGTCGCATTCGGGTTGATATACTTTTTATAAAAGTCGAAAGTTATTAGAGTGGATGCCGAATTCATCATGGAGTCCACGCTCGATAAGATGGCCCCGACTAACCCAGCTGCAACCAGCCCAACCAAGCCAGCGACTCCTAGTGGGGCCACCACCTCGCGAAGAAGCATAGGAAACGCCGTGTCTCCGTCCAACTTGATGCCGGGTTGCTCCTGCTGGAACAAATAATACGCCGCTACCCCCGTGCCAATGGAGAGAAACGGAATCAGAAGTTTAACGAACCCTGCCAGTATGATGCCCGTCCGCGCTTCCTTCAATGACCGCGCCGAAAGTGCACGCTGAACAATAAACTGATTAGCCCCCCAATAATAAAGGTGCAATACCAACAATCCGGATAACATCCCGGTCCAAGGCCGTTGCGGGTGATCGCTGGGCAAATACAGGTGGATTTTCTCCCTGCCGAGAGCCCATCCATCACCAGATGTTACGGGATGCCCCCCTGCATCCATTAACCGAAGATTACCCCAGCCACCAATAAGTTCATGATTAAAAGTGCACCAGGCGACAATCATAATACCGAGCAACATCAAAACTGATTGGATTACATCGGTCACAATCACAGCCTTCAATCCGCCCACAATGGTGTACGCCCCGGTGACCACAGCCATGATTAGTACTCCGATGATATAATGTGTTTTATTAATGCTCAAACGCTCGGGCGAACCCGCCGCAGCTGAATCAATCACCCCCTGAACCGTAGCCTGATCCAGCATCAGGATATTCACTGTCCGTGAGCCAATGTAAAACGCCGGTAAAATCATGATGAGTACAATAATCAAAAGCATGATCACGGAATATGCTACCCGCGCACGGTCGTCATACCGCTTGCTCAGATAATCCGACAGCGTGTAGATGTGCAGCTTCCGGTAGATCGGCAGGAAAAAATAGCAAAGCATCAGCAACCCCGCGATGGCCGTGATTTCAAAATGGCTTTCAACAAATCCCAGCGTAAACCCAACCGCCATCATTCCGACCATGTGATTGGCCGAAACATTCGTCCCGAAAACCGACCCGGCCACACCCCACCAAGGTGTATCTTTACCGGCTAAAAAATAATCTTCCGAAGTTTTCTCCCGGCGCCCAACCCAGAGTCCCACTGCCATAACGGCAATGAGCGACCCAAAAAACACAACCAAATCAGTCTGTGTCAAAATGCCATCCATAGCAGTCGCTCAGGCGCACCCTGCATGAAACTTGAGTGGATTCCAATGTCAAAAAGCCTTGCCCCATGCCGTCCGGTAGACCAGTTTTCCCCTCACCACTTGATGATGAAACGAATTTTGCTTTCCCTTTTGGCACTGGCTCCCGTGCTGGTTTCTGCGCAAACCCCGCAATGGATCTGGCCGGACCGATCCGAGAAAAACGAGACCGTCTATTTCCGTAAAGCCTTTAACCTGCCCACCGGCAAAATTCAGAAAGCCCAACTGATCGCCACCTGCGACAATGGCTTCTCCGCGCACATCAACGGGAAACCCGCCCTCGCCGGCAGCGAGTGGAATAATAAGTACGCCAAAGACATTACCAAGCTGCTGACTGCAGGAAATAACGTCATCGCAGTCGAAGGCCGCAATCAAGGTGGCATCGCTGGTTTTGTCGCTCAGTTAGAGGTGACCGTGGAGGGAAAGAAAACCACGCTAGTCACCGACACCTCCTGGGAGGCAACCCGCACCTTTTTCGGCCAATGGAAAGCCGGCAAGGGGTCTGACTGGGGCAAGACTATCGCCACCGGCAAGATGGGCGACGGCCCGTGGGGTAACGTATTTACCGGCGCGGCGCGCGGCAGCGATGCCCCCGGCGATGGCGGCGCGATCAAGGTAGCCGAAGGCTTCCAGGCCGATCTTCTCTACACCGTACCCAAAGGCGACCAGGGCTCGTGGGTGGCCATTTGCGCTGATGACAAGGGTCGCCTGATCGCCAGTGACCAGGGCAACAAAGGCCTGTACCGTATCGACCCGCGCGGCGAGGAGATCAAGGTGGAGAAACTCAACATCAATATCTCCAGCGCCCAAGGCCTGCTCTACGCCCACGGCGCGCTCTGGGTAAACATAAACGGTGGCGGTGCCTCCGGCGTCCATCGTCTCACCGATACCAATGGTGATGATCAGTTTGATAAAGACGAACACATCATGCCCCTGCGCGCCGGCGGTGAGCATGGCCCACACGGTCTGGTGCTCAGTCCGGATGGCCAGCACATTTACATGGTGGCAGGCAATATGACGCCCTTGCCTCAGGACAAGTTTGCCCATTCGCTAGCACCCACCAATTGGGGCGAGGATCATCTGCTCAAGCGTCTGCCCGATGCCCGCGGCCATGCCCGCAGCATTCGCGCTCCCGGCGGCTGGATTGCTCGTTTCGATAAGAACGGTAAAAATTGGGAAACCGTCGCCATGGGTTTCCGCAACACCTACGACCTCGCTTTTAACGTCGACGGCGAACTGTTCGCCTACGATTCGGATATGGAATGGGACGCCGGCACGCCGTGGTATCGGCCCACCCGTTTTTATCACGTCACCAGCGGAGCCGATTTCGGCTGGCGCACCGGCACCGGCAAATGGCCGCAATGGTATCCGGACTGCCTGCCCGGCGCCTACGGCATCGGCCCGGGCTCGCCCGTGGGCGTGGTCTCCGGTCTCGGCGCGAAGTTTCCCGCCAAATACCAGAAAGCCATTTACTGCCTGGACTGGACCTATGGCACCATGTCCGCCATGCACGTAACGGCTGAAGGCGCCTCGTACACCGCCACGCGTGAGGAATTTGTCGCCAGCTCCCAGCTGCGCATGACCGATGCCGCGATCAACCCCGTCGATGGAGCCATGTACTTCACCGTCGGCGGGCGTGGCGGCCAAAGCGCCCTGTACCGCGTCACCTACACCGGTTCGGATAGTACCGAGCCCGTGAAGACCCAGTCCCCCAATGCCGACACTCGCCAGGCACGGCAGGAATTGGAATCCCTCCACAAACGTCAAGCCGGCGCAGCCGCCAAGGCATGGAAACATCTCGGCCATGCCGACCGCCACATCCGCTGGGCCGCCCGCGTGGCGGTGGAGCACCAACCCGTCACCGAGTGGCAGGACGAAGCGCTCGCCGAGAAAGATCCTCAAGCCGCCCTCACCGCCCTGTGCGCCCTCGCGCGCCATGGCGATAAGGCCCTGCAAGGCAAGCTCATCACCGCCCTGAACCGACTGGATTGGGCCAAGCTGGATCTCGGTCAGAAAGCCGAACTCCTGCGAGTCTATCAGCTCGTCTTCATTCGCATGGGCCAGCCGGACGCCAAGATCGCCGCGACCGTGGAGAAGAAACTCGACGCCGTGTATCCTGCCCCGGTTCCGGCGTTGAACTACGAGCTAAGCACGCTGCTCGTGTATTTGGAATCCCCCAATGCCGCTTCTAAGACCCTCGCCCTCATGTCGCAAAGCAGCGATCAATCCAAGCACAACTGGAGTCCCGAACTGCTCGCGCGCAATGCCGGCTACGCCCGCGCCTTTGCCGCTACCGCCGCCAGCTCCCCGCAGCGTGATCAGATCCATTACGCCAAAGAACTGCGCAATCTGAAAGGCCACTGGACCGATGCGCAGCGGCTGGAATACTTCCGTTGGTACCGTAAAGCCGAGGGCTTCAAGGGCGGCAACAGCTTCGCCGGATTCCTTAAGAACTTCCGCGGCGAAGCCATCGCCAACGTGCCCGAGGCGCTCCTGCCCGAGATTGCCAAGATCCAAAGCGAGCCGCTCAAAGAGGGGCCGGACTTTGAGATCGAGGCCCGACTCACCGTCGGCGTGGCTCCACAAATGAAATTCGATAAGGCTGAGCTCAAGGTGAAAGCCGGCGCCGGCGTGGAACTCTCTTTCACCAACAACGATCCCATGCCCATGATGCACAACCTCGTGCTGGTGAAGCCGGGATCCCGGATTGAGATTGTCACCGCCGCCGCCACCATGGGCGCTGCCGGCATGGCCAACAGCTTCGTGCCCGAGAGCGACAAGGTGCTGGCCGCCACGCCGCTCGTGCTCACCGGCAATACCTACAAGCTCTACTTCAAAGCCCCGACCACCCCCGGCAAGTACGAATACATCTGCACCTACCCAGGCCACGGTCTTACCATGTGGGGCACGTTGGTGGTGGAATAGGAAATGAGGCGTTGAAGCGTACCCCTTATTCAGGCACTCCCTCGTCCTGTTTTAAGCGAAAGACATACTTTGGCTATTGCTCCTAAATCTGTTAAGCAGCTCAAGACGGTCAAAAAGAATGTCCGCAAACATGTGGACGCCGCGCTGGAGGCGACCGGCGGCCTGTTGCGGCTGGCACCGGCCTGGGTGCCGCGGGTGTTTCTGCAACCGGGCCAGCGGCTCAAGTTGCATCCGGACGACACCTACGCCTACGGCCTGGACCGCGGCGGCATTGATGAGCGTTGGTTCAGCTCCACCACCGAGGCGGCCAATGAAGGGCGTGTGCCGGACGAGGGCCTCAGCTACGTGGTGCACGGACACAACCGGTTCACCCTGCGCGATGCAGTGGCCGAATGCGGCGCGGATATCATCGGCAAACGGATTTGGA